>NZ_JALEGS010000111.1 GCF_022763345.1 Phaeodactylibacter sp.
ATTCATCGTCTGGGATCTTGGATTTGCGACATCGGCCACTGACGAAGCATAGCTTGTCAGGGCAGGCGCAAGCCACTTCCCAGCGTAAATGCTGACCCGTCTGCCGAAGTACCAATACGCAGGCAGGCATTAAGTAGGTTTGCTGTGGCAAACCACTTAATCGTCAGTATAACACTACCCCTGCCGGTGTACTACCGCGGCTTCAATCGTACCATTAGCAGGCAGCTCGCGGCGTTCGCCGTAAAGCATAATTTCCAGTGGCTTGTTGGTATGATTGATGATTTGCGTCTGCTCTCCGGCTACTTTTACCTCCAGATAGTACCCCCGGAAGCGCACCTTAAAGGCGTAAGATTGCCAGTTTTTGGTGATGAACGGGCTGAACTGCACCGTATCATTAAACACCCGCATACCACCGAAACCCTTGACAAAGGCCATCCAGGTACCCGCCATACTTGTAATGTGGCAGCCGTCTTCGGTATCGTTATTGTAGTCATCGAGATCAAGGCGAGCGGTGCGCAGGTACATCTCATAGGCTTTTTCCTCCCGGCCCAGCAGTGCGCCCAGGATTACGTGCACGCAGGGGGACAGTGACGACTCATGCACCGTGCGTGGCTCATAGAAATCGAAATTGCGGCGAATAGTATCCGTATCGAAGTGGTCTTCGAAAAAATAAAGCCCCTGCAGTACATCAGCCTGCTTGATAAAGACCGAGCGCAAAATACGGTCCCATGACCAGTTTTGGTTAATTGGGCGGTCTTCCGGTTTCAGGTCATCCACGGTAAGCAGCTCCTTGTCGAGGAAGCCATCATGCTGCACTAGAATGCCCAGCTCATCGTCCTTCGGCAGGTAGATACTACCGGCAATGTCTTTCCATTTTCCGGTCTCGGTGTTCCGGTAGAATTTAATCTTTTCTTCAATCTCCTGGTAGCGCTCCGGGTGGTTTTGCGCCACGTATTCAATGGCTTCCATGGCATACTCCAGACACCATTTGGCAATGTAGTTGGTATACCAGTTGTTGTTAACGTTGTTCTCGTACTCGTTCGGGCCGGTAACGCCGTGCATCATGTACTGCCCGTTACGCTTGGAGAAATGCACCCGTTGTGCCCAGAAACGGGCAATGCCGATAAGGACTTCCAGCCCGTACTCACTGAGGTACTCCTGCTCGCCGGTGTAGCGGATGTAGTCGTAAATGGCGTAAGCAATGGCGCCATTCCGGTGAATTTCCTCAAAGGTAATCTCCCATTCGTTGTGGGATTCCTCCCCGTTCATCGTCACCATGGGGTAGAGCGCAGCACCGTCGGTGAAGCCGAGTTTTTCGGCATTTTCGATGGCTTTTTGCAAATGCTTGTACCGGTAGACCAGCAGGTTGCGAGCCACGGACTGATCAGCGGTAGCCAGGTAGAAGGGGAAGCAGTAGGCTTCGGTGTCCCAATACGTGCTGCCCCCGTACTTCTCGCCGGTGAAGCCTTTCGGGCCGATGTTCAGGCGCTCATCCTCGCCGGTATAAGTTTGGTACAACTGGAAAATATTGAACCGGATGCCCTGCTGAGCCGCTGCATCGCCTTCGATGCGGATATCCGCTTCTTCCCATTTGTTGCCCCAGGCAATCGCCTGCTCGCGCAACAGGGACTGAAAGCCTTCTTTGTAAGCTTCCTTCACGGCCGCCTTGCAGCGGTCCATCAGTTCTTTTTTCTTATAGTTGAGAGAGGTGACATTGGCGGCATACTTGTAAATGACCGTGGTCTCCCCCTCTTTGCAGGCCAGGTCTACCGAACAGGCCACATACTTCTCTTTTTCGATGCGGTAGGCGTCGAAGTCCACTTCCTTGCCGCCTTGTTCTATGCTGAACTTCATGCCCGTGCAAGCCTGAAAAGCGGTTTTCTTCGTTTCAGCCGTCACATAGCCCTGCCGGCGCTTGACTTTCTTGTCGACCTCCACCCAGAATTTCTCATCGTAGTTGGAATCTTCGTTTTCGACATCAAAATCCACGTAAGGCGTAATGTTGATGGGGCTGGAAAAGTCCAGAGGCGTGATGCGATACTCCAGGGCGGCAATCTCATCGCGAACGATACTGCAGAAACGTTTAGCTTCCACCTTCACTCGCCGGCCGCTCTTCATTTTTGCCGTAAAGGTACGCAGCAGAAAGCCCTCCTTCATATTCAGCTCCCGGCGGAAGTCTTCCACTTTGCATTCTGCGAGGTCAAGGGCTTCCCCGTCAAAGTCAATATTGATGCCCGCCCAGTTGGAAGCATTGAGCACCTTGGCAAAGTATTCCGGATAGCCGATCTTCCACCAGCCGACTTTAGTTTTGTCGGGGTAGTAAATGCCCGCCAGGTAGTTGCCCGGCAGGGTATCGCCGGAGTACTGCTCCTCGAAGTTGGCGCGTTGCCCGAAGCGGCCATTGCCGATGCTGAAAATACTTTCGGAAATGCGGTTGTATTCCGGAATGAAGCCTTCTTCGATGATGCTCCACTCGTCGTGTTTCAAATATTCCTTCATATTGGTTTAGGCTTTTCGAATTATTGAATGGCTGCTGCGGGCAGGGCCTGCAGGATATCGTTAGGGGTGAGGTTTGTAAAATCAGGTACCACATGGTGGGCGTGCTTCAGGTTGTCGCCACCTACGCCAACGGCATAGAAACCGCCGGAAAGGGCAGCGTCCACGCCTTTTTCGGCATCTTCAAAAACCACGCATTCGTCGGGCTTCAGCCCCATCGCCTCCGCGCCCATTTGAAAAACCTGCGGGTCAGGCTTGCTGCGGGTGAGTTTGTTGCCATCGATGATGACTTCGAAGCGGTCTTTCAATCCGATTTGCTCAAGGATAGTAGTGGCGTTCTTGCTGCTTGAGCCTACCGCCAGTTTCAGCCCTTGTGCTTCAGCAGCGTCCAGGAAGGGCAGTATGCCTTCCAGTATTTCGGAATCGTCCATCTTCAGGATGTACTCCCGGTACCACTCATTTTTTTGGGTAGCCAGCTCCTGCTTTTCAGCCGCAGTTTTTTCCACGCCGCCCCACTCCAGGATGAGATCGAGGGATTCCATACGGCTGACCCCTTTGAGCTTCTCGTTTTCTTCCTCGGTGAAATCCGAGCCCACTGCATTTGCCATTCGCCTCCAGGCGATAAAGTGATATTTGGCGGTGTCTACAATCACACCGTCCAAATCAAAAATAAAAGCTTTGATCATGCTTAACAATTCGTATTTGCGCCCTAAGATAAGGGATTTTTTGAGGGCGGGAAAGGATAGTGTTTTAATTACACTTAGAAAACAAATAATGTAAAACTAGCAGAATTTCCCGAACGACTTAATTGTGACGCGTTACTCATTTCGGTATCATCTTAAGTGTACCTGTCAAACAATTTCAAGAATACCGTGCTGCTCACTCTCGCTTAATGCCAATATTTGCTGTCGATTACGAATAATCAATTCCTGAATATGACTAGTAGATTGGTTACCAATCCTAAGTAAAACGATTTTCGGCGGAAATCCTTTTTGGGCTAAAAAGTGATAAAAATCGTCGTCATTTGTCACAATAATAGCATCATTAGCTTTCGCCCAATTCCATATTTCGAAATCACTAGCAGGTATAGGAAGCCCGCACTTTTCTACATGATGGATTTGTTCGAAGTGAGGCGTAAGCAACCTTATTAGTCGCCAGGAAATATTGGCATCTAACAATAAATTCATTTCAGGCAGCTATGATCTGAGAAACCTGCTCTCTATAAGCTGCAAAGGATAATGCAGCCAAAATATGCTCCTGACGGAGAGAAGGAAAGTCATTCAAAATATCCTCATAACTCATACCTGATGCCAGCCATTGCAAAATATCTCCAACAGCAATTCTAGTCCCTTTAATGCAAGGCTTGCCAAAGCGGATATTAGGATTGATACTTATGTATTGTTGAAGGTTTTCCATTTTTATATTTACTATTCACTTGATTGAAACTATAATAGAGTCAAGATAATTCATTCCTGACTAAAAACAAAGTCTCAACAGTTGCCTGTTTTTGGATTATACTGACTTCAGGATGTTTTCAACTTAAAGACATCTTTGAAAAAGAAACAGCCAAGGCTGAGGTTGAGCTTTAAGCATGGAAGCGCAAATGTAAAAGCTTCGAAAAACCTACTAAAAGCCCAACATCAACCCTGACATGTCTGATAGACTTGAGTGCTTAAATCACCCCCAGCTCCTTCCCCACCTTCGTGAAGGCAGCAATCGCCTTATCCAGGTGCACCCGGTCATGAGCAGCCGATAGTTGCGTCCGGATACGGGCTTTGCCCTTAGGAACCACAGGATAGAAGAAGCCGATCACGTAGATGCCTTCATCGAGCAGGCGGTTGGCGAAGTCCTGCGACAGCTTGGCATCGTACAGCATAATGGGCACGATGGGCGCCTCCCCGGGCAGAATATCGAAACCAGCAGCAGTCATTTCTTTGCGGAAGTAGGTGGTATTGTCCTCCAGCTTGTCGCGCAGCTCGGTAGACTTGCTCAGGATGTCAAACACCTCAATGGAAGCGCCCACAATAGCCGGTGCGAGGGTATTGGAAAACAGGTATGGGCGGGAACGCTGCCGCAGCATGTCCACAATTTCTTTCTTCGCTGCTGTAAAGCCACCGGAAGCACCGCCCAGTGCCTTGCCAAGCGTACCGGTGATGATGTCCACCCGGCCCATAACGTTATGGAATTCATGAGTACCCCGGCCGGTCTTGCCGATAAAGCCGGTGGCGTGGCAATCATCCACCATTACCATGGCGTCATACTTGTCTGCCAGGTCGCAAATTTCATTCAGTTTAGCAATATCCCCATCCATAGAAAACACCCCATCCGTCGCGATCAGGCGGCGGCGGGATGACTGGGCCTCCTTGAGTTTTTCCTCCAGGTCAGCCATATCGCTGTGCTTGTAGCGGTAACGGGATGCTTTGCACAGGCGGATGCCGTCAATAATGGAAGCATGGTTGAGCTCGTCCGAGATGATGGCGTCCTCTTTAGTGAGCAGGGGCTCAAATAACCCGCCATTGGCATCAAAAGCCGCTGCGTAGAGGATGGTGTCTTCCATGCCCAGGAAATCGGCGATTTTGCGCTCCAGCTCCTTATGGATGTCCTGCGTACCACAAATAAACCGCACGCTAGACATCCCAAACCCATGGGTATCGATAGCATCCTTGGCGGCTTTGAGGATATCCGGATGGGACGATAGCCCGAGGTAATTATTGGCACAGAAGTTCAGGACTTCCCCCGTGCTCTGTGTCTTGATAGCCGCCGATTGCGGAGTCGTGATGATCCGCTCTTCCTTGTACAGGCCGGCTTCTTTGATTTCGCTCAGTTCCTGCTCCAGGGCAGGCTCTACATTCTTATACATAAGTTGAAGTTGAGTGCTTTAGAAATTGAATAATTATAATGCCGCGGATGCCATTTCCCGCAAATTAGCGAGCATATCTCTGGTCATATTCGGGAGGTCGTAGGCAGGCTTCCAGCCCCAATCAGCCCGGGCCTCTGCGTCATCAATATTTTCCGGCCAGCTTTCGGCAATCTGCTGCCGGAAATCGGGCTCGTAGGCGACTTCAAAACCAGGCACTTCTGCCTGAATGGCAGCAGTAATTTCAGCGGGTGTGAAGTTCATGCCAGAGATGTTGTAGGAGGTCCTGATTTTGATCTGTTCTGCCGGGGCATCCATAATTTCTATGGTAGCCCGCACCGCATCGTCCATGTACATCATGGGCAGGCGGGCGTGGTCAGCCAGGAAGCAGGTGTAGCGCTCCCCGCGTACGGCATGATGAAAGATATCCACCGCATAGTCTGTGGTGCCGCCCCCCGGCATCGACTGATAGCCCACGATGCCCGGATAGCGCACCGAGCGCACGTCGACGCCAAACTTTTGGTAAAAATAATTGCTCCAGTGCTCGCCGGCTACCTTACTGATGCCATAGACGGTCTGCGGCTGCAGTACCGCATGCTGGGGGGTGTCAATTTTGGGCGTTTCCCCACCGTACACTGCAATAGAGCTGGGGTTGAAGACTTTGCAGCCAAATTTTTTAGCCGCTTCCAGGACATTGAACAGGCCCGACATATTGACCTCCCAGGCCCACTGTGGATTCAGCTCGCCTTTGGCCGATAGAATAGCAGCAAGGTGATAAATCTGGGTGACGCCCCTGCTCCCGACAAGCTCGAACATCGCATTGCGGTCGAGCACATCAAGGGTTTCAAAAGGGAAATCGTAAGCGGCCGGCTCGCGGATGTCTGTAGACAGGACATTAGCGGTGCCAAACCGTTCACGAAGGGCTTGCCCGAGCACGGTACCGATCTGGCCGTTCGCGCCCGTAATGAGGATGGTTTCGGTTTTCATATAATTTGGTCAGTGCTATAAAATACTTCGGCTTTTCATGGTTAGATGAACCGCCTACAGCTTAATAACGCAGTAAAACAGCTGCGGTTTTGGTTATCTTAGCCCGGGTCCGGAACAACGTCCAGAAACCGGTAGCTCTTTGCTTCGTAGTCCATCCAGCAGCAGTAGTTTTCCCGCCCGTTGGTGACCATAAGGTAGGGCACCTGCAGGCTGGAATTGTACCAGGAGACCTGCTCAAATACCGCCTGACTAATCTTTACCTGCGGTGCCTTGCACTCAATAAGCAGGTAGGGCTTTACCTCTTTATCATAAACCAGCAGATCGAACCTGCGGTCCAGGGTATTGACCTTCAGCCCCCGCTCCATGGAAATGCGGTTGCTGTTGTATCCCCGCTCCTGCAAAAGGTACTCCAGTACCAGCTGCCGTACCATCTCCTCAGGCTGCAGCACCAGCCACTTTTTGCGGATGCGGTCAAAGATAAACCGTTTATCGGCCTGCCGCTTCACCCGAAGCTGATCTTTGTAACGGAGCAAGTCAATATGTATCTCCATGCAGCGGGGTTATCGTACCATTACTTTTTCCTGTGTTAGGACCTGTCCCTGTGGGCTGTGCAGGCAAATCCAGTAAACGCCGGCCTGTTCTGGGAGCCTTACCGTATTGCGGCCCGCTTGTACCGGTAGCTGCCCCAATTGCTGCCCGGCGGTATTGTACCAGGCTATTGAAAGCGCCTCCTGTTCGGCTCCGCTAATGAAGACCTCAACTACTGATTGAGTAGGGTTTGGAAAAACACTGAATTCGTAGGTATCTGTCACCTCCTCATCAGAGGTCAGCAGCCAGGCATCAAACAAAGCCTGAAGGGAATCGATTGGCTCCACGCCAGCAGGCGCTTCCGCTACATTGAGCTCCAGCCAGGGGTTATCCGGATCGTCATCTGGCTTAAACACCCGCAAAAAGGCAGAAGTGGAAGATGTACCGGCATCCAGGCAGCGGGCATCCGCTCCGGGGATATTAGCACCCTGCATGGCGGCCATGAGGCGTTCGGCAAGGGTGCCTTCTGTATTTAGAAATCCTGCTTCCATGCCCTCCAGTACTTCCGGGCCTAGCAGAATGTTCCCCTGTATCGCATAGTTAGCTCCGAGGAGGTGCCCCTTCCAGTCGTCTGCATTCTGACCGGTGAAAGCTGCTACTTCCGGTTCCCCCATAGCATTCAGAGCCGCTACACCGTACTGCCGGTATTCCGGATTGAAATTCTGCGAAAAGCAGGCATCATTCGCGACCAGCCAGTCGATGACTTCCTGCGGCGTATTGCCTTCGGACAAGCGGGCCACGCCATTATCCAAATTGATGTGGGGATTGACACAAATATAAGCCTGTGCATTAATCCCGCCCCGGCCCGGAATAATCCCACTCAGCAAAATCACCCCGCCCAGGCTGCCAATGCCTTCCACGCAAGTGGCACCTGCACTGCCCACCTCACCCGTAGCTGGATCAACAGCCACAATCGAGAAAGTATCCTGTGACCAGGCGCTTTGCACAAGCAACAGGGACAGCAGCCCTATTCTAATTATCAATTTCATACTATTGGATGATCAGTTTACGGTTTATGGTTTCCAATCCATCGGTCAGCTGAAGCCAGTAAGCCCCGGCAGCCAACTGCAAGCGGGGCAGCGCTAAGGCATGTTGCCCGGCTGCCAATGCTCCGCTGAACAGTGTGCGCACCTGCTGCCCGTTGCTATTTATGAGCACCACCTGAGCATTGGGGATAGACTGTTGAAGCTCAATCGATACGGTCATATCAGACGCAGCCGGCGTTGGGAAAACCTTAAGGCTGACCCGGGATTCAAAATCAGGAACAGCCGTCAGCATCGTCTCCCGTACCTGATTGGTGTTGAGCACCTCAAACCCTCCGGCATTGCCACGCCAGAGTACAGCAGCTACGATGAGGCTGTTGTTGCCCAGGTTATCCGTATTGATCTCCTGTGCCTGCAGGTCAGAGATTGCTATGCTGTAGCGCTTGTTTACTTCATCGCCGGCATTAGCGCCACCATTGGCAATGGTTTCCCCGAAAGCGGTGCCTGTCATGGAATGGCGGAGGATGTTTTTGTGCTCTGCCATAGCGCCCTGACCGGATTGAGTAGCAATAACGTCAGGCTCGATGAGATAGACCGCCAGATTAACCGACTCCCCGTCAAAGCCTTCAAAAAAACGAGTCTTCGTCTGCACGATGAGGCTGTCCTCAGTGGCTTCCGCCAACAGCCCGGTTTGGGCTACGGGTGGTACTTCATTGAAATCATCAACTGCTGTGGCTGCATCCTGACGAACCGTTGCGATATTGGTGCTCGTAACGCCGAGGTTTTCCGTATTCAGGAAGAAAACCGGCTGCCCGAAGCCACCGAGTGCGGTTGTGAGTTCATTGGAGACACTGTTGGTCAGTATGCTGCTGCCAAAGTGAGCGGCTATAACCAGTGCCTCCGACTGATTATCTTCGAGCAGGTCGCGGAACAGTTCCCAGCCATACCCCCCGCATTTGGGGCACCAGGTGGCGGTACGCTTGGTGATGAGCGGGTGATGGGTCTGAGGGACTTCAATCTCCTGTGCCAGCAGCGGCAAGGTCAAAACAAACAGGAAAAAAAGTAGAAATGATCGTTTCATAGCAAGCATTATTTTGAGGTAAAAGTACGGGGAATTCCGGCAATAAAAAACCATGGGGCTACACTTCCAGCCCATGCCAGCGCTGAGAACGCATATACCACAAGACGATGCCCATCATCACAATCCAGTACAGAATCTCAGAGGCCCATGCCCAGGGCAGCCCCAGGTTGGTATGGTTGACGACGATGTAGATGTACGCCAGGTAAACCGCCGCGCAAATGGTCTGTATGACCAGCCCGAAAAAGGTCGCTCCCGTCCCGGCCAATCCGTTGAAGTAAACGCTGCCAATGCTGAAAGCCGTGAGAATGCCCACCAGCACATAAAAGACTGGCTGCGCTTCGGTGATCAGCGACATGTCAGCCCCGCCCAGGAGCGGATACAGCAGTTCGTGCGGGTAAAGGACCACCGGAAGAGTCAGCACCATCGTAGTCAGCCAGCAGATTTTGGCCGTCTTCCAGATGATGGGAACAACGGCCTGCCGCTTGCGCTGCCCTATGAAGTTACTGACCAGCGTATTCACCCCACTGGCAAAGCCCCAGGTGGGAATAGACAGGATGAGGTAGACCATGCGTACCAGGTTCGTGATGGCCAGTTCGCGTTCGCCCAGGTTTTCTACGATACCGAAGAAAACGAACCAACTGCCCAGCCCGACAAAAGACTGCGCTACAATCGGCAGGGCCAGCTTGTACTGCTGCCTGATAAGCTCCAGGTCCACATTGGGCAGCTTGAACAGCCGGTAGCGGTGCGCTTCCCGGTCAAAGAAAATGTATACCATAAATACCGCAAAGGCAACGATCTCCGCGATTGTGCTCGCCAGTCCGGCCCCCGCAATGCCCATAGCTGGCAAGCCCCAGTGACCGAAGATCAGCCCGTAGTTGAGCGCAATATTGACCATGCCCAGAATAACGGTATCCACGATAATAAAGGTGGTCCTGGCCACTCCGGTATACAGTGCAATCACGGCCACCCCGGTATAGCTAAAAAAGACGCCCCAGGAGCGGGTATCCAGGTATTCCAGGCTTTTCGTAAAAACGACTTCCGAATTGACAAACAGCCCGAAGAAGTAGTAACAGCCGTACTGCATGATAAAAAACATGACCACGGCCAGCGCCAGCTCGAAGTAAACCATGGAATAAAACGTCCGCCCCACTTCCTCCAGAGCCTCCTCCCCTGCCCGGCGCGCGATCATGATTTGCCCACCCCGGGAAAACCCATAACCAATGGCCGCGATGACCAGGTAGAAGACGCCTACGAAGCCAATAGAGGCAAAGTCCTCCTCGCTCAGGTGGTACAAAAATACGCTATCGCTGAGCGCCACCACGTTCTGTGCGGCGCTGCCCAACATGATAGGAGCCGAAATGGAGAGGATCTGCCGATATGAAGTGCGTAGGCGCATGGGTGGCAAAAGTAGGCAGGCTGAAAATGATTAGCACTAATTTACCCTCAATTTTCAAAATTTTCCTGCAATATTTGACACTTACATTCATTTATCGTGTCTCTTACTAAACTTTCACCTGACCTTAATTTTTAACCATGAGATTACCTACTTTCCTGATGGCGCTGATACTAACCGCGGCGCTGCTGTCCTGCGGGAGCGACCCCGCTGGCCAAACCGAAAAAACAACCAGCAAGATGTACGAAAAAACCGGGCTTGAACTGCCACAGGCTACCAAAAAGCCTAAAGAACTTACCATCCATGGGGATACCCGCATAGACGACTACTACTGGCTCAACCAACGGGAAGACGAGGAGGTATTGGCTTATCTGAATGCCGAAAACACTTATACTAAAGGTATGATGAGCCACCTGGACACCTTCCAGGAAAAGCTCTATCAGGAAATCATTGGACGCATTAAGCCAGACGATACCTCTGTGCCCTACAAGGATAACGGCTATTTTTACATTACCCGATTCGAAAAAGAAAAGGAGTACCCGATTTACAGCCGCAAAAAAGGCAGTCTCGACGCACCGGAGGAAATCATGCTCAATGCCAACGAACTGGCAGAGGGTTTTGATTACTACAGCGTTGGCGGGCGGGAAGTCAGCCCCAACAACCGGCTGCTGGCCTACGGAGAAGACACTCTAAGCCGCCGCATTTACACCCTGCGCTTCAAAAACCTGGAGACCGGGGAGATGCTGCCCGACGCCATCCCGGGCACTACCGGAAGTGCGGTGTGGGCCAATGATAACGAAACGGTATTCTATACCCTTAAAGATGAGACTACACTGCGCAGCCACAAGGTCATGCGCCACCGCCTAGGCACGCCAGTTGAAGCGGATGTCGAAGTCTACAGCGAAGACGATGCGACCTTCCTGGCATTTGCCTACAAAACCAAGTCCGATAAATACATCGTGGTCGGCTCTTATGCCACGCTAAGCCAGGAATACCGGGTACTGGACGCCAATAAGCCTGAAGGGGAGTTCCGCATTATTCAGCCCCGGGAACGCGGGCTGGAATACAGCATTGCCCACTTTGGCGGTCATTTTTACATCCGCACCAACCTGGATGCTCAAAACTTCCGGCTCATGAAAACCCCGGAAGAAAAGACCACGAAGGACAACTGGGAAGAAGTCATCCCGCACCGGAAAGACGTGCTGCTGGAGGATATGGAAATTTTCAAGGACTACCTCGTGCTCTCTGAGCGCAAGGCTGGCATCACCCAGCTAAGGGTACGGCCATGGGAAGGTGAAGAACACTACATCGACTTCGGGGAGGATGCCTATCTGGCCTACACCTCCGTCAATCCGGAATTCGATACCAAAATTCTCCGCATTGGCTACACCTCCATGACTACGCCCAATACCACTTACGACTACGACATGGAAGGGCGGACCTTTGAGCTGCTCAAGCAGCAGGAAGTAGTCGGTGGCTTCAACCCGGAAGAGTACCAATCAGAGCGACTGATGGTCAAAGCCCGGGACGGCGTGGAAGTGCCGGTATCCATGGTGTACCGCAAAGGCTTCCAAAAGGACGGCACTCAACCCCTGCTGCTCTACGGCTACGGCTCCTACGGCAACAGCATGGAGCCCTACTTCAGCTCAGTGCGCCTTAGCCTGCTCGACCGGGGCTTTGCCTTTGCCATTGCCCACATCCGGGGCGGGGAGGAAATGGGCCGGCACTGGTACGAAGATGGCAAGCTGCTCAACAAGAAAAATACCTTTACCGACTTCATTGATGTCGCAGACCACCTCGTTGCCGAAAACTACACCAGCAAAGAGCAGCTATTCGCTATGGGCGGCAGTGCCGGCGGCTTGCTGATGGGCGCGGTAATCAATATGCGCCCTGACCTCTGGAAAGGTGTAATCGCTGCGGTACCGTTTGTAGACGTGGTAACCACCATGCTCGACGAGTCCATTCCGCTGACTACCGGTGAGTTTGACGAATGGGGCAACCCAAAAGACAAAACCTATTACGACTACATCAAGTCTTACTCGCCCTACGATAATGTGGAAGCTAAAGAATACCCGGCTATGATGGTCACCACAGGCTTGCACGACTCTCAGGTGCAATACTGGGAGCCTGCCAAGTGGGTTGCTAAGCTTCGCGAAGTCAAAACCGATCAGAACCCGTTGCTGCTGCATACCAACATGGAGGCAGGCCACGGGGGCGCTTCGGGCCGCTACCAACGCTATAAGGAAACCGCTATGGAGTACGCCTTCCTGCTTGACCTGGCCGGGCGGGCAGAGGTAACGGAGCCTGTGAAGGATTAAGACGTAGTAAAACTATTTTTGCAAGAGGGGGCGCTTTAACCTTCGAGGAAGCTGAAGCGCTCCCAATTACGTTACCAAGCTCTAGGCTTCAAAATTGCCCGTTTTTGACACCCCTCCCTGAACCAAGTCAGGGTTCCTGCCATTTAGTAAGTTGGGTTGCAGCAATATTCCCTGATCGCTAAGCCCGTTTCAGGAAAGCTTATTTTTCCGTATATTGCCCAATTACCCTAACCAATTCTCAAATTATCTCAAATCGTTATTTGTATGAGTGTTGAAACCATCAATAATCTTCAGCTCATTAAAGAAAGTGCGCGCGACTTCGCTGAAAACTATATCCGCCCTCACGTTATGGAGTGGGACGAGTCCCAGGAGTTCCCCGTCGAAATGTTCCAGCAAATGGGGCAGTATGGCTTCCTTGGCGTATTGGTACCGGAAAAATACAACGGTTCCGGGTTGGGCTATCAGGAGTACATCACCGTGATCGAAGAAATCGGTAAGGTGTGCGGATCGATTGGCCTTTCCGTAGCCGCCCACAACTCCCTGTGCACCAACCACATCCTGATGTTTGGGGATGAGGAGCAAAAGCTGAAGTACCTGCCCAAACTGGCTACCGGCGAATTCATCGGTGCCTGGGGTCTGACAGAGCCCAATACCGGAAGTGATGCCGGGCGCATGAAGACGGTCGCAGAACAAGATGGCGACTACTACGTGCTCAACGGTGCCAAGAACTTCATCACCCACGGCAAATCGGGCCACGTAGCCGTTGTGATTGCCCGTACCGGCGAGCCACTGGACAGCCACGGTATGACCGCCTTCATCATCGAACGGGGCACACCGGGCTTCGAAGCCGGCAAAAAGGAAAACAAGCTGGGCATGCGCGCCAGCGAAACGGCCGAGCTGATCTTCAATGACTGCCGGGTGCACAAAAGCCAAATTCTCGGCAAGGTAGGCGATGGCTTCATTCAGTCTATGAAAATCCTGGATGGCGGCCGGATCTCCATTGCCGCTCTCGCACTCGGAATCGCCAAAGGCGCCTACGAGGCATCCGTACAGTACTCCAAGGAGCGGCAGCAGTTTGGCAAGCCGATTTCTTCTTTCCAGGCCATCGGCTTCAAGTTGGCTGATATGGCGACTAAAATCCAGGCTGCTGAGCTGCTCACTCGCAAAGCCGGGCGCATGAAAGACAATGGCGAGCGGGTTACCAAAGTATCCGCCATGGCCAAGTACTACGCCTCTGAAGCTTCCGTGGCGATTGCTAATGAGGCTGTTCAGATTTTTGGTGGCTATGGCTACATTAAAGATTTCCCTGTGGAGAAATACTACCGGGACGCCAAACTTTGCACCATCGGGGAAGGCACTTCTGAGATTCAGAAACTGGTCATCTCCCGCGAGGTGTTGAAAGAAGGGTAAACCGACAATTGGGAAACCAGCGAATATGCTGGTTTCCCAATTCTGATTTCTACCCTTTCAAAAGTACGCCACACTGCGCTTTACCCGCCCAGCCAAGCCCGAAAATCACTTACCCGGTCCCGGCTCACCGTCGTCTCTTCCCCATCCTGCAGCTTAATTTTCAAACGAGCATTGGAGTAAACCGTGGTTTGGTCAATCGCCTCAATATGGACGATGTACTGCCGGTTGGTCCTAAAGAAGTGCTTTGGGTCGAGCAGGGCTTCGAGTTCCTCCAGGGTATACTCCAGCGCATGCTTTTTGCCGTCAGCATGGCGAATCCAGGTTGTTTTATGCTCTGTGAATAGATATCTGATGTCTTCTGCCCGAATGCTTAGGAACTGATGCCCTGTTTTCACCACAAAACGTTCTTTGTATTGCCTTTGCATGGATTGCAGCAACTGCTCCACCTGTTGTAGCTGAACCGTGGGCTGCCCAAATTTTTCCTTCAAATCTTCGTACTGTACCAGTGCCTGCTCCAGGTCGCCCTTTCCAATCGGCTTGAGTAAATAGTCAATACTGTTGACCTTGAAGGCTTTCAGGGTGTACTGATCGTAAGCCGTCGTAAAAATGACCGGACAGGGCACCTTTACCGATTCGAACACCTGAAAACTGGCTCCATCCGCCAATTGTATGTCAAAAAAGGCTACATCCGGTTGTGCGCCTGCTTTAAAATAACCTACTGCATCTTCCACCGTATCCAGGATGGCCAGGATTTCGATCTCCGGGCGCAGCTTTTCCAGAAGTAGTTGCAGGCGCTCTGCTGCGAGTGCTTCGTCTTCTAGGATAAGTACACGCATTACTGTTCGTTGAGTTGAAGAATGGGGACTTTCACGGAGAAGGCGTCCTCGGTCGTTTCCACTTGCAGGGACTGCCCGCATAGGTAGCGGTAGCGCTCCTGAATGTTGGGCAGCCCTACGCCCAGGGACGACTGTTGATTGCCTTTCAGCTGTAGAGAATTTCTGATCGTCAGTGTACCATTTTGCCGGGTGACCGACAGGTGCAGAGGCTGCTTTTTGGAGGCGATGTTGTGCTTTACCGCATTTTCAGCCAGCATTTGCAGGGTCAGGGGTACTACGGCATCGGTTGGCTCCACGTCCACATCCGTTTCCACTTTCAGCGATTCTCCGAACCGGATTTCCAGCAAGAAGAGGTAGGCTTTGAGCATTTCCATCTCCTGCTCCAGCGAAATCAGCTCCTGTTGCTGCGTTTCCAGAACGTAACGGTACACTTTAGACAGCTGTTGGATGAACTCCGCAGCCAAGTCAGCGTCTTTATAGACCAGATTAGACAGGACATTAAAGCTATTAAACAGAAAATGCGGATTCACCTGATTTTTGAGGGCTTCATACTTGGCGGCCAGAGCAGCCCGTTTATGCTCTTCGGCTTCTTTGAATGAAGCTTTCCAAGCCAGGAAGAAACCCCTCCCGTGCAGGAAAGTCCCTACAAACAAAGTAATCAGCACCACCGTCAGCGGGAAGGTATAGCCTACATTTCTCAGGGCTTGCAAAGGCGCGATGCCATATATTAGGCCTGCATAAAGGAAAAGCACCAGCATAGCTACAACGAGCGAATAGAGCACCATCAGCACCAGGCTTACCACTACCCTTTTTGCAGGAGCTTCCAGCCAGGGGATTTTGGTGTCTAACCACTGAACCAGCATCCCGCTGCCCAAGCCAATGAGTACCCAAAGGATGCCGTTCACTGTAAAATTAGACAGGAAATCCGCCCATTCTCCTTCGAGAAGTAAATACCAGCCGAAAGTGATGGTGATCGCCCCCCCACCCAGCAGGAACTGTGTGAGGAGGCTTTTCCACCTCAGGTCTCGGGTCCAGTTTGTATTTTGATTTGGCATTATTTTTATTCTTTTTCCATTTTAGCGGTAGCCTGTTCCAGCAACTGTTGGTTGAAGTAGCTGCCCCAGGCCGGGTGCATTGGCGACGCAGGCTCATAACTTTCAAAGCGTTCTGCCGCTTTTTCCAAATAAGGCATTGCGCGCTCCGGACCGCCGCCGTACATAGCGGGCATGTAAAACAGGTGCATGCCCATCAGGTGGTAAGCCCTTGGATAATCAGGCCCGGCTTCAATAGCTGTTTGGTAAGCCGCTACGCTCTGCGGGCTGTACATTGGGCCATTGCCCATAGGGTCAGCCCAGATGTGCCCTGTGTAAATATAACCCTGCAGGGCGAGAATTTCCGGATTTTCGGGAGAGATCTCTTTGGCTTTGTCCAATGCGCCCTGCGCTTTTTCCAGGAAAGCGGTGATTTGGTCCGGCTTGCCCTGCTGCATAGCGCCTACCGCTTGCATGATGTGGCAGTAAGACTGATAGTAGGCCGGCAGCCACTCGCCTTCCGGAGCGGCGGCGGTGATGCGCTCGAAGGTATTGGCCGGAGCGGAAAAGTCGCGGGTTTGCTCGGCCGCCTGAAGCTCGCCGACTGCTTTTTCCATGGCGGCGGAGTATCGGTCGTTTTGCGCGAAGGTGGAAATGGACAATGCTAAGCTGAAAAGAATGATTAAAGGTCTCATGATAGTTGGATTTTTATGATGTAAAAAATTAGTTACTAAAGGTGCTGCCTTCGCCTATGGAGACAAAGACGCCCACGAAAAAGAACCTTGGGGCCGGCGGGCGGATAGCCGTGGAAGTAAAGCGCCCGTTGGGGTCCGGCTGATTGCCGAACCGCTCCCCGAAGGACTGCTCAAACCCGAGTACATTACTCACTGAGGCGTGCACGATGGTAAAATGCCCGAACAGCTCGGTCAGGTAGCTCAGGTTAAGGCTGAGGTCCTGGAAGGTTGGGGTACGCAGATCATTAAACCGGGGGGTATTTGGATCGTCATAGGGGCGTGGGCTGCCGAGCGTGTAGGTTAGCCCCACATTAGTCTGTAGCTCCTGAATCCAGTGCTTGTAGACCACCGACAAGTTGTGCTTTGCCGCAAAATCAGGCGTTGCAGCCACCGGAAAATCTTCATACTGACGCTCCGTATCCAGGTAAGAATAGGACACCCAGAAGTCGCCGTTAGGAATGCTCACCCGGTCCCGGTAGAAGAGGTCCAGCCCACGGGCGTAGCCCTCACCGGAGTTCTCTGCCAGCCAGGGAGTGCCAGCGGGAAACTGCACGAGGTTCCGGTATTCTTTATGGTAAAGCTCAGCACGGATTGTACGCCCCCCTTTGCGGTACTGATAGTTGACCAGGTAATGATCGGACCGCTCGGGGCTCAGGTTTTGGGTAAACCGCAGCCAGTCTTGCTGTGGCGCCTGGTAAAAATGTCCGTAGGCGAAGGCAAACTGTCCGCCCTGACCGGCTTTATAGGCCAGGGAAAGGCGCGGAGACAAGCGGTTGGCGTCAAGCAGATTATACCGTTCTGCCCGAAGCCCCGCCCGCAGCGCGACTTTTTCGCCCAGGTAGCCTTCCGTTTCTGCGAAAGCAGAGAGGTAGTCCTCCTGAAAGGCACTTTGGATATCTGTTTCTGCCTCCTGATAGTGCTCGTCGAAGTCACTGTGTATCCACTCGGTTCCGAGCTTCAGCGCCCAGTCGTTTTCAAAGTAGCGGATGGCAACGGCGCGGCCCTGCATCATGGCGTTTGACCGGTCAACCGAAAAGTGCTGATCAATGCGCTCATTATCGTATCCGGCGGCAAGGCCCGCGTCCAGCTGCCATTCCTCCTTAATCAGCTGATGGTAGGTGGCGCTGCCGTAGTAGTTGTCGTTTTGCAGGCTAAGCAGGGACTGCTCTGTGGGGTTTTCCGGTAAGGGGTGCCGCATAGAGAAGCCCGACCACTGTGCATTGGCCTGTGCCTTTAGCAGAGCGCCGTTGCTCATTTTTTGGCGGAAGCCCACCTGTGCCCCCTGTGCCGTGACCGGGTCTTCCCAGTCGATATTCTGAGGGACGAGCCGGGTGTAGGGGCCAAGGTTGGTATAGTCCACCCCTGCCGAAAGTGCGCTGTTTTCCCAACGCTCGGTATGGTTGACACCTGCCCCGATAGTCATCATAGACAAGCTCGTGACGGAGGCTTCCGGCAGGTCTTTGGTCTGCAAAACCAGGGCGGAGGACAGCGCATCGCCATAAGCGGCAGAGTACCCGCCTGTGCTGAAGGAAGTCCCTTTGAACAGGAAGGGGGAAAAGCGCCCACGCACCGGCAGGTCCGGTACATTGCTCGTATACGGATTGGGCACCCGCAGCCCGTCAATAAAGGTTTGTGTCTCATGGGCATCACCGCCGCGTACGAATATGCGCCCGTCTTCGGCATTGGACTGCGTGCCCGGCAGGGTATTGAGCGCAGCTACGATGTTGCCGTTGGAGCCCGCCGTGGTGACGATGTCGATGGGCTTCAGCAATACCGCTTTTTTCTCATCGCTCGCCTCAAAAGCCCCTGCGGAGATGACGACCTGCTGCAGTTCGCTCGCCTGCGGTTTCAGGCGGAATTCCAGCCACAGGCTGTCCTGCCCGGTGGGAATGAGCTGCTCTAACTGCTGAAAACCGATGTAGGACACCACAAGCGTAAGGCTATCGCCGGGCAGATACGGCAGGTGGAATTGTCCATCCGCATCTGTGGAAGTGCCATCGAAAGTGCCTTTGATGTATAAATTGGCTCCTACTGCCGGCTCCGTTTTGCCAGTCAGTACCCGCCCAGCCAGTATGGACTGCCCGTGCAGGGCGGTAGTCAGGATTAGAAATGTAGCAAGGAAATATGTCGGTTTCATCTCGGTTGCTTTTGATCCAAAACTGCTGGTTATGCAGCGTTTGGGCAAAAACAACTGGCTGAATTGCACTCAGAGGTGGCTGAATTGCAAATTAGCGTATTGGAATCAACCGCGTAAAATAAATAACCCGCCCCGCCTGCACCAAAGCCACGTACTGCCCCGGCGGTACTTCGGATAACTGCAGGGTATTGCTCCCTTGTACCAAAGCATAACTTGCCACGCCCTTGCCATCAATACTGAACACCTGGCAGGTGAGGCTGTCGGGAATACCGGGCGGCACTTCAACCGAAAGGGTACGGTTCTCCAGGTAATTTAGCAGAATAGCGGGCGTTTCCAGTATGGGTTGTGCTTCAACGGATGTCGTTGCTGCCCCAAACCAGTCCATACCGCCATTGTCTAATACGGCCCCGCTGAAATCGAAAAAGGTAGCATTCTCCTTGTGCGAGCCCTGCCCCCAGGGGGTGTAGCAATCCGTACTCACCCAGGCCGGTTCCCAATAAAACAGCCCGGAACCACCATTGCTGCGGACTGCTGCATCCAAATCCAGCATCCATTGTTTTTGGGCCTGCGGGCTAATCGGAGCGTAGTCCGGGTGGGCGGTGGTGAGAATATTAGATGCCTCATCTGCCCAATCCAACGTCCAGGGATATCCGGTTTCGAAGATCATTACTTCCTTGTCCGGATAGGCTTCCCGAAGGCTGCTGATAATGCTGCCCGTTTGTTGAATGGTGGCGGGCATGTGCCACTGCCAGTAATACGAAAGCCCGATGATGTCAAAATCCGTAACGCCATGATCGGTGAAGCCTTCCATAAGCCAATGGGCATTAGTGGGGCCGGCAATGTGCAAGGCAGTGCGGATATTTTGCCCGGTAGCGGCTTCCACGTCAGCCACCGCCTGTAGCCCGGTTTGAAACAGGGGGCCATTGCGGTCCCAGTCGAGCACCCAGCCAGCATCATTCACGGCGATGGGCAACAGGATTCCCCGGTTGGTTTCGTTGCCCACCTGTACCATTTCCGGGAGCAGCCCGCGCTCGTGCATCGCCATGAGGGTACCGTGGATGTAGTTGTACAAAGAATCCTGTAGTGCCGGCAGATCATCAGCCACCGGTGACCAGGCGGCGGGAATCCACTGCCGGCCAGGGTCTGCCCAAAAGTCAGACAGGTGAAAATCCAGCAGGATTTGCATGCCCGCAGCCCTCGCCCGCTCTGCTGAACGGCGAACGTCCTCAAAATCGCTGTAGCGCTGCCCGGCATTAAGGGTGTCGTACCAGCTTGGCGTATGCCAGAGGCGTAAGCGGACGATACCACAGCCGGCATTGGCAAACAGGGCGTAGGGGTCTTGGGCCTCCCCGTTCAGACTGAAGACGGCTCCGCAATCTTCCAATTCATTGACGTAGGATAAATCGGCACCCCGGAGGAAATCTTCCTGGGCTATAACAAAAAAAGGCAGGAGCAGAAAGGAAAGGCATAATCGGTAGTTCATCATTTTACAATGTGTTAAGCTGGAAAACGGGTAGAGTGCACCCTGCATTCATAGATAAGCGTAAATCCTTAAACGTTGGCTCTTTTGACTTCCCCCCTCCCCTACATGCGTAATATTTTTTGGCCTAGCAAGATAGGCTTGGGAATACGGTTTTCTGCCCGTGCTGAAGGATGGGAGCTGCTGATGTTTGTAAGAATGACCACTGCTTTGTTCCCGGATTTGGAGAACCCTATGAAAGAGGTATATCCACCTGAAGCCCCGCCGTGCCATATAAATGGATGCTGTTCATCCTCCAGGTTATGCCACCAGCCAAGGCCCATAGCATTTCCATCCCAGAGTTTACCTTCCGGCATCCTGATTGAAAAACTTAGAGGGTCCTGGGCAGCATAAAGGAAATGCAAGCTATCCGGAGCGGCTGTCAACTCGGTGGAGGCATAGCGTATCATATCGTTTAAGGTTGATTTGATGGCACCTGCGGCATTGATAAATTTCATTTCCCACGGCTTGGATCGCTTCCCTTTTGCCGTAATCCCTTCAACAAAGCGGTCTTTATTTGGCTTGGTGATTTCAAAATAACTATTGTACATCGCCAGCGGGTCGAAAATGTTTTGCTGAACAGACTCCTCCCATGACGTGCCATTTAGGCTACTGGCTATTTCACCCAACAGACCATAGCCTGCGTTATTGTAATCCCACTCCTCACCTGGCACATAGTCCAGCTCAAACTTTCTGAGATACCGGTAATACTGTTTGGCTTTAAAGTTCCTGTTGGGGTTTTTGGGGGTGAAAATCAGCGCCCGTAAATAAGGTAAAATGAAGCTTGCCGGCCCCGCTGACAAACCAGATGTATGGGTCACCAAATGCTGAACCGTAATTGTGCTGCCCTCAAAGCTATCCTGAGCCAATTGTACAGGCAAATAGTCTTGCATTGGATCAGTCAATAAGAGTTTCCCCTCATCAGCCAGTTTCATAATAAGGGAAGCGGTAAAGGTTTTGGTGATCGATCCGATCTCAAAAATTTTGTCATCATTTTTGACTGGCAACAGACTATCACCCTCTAACCGGTAACCAGCTTTTGTCCAGCCCCCATCTTTCAGAACGCCAATACTTACTTCTGTTCCATCAGGCAGATTTTGAACCTCCCTTTTGATGAGCTCTATCAACCCGGGAGATTGGGCAGACAGGACCGTTCCCATCAGGCAAATTTGCAGTAGCAGGACTAAAGACTTTTTGTCGAATATCTCTTTCATTTCGGTCTTAATTTATCTTTTCTGAACGAAAAAAGTGATTTTTCGCCAAAGACAAGAAAGGTCGGAATAGAAAACGGGCCGAGCAACACTATTCATTCCCACTAATGCTGAGAAACTACTCCATGCGACCTACCTCAACCAGCTTAGCGCGGAACTCACTGGAAAATTCGATTCCGCTATACATGCTGATCAATCAATACAGGATTCCCGTCCGGGTCCACCAAAACAATACTCGCCGGGCCTTCCGTGTGCTCATCTGCCTCACGCACCAATTCCAGCCCCTTGGTTTTTAGCGCCTTTTGGATCACCCGCACGTCGTCAAAGTCATCTACGGGTTGCGCATTGGCATCCCAGCCGGGGTTGAAGGTGAGGATATTTTGCTCAAACATACCCTGGAACAGCCCGATCAAGGTATCGCCGTTCTTCATAATGAGGTAGTGCTTGTCCTGATCTCCACCGAACACTTCAAAGCCAAGTTTTTCATAAAAGGCTTTGGAAGCTGCGAGGTCTTTGACGCTCAGACTGACTGAGAAGGCTCCGAGTTGCATAGGTTTTGGTTTTGGTTAGGCTTCAAGGTAGCTATTTTGGAGCAACTCAGTTGACGCAAAGGGAGAAAATATCCCGCTGAGGGTTAAACGGAATTCGTGCAATCCTTTGCGAGCTTCGCGTGACACTTTGCGGACGCTGCGTGAACCCCTTCCCGCACAGTTCCGCCAAAAAGTTTCGGCTTTGCGACCTGATCGGGCACATCAGGCCTTCAGGATCAGCGCTTCAATCTGATCATTATGGACACGGGCCTGCACATGTTTGGAGTCTTCAAATAAAACGGCCTGCCGAAGGCTTGGGAAGAGTTTTTGAGCCCGTTTGATCATTTTTTCTCCGGGGAACACTATATCCTGTCGGGCAGCAAAAAGGGTAATGGGGGTCCGAATACTCTCAGCCTCCATCTTTGAAATAACCGGTACCGGGGTAAAATCCATCTCAAAGTGCAGAAACACCTCAGAAAGAAACGCCAGCGCGAACGAGTCATCATCGGTGAAGATTTCACTTAAAAACCGGCGGATATGCTTTGGCTTCCCTGTTTTGATATACCGTTTCATTGGGATAAACATCTTCCAGAGCAATTTCAGCGGGTTACCGTTGACTATATAGGCAGGGGCAGCCAAATAGGCGGCTTTGATGCGTGATTCGTCAAAAGCCAGGGTTTTCAAAATAATAAGCCCACCAAAGGAAAAGCCAGCCAGGGTGACGCTTTCCAGTCCAAGCTGAATAAGCAGTTCGTTCATCCACTGCCCATAGGACAAGTCGGCCATACTCAGGCGCTCGCCTTCGCTTTTATTAGGTTGTGCGAGGACATCTACCGCGTAGACCCGGTACTTTTTGAACAGATTGGGATAGGTTTCCAGGGCGATTGGGGCGCAGCCGTTGGACCCATGCACTATCATGAGCGGAGGCCCATCGACCGGGCCGGTGACCAGCAGGTGGGTTTCCCCAAATTGAGTGCGCACGGTTTGTGACTGGTATTCAATAGCGAGGTCTTGCAGTTTTTGATCGTACAGGGACAAGACTGCTGCACGGCCCGCTTGAGTTTTAAAGAATGAGGTCATTATCATTTATTTTGAGTTGAATTGCGGCTGTTTTACCAGCAACCACAGGGCGAATCCCAGCTCACCAATTGTCATCGGGACCGCCAATATATTTTCAATGGTGCCCCAGGCTACATTTGGCGCAATGCCTAGGAGACTTTGCAAATGAAGCAAAGTGTAGCTACATCCTGCAATCAGGAGCAAAATTCCCCAAATCCAATGCCCAGCCTTTGTCTGCCGGACTAACAAACCTAACGCTGCCAGGTGTAGCCCAAACAGTATCAGCCCGATCGACCAGGTATCCTCAAAGGATTCCAGTTGAAGCAATACTTGCTGATTCAGCAGGTCCGGGGAAAGCTCCGCGCCGCTTTCCAGTAAAGCGGTAGCAGAAAGCAGATCCCCAATGGCCATTTCCAAAAAACCAGTGTAAGCCAGCCGCAACAGAGCGACCAAAAGGGCTAGTCCGGGATGAGTACTTTTAAACAGCAGGTACAAAGCCCAGGCAGCCACTACGTCACACAAGGCAATGAACAACCAGCCGGCAATGCCTGCCCTGAAGATAGGCAGGGCATTTTTGAGATTGGTGATCGTTTGTACCGGGGCTGAAAAGTCAACCAGCGTCGTCCAGACGTAACCGTAGGAAAATCCGGCAGCCAGCGCCATGGCAACGATAGTACCGCCTGCGACGGCAGCATAATTATAATCGGGGTTCATCCTTAAAGATTTGAAGGGTTGGATTTATTCGGCGGAGGTGATGACCACATTGCCTTTCTTACGCCCGGCGGCGATGTAGGTATGGGCTTCTGCGAGTTTCTCGAGCGGGTATTGGCGGTCGATGACCATTTTGAGCTTACCGGCTTCGTAGATTTCGATGAGCTCCTTCAGCATGCCGCGCAGTTCTTCGTCCGACCGCAGGCCGGTAGCTGCAAAAACCGCCTTCTTACCACCCGAAATGTTGGTTTTCATCATTTGCAGCAGCAGTGGCAGCCCCAACACCGGGCAGAGGTATTGCCCGTTGCCCTTCAGCACAGGCTTACAGGCGTTGAAAGAACTTTTGCCCACAGTATCGTAGATAAAATCATAGGTTTCTGTGCCTTTCGTAAAATCCTTGCGGGTGTAGTCAATCACCTCATCAGCTCCCAGAGCGCGCACCAGACCAAGGTTGCGGGTACTGCAAACGGCCGTCACTCTTGCGCCCAGGTACTTCGCCAGTTGAACGGCTGCAGTGCCCAGGCTGCCCGAAGCACCGTTGATAAGAATATGTTGCCCGGGCTGCAAATTAGCCAGGTGGCGAAGGTAATTCCAGGAAGTAACGGCTCCGTCGCAAAAGGGCGCAGCCTCAGCGTAGCTCAACTGATCAGGCATCAAACTGATGACCCCGGATTCCGGAACGGCAACGTATTCTGCGTTGGTGCTAAAGCCCAGAGTGGTTTCGCCAAACACGCGGTCGCCCGGCTGAAACTGTGTCACCTCCGCCCCTACCGCTTCCACCTGACCGGCAAAGCCGGTGCCCGGAATCGGATGCTTTGGTTTGGTAAGCCCCAGCATCAACCGACCAAAGTAGGGCGTGCCAGTCCGCATCATGCCGTCGGCAGTGGTAGCCGAGGAGGCGTGTACCCGGATGAGAACTTCGTGGGGTTGGGGAGCAGGCTTGTCCACCTCCTGAAAAGTCAAAACGTCGGGGGAACCGTAGCCCGTCATTACAACGGCTTTCATTTTCAATGCAGTCATGATAGTGGTGTTTTTCTGATTCATGATGCAAAGAAAGCCCCTATAGCAGGGCGCTGCGTTCTGAAAAAGCAGGCAGACGTTCGGATTTATATTCCCGAACCGGAATCCGCACTTTTCAGGAAAGCCCGGGGCGTCATACCGGTTTCCTTCTTGAAATAGGTATTGAAGACCGTCTTGGAGTTGAATCCACTCTCGTAAGCCAGCCCGAGCAGGGAGATATGTGCGTTGGCCGGGTCGAGAGCGAGCTTTTTGAAGTGCGCCACTCGATATTCGTTGATGAAGGTGTTGTAGTTTTTGCCCAGGCTTTCGTTGAGCAGCCAGGACAATTTATTGGGGTGGAATTCTATCTGCTCCGCCAGGCTGCGCAGTGACAAGCCTGGATTCAGGTAGGGTTCTTCCTCCTCCATGAATTGCAGGAGCCGCTGACGGTATTCTTCCGAGGTAGCTTCATCCAGCAAAGCTGTTTTTTGTTCGGCATTTTCTTCCCTGCCCCCTCTGCCATATAGCCGTTCATGAAAAACCTGATAGCGGGGATCACCGCTCAGCCTTTTGGACAATTGTCCGCTGTAACTCAGCAATAGCACGGAGGAATTGAGCTTGAGGGCCTCTTCCAGCCATTCGAAGGCAGCATCCGCCTCCTCAAGACAGGCATAAGCCATAAACAGGTAGGAATGCGCCTGAAAAGCAGCTGGTTTTGCCGCTTCAGCCCGGAGTAATTCCAGCGTAGAGGCCGCTTCCTTTTGGTGCCCGGCCAGGATATGGGCCAGGCAAATGATGCCCAGCTTATCCCCTTCCACCGTAATGTCCTTTGGAATCTGATGGATAAAGTCGAGAGTCTCCTGATAATGCCCCTCCATGAGCAGGCAATAAGAGCGCTGTATGTAAGCCGGAATATTATTCGGGTTGGCCTGCAGGCAGGCATCAAGCTGCCGGAGTGCACTTTTGTAATCGCCGTTGCGGTAATCGAAGAAAGCTTTGAAAAATAGGGTTTCCTGTGATAGCGGGTCGATGAGGAGTGCCAGCCCCAGGTGCTCTTCCGCCTCCTTCATGCTGCCTTCCAGGGTATAGAGAAAAGCAACAAACTGCTGCGCTTCCGGATAATTGGGCTTCAAGCGGATGGATTCCAGAGCGTGCTCAAAAGCTTTCGCAAAATCACACTCCGTGAAAAAAGCCAGGTTGGCCAGCTGATAATGTACCCCGGCGTTTTTAGGATTGAGCTCGAAGGCCTGTTGCGTATAGTCCGCTGCCTTCTGCCAGCCTTCGGCCGGGTCCATGAACTGCGTGGTCGCCAGAAACCCATAAGCATCCGCAAGGCCTACGTAGGATTCGGTGTGCCGGGGATCCAGGACGATGGCTTTCTCAAAGAGCTCAATGGCCTTTTTGACATCGGAGGGGTTCCATTGATTGTGGTAATACCGGGCTTTGAGGGCGTAGGCATAGGCATCGAGGCTGTCGGTTTGAGGCTCCACCAGGTGATCTTCAATTTCGAAGTGCCCGAACTGCTCGCGTAGTTTGTCAGCAATCAAGAGGCTGATCTCATCTTGCACGGCGAAGATATCATCCAGCTGCCGGTCCCAGGTCTCCGACCAAAAGTGGAAATCCTCTTCTGCCTGTACCAGCTGCGCCATGATGCGGACTTTGCGCCCGGAAAGACGGATGCTTCCCTCCAGAATAACCTCTACGCCAAGCTGTTGCGCGATATTCTTTACCGCTATGGCCTGCCCTTTAAACTGAAAAGAGGAAGTACGGGAAGTAACTTTAAGCTGTTCGATCCGGGCCAGAGCATTGATAATTTCCTCTGTGATACCGTCACAGAAGTATTCATTGTCGGGGTCCGGGCTGCGGTTGACGAAAGGGAGGACAGCGATGGTGTTGGAAGTCATGCCTTGTGAAGTATGAGTAGGCAATAAAGATAGTACTTTATATCTTTACCGCTCAATCATAAACTATGCCGGCATTACCCGCTGCGTTTGAAGCACGCATGCAAGACCAACTGGGGCCTGACTGGGCTGCCTTTGCGGAAGCCCTCAACAGCCCGGCTCCAGTGAGCATCAATTACAACCGGGCCAAAACGGAAGCGCCCATTTATGAAGGCTCCCCTGTACTTTGGAACCGCACTGCGCAGTACCTGCCGGAACGCCCTTCCTTCACATTAGACCCACACTTCCACGCCGGGCGCTACTACGTGCAGGAAGCTGGTTCTATGTTCCTCGCCTATGTGGTGGAGCAGCTTCGGCAAACGCAGGATTTCAGTACCGCGCTGGACCTCTGCGGGGCACCGGGCGGCAAGACCACTGTGCTCCTCAATGCCCTCCCTGATGATTGCATTGTGGTAGCCAATGAGGTGATTAAGGGCCGCTACGCCATTCTTAGAGAGAACCTGGCCAAATGGGGGCGGGCCAATGTGATTGCAACGCATGCGGACAGTGAGCGCTTTTCGCCCCTAACGCGCCGGTTCGACCTGGTGGTGGTGGACGCTCCCTGCTCCGGTGAAGGCTTGTTCCGCAAAACGCCAGATGCCACAAAGGAGTGGAATCCTGAAAATGTGGTCATTTGTGAAAGCCGGCAACAGAATATCCTTGATCATACGATGCCCCTCATCGCGCCGGGTGGCATCCTCATCTACAGCACTTGTACCTACAACAAGGGGGAAAACGACGATCAGGTGGCCCGAATCCTCGAAAAAGGGGGCTTCGAGACCGTCTCTTTTGATTTGCCAGAAGACTGGGGGATCATGCCTACTGGCCTGGGGTACCAGTTTTACCCTCACCGCACCCGCAGCGAAGGGTTCTACCTGGCGGTGCTGCGCAAAGAGGGAAAAGCAACCAACCGGTCTTCAAAGACCCCCATGCGCTATTTCACGAAAGTGCCTAAGGCTACTGAACAGGCTGCCCTATCCTGGCTTGACCCTGAAGCCCAACTCAGTATCCTTACCACGCCAAAGGGACAACTGTATGCCGTGCCGGATGGCGCACTTCCACTACTTAGTATTTTATCACAAAGCCTGCCCAGACTAGACCCTGGCACGCCGGTGGGGCTGATGAAAGGCAAGCACCTGATACCGGACCACGCCCTGAGCCTATCCCTGCACCTGCACCCGGATACGCCCGTAGCGGACCTCGACAAAGACACCGCGCTGGACTATTTGCGCAAAGCGGCCCTCCCTGCCCGCCCCGGGCAAAAAGGCTGGCACCTGATGCGTTACGATGGCTGGGGCATTGGCTGGGGCAAGATGCTGCCCAACCGGGTCAATAACTATTTCCCCAATCACCTGAAAATCAAACTTCAGTCTTTCACCACGCGGACGGTGGAGAATTCAGCCCCTGACCTTAGTGATAAGAAGTAGACACCGGAGGGTAAGTTTGTAAGGTTTAATTCCAGGTAATCAATTCGGTTGCGGGCGGTTAGGCTTTTCATTAATCTGCCGCTGCTGTCATAAACCTGAACCTCACTGTCTTTCAGGAACAGCCCATCACTTTCAAGGATAAGCGGCCCGGAGGTGGGGTTGGGATAGGCCTGCACCTCAAAACTGCTCCTCTTTAGGGGGTCACATTCGGTCCCGTTCAGGTAGTAGTAGCGGGTTTGGCCAATGAGGTTGCCGGATACATCAAAGTTATGGATGGATTTTAAAACACCGTCACAAAAGTAGGCATACTGATCCTCCAGCTGACTTTCTGACTCAACCGCTCCATTGTGCAGATGATAAAAAGTACTATTCCTGATAGCCGTTTGAATACGCCCGCCTTCGTACTCATATGCCGTTGTAATCTGATAGCTTGGTCTAAGTCCGGGTTCAGGGCCTCCCGGGTCCACGAGATAGGATGAAAGCACTTGGTTACCATAATCATCGTACGCAAAAAGGAAAGCTTCTTCCTGCATATAATCACTAATGTTGGTCCATGCGCGGATAAGGTTTCCAAATTCATCGACTTCCTGCTCTCTTCTGCCTCCGATCACCCACTCGCCGTTTTGCACAATGTACACTTCCTCAGTGGTCAGCCTTCCCTCATGGGTAAAAAGTGAGCGCTGCCGGAGATTAGGCATTCCGTCCTCCCCGAAAGAGAAGTACAACACAGCGTCTTTTTGCCCGGAGGCAGCATCAAAATGAGTAACCTCCAGGCGGTCCGCTACCCCTTCTCGGAATGTTCTTCGTTCCTCTTTCGCCATCCCCCCGTCATCGTAGTAGAAGTAATCCCATTGGTAGGTACGCTGCAGAGCGCCGTTGTCTCCCGGGTTTTCACCAGTCGTTCGGAGCAGTTTGCCCTCAGGCAGATATTCGTAAGTCTCCCGTTGGGCCAATGTCAATGTGCTATCCCCAAATTCGCAGGAGTACCAGGTTTTGGTTTTTACTTGCTCCCCTTCGTAGGTATACTGAATACGCTCTACCGGTAGCCAGGACTGAGTGACATCATCGTAGCCGAGCGCTTCCTTTATCCATAATTGCTGAGTATAGGCAAAGGCACCCATTAACAGACTTAATGCAAGGGTGAAAATCAGGCGAGTAATTAGCATACATTTTCCATTTTGAGAAAAATAGTGGAATATCTGCTTCGGATCAAGTAATCCCTGCCTTAACACAACGCTAACTGTGTGGAATGCATCTTTTCTTTTGTAATATTGTAATTTTGTATAGTAAACCGCACAGGAAGTTCAAAACCGAAAATACATTTATGAGACAATTCAGCATTCTTTTTGCATTCCTGCTTATGGGCACTTTCGCATGCGCACAGGATGATTACAAAGCAACCAAAGCCGGATGGCTGGTGAATATTGATGAGGCCTACAAGGTTTCACAAGAGACGGGCAAGCCCATCCTGGCCAATTTTACCGGCAGTGACTGGTGCGGTTGGTGCAAACGCCTGGATGCCGCAGTTTTCCAAAAGCCGGATTTTCAAAAGTGGGCCAACGAAAATGTGGTATTACTGGAGCTGGACTTCCCACGCCGCAAGCAAATCCCGGAAGAAATCCGTCAGCAGAATTATTCTTTGCAGCAGAGCTTTGGCGTGCGCGGTTACCCTACTATCTGGGTATTCAATCTGAACCGCAACAAAGAGTCGGGCAATTACGAAATAGAGGCCCTTGGCAAAACCGGCTACACCCCAACCGTAGAGCAGTTTACCGGTGGTGTGGACCAGATGATTGCCAAAGGCAAGTAAGCCAAATAGAGAAGATTATTCTGAAAGAGGATTGGGAAGCGCGTTTGCTGCTTTCCAATCCTTTTTTACTGAATTTTCTTGTAGAGCCCAAAGTCGGTCTTAAGTGTACGGGGCCCATCTCCGCCTTGAATGGCGTATCCCATCTTCATCCGGAAGGCCCGGAGCTCGCCGGGAATAGCCCATGCGAACCTGAAGGTTTCGGTAATTTTATCCCCTGCCTCCATCATTGTCCCGTTAAGGCTTTGGCTTTTGCCCACTGAGCGGTCGCCTATATGCAGCAATTCCATTTCGCCCAGCTTCACCGGTTTGCCTGTCCGGTTGGTCAGGGTCATTTCCATCAGAATCATGTTTTGGGTGTGGCTGAGGGTATGGATTTCGAAGGGCAGGTCACGATTGCCGGATATTTTGCTGACATCATATTTGGCAATCAACGGGCCAGGCTCAAGGGTTACCACTTTTTTCAGCTCTGTTTTGGGCATTTCCCTGGCTACTTCCGATAGCGTCCGGGTGGCTTCTTCATTGATCTTCTTTTCTGCTACCGACTGGTTTGGTGGCACGATGGCCCTGGTTTCAGGTGTTACCCGGTTGGGTTTGGTGGCGGGCTTTTTTTCCGGGGTGACGCTTGCAGATTCCGGCTCTTCTTTAGTTTCCGGTATAATTTCCCGCTGCGTCTTCGCTGCCGCAGGCTCCTGAGCTTCCCCAAACTGCCCTCTGATAAAAATGAGCGCCCCTACGGCGACTACCGCTGCGATCAGCATGGTGGCCCACTTGGGAAGCCCCTGCTTGGGCGGAGCGGTAGAAGCCGTTGCCTGCTGCCGTACTACCGGCACCTCTTCTTTTTGCTCTGCCTTATCGAGCAGCCGCAGGACCGCATCATTAATCCGATTGTGCTCCAGCTGGGCCTCAGCAGTCGATAGCAGGCCTTTCATTTCCCGCTCGCGCAGGGTCTCGTAGCGGGCGCGGACCATCATCCATTCATCGTAGAGCGGGGTCTTTTCCAGAGGCTCCCGGAGCATGTCTATGGCCTCGCGGGTTTTGCCGTTAATGAGGCGTTCCTTGGCTTGTTCGTAGTGCATGCGGTTTTCAGGTGGTTGGTTCGGGGTGAAAATACGGAATTTCGGGGAGGTTTTTTGGGGTTCACGCAAAGAGCGCGGAGAGGAGGACGCAAAGCAAGCAGAGAAGGGGGCAAAAGGGCACAGCGTCAAAGAACCATCGCAAATCGCGCGATTTGCGATGGTTGACCGTTGGAAATTGCGCGAATTGTGCTGTTTTTATATCTTTATAATAAAAATGATAGCGCGAGCCCTTGCACCGACCCTTTTAGAGGAACTACAGCACTCCAATAAAATAATCATTCTGTACGGCAGCCGTCAGGTTGGCAAAACAACGCTAATTAATGACCTCATTCAAAAGTTAAACTATAAAACGCTCAAAGTCAATGCCGATAGTGGGGAGGATCTATCCGTATTGTCCAGCCGGTCTCCTGAAGCACTCAAACGGTTCATTGGCGAAGCGGATTTGCTCTTTATTGATGAAGCACAACGCATTACCGATATCGGTATCAACCTGAAAATCATACATGACACCATGCCCGAAAAGCGTGTCATCGTTACCGGTTCATCTTCCCTGGACCTGGCCAATCGGATCTCAGAACCACTGACCGGGCGTACCTGGACCTACACGCTATTCCCCATTTCCTTTCGGGAATGGCTGGAGCATAACCAAATTTCTTCCGGGCTCAACATCGCAAAGCTTGAAGGCTTGATGCTTTTCGGCTCCTACCCTGAAGCCATTACATCGGAAGGAACGCAACGGAAAGTACAATACCTTAACGAGTTAAAACAGGCCTACCTCTACAAAGATGTACTGGCACTGGGTAACATTCGCTATCCTGAGAAACTCAATCAGTTAGTCCAATTGCTGGCTTACCAGATGGGACAGTTCGTATCCATTCAGGAACTCGCTAAAAGCCTGAAAGTCAATCGAGACACGATCAACAACTACATTGACCTTTTAGAAAAGGGGTTTGTCCTTTTCCGGCTCGGGGGCTTCAGCCGAAACCTTCGCAAAGAAATGACAAAAATGAACAAGATTTATTTTTATGACCTAGGCGTACGCAATGCAGTTATCAATGACTTCAGCCCCATTCACCTGCGGAAGGACAAGGGAAGCCTTTGGGAAAACTTTCTGATCGCTGAACGCAAAAAGCACCTAAGCTATACCCTTCAATTTGCAAATACTTACTTCTGGAATACCCACACAGGTGCAGAAATTGACTACGTGGAGGAAATGGGCGGCCACCTGAACGGCTTCGAGTTCAAGTGGAATCCCAAAAAGTACCGCAACAGCTACGCTCCCTGGCAGAATGCCTACCCTGAAGCCCGTTACCAATGCATCACGCCCGAACAGGTTCTTGACTTTATCTAAAGAACAGCCCTGAGCCCACAAAATTCTCCCCGCCCCGCCAGTCAGGCATGAACTGATAACGGGGCCATCCATTTTCGGATTTTCCGCCATCACGGTCCTGCACCACCATATTGAATCGGATGGAGCGCCAGTTCTCGCCTTGCCGCTCTGTGAGGTAGGACATAGGGATGGCCGCTTCCAGCACATAGACGCCTTCGGCTTCCACCCGGCAGCGGTATTCGGCACCTTCCGGCAATTTATCCTCATAAAAAATCGAAGCCGGCAGTTCCTTCGTTTCCGGTGCCACCGTGAACAGGATGGAATTTTCGTACCACCCCTGCCCCGTCCGGCTGGCACTGACCGCAGTAGGCTCGGCATTCACCACAAACCCGATGAAGTCCTGCTGCCAGGAGACCTCAGCGGTATCAACCATGATCTGATCGTCCTCCACCCGGGCGGCGACGTAGAGGTAGTCGTCGTCATAGCCAAGGTTGAAGCGGGCATTCAGGCTTTCGCCGGGCAAGTCCTGCAGGGTATAAGGCAGGTTCTCCCATTCCTTCAGCTTTCCGTCCACCTTGACACGCTTTGGTGCCTGCTCCAGCTGATACTTCTGTGCCGGGCGGAGATTGAAGGAGAAAGGGATAGACAGGTCCGGGAAGTCTTTGGTGTCAAAACTCACCTCTGCTTTCAGGGGCAGGGCTTCCAGGTTGGAAAGTGCGGTTTTGCCTTTACGCGCCTTCAGGTCGATTAGCAGGGTGTCTACGGAGTTAGGCGCTACCGTCATTTCAGGCGCGCTCAGCACACCGGTCAGTCCCCAGCTGAACTGCTGATCCCACTTCACCTGCATAGGCACGTTTTGATCGTTGAAGACTTTGACCACCATTTCTGCCTCCTCAAAAGCAGCGCCTTCCATCAGCAGCGGCTCCACACGGATAGGGCGCAGGGCGGTGATGGTTTTCACAAAATCGCTGGACGCAGAAGTGACCACATTTTCGTCCCAGATGCCATCGAGGAGCAGGTTGGCCAGCACCGGCCCTTCCTCCGTCATCGTCACCCACACCACATGGTCAAACTCGCCCAGCTGCGGGCCACGCAGGGCACTCCCGCCTCCGGTGGTGGCCAGCATAAAGTAGCGCCCGTTATTGCGCTCATACTTCACATAGTGGTGGTGGTGCCCTACAAAAACGGTATGCCTGCGGTTGGCCAGCAGCTTCTCCACATCCACCCAGCGCTCGGTGTCTTTGAGTATCCACAGCGGTTGATGCATGAAGAGGAAGGTCCAGCGCACCTCTTCATTTTCCGCCAGTACCTGCTCAATGTATTCGTATTGTTCATCTGAGATCGTTCCCCGGTTGGAGCCCCGGTACTGGTCTTCGGAGTTGAGGCAGAGGAACAGCACATCCTTATAGATAAAGTGGTAGTAAGTCTGCCCGAACCGCTCCAGGTACACCCGCTCCATGACTTCGTTGGTGATGTCATGATTGCCCGGCACATAGAAAAACGGCATCTGCAGCTGGGCCGTGAAGCCGGTGAACTCTTCCCACTGCCGCTCCAGTTCCACTGTATCCTTTGTATACCCCTCGATCAGGTCGCCCACTGACATCACAAACTCCGGTTGCAGCAGATTCAGCTTGCGCACCCCGTCCATGAATACGCCCGGGCGGTGCCCGCCGGTCCGGTCGGTGACGATGGCAAACTGAAACTGGCAGTCGTCATTATTCAGCTCCAGGCTGGTGAAGGGGTGGGGCCCGGCGGTGGTATCAATGCGCAGGGTGTCGGAGGTGCAGTTTTGGCTGTAGGCGGATACCGTTATCAGCAAAGCGAAGGTCAGGAGGCAAAAATGGCGGTACATGTTGTTTTTGCGGCTAAAATAGGCATTAGACGTTAACTGCGCATTAAATTAAAATGGCGCAGGATCGGCAGGTAGGAAATTCTATTCTCCATCTTTCCATGCCTAACGAGAAAGGGGTAAAAACAGCCTCTTTCCCTATCAAACAAAAAAGCCCCCTCCCACCGAAAAGGGCCTGATAATAAATTGGGGTTATACATAGAAACCTTTTTACGCCAGGCAGGCGGGTGTTTGGGTTAGAAGCCCTGCCGGCACCGGTCATCGGCAGACCGGGGAAATGGGTTTTAGGTGTTTTCCGGGCTGGTTGAATGACCTTGCTTTTATATACCGGAAGCGCAGGTGCGTCACGTCTGACCGTAGGATTTTTTAAAAAAAAAAGAAGGTTGGGGAGGCGGAATGCGCAAAAAATGAAGAAAATTGGCCTTGAAGCGTGATACATCAGGCGTTGCGGTATATATTAATGATCAAGCACTAAACCACTATTTATGTCGTCAGACGAGGAGATCATCGCTATGCTGCAGCAGGATGAGTCCAGGGGTACAACGCTGGTCTATGAAAAATGCTACCCGTACTTTATCGGCCGGGCAAGGCGGGAGGTACAACGGGCACAACTGGAGGACGCAGAGGACGCTTTCCAGGAGACCATCATGGTGTTTATCCTGAAATTTATCCGTACCGGGCGGATTCGGGTGGAAAATGGCCAGCTGATCGGCCTGTGGGTACCGCTGCGGAAATTCATAGCTAAAATTGGCCTTCGTATCCTGGTCCGGGCTCTGACAAAGCCGGGACTGCCGCCCCCGCCACCTGCGGATGCTCCGGAATCGGAAGTACTCGTTGAGCGGGCGTTAAAGGCTTTTGGCCAACTGAAACACCCCTGTCAACGGCTGGTGTTTTACAAAGTTGCGCTGAACCTGGAGGCGAAGGAGATCGCATCCATCCTGCAAATGGAAACCCGGGAGGAAACGCCTATCAAAGAAGGGACCATCCGCACCCGGCTTTACCGGTGCATGGAAAAACTTCGAAATTTTTACCGCTAACGCTTTCGGCTGTACAATCAATAACCGCTCCAAAGCACCAAAAAATTGGCTACATGAAAAATGAATTTGATCCCATAACAGAACAGGAACAGGATTTGATTTTCCAGTACTACGAGGGAGAAATGTCTGAAGTGGACAAACAGGAATTCACGCAACTGCTCGGTAAGGACAACTTCCGACAGGCCTGGGAGCAGCAGGCTTACCTTCAAAAGGGGCTTAGCCGTGAACTACAGGACGAGGACCTGCGCAAAACAGTCAAGGCCGGTGCAGACCGCTACCACGAAGCGGAGGCAAGGCGGGCGAAAACAGCTGCCGCTGAAGTCAGGCCCCTTTCCACAGCCAACCGACCGGCCCGGATTTTGGGATGGGCGGCGGGCTTTCTGCTAATTGTGGCGATTGGCGGGGTGCTATGGGCCAATCTGAATTACTCTGACTCGGCTATTGCGCAGTCCTTCCAGGAACCCTTGCTGAGCACGATCGTAAGGAGTACGGAAGCCGAGCAGCAGGTGTTCCGCGCCGGACGGCAGGATTTCTTCAACGGCCGGTATCAGCAAGCAGAAGAGGCCATGATGCAAATCAGCCCCGAAAGCCCCAACTTCCCGGAGGCTCAGGCGCTGCTGGCCTACAGCCTTTTCTACCAGAAAAAGTACGAGCCGGCCTTGCAATACTTCGATCAACTGCTGCAGGTGCATTTCAGCCAACTCCCGGAGGCCTACAAAAGTGAAGAAAAACTCCGATGGTCCCGGCTGCTCGCCCTGCTGGGCATAGGGGCCGAAGACAGCCCGCGCTTCCGGGAAGAACTGGACTTTTTCCTAAAGGGCAAAAGCACCTTTTATGCACAGAAGGCAGAACGACTGCGTCAAAAGCTCGACAGCCCGTTCCGTATCGTCCTGTTTGATTGAAATTCAGATAACCCGTACTAAACGTTTGCGCTCCGATCAGGCTGCAACCGGCGAAAACCCCAAATCAGGATTACAGTAAGTAAAACCCCGGCTGCAATCGGCTTCCGCCAACCGGCTCCCTTCGACAACACCGGCGACATGCTCCCAATCGCCACACAGGACGACCAGTAGTAAGGATGAGCTTCCACGTCCCCTACCCTGCGCACATAATCGCGCTTGGCAAGGGTCAGCGCAAGGTGTTTGGGCATACCGTTGCGGAGGTTGCGGTAAAAGCTTTGCATAATCTGGGTCGTATGCCCGCTCGATACCTCCCAAAGCGTGGTAATCAGGCTCCGGGCGCCCCCGTACGAAAAACCCCCGGGCCATACTGAGCATGCCCTGCCCGCGCCGGATTTCGCCAATACCGGCATTGCAGACGCTGGTCACGACCATGTCCTGCCGCATGGGCAACCGGTACAATTCATGCAGGTACAAGGCGCTGTCCCTTCCGGGCTGCCCTGGCTGCAACATAAAGCGCGACCGGCTGGGATACCGGTTGCTGAGTTGCCCGTGGGCGGTGTAATGGTGGAAGCGGTAGTCGCCTCCCATGGCTTCCAGCTCTTGCTTGTTGGAACGCTCCCAGAGCGGGTGCACAAACCAATGGAACAGGTTGAAAAAGGAAAACTCATCCTGAATGACTTCGATTTCCTCCTCAAAACCGGCTCCGTTCAATGCCAAAAGCTCCCGGGGCCTGCGGTCGTGGCGGTGTGCAGCGATCATTTCTTCCAACAGGCTTTCTGAGCTGCAGTAGCTCAGCGCCAGGTCTTCTACCAGATAATTATAGCTGGGGTTGCGGTAATAACCGTATTCGGATTCGGGCACCGGCCGGGTCAGCAGCGCATCAAAGGGCAGTACGTTCAGGATATCGTCGGGGATAATGATGAGCTGTTGCGGCATACCGGATCCCAACGTATTCAGTGGCGCGATCAACCATTTGTAAAGCTGATGGGCCCGGTGGGCGTAAATGGCCTTAGCGGTCTCGGAAGGGTAATCCGCTTTAAGCTGCTTCAAATAAGCGTCTTCCCCATCGTAAAATGGCAGATAGATGGCGTGTACCATTTCCTGCACAGCTTTCGCCAAATGGGCTCTGGGCATGGGCAGGGTGAAGACCTCAGGGGCAGCGCCCGGCCGGAGGTAAAACATCCAGGTGGAATCTTCCCCTACAAAGAACTCCAACAGGGCCTGATCAGCGCGAAGGTGTTCCAGGGCTGAGCCCACCGTGGCTGTGGTGGTATCAAACTTGGCGGCATAGTATCGTGGTGCCTCTTCCTCCAGCTTTTTCATCAGCGCCTTCCAGCCTGCCTGCGCACGGTACAGGCGTTGCTTAAGCGTATCCCGTACAGCCCCGCTCTGTTCTGACTCGTGCAATTGCTCTGACAAGTACTGAATATCAAATTTCAGGAGCCGTTCCCGCTGTAGCAGGTCGCCGGGCAGATCAAAATCGCTGACCTGCGCATCCCGGAAAGCCTCCAGCAACAGCAAATCCTTGCTGCGCTCAGAGACGGAAAAGGCATAGTTGATGTAGAAAGTATCGTTGGGAATTTGCCGGTGCAGGGCATAGCTGACCTCGATAGCGGTTTCGAAAAGCCCGTAGCACTCCTCCATCAGGTATTGTTTGTCGTAATCGCCGATGTACCCGCTTTTGATGTGGGCGGCCAGGCGCAGCCCGCGGTCGGCCGCCTCCCAGGCGCAATGCAAGCTGCTCTGGTCTTCAAAGCTGTAATACACCTCCGCCAGCCGGTACAATGCCGTGAGCAAGGTCTTTTGGTCGTAGGCTGCATCCAGTGCATTGGGCAACCTGCAGTAGCCGCTTTCCGTTGAGCGCCCGGCCAGTTGCTGAACAGCCGCCTCATAATATTCCAGGGCCTCCCCCATTCGCCCCCGCTCCCGGTTCATATCCCCAAGAGCCAGATAGGTCTGCGCGGTCTGTTGATTGCGGACCTGATAGCGATCGTGCTCCAGGGCCAGATGGAAATAGTAATCGGCAGTGTCCCAATCTTCCATTTGGCTGTAGGTGATGCCCAGCTCCCGGTAAGTTTCGGTGCGGAAAGGGTCTTTGGGCAGCTGATACGACAGCGATGTGCGCAGTAACCGCAGCGCTGCATTGACCTCGCCTAATTTCCGGTGCAGATCGGCGTACGCATTGCAGGTGTTGATGAGGCGGTTGGTATCTGCTTGTGCGGCCACGTTGGAAAAAAGCGCCAGAGAAGTTTCATAATGCCCCTTGGCCTTTGGGTAATCTTCCATTTCCTTGTACACATCACCAAAGTGCTTATGGACCAGCCCTTTATAGGTGGCTTCGGCTTCAAAGGAATCTGCAAAGACCAGGCTCCGCTCCAGATGCCCCAGCGCAAGGTCGTATTGTCCCTGCTTCTTGTAGATATTCCCGAGGTGCAGATGGTCATTGGAATAATAACTATATAGCTTCAAGGGGATGGAATCCAGGATTTCCAGGTGGCGGTTGAAAACGGCTTTGCTCTGTTCGAAGGCACCGATTTTGTTGTAGTAATTGCCCAGATTGGTGTCGTTCCAAAGGTGAACAAAAAAGATGTAGTCCTCTTCCAGGCTGACATGGTCGGCTGTAAACAAAGAGTCCAGCTCCCGGTAGGTGGCCAGATAGGCGCGCATGGCGTCCATTTTATTAGCAACATCCGATTTGCGGCGAAAGAGGTGGAACACCGCATCATGGTCTCCCGCCTCATACTGAACGCGGATCAGGGAGTCAAGCAGGCGGGCGGCGCAGGGGAAGTCATTGTGTTGCCTGCAAGCGCTCATACGTTGCTCTAAGGCTTCGGATAAAGCAAACTGCCCCGGCAAAATTACCGGGGCATGCATAAGGCACCAACTAAGGCAAAAAAAATGAAAAATGGGTTTCATAACTGGGGTTTAGTGCCTAACGTGGTGGCTGGAAATCAAAGCTGGCGAAAAAATCAGGTACCTCGCTTCCTTCCGCCCTTTTAGCATAAAAAGCAGCCGGTCCCTGATAATCGGGTTGTAGCATCGTCATTTCCACCCGGACCTGACCGCCTGGTGAAGCCTTAACTTCAGTTGGCTCAGCGATAAGCGCTCCTTCTGCAGATTCCAAAGAAAACGTATGCTTTTCGAAAGGCGCAGGAAGCAACAGGACGAGCTGATCCCTTTTTAGTCGGATTTCCCGGCATTTCCCGGCCACTTCACAGGGCGGTGGAGGCGGGCACTCTGGTATACATGGGGCCCAACTGGCAATGGCCCCCCGGGCACTTTCAACTATATCTTTGATGTCCCTGGATTGTTGGTTTTCTTCCCTTTGCTTATCCACTGTACTTTGGAGGTCCTGCAATTCTTTTGCAATGGCCGGTGCCGCTTTAGGGTCTTCACTTAGCCGTTGGCTGTACTCATCTAGGCGCATGGAGACTTGCTCGAGGATCAATTGATTTTTTTCCTGCGCCATACTGAAATCAGGGTAAAGGGTATAAATGTTAGCATCCTCTTCTGCTACTGCTTCCGCTGGTTCTTTAGAACAGGAAGCCAATAGAAACAAGGACAGCAAGGCCAATAACGTGGGTTTGAAGAATAGGTTGGTCATAATTGTTTTGAGTTTATTTAGGAATAAGTTATCGTATACGAGATATTCGTTCTCTACCTACCCTATACCGCAGTACAGCAGTTCGTCACACTATTTTTTTATTTTTTTTGAGGGTGCTGTTCGACAGCTTGCTTTTTTTGGATGAGACCGGGAAGCATAAGCGACCCGTACCTTATCGGATATGCGGGCCTAACATTGTACAATATACAATATACATACTGGAAATCAAAGAAGCTTCGGCTCGGTGAGCTGCGTTAGGTCCCTGCGTACCATGCCCCCCGCATCTTCACCAAAACCGCATCCACCCGCTCCATATCCACCGCCAGCGGCAGGGTGCTTTTGGCGTAAGCCTCCTCCAATTCTGCCATTTTATCTTCTGCCATGCCGAGTAAGGTGTCATAATCATACTTCCCCTGCCGGATATCCAGCAGCTCTTCCCGGTTCGGCCGGCGCACCCGAATGATGCCCTCGCGCAGAATTTCAATGCCCATCTCCAGCAAGCGGAAGGTGTGCATCATGTTTTTGGAATCGTACTCGGCGCCGTGGGCGAGGTTGGTTTGGTAGCGGGCTTCGTTGCGTTCCTCCACCCATTTCCAGTAGGCTTTGTGGTCCTTGCAGTAGGTGGCGTAGCCGTCTTTGTTGAAGTGGAGGTAGCCGAGGATTTCCGCGCCTTTTGGAATGCTGCTGAGCGACAGGTCGTTGGAGTTAGGCTTACGGAGGATGCCGACGTAGCCTAAATTACCTGTAGGATCATGATGAATGGCGTAAACCTCCCGGAAGTGCGGGATGGCAGAGAGCCCGCAGCGAGATTGCTCCAGCCCATTGTCGTCCAGCCACTGCCGGATAGGTACGGAGCCGTTGCCTTTGATCACGTAACAGAAGTCCAAAGGCGTCTGCCGCTCCCTGGGCATGGGATTGACGATTTTCTTATTCAACCCCCGGGCTTTTTTGATCTGTGCGTAGGCGTAGCCGCCAAAGGTGTCTTTGCACTTTTTGGAGAGGAAGAGCTCGGGTGTCAGGTGGTCCATGATTGGGTGACGGTATCGGATGCATTCCGGTGGTGTAGCGAGCAGCTCCAGCATATTGGGGTTGTTTTTAGCCAGCAGTTCCACGAAACGGCCGAGCTCGTAGTAGACCGTATCATTCGTATCGTCCGCTACCTGTGGGGTGTAGCTCAGGCTGTAAAATTCTGGTTGCGGAAGGATGAAAACGCCACGGATATCTGTGTCGGAAGTGGGCAAATAGGTACCGTAGGCGCGGCTGCCGGTGATGCAGTCGTAGAGTAAAAGGTCAGGGTTAGATTGAAGGTCTTTATAGGTCATTTCTTCTCTTTCTAAAGCAAGTAACATGGAACATATTAAACAGAGTTCCCTGTCTGTCTGCTTAGTATTTATTCACGACCTGACCTTATGAAAGCCTATCCTAACATTGATTCTATACCTACCCTGTCTTGCGCTGCTCCAGCGATCGTTACGATATATACTTTTGGAGGAGCTTCTTCTATTCGGTAAATGATGTTAAATGACCACTTGGACTGGTAACGGTATTCGTACTGCTTTTTTTCAACTGTTCGATAGACAGGGTTACGTTTTGGCATTATTTTGAGGGATTCAATTATCTCGATCAAGCCATTATAAACAATATTGGCATTTTGATTTGAGCCTTGCTTTTGAATATAATTTACAATAAGGTATAGCTGGTTCAAGGCCTGAGCAGTGATAATTACTTTGTATTGAGCCATTGTGCAGCCTGACTTTTGACTTGGTCTATAGTATAATACTCGCCTCTGGCTATTTGCTCTTCAGCTTCTGCTATACTAGTATCTGTTTCTTCAGTAGTAACCGGCAGCCCGGGAATGGCTACTTCAGGATTAGCTTTGCTGCTGCGCTGTACTTCCAACAATCTCTTTACTACATCATGATCTTGTAGGCTTACCAACCATTCAATGAGCTGTAATTTTTCAGCTTGTAAGTTCATTGTATGAATTTTTTAGTACTGTGAATATAACGGTTTTTCAGTCTAAAAAGGTCGTTGTGTTAACATCTTTACTCTACCGCTCTATGGTAATGGCGCGCAGTTCCCTATAATTCATTCGAAAATCCCAGCGTATAAGGCGAGACAATAAATGTGACAACATTGCCTATTTCATCCAGAGTTCCCGGCATGAGAGTAAATGGATTAGGCTACTACGCTTGCATCTGGCAGACGCACACCAGATTTGGCATACTAAAACAAACAAAAAAGGCAGCCCGAAGGCCACCTTCCCAAGATAGTTGCAATTATATCCAGGCTGTAGAAGCCTATTTAAAATTCTTAATTACACCCCAACTGCTCCTGCGACAGCGGGTCGTTATTCGGGAAGCAATTGCCCGACAGGACTTCTTCCGGCACAAACCGGTCCAGATTGGGATCGTAAAGCCCGTGCTCCAGGAATTCCACAAGGTCGTTAATTTCCTGCGCTGTAAGGTTCAGCGGGTGGAAGAAGGGAGAAATCTGTGTTTCCGGCACCCGGTCATTTTCGGGTACGGCTTCATTAAAGTATTCCACTACAGAGCGCAAAGAATGCCGGCTGCTGCCGTGGAAATAAAAGGGTGAATTTTTCATATTGTAGAGCTGAGGCACCTTGAACTTGTAGAAATCCTCCTCAAAACCGGTGAAACCGCCCCGCCCGAAGTTCCGGATATCGTTAGGGCCCGTAGCAAAAGCGCCGGATTCCCACAGATCGCGTACCCCGAGGGCATGAAACTCGTTACTGCTTAATGCGGCACCTTTGTGGCAGCGGTAACAGCCCGCTTTGGTGAAAAAGACCATGGCGCCTGCTTTTTCCTGATCGCTCATGGCGTTTTCCTCACCGCGCACCCAGCGCTGAAAGGGCGCCTCCGTGGTGGTCAGCGACCGCAGGTAAGCGGAAAGGGCAAAGCTTGTAGTCAGGGGAGAATAGCGGTCGCCTTCCGGAAAATCCGCAAAGGCAGCATCGTACATCGGCAGATAGCCCAGGGTATCGAGCCAGCCGATAGTCACCCGCATGCGGTGCAGGGCAAGCCCTTCGATAATCTGAGCCTCCAGCCCATCCAGGCCCCGCTCGTTGACTTCGGCGTCGCCCACCCAGGCATGCTCAGTGCCTCTGTTGGCATGATTAGCGCCAAACTTACCGCTCCAGGTGGAATTGGTAACAAAAGCGGTGTTGAGCACACTGAGTGGACGAGCGCCTTGCACGTCAAGCTCTTCTTCGGCGTAGTCAATGAGTTTGCCTCTACTTTCCCCGTTTTGGCCAAACCCTACGCCTCCATCTGCGATGCCTTGCTTTGAACCAGGCATGAACCCAGCGGAAGGCACATGGCAGCTGCCACAGGAGTAAGTGCCCTTACCACCTTCATGCATGGCATCCGCCGCCAGGCCGGTCTCAAAAAAGAGCATCCGGCCCAATTCTATTTTTTCTTTGGTTAATGGATTGCCCACTCCTGCCGGAACAGCACCTAATTCTGTATCACTATTGGGCAAACGGAAGTAATCCAATGAACCGTCCGGAGACAATTCCACCAACCGCCGCTCCAAACGGGTATCCAGTGGATTAGGTAATTGCTCGCTGGTACAGCCGACAAAAAAGGCAAGTACAGCGAACACCAATATTGCTAATGTTTGTCTTGATTGTGCTTTCATGGTGCTGAGTGGGAGGCTGTGTTTCGAGATTCACCGGGGGGAAGGATATGAGGTAATACGGGGAGGCGGGCCCGATGTTTCATCTTTTTATATTTTTTTATCCATAGCCCTAATTCTGAACCTTCACTTCGGTGTATTCCAAGAAATAACATGCTGTTAACCTGTAGCCCTGTACCTTTGCGGAAAAATGCGCGGCTACCTGCTTTCTTTACTGCTTTCAGTTGGTTTTTTGGCTGTTTTTCATGCCTGCCGGCCTACTGCCGGACCATCCCAATCTACTCCCACCGGAGCGGAATGGGCCCGTATCCACTGCGCCGCCTGCCATCAATTCCCGGAGCCGGAGCTATTGCCCAAATCAACCTGGGCCGCCCACGTACTGCCCCGCATGGGCTACTTTCTGGGGCATTATCCGGATGCCGATACCCGTCAGCAAATGATTGAAAGCGGACCGGGAGGCCAGGCGGTGGAAGCCCGCCGTATTTTCCCCGAACAACCGCTGATTGATTCGGCAACCTGGATGGCTATTCAGGCCTTTTACCTGGAAAATGCACCAGCCGTATGGGACCTGCCTGCTCTATTGGCATTGGACACCACCTCACTTTTTCAGGCCCGCTTTCCGGACTATTTCCTCTCTCCTCCATCCACCACCCTGATCGATGCCTTCCCCGGGGGCCTATACCTGGGTGACGCTAACAAGCAGCGGCTGATGGTTTTTGACCAAAATCTAAATCTCCGGCAACAAGCCAAAGTCCGGCAAGGTGCAGTCAGCCTGCAGGACAACCCTACCGATTTGCTCCTCACGGTCATGGGCTCTTTCTCCCCTACGGATGCGCCCGAAGGTTTTCTGCTTCAATTGCCCAAAGGAGGTGGGCAGCCTCCGCAAATCCTCATCGACAGCCTGCAACGGCCCGTGCATAGTGCCTATGCTGATCTGAACGGTGACGGCCGCATGGATGTGGTGATTGCCGAATTTGCCAAATGGACCGGACGGCTGGCCTGGTGGGAACAACATCCGGATGGCACCTTTGCCCCACACACCCTGCGCGCGCAGCCCGGCGCCATCAAAACCGCTATTGAGGACTTTACCGGAGACGGTAAGCCAGATATCCTGGCGCTCTTCGGGCAGGGCGACGAGGGGTTCTGGTTGTATGAAAATCTAGGGAATGGCATGTTTGAAGAGAAGCTCCTCCTTCGCCTGCCCGCTTCCTACGGCTCAAGCACCTTCCGTTTGCTCGACTATAATCAGGACGGGCATACCGACATTCTCTACACCGCTGGCGATAATGCCGACTACCCGCCTGTGCTGAAGCCTTACCACGGTATCTACCTCTTTGAAAACGATGGGGAAATGGGGTTTGAACAAGCCTTTTTTCAGCCACTGCCCGGCGCTTACGATGCCATCCCCGGGGATTTTGATCAGGATGGAGACCTGGACCTGGCAGCGATCTCCTTTTTTCCGGATTTTAAGCGGCAGCCGGAGGCCAGTTTTGTCTTTTTTGAAAATCAGGGCGGCTGGACCATGCGGGCTTCCACTTTTCCACAATCCAAGCTTGGAAGATGGATCGTCATGGACAGTGCCGATATCGACTCAGATGGGGACGACGACCTGGTCTTGGGGTCCCTCGCCTTTGAAGTTGTACCGGATCGGGGAGAAATAGAAGGCTGGGTGCAGAAGGGCATCCCGTTTGTGGTGCTTGAGAATCAGCTAAAGTAGAGGGGCAACTGCCTCTTTTTTTACTATTTTAGTTCAAAAATTGAGCACAGCAATAACTCCAATGCGGTCTTCCGCCCTTGATGCCCTACGTGGGCTGGCCATTATTGGCATGATTCTGTCCGGACATATTGCGCACGGCGGTGTCCTACCTGCCTGGATGCACCACGCTCAGGTGCCTCCTCCTGATCATCAGTTCAATCCTGCTATAGCAGGGATCACCTGGGTGGATTTGGTTTTTCCGATGTTTCTATTTGCTATGGGCATGGCCTTTCCGTTTTCCCTCCGCAGCCGGTTAGGGAAAGGCGTCGCGGAGTGGCGTATCGTCTTACAGGCCTTCAAACGTTGGGGCTGGTTGTTCTTTTTTGCCTTGTTCTACCAGCATCTGATCCCGCAATACATGACAAGCAGCCCGGGCACCGTGGAGCAACTGCTGGCTTTGGGGGGCTTTGTGCTGCTGTTTGCCATCTATGGCACGCACCCGCGCATACGGCAGTGGAAGTACCACGAACACTTTAACACCCTCGGGCTCTTACTGGCCATCGTGTACCTGCTATTGCTACCCGGTGAGTCTAAACCCGGGGACAGCCGGTACTTCTCACTGGAACGGACCGATATTATCATCCTGATTTTGTCCAACGTTGCTTTCTTTGGCGCAGTGGCCTGGCTGTTGACCCGCAACAACGTGCTGCCCCGGCTGGCCCTTCTGGCGGTGCTGTTCGCCCTTCGCCTCAGCCAATCTGCCGGCGACAACTGGACCGCAGTGCTTTGGAACGGCTCTCCCCTGCCCTGGTTCTTCAATTTCAGCTTTTTACAGTACCTGCATATTGTGCTCGCCGGATCCATTGTGGGTGATTTGGCACAAGCCTATGCTGCCAAAAGAGAGACCGGCGATGGTTCTTCCTCCCTGACTGCTACCGGATGGCTTATGGTCGCCCTGGTCATGTTATCTCTTACTGGTCTATTTGGCCGTTGGGGGTTTCCGTTGTTCCTGCTGCAATTAGGCTTTTTGGCGCTTACAGCCCTGCTGCTTCGAAAAGACGGCTCTCCCACCGCCCGTTTCCTGGGCCAATTGCTGGCATGGGGCAGTGCTTTCCTGATCATAGGTATGGCTTTTGAGCCCTATGAGGGCGGCATTCGTAAGGATCACGCCACGATGAGCTACTACTATGTGACTGCCGGGCTGTCCACCTTCCTGTTTATGGCCTTCTTCCTCTTGCTCGACCACTACCGGGCACGAGGTTGGCAGTGGCTAACTCACACTGGCCGCAACCCTATGATTGCCTACGTAGCGCCCTGGCTGCTGGTGTGGCCGATCTTAAAAATTTCCGGGCTGGCCGGCTTTGTGGAAGGTATGAATGGCAACGCGCTGCTGGGATTGCTTCGGGGCGTGCTCATTACCGGGCTATCGCTGGCAGCTACGGTGGGGCTGACGCGTTGGGGGTGGAGATGGAAGACGTAAATAGTGGTTAATTTCAGATTGTATTTTATCGTTTCATCGCTTACTCCTTAAGCCTAAGTTCAGCCACTTACAGAACATTGATTACCAGCCTGGCCCCGAACGAGAAGTTAGTGGTCAGACCGAAGAATAGTTTTTATATCCTGGGCTAAGTCATGAGTAAAGGCAATGGCTCCCTCAACATTCAAATGATTTGCATCGAAGAAAGAATACGCTTCGGCTCTTTCGGAATAATCAAGGAAGGGCACCTTGTACTGCTCAGCAAGCTGCAACATCTCCTGATTGAAACCTGGAAAAATCTGAGTTTCTTTTCTGCGTACCTTGCTGGTGACGGGCATTCGTACCAATACTACCGTTCCTCTTTTTGACAAAGCATTTATCAATTCGGAAAGCGCCTGAATTCGCTCTGGTGAAGGGATCTTCTTGGTGGAAATGCGGTCAATTTCAGCAGCTTCATCCTCAAGTGATTCTGCCCCTTTCCGATCTTTCAGGCCCATCCATCCTCCTTCAAAGAAACGGAAAGACTCGTTTTTTTCTGGTGGATCATTATCCAATATGGTGGACTTCTTCCGCCTGATTTTCCTTAGAAAATACTCTACATTAGGGTTGATGTTGACCAGAAAGAGGTCATAAATAGGATGCGCCCCTTCACTCCAAAGCGCTTTATATCTATTTTGTGACAGGTTATCCGGATTAACGGACAAAATAAAAACCGGAGTTTCTTTCCCTTTCGAAATCTTTCGCCTGACCAACTGATGATAATCCACCCCATAAGGTGTTACTGCTCCCACAAAGGCAAAATTGAGCATACGACCCTTCAACCCTAATTCCGCCTTTAGCACTTCAGGCGCAATACCAGTAGCCGCTCTGGAAATGCCCAAAATCAAATGCTCTGCCGAGTGAGTAAGCTTCGGATAAAAACAATCCACATTTTTGACCTGATTATGAGAAACCTGAGCATATGGCGGAAGTACGATCATACCTAACACCAAACTTTTCAGCAGAAAAGTTAAAACCGCTTTGTAAGGGTCGAACCAACTCATAACTCCAAAATTTTATAGCTGCTCCTAAAAATCAAAATAAATAAACTCCTGGTTGGAAGGCATACCGAAATACAATACAGCATGCAACAAAATGAGGTAGTAAGCCCAACGCACCCACCAGGCCTGCTGGCTCAGAAACACATCAATACGCTGACCTCTGAGCAGATAATGAAACCCATCCATCAATAATAATGCTCCAATACCAATGGCAACCTCCCGTACATCGATTACATCGACAATACTAAAATGCAATTGTATAGGCTCCCAAAACCTAAGCTGGCTAATAAGCGCAAAGGCGGTTTGTACATCTACCGCGCGAAAGAAAATAATGCTAATAATAGCTAGATTAAAAAAGAACGCAAAATCAATCAGCCAGCGCAATGGCCTGCCCTTCGGCAAACCAATCTTGCTCAGCCCGCGATCTACAGGTTTCGACAGCAGAGACTCCAGTGCAACGAATAGCCCGTTGAGCCCGCCCCAGATCAGAAACGTCCACTCCGCACCGTGCCAAATGCCATTCAGCGTAAAGGAAATGACCGTGGCGACGAGTATCCACGCCATGCCCCGCCCCATGGGCGTCAGCTGAAAAAACACATAGTCCCGAAACCAGTTGGTCAGCGTAATGTGCCACCCCCGCCAGAATTTATTGAAGGACGTGATGACATACACCCGGTTCTCAAAGTTTTGCGACAAGCGCACGCCCAATATCCGCGCACTACCAATGGCAATATCCGTGTAGGCCGAAAAATCGCAGAAAATCTGGAACAGAAAAAAGACCGAAGCCAGCCATATTGTGAAGCCTTCGTACTGCGTCGGGTGCCCGTAAACCTCGTCCACAAAGAGCGCCAGGCGGTCAGCTATGACCAGTTTTTTGAAAAGCCCCCAGAGGATAAGCTGCAGCCCGCCCACAATACGTTGGTAATCGAATTGGTAGTTGAAGTGGAACTGGGAAAGCAAATCCCGGGACCGCTCGATAGGACCAGCCACCAGCTGAGGGAAAAAACTCACGTACAGCGCATAACGCCCCAGGTGGCGCTCCGCTTTTGCAAAACCCTTGTACACATCAATGGTGTACGCCATCGTCTGAAAGGTGTAAAAGGAAATCCCCACCGGCAGGAGTATATCCAAATGGTAGGCTTCGAACGCCGGCTGAAACAGGCGGGCTACTTTAGCCGCCTCTCCACTCAAAAAATTAAAGTACTTAAAGGTGAACAACAGCCCCAAATTGGCTACGATACTGAGCCATAACCAGGTCTTTTTCCTTTGCCGGCTGCCCGCACTTTCTATTTGCAGGGCTGCTGTGTAATCGATCAGCGTGGACCCCACAATTAGCCAGATGTACCAGGGGTTCCAGTCCATGTAAAAGTAATAACTGGCCACCAGCAGCCACGCCCAGCGGAAACGCACCGGCGTCAGGAAAAATACCAGGGCGACAATCGGCAAAAAGAGATAGTAATCCAGGGATGTAAATAACATAGCTGGTGCTTAGTCGTGGTTTTCCTGATATTGCTTAAGCAGATGCTCAGCCAGCTCCTGTATCGAATCGAACGCCCAAAAGGTGTCTGGGGTGAGCCGGAGCTTCAGCCAGTCTGACAACTCATCGGAGATAAAGACCGCATCCACTGATTCCAGCGGATAGGCTTTGACCGGGTCGGCGGCTTTGATCTGCTCCATTGGCATTTTTACTTTTTCGGCAATCTGAAGCTTTAGCCATTCCACAATCGCCGGCACGCCAAAACCAGCAGTTCCTGGTTCAGGAATAGGAGCTGCTTCGGTAACAATAGTTTCGGGTTGAGCCCACTTGTGCATTATCCTCAATGCCCCGTTTTGGTAATCCTCCCGGGCTGCATAGCGCTGTACCTTGCCACTCGATGTTTTGGGCAGGCTCATGGGCCGGATCAGTACGATTGCGTGAGGCTGAATTTCAAAAACCTCGCTCACGGCCTGCCGGATGGCATCCACCACCTCCTGCTCATTCGCATTGCGCCACTCGGTCCGGCGGACTTCCTGTACGAGAACGAGGCGCTCACGGCCTGCTTTTTCTATTGCAAAGGCTGCACAGCCGTTGTCCTGAAGGGCAGGATGCGCATGCTCCACTACCTCCTCAATATCGTCCGGGTAGTAGTTGGTGCCTCGGATGATGATCAAATCTTTTTCCCGGCCGGTAATAAATAACTCGCCATTTACCAGAAAGCCCAGGTCACCGGTGCGGAGGTAGGGCCCTTCGCCGGAAGCTGTATAATTTTCAAATGTCTTTTTGCTTTCTTCCGGCCGTTCCCAGTAACCGGAGGCGATGGAGCCGGGATAACCCGCCCATATCTCCCCTTCCTTACCTTCCGGGCATAGCGCTCTGGTCCCGGTATCCACAATAACCACCCCTGCCCCGTCAACTGGTTTTCCATTGCTGACCTGCACCTGCTCAGGATTGGCACCCTGAAGTGCCCCATCGTCCCATGACAGTAAAGATTGCCCGGCTTCCGGATAATGCACCTTAGCTTTTTGGTCAATAGCGGAGGTCGTCACGATAAGGGTCGCTTCCGCCAGGCCGAAGGAAGGCAGGAATCCGGTTTTGGGAAATCCCACCGGACCAAAACGCTCACAGAAGGCCTGAATCGTACGCCACCGCACCCGCTCCGAGCCGGAAACCACACTGCGAATACTGCTGAGGTCCAGCCCTTCGAGCTGCTCGTCCGTGATTTTCTCGCAGCACAAATCAAAGGCAAAATTGGGGCCAAGGGTAAACTCAGCCTGATAACGGCTAACTGCAGCGAGCCATCGCACAGGCTTTTGTATAAAATGAACCGGAGACATAAAATAGCACTCCACCCCACCCTGAAATAAATAGGTTAACATGGAAATCAGCCCCATGTCGTGGTACATCGGTATCCAGGAAACACTTTTTGAAAGGTCAGGGATGTGCGTCTGCATACAGCCGATAATATTGGCCATGACATTTTCATGCCGGATGATGACGCCCTTAGGGTCACCTGTGGAACCTGATGTATACTGTAGGTAGGCTATACCTTCAAGGTCGGGCTGATGCGGCACCCACTCGGCAGATGTGCCCATCAATCCCTCTATAGGCAGGAAAGTATAAGCGGAGAAATCTTCTTTCATTCCTTCCATATACTCCACCCCTTTTTGGTCAGCCAGAATAAACCTGGCACCACAATCCTGCATGATTGCTTTGAGGCGCAACAAATTCCGGTTATTGCGGGGCGGGTAGGCAGGCACGGCAATCACACCTGCGTAGAAACAGCCAAATAAGGCAATCAGATACTCTATCCCCTGCGGAAAAAGCAAAAGCAATCGCTCCCCCTTTAGCCCATGTTCTTGCAAATGAGCCGCTACACGCCGGGCCTGCTCATCGAACAGCCGGTGGCTTAAGGATTGCTCATCAGACACGCCATCTCTCAAAAAAATGAAAGGAGTGAAATCAGGTGCCTCTTGTACACGACGCTGTAACAGGTCAACGAGATTTTCCATATCTGAGAAAATGTGGTATCTGATTAATGTTTATCTGACAAAACTCGTATTTTTTTCCGTAGTTTCGATGAAAACTACTGCCCCTTTATGAAAGAAGCACTGTTCTGGATCTTTATCATCATCTTCTCCCTCACTGCGATCATCACCCTGCTGGGGATTACAGGCGTTATTAAAACCATCAAGGAAAACTACCTGAATGCCCTCTTCACCGCACTTATCCTGGAGGTCGTCGCTGCAGTAGTCCTGCTCTTTCAAAACACCGATTTTCTTACGGGCCCGGTAGCAGATGGCCCCTGCCTGGAGGAGGTGATCACCCGGTCAGGCCTTACCGCACAGGCGGGGCAGGCGGCCAACGCCTCAGACTTTTTGGTGGAACAACTCAAACGCCTTTCCGTACTGGATGCCGCCACGGGCGATCAGGCCCTGCTCGCCGCCCAGTTGCAGGAACGGGACTCCCTACTGGAGGTGGCGAATACTGAAATCGAAGCGCTGGAAACCGAGCTTCAGCAACTTGGCCAGCAGTTTTATACCAAAATCACCAAGCTGCGCAACTACATCAGCCAGTACGGAGGCTTCATCAATCTGGCCTGGCGGGCAGAAGACAAAGCACCCGTATACCGCCTGCTGATTGAAATCTTTGGGGACATGGGCCTCATTCAGGATGAAAACACGCTTTACACTGGTGAAAACCGGGCCCAAATCAACTTTGCCGCCGTACGGTCTATCTACAAGGAATACAAAGCCAGCCTGCAGCAAGCCGTTGATAGCGACACCAAAGTTTACGTTGGCGAATACGATACCATCTTGTTTATCCGGACCTACCTCAACCAAACCGCCTACTGATCTATTTTTAATAGCAAAGGGAAACCCCTAACTTCGCGCCAAAATTACATAACCGATAAAACCAGTGATATGGCTAATGCATATTTCACACCGCCACCTGCGGTCAACGAACCTTCTCTGAGCTACGCACCCGGCACTCCGGAACGGGAAGCCCTCAAGGAGACGCTCAAAGCCATGAAGGCCGAACAGCGGGACGTCCCCATGACCATCGGCGGGAAAAAAATTACAACTGACACCAAAATTGCCATGCACCCTCCGCATGAGCTAAAGCATACGTTGGGCCATTACTACAAAGGCGGCCCGGAGCACGTCAATATGGCCATTGATGCCGCATTGGAAGCTAAGCCGGCCTGGGAGGCTATGCCTTGGCAGGAACGCGCAGCCATTTTCCTGCGCGCTGCCGACCTCATCTCTGGCCCCTACCGCTATAAAATGAACGCGGCTACGATGCTGGGACAGTCCAAGACACCCCATCAGTCTGAAATTGAGGCAGTGGCGGAGATCGCCGACTTCTTCCGCTTCAATGTGCAGTATATGACCGAGATGTACGAAGACCAGCCGCTGAGCGAGCCTGAGTCTGCAATCTGGAACCGGGTGGAATATCGGCCACTGGAAGGCTTTGTCTTTGCCATTACGCCGTTCAACTTCACCGCCATTGCCGGCAACCTGCCCGGTGCGCCTGCCCTCCTTGGCAACACCGTCGTCTGGAAGCCTGCAGAAACTCAGGTTTATTCAGCAGGCTTGCTAATGGAAGTACTGGAAGCTGCCGGGCTGCCGGATGGCGTCATCAACCTGGTGCTCGTAGACGGCCCTGTCGCCGGCGATATTATTTTTGAGCATAAGGACTTCGCCGGGCTGCACTTTACCGGAAGCACAAAAGTCTTTCAAAGCCTTTGGCAAACCATCGGAAAAAACCTGCCCAAGTACCGCAGTTACCCCCGTATCGTTGGGGAAACAGGGGGGAAGGACTTCCTGGTTATGCACCCTTCCTCTGATGTGCAGCAGGTGGTGACCGCTTTGGTCCGTGGTGCCTATGAGTATCAGGGTCAAAAATGCTCCGCTGCTTCCCGCGCTTACCTGCCAAAGAGCAAATGGCCAGCGCTCAAAGAGGGGCTGATCAGGGACATCATGACTGTAAAAATGGGTACCGTGGAGGACTTCAGCAACTTCATGGGTGCCGTGATCGATGAGCGGGCTTTTGACAAAATTGCTAACTACATCGAAATCGCTAAAAAGAGCGATGAAGCCGAAATCATCGTGGGGGGCGGCTATGATAAGTCGGAAGGCTACTTCATAGAACCTACGGTCATCGTAACTGGCAATCCGCACTTCACGACCATGGAGGAGGAAATCTTTGGACCGGTACTGACCATCTATGTATATGAAGACGAGGACTTTGAGGCAACGCTGGACCTTGTGGACAGCACCTCCCCTTATGCCCTTACCGGTGCAGTATTTTCCAACGACCGTTACGCGGCGCACAAGGCGATTGAGCGCCTGCGCCACTCTGCCGGCAACTTCTACATTAACGATAAGCCTACCGGTGCAGTGGTAGGACAGCAGCCTTTTGGCGGTGCCAGAGGTTCGGGTACGAACGACAAAGCAGGTTCCATCATCAACCTCTACCGTTGGGTCTCTGCCCGCTCTATCAAGGAAAACTTTAATCCGCCTTCGGATTACCGCTATCCTTACATGGGCTAACCGCAAGCATAATGACAAGCTAAAAAGCCCGGGGCAGCCAATGGTTGCTCCGGGTATTTTTTTAAGACCGTGTTGGGATTTTGGTCTTCTAGTCGAAAACTAACAATTTTTTGTTTAGACAAGAGCCGAAAACCGGAGTTTAGCCTTAGCTAAATGAGGATTTTCGGGGCGAAGTATAAGCAAAAAAGTGTAGTTTGCAGACCGATTACTAAAGTCCCAACACGGTCTAAGGCGTCACCGTGACTGCCTGAGCGATCTCCAATTCCCGCAAAGGCAATTGCACCCGGCCTACGCAGGTGTAAACGCCCGGATTGACCAGCTGTCCGTTCACCCGCCCATCCCATTGCACTGCTGACAAGGGGCCGGAGGTTTCATAAAGCAGCCCCCCGTAACGGTCGTATACCCGAAAGGAAATCACCCCTGCTGCCTGTGCCAGAGGTGTATACAGCTGAAGCACGTCATTGCGCCCGTCACCATTGGGGGAGAAAGCAGTGGGCAGGTAAACCGGGCAATCTGTAGCGACAACGATCGATTCCAACGTAGCCCTACACCCATTAGGCAGCTCTATAGCCAACGTATAAACACCGGGCAATAGGGCTTCAAACTGTGGCTCAGCCTGAAAGGGCCCGCCCGATAAACTAAATTGCAAACTATCCCCTGCTACGGCCACCTGAATTTTTCCATTCGGCTGATCACAATCTGAGGGTTCCACTTCCAGGCTCAGGAGCTCCGCCGTATCTTTTACTTCCAACACCAAAAGCCGGTCCAGCCCGCAGTCCCCCGCACTATCAATTTGGTAACGGTGCGTACCCGCTGTAGTGAAGCCTTCAAATGCCTCTCCTGCACAGATGGAAGCATAGAGCGTATCCTGATCCGGGCAGCAAAGGGGTGATTTTTCATCCGGAAAATACGGCACATCCACCATCTCATGATTGGCTTCTGCCAGCCAGGGCTGCGAGAATGCGCCACCGGAGCGGCTGTTCCAGGCTATAGCCGCTGGCTCCAGCTGACCGGATACGGACAAGCAATTTTCCGGGGCTTCCCACCAGTTTTCCGGCCATTGTAAAAAGGTGGCATCACCGGCAGTGCTACCGACCGAGAAGGTACTACCCGTTGCAGCGATGGTACCTGCGGGCCCAGGGACCAGTTGCAGAATGACTTCCTGGCCCTGCCCAATTCTTCGGCATTCGGCAAGCGTTCCATCTGCTTCAATCAGCAACCAAAGGCCCGTACCCTCTACCCCAGCAGATGCTTCGAAGCGATTGGCTGCGACCACTACCCGCCCATCGGCCCGTTGATACCCTCCGGAGGCAGCTAGCAAACTTGCCCCCTCAGGATCGTGGAAACGCCGGGTTAGAACCTGATCGCCATTCTCGTCCGCCCATACCAATAATAAATCAGGGGTATCCGCACCTACAGTGCCCACCATAAGGCACCCCTCTTCCAGCGGTATAATCTGCCGGAAACTGCAGGGCTGATCCTCCGTCACATCCATAGCGTACCAGGACAGCGGCTGCCCGGCTGTATTGAGCGTAGCCCAGAAGGCTTCCTCTGTTCCATCTGCGAGTGAAGCAGCCCCCGCTATCCAAAACCGATTGCCGTGCTCAAGTCCGTGTGCCGGAAAAACCCAGTCCAGGCTTTCATGGCGAAGCTGTGTCCCCCAGATGGGACTTCCGTTGTCCTGCAACAGTGTGAGGTAAGCCGGGCGGTCCTGCCCTACGGCCTCATGCATCACCACAGCGATGTTGCCGGCATCAGTTGTAAAAACAGCATCCGCGTGTTCATCGTCCCCGCCGGTGGTACGGCCAAAGTAGCGGCTCCAGCCAATAATACCATTGGATTCAAAATAATGCAGAAAAACATCATCAATCACATTGGGATTACCGGGCTCCACCATCCGGCCCAGCACCAGGACGCCATCCTGATGGGGCGCTAAATCGTTGACAAGATCACGACCGGGCGTGCCTACAGCTCTGGCCCAAAGCATATTGCCACTAGCATCCAGCTTTAGGAGCACGGCATTTTCCCCACCAATCTCGGCTTGCACCTGAAGCAGTAGGTAGAAGGCGTTGTTTTGCCAAATGATCCGCTGACCCGTTTCAGGGCGATCCGTGCCCAGCACCTGAATATCGGTCTGCCCGAAGCTCAGTGAACCACTCAAAAACAGGAGAAGAATCAATAACGGGGTTTTCATGAAAAAAGTGTTGCTTGTAAAGAGAACGCGTATTTCAGGGTGGTAGTGCTAGTGTTAATTAACCTCCCTGTCCTATTTTTCAATCAGGAAGCCTTACCTTTCCACACCAACTGATGCAGCGATTATGCCGAAACAATCTACCTTTTACGATGACCGTCCGGAAGATTTGCAAGCCTATATCCGAAATATTAGCAACAACCGGCATCCCCTGAGCCTGCTCCTTGCAGGCATTACCGACGTGCGGAATATCGGCAGCCTTTTCCGCCTGGCGGATGCGGCACGCCTGGCCCACCTTTACTTCTATGGGCCGGCGGAGCTGCTGGAACACCGCAAAGTGAGGCGGGTCGCCCGGGCTACCTTAGACTATGTACCCCATAGCGTGCTGGACCTCGAAGGTGTTCAGGAACTTGAAAAAGACCATGTTTTGTTGGGTCTGGAAATTACGGATCAAAGCCTGCCCTATACGCAGGTGGAAGCGCAGGAAAAAACCGTCTTGGTGGTCGGCCAGGAAGCGCATGGTATCCCACCCGAAATACTGGCGCTGTGCACGCGAACCATGCACCTGCCCATGTACGGGGTCAATACCTCTATGAATGTGGCGATGGCAGCGGGGATTGCGGTCTATGATCAGATCAGACAGTTGAAAAACACTAAAGTTCTTCCACCCAACCTTCAATGAAAAGCACCTCTGCTTTTCGCTGATTGCTAAAGTAGACTTTGACTTTCTTCTTAAAATAGCCCAGGTCACGGGCATCGTAAGTCACGGCGATGACACCCGTGGAATCCGGCGCAATGGGCACTTCATCCCATTCGGGCACCGTACAGCCACAGGAAGTCCGCACATTATCGATGACCATAGGCTCACCGCTGACGTTCCGAAAAACAAATTTATGAGTCGAAGGCTGATTCCGAATCAGGTCGCCCATCTCATAGGAAGTCTCCCCCTCCCACTCGACTACTGGCCCCATCAGGAACAAACAGGCTGACATAAATATCAAAAGTCGCATAGCTGATTTTTTAAGACCAGAAGATTCAGGCAGCAATTAAAAATCACGCTCGTCCGCTTCCGTTTCAGAAGCCTTGCGCAAAACATCCCAGGTATGGTCTGCCAGGAGCTCCACCGTGGCTACAAAGCGATAAGGCGGGTTGGGGCCCCACTCTTCCGGGCTGACCATAGAAAGCACGTATTCGCTCCCGTCCCGGCGCTCGTACAGGTGGTAAACAAAGCCAATCAAAGGCTCAAAATTCATTTGAGCATTATAGATTTGCTCAGATATGGAGATGCGGTCCTGAATACCCTTAGCCTGCTGCGCCAGCAGCTCTATCTGCTTGCGGATTTGCTCCAGCTGCATATCCGATTGCTTATACATGGCTTTGACCGCCCTGCCCTTCACCTTTCCTTTGTCGATGGGTTTGATCTCCACACCGCTTACGGTATGGGCGTAAGGCAAGTTGTGCGGATTTTCCGCAATTTTATCCGGATCAATGGGGTTGATGAATTTTTCCTTCTTTTCGCTCATACAAGCTTTTTCAGATTATATAAACGTAAAAATCAATTTGGCCCGGGTATTGTTCAAAATTGCTGGCCCGCAAATAAAAACAGCGCCCGAAATCATACCCGGGCGCTGCTGCGTAGTTTGCTTTGTTTCTTGGCGGCAGGCTATTTCAGCTGGAAGCTGCTCGTACCAGCCAGGTAGCCTTTGTTGTAGATTTCCACTTCGTAGTTGCCTTCCTGAAATGCTTCGCTCGGAGCCCAAGTCAGGCAGAGGCGCTGCTCGTCGCGGTCGTAGTCTACCTCCTTGATCATGGTGTAACGAATTTGCTCCCCGTTGGCGTTATTAACAAAAACGCCCGACCCCATAGACTCCACCGCGAGGGTCTCACCCAGCGGGTTGACAATACGGATCAGGAATTCCTCCACGCCAGATTCCGCCACCTGATTGGCAGTGGTATTGAAGCATACCTGTAGCTGATCTACATTTTTGGCGCTCCGGCGGGAAGCCGTTTTGCCATTGTCTCGCAGCTTTAGGCCTTCTGCCTCTACATTCGTTACTTTGACCACAGAGGCAATATTCACCTTCTTAGCCAGGCGTGCCCGGTCCGCTTCTACAGCCTCCTTTTCGCTCACCAGTGCCGCTTTTGCAGAAGACAGTTCCATATTGCGCATGCGGGCGGAGTCGAGGTTGGAATTCAGAGAATAGTTTTCCTCGCTCAGGGCGGCAGTCCGCTCTGTAAGCTCCTCGTTTTCCTGACGGAGCTGATTGATTTCCGCCAGATACTGCTCGACCTTGGCATTCATGCCGTTGATCTGCTTGCGGGCTTCTGCCAGTTGGCGGCTATCGCGGAGGAGGATATCGATCCGGTCTTTAGACTCCTTGAGCTCCGCCTTTTGGGCTTCGATGAGTGCGTTGAGCTCTTCATTGCTGCCGCGCATCTCTTCCAGCTCAGAAAGGGCTTCGTAGTACTGCTTCTCCAGTTCGGCCTTCAGCTGCTCCGATTCATTCAGCTCGTAGGTCAGGCTATCGTTGGCGTTGTTTTTGTTGACCAGGCTAATCACCAGTACAATACACACGATGGCAAGCACTGCGATGGTCGCGATTGCTGCAATTTTCAACTTTTGTTGCCCGTCATCTTTCTTACCAGGTCCGGGATTAGGCGTTGGGCCGGAAGGATTAGGCGTTGGATTGGTGGTTGACATAATAGAATCGTTAGTTTGTTAGAAGTGTCAGGTTTGAGACGCAAAGCCATGCTGGGCGTCACTTACTAAACACGGCATTAACGAGTGCCATGGGCGAACTATTGCCCAATCGAAAAAAAAGTAGGCCAAAAGCTACGCTTCCAGTGCCTGTGCCAGGTCTTGCCGGATATCCTCCACATGCTCCAACCCCACAGATACCCGGATCATGCCCGGCCCTATGCCCACCGCCGTCTGATCAGCCTCTGAAAGTTTCGAGTGGGTCGTGGTAGCCGGGTGGGTGACAATGGTGCGCGTATCCCCCAGGTTTGAAGACAAAGAGCACATCTGAATATGGCTTAAAAACTGCCGCCCGGATTCCAGTCCTCCCTTCAGATCAAATGCGACGATACCACCACCATGCTTCATTTGCTTTTTAGCCAGCGCATACTGTGGATGGCTTTCCAGGTGCGGATAGTGCACCCGTTCCACTTCCGGGCGTGCTTCCAGCCATTTGGCTATTTCAAGGGCGTTGGCGCAATGCCGGTCCATGCGTACACTTAGGGTTTCCAGGCTTTTCGACAGCACCCAGGCATTGAAAGGGGACATAGCCGGCCCCGTATGCCGGCAGAAAAACCGCAGTTCTTCGATAAGGTCTGCCTTGCCCACGACGATACCGCCAAGGACTCTCCCCTGCCCGTCCATCCACTTGGTGGCAGAATGCACGATGAGGCCTGCACCGTACCGGCCGGGCTGCTGCAAATAAGGCGTGGCGAAGCAGTTGTCTACGTTGAAAACAAGCCCATGCGCTTTCGCGAAATCGCCCGCTGCCTCAAGGTCTATCAGCTGAAGACCAGGGTTGGAAGGTGTCTCCAGGACCAGCATCTTAGTGGAAGGTTGCAGATGCGCCGCCCAGCTGCCCACATCAAGCGGGTCTACGTAAGAATGCGTGATGCCCCAACGCGGCAAGAGCTCAGTTAAAATTTGATGGGTGGAGCCGAATACCGCCCTCGAAGCCAGCACATGATCGCCGGCCTTTAAAAAGGCGGCCATGCTTGCGAATACTGCCGACATACCGGAAGCCAGCGCAAAGCCATCTTCGGCGCCTTCCATCGAACAGACCTTTTGAATCAGTTCGTCTGTATTGGGATTGCTGTAGCGGCTGTAGATGTTGTCATCAGCACTGCCCTGAAAAGCCAGCTCCATCTGTTCAGGGCCTGGGAAAACAAAGCTGGAAGTCATAAAAAGCGGTGCACTGTGCTCTCGTTGCTCGGTGCGCTTCATCTGCCCGCGAATGGCGTTGGTTTCAAAATGGTTAGAGGACATAAGCGATTTTAAATTCCTATAAAATCTATAGAGTAAAAATAATTTATCAAATTTGCACCGGCAAAAGCGAGGGCGGCGGACACAAGTAGGCAAAGGTTTGGGCAAATAGCAAAAAACCTATTTCTTTGCGATTCATTTGTGTGTCAATTATTAAACGTATTCCGGGGCAGCCAACATCAGCAAAAGACTGACAAGCACTCGCCAATTCCAGACAACACCTTTACGGTGGCTATCCCGGGCACAAAAAGAACCCGTTTTGACAGAACACATCCACCCTATTTTCGACCGGCTGCTACAGCGCAGCGACCGGGAGCGAAGGCTTGGCCAACGGAGTAAAGTCCTGTGGCTTACCGGCTTGTCCGGCTCGGGCAAAAGCACGATTGCTCAGCATTTGGAACGCTACCTTTATAATAATGGTTTCTTTGCGCAGGTGCTCGATGGCGACAACATCCGCAGCGGCATTAATAACAACCTCAGTTTCAGCCTGGAAGACCGGCAGGAAAATATCCGCCGCATTGCGGAAATCGCCCGGCTGTACCTCGACAGCGGCATTATCACGCTGAATTCCTTCATCAGCCCAACGGTGGAAATACGAGACATGGCCCGGCAGATTATCGGGCACGAAGACTTCCTCGAAATTTACATCAATGCACCATTGGAAGTCTGCGAATCCAGGGATGTCAAAGGGCTTTATGAAAAAGCAAGAGCCGGCCAGATTAAAGGCTTCACTGGCATTGATGCCCCCTATGAGCCACCGCCCCACCCTGCGCTGGAAATCAAAACCGACAAGCAGTCGCTGGAAGAGAGCGTAGAGGCCGTCTTCCAATTCCTGAAACCACATATTGAATTACCTAAAGCATAACCGCAGGCGCTCTGCAACCGGAGCACTGATCAATCATTGCGAATAACCTTTACATTATGAGTTATCATCTCAATCACCTCAAAGAGCTGGAATCAGAATCCATCTTCATCATGCGCGAAGTCGCGGCTCAGTTTGAGCGGCCAGTGCTGATGTTTTCCGGAGGCAAGGACTCCATCCTTATGGTACACCTGGCCCGCAAGGCTTTCTTTCCAGCCAATATTCCTTTTCCGCTATTGCACGTAGATACCGGGCACAATTTCCCGGAAACCATTGAATACCGGGACAAACTGGTCCGGGAAACCGGCACCCGCCTGATTGTTGGTTCTGTACAGGAGGCCATCGACAGCGGTGCTATTGTGGAGGAGAAAGGGTACAACGCCAGCCGCAACTACCTGCAAACGCATGTATTGCTCGAAGAGCTGGAAAAAGGCAAATTCGATGCTGCACTGGGCGGTGCCCGCCGGGACGAAGAGAAAGCCCGTGCCAAGGAGCGCTTCTTCTCCCACCGCGATGAATTTGGGCAATGGGACCCCAAAAATCAGCGCCCGGAGCTCTGGAACCTGTTCAACGGCAAGAAAAACTACGGGGAGCACTTCCGCGTCTTCCCTATCAGCAACTGGACGGAGCTCGATGTGTGGATGTACCTGGCAATGGAAGAAGTAGAACTGCCGAGCCTTTACTTTGCCCACGAGCGCCCCGTTTTTGCCCGGGAAGGCACACTGCTTGCAGATTGCGAATACATCCACAAGCGGCCTGAAGAAGCAGCCGCAGTGGAAACCCGCATGGTACGCTGCCGTACTATTGGCGACATGACCTGCACCGGTGTATGGGAATCTGAGGCCAAAACCATTGAGGATATCATCAAGGAGGTCTCCATTGCCCGTAAAACAGAGCGGGGCGGCCGTACAGACGATAAGCGCTCTGAAACTGCCATGGAGGACCGAAAGAAACAAGGCTACTTCTAGACTCCCCAATCGATCAATCAAGGAAAAACAAAAGCAAAATGGAAAATTACGATAATATGGAGCTGCTCCGGTTCACCACAGCGGGCAGTGTAGATGATGGCAAGTCCACCCTTATCGGGCGGCTGCTGTACGATAGCAAGTCAATTTTTGAGGATCAGTACGATGCCGTGCGCGAGAGCAGCGAACGACGGGGGGAAGAAGGCGTTAACCTGGCGCTTCTCACCGACGGCCTGAAAGCCGAACGCGAACAGGGCATTACCATAGATGTGGCCTATCGCTACTTCTCAACACCCAAGCGCAAATTCATCATCGCTGATACGCCGGGCCACATTCAGTATACCCGGAATATGGTCACCGGGGCATCTACAGCCAACGTCGCACTCATCCTCATTGATGCCCGCCGGGGCGTACTGGAACAAACCCGCCGGCATGCCTTTATCGCATCCCTGCTGCAAATTCCGCACCTTGTCGTGTGTATCAATAAGATGGACCTCGTCGACTATTCGGAGGAGACTTACGAAAAGATCAAACAGGACTTTGAGGAGTTTTCCTACAAACTGAATGTCAATGACGTCCACTTTATCCCAATTTCTGCGCTGAAGGGCGATAACGTGGTGACCAAGTCGGAAAGCACCCCCTGGTACGATGGCTCTACCCTGCTTTACTACCTGGAGAACGTACACATTGGCAGCGACCACAACTTCATTGACTGCCGCTTCCCGGTACAGTATGTGGTGCGTCCCAACTCTGATGACTACCACGACTACCGGGGCTATGCCGGACGCATCGCCGGTGGCATCTTCAAAAAAGGAGATGATGTAATGCTGCTGCCTTCCGGATTCACCAGCAAAATCAAAAAGATTGACACCTTTGACGGGGAAGTCGACGAGGCGTACCCACCGATGTCGGTGACCCTCCTGCTGGAGGATGACCTCGACCTAAGCCGGGGCGACATGATTGTGCGGGAAAACAACCACCCTGAGGTAGAGCAGGACCTGGAAATCATGGTTTGCTGGTTCTCGGACCGTCCGCTGCAACCCCGGGGTAAATATGCCGTACTTCATACCACCAAAGAGGTGCGCTGTATCGTCAAGGAGATACGGTACAAACTGGACATTAACACCCTACACCGCAACGAAGAAGACAAGACCATCGGCATGAATGACATCGCACGTGTGGTGATACGGACTACTAAGCCGCTGTACTACGATGCCTACCGTAAAAACCGCATTACCGGCAGCGTGATCTTCGTAGATGAGGGGACGAATGAGACCGTAGGCGCGGGCATGATTATTTAAGCCTAAAGTATTTGCGCTTCCCTTCTGCCGCCTGTCTGAACCTGACCTTCAGACAGGCGGCTTTTTTATGCCCCGGAAGCATCCCCTGCTAAAATCGGGCTTTGAGAAACCAAAGCAGGCAATCTCGCGTTTTGACAACATATTCGTTTTCGCAAAACCCGATAGCTATGAAACACCTTGCCCTTTATACTTTCCTGTTCTTTGTATTTAGCCCCATTTTTCTGTTGCGCGCTCAGACTCCCCAAATTACAGATTTCAGGCTTGACGGCGATGCCCGCCAATCGGGCGGCAATTGCATTACCCTCACCCCCGATTATCAGTGGTCCTCCGGATCGATTTGGTACAAGAAAGCCATCAGCCTTAAGTCTTCCTTTGACATGCAGTTGAGGGTTATGCTCGGGTGTAAGGACCGCGACGGAGCGGATGGGATGGTTTTCGTTTTCCACCCTTACGCCGAGCGGACCGGCTACCGGGGGGAAGGGATGGGCTTTGCGGGGCTGAACCCAGCAATTGGTATCGAAATTGACACTTGGCAAAACGAGCATCTGGGCGACCCCTGGCAGGATCATGTAGCCATCCTCAGAGACGGCAGTGTCAACCACGGCTTCAACCTGGCAGGGCCTAAGTGGATTTCCAATATTGAAGACTGCCGGGAGCATGACCTAAACATCAACTGGGCAGCAAACACTCAGACTTTGAGTGTCCGTATCGACGGCAAAGAAGTAATTTCGCTAAAGCGTGACCTGGTCAGGACGATCTTCAGAGGCAAAGAAAAGGTGTACTGGGGGGTGACCTCCGCCACCGGCAATTACAACAACCGGCAAGCCGTCTGCTTTGAAAAGCTGGAATTTGAGCTGGTGGAGGAATTGCCTACGCTGGAACTGCAGGGTCAAAAGCTAAAGGAACTGATGCGCGGCCACTTTATCACCCTGGACCACATTCAGTTTCAGTCCGGTGGAGCGCAACTGACGCCGGCGTCCCGGCAAGAGCTGGATGAACTGGCCCGGATTATGAAAGCCCATCCGGACATGCAGCTGGACATCATCGGGCACACCGATAATGTGGGCGCCGCGGCAACCAACTTGTCTTTATCAGAAAAACGATCGAGAGCGGTGGCGGAATACCTGAAACAAAAGGGCATCTCGCCAAAACGGCTCAATTCCCGGGGCATGGGCGAAAAATACCCCCGCAATTCCAACGACACACAAAGCGGCAGGCTACGCAACCGCCGGGTCGAGCTTAGGTTACTTGAACCTATAGCTTAGCCTTACCGGCACCGCCCGCCGTTTAGCTGGTAAGTGGATGCACCAACCTGCTCTACATTGAGCCCGTAGATGGTCTCCAGCACTTGCAGAAAATCAGGCAAAGGGTCTCCTTCAATTTCTGTAGAGAGTGCACAAGATTGCAAGTCTTTATTGGCCAATTTGAATTCGACTTTGTAATACCGGCCAATTTCCTGCAGCGCATTGCCCAATGCTGCATCACGAAAAACCATTTGCTGGCTATGCCACCCCTGTGCATTGAGTTCGGGAGCAGGCTTCTTGACCAGCTTTTGCTCGTCAGCCTTAAAAACACCGCGCTCCTTCGGCTTGAGTTCGACCTGCTGGCCGACCTGAGCATTTTCCATACGCACCAGGCCCTCTGTCACTTCCACTTCAACAGTGGGTTCTTCCGGATAAGCCCGGAGGTTGAATGCGGTACCCAAAACGGTCGTACGCACTCCGTTAGATTGAATCACGAACGGACGCCCGGGGTCAGGTGCTACTTTGAAGTAAGCCTCACCGGTGAGGGAAACTTGTCTTTTGCCATCAGCAACATCAAAGCTCAGGTAAGAATCCTCATTGAGATAAACAACAGAGGCATCGGGAAGGGTGACTTCCAATTGTTCAGCCGGACCGGTCGTAAAAACCATGCCGGAAGCTCCTTGCCCACGGTTAACGAGCCAGATCGTCCCCAGCGCCATGACGAGCGCGATTGCTGCGGCGATGCTCATCCATTTCCGGGACGTTGACTTCAGCTCTACGGTTTGGGCTTCCCTGGCCCGGTCGGCATCCATGCGGAACTTCAGGCGGGAGAACCCCTTGTCCACATCCGGCTCGTAGCCAGACTTGTAAGACCGACTTTCTGACCACAGCTCTTCGAGTTCCCGATGCAGCCCGGGGTCCTGCTGACTGCGAAAGGCCTCTTCCTCTTCCGGCCGCAACTGACCGGTTCGCTGCCGGTGAAACAATGATATATATCGTGATAATTTCATTCTCATTTGATTCATTCGTCAATAGGACACAGGCATAACCGGCCTCCCCTATCTATTATTTTCCTTTTTTCGAATAATGCTCAAAATGTCATCTGCCCGCCCAAACGTCATATTCTAAAGGGATTGCAGCTTACTTCTTTCGGTCGACCTCCAGCATTTCCCGGAGCAGTTTCAATGCCTTTGCCATCTGATTTTCGACGGTCTTGGGCGATATCTCCAGTTGTTCAGCAATTTCCCGGTAGCTCATATCTTCGAACCTACTGAGTACGAAAACGATACGGCACCGTTCGGGCAGTGCATCAATCGCGGCATCTATTCTCGACTGCAGGTGCTCAGCAGCCATTAGCTCAGGAGCCGTAGCTTCTGTACTTTTCTGTACAGGCGCCTGCTCTTCCTCCGTGAATTTTATGCGCTGATCGCGGACGAAATTAAGCGCTTTGTTCACAGCTGCACGCCGTAAATAGCCCTTTAGCGATGAGGCAACCTGGATGCGGCCCCGCTTCCGCCAAAGTTCATAAAACACATCCTGCGCCAGGTCTTCTACGAGATTGCTATCCGGAATGATTTTATACACCGCCTTGCAAACATAGGCGTAGTACTGCCTGAAAATCAGCTCAATGCCGCTCTCATCCCCCTGATTCAGCAAATCCAGTAATTCCTGATCTGTCCGTTGCTGTTGCAATTTAGTTGGTGCTTTTAACATAGTAGGCCAGCACAGCTGCAAAGCTACTGACTGATTCCTATCCACAATATAATACATCCTCAGAACATAGCGTACACTGGTTTGAGCACTACCAAATATTCAGCTTGATCTTTTGAATAAGTAAAAATAATCGAATACCTTAGTCGGCATTATTTAACTAAGTGCTTCAAAAAACTTCTTGTAGATACCGATAACGACTTTAAACCAAACTTTACACCTGCAAGCAAGATGCCTGAGCTGGCCCTGAACAAAATGGCTCTCCGGCAAAGGCAAATCACTCACAACCATGAAGAAACTTCTCTTTTTTATCCTTAGCCTTTTTGCCCCTTTTGCAATCTGGGCGCAAGATGGTGGCTCAACTATTGACGACAAAATCAACTCCATAATGGAGCCGCTCACCCAGGTGGTGGAGAGCGTCGTATTCGTCCCCATTACGGTAGCGGGCTTTACTATACCTTTTGTATTGGTCTGGCTCATTGCTGGCGCACTCATTTTTACGATTTATACTGGCTTTGTGAATATCAGGGCTTTTGGTCACGCCATCAACGTGGTACGCGGTAAGTACGACGATCCAAATGATGCAGGGGAAGTTTCTCACTTCCAGGCACTTACCGCTGCCCTTTCGGGTACAGTTGGGATCGGAAATATTGCCGGGGTAGCCATCGCAGTATCTGTAGGCGGGCCTGGTGCCACCTTTTGGATGATCGTGGCCGGTATATTTGGGATGACCTCCAAGTTCGTGGAATGCTCTCTTGGTGTAATGTACCGAAATTATAATGTGGATGGCTCTGTCTCCGGTGGCCCGATGTACTACCTCGATAAAGGTTTTAAGGAAAAAGGGGCTACAATGGGCGTCATCGGAAAAATACTGGCTGTGCTTTTTGCGATCGCCTGTATTGGTGGTTCATTCGGTGGTGGCAATATGGTGCAGGTCAATCAGGCCGCACAGCAATTCATAGACGTAACTGGCGGAAAGGAGAGCTTTATTGCGGACAGCTCCTGGATGTTCGGCGCGGTTATGGCTGTCATTGTAGCCATTATCATCATCGGTGGCATTAAGTCCATCGCCCGGGTAACCGACAAAATTGTCCCGTTTATGGTGGGCATTTATGTGCTGGGCGCAGTCGTTGTTTTGGTCTACCACTATGCTGACATCCCCGCCGCTTTTGGAGAAATCATTGGTGGTGCCTTCAACGCAGATGCCCTCTACGGCGGCTTCATCGGTGTCCTGATACAGGGCTTCCGGCGGGCGGCATTTTCGAATGAGGCAGGTGTGGGCTCTGCATCTATCGCTCACTCTGCGGTGCGTACTGATGAGCCGATCTCAGAAGGTGTTGTAGCGCTTCTTGAGCCTTTTATTGACACCGTTGTGATTTGTACGATGACGGCTTTAGTTATTGTTATCACCAACTATGGCGGCATTGGCGCAGAGCAGGCTTTCCTGAGCGACCAAAATGGCGACCTGGACGGCATCACCCTCACTTCTTCTGCCTTTGAAACAGTGATGGCTTGGTTCCCACCTATCCTTTCCGTTGCGGTTATTCTTTTTGCCTTGTCTACGATGATCAGCTGGTCGTACTATGGCCTGAAGGCGTGGACCTACCTCTTCGGTGAAAACAAAACCAATGAGTTGATTTACAAAGCGATCTTCTGTGCCTTTGTTGTGATTGGTTCTGCCATCTCTGCCAAAAGTGTTTTCGACTTTGGCGATGCGATGATCTTCGCGATGTGCTTCCCTAATGTGATGGGGCTTTACGTACTCATGCCCAATGTGATGCGGGCCTACAAGGACTACATGAGACGGATTAAGTCCGGAGAAATAGCGGCTACAAAGTAAGATAGCATAGGGCGCATCAGTTTTAATAGCTGATGCGCTCTTTTGCTTTAGAGCGGCTGTAAATCAGGCGCCACCCATCTTGACCTTGCCCGAACCGATTGCAGCAGATTTTCGCTATAGAAGGATTTGGGATAACCGGATGCCGACTGAGGGGACTGCAGCAGCGCCCTTAAAGCTTCCTCGTAATTTAGATGTGGATGCTCCTCCAGAAACTGTTTCAAAACGGCAATCCAGAAGACAGTCAGTGTTTCGTGGTAGCCCGCTTCGGGCGTGTTTTGGTGCCCAAGGTAGAGATTGTAGGCGATAATGCCATTTCGCATCCGGCAAAGGGCCTCATCTTCTCCTTTGTGGAACACGTACCAGAGCGCCACTTTCAAATGCGCCTCATGCGTCCAGCCTGCTTCCGGTATGGCCTGCCGCTCAAAGCCACAGACTAACTTTTCAACGGGTGACAGGGCTGGTTCTGGCTTAAAATCCTCCGGCAAAAGCGAGAAGCTGAAGGAATCCGTATTCTTTCCCTCAAACCGGTAATGCCGCCGGGCATAGCCTTCTCTACGGAACCCGAACTTACGCAACAGGCTCATGGAAGCCCAGTTGTCAACCGCAGTGAGGGCTTCGATACGCTCCAGTCCGAGTTCTTCAAATCCAAACTTCAACGCTACTGGTAAAAGCTCCTGCATAAAGCCCTGCCCCCAGTCCTCCGTGTCGTACAGACTGTAGCCAATTTCCGCCCGGCGGTGCCGTCTGAAAATAATGTGATAGGAAAAATCACCGATTAGCTTCCCGGTATCTTTACGGTACAACAACCAGTTGTGCATCCCCAGGCGCGGACAGTCCAGGCCATAGGTCAGGAAGCGCTCTTTAACGCCAGTGTACATTTCTGGCGTGGGGCAATTCAGGGCAGCCCTCAGCGTCTCGTCATTTAACTTGGAAGTCAGCGCCTTAAAGGGTGCCGGATTGAGCGTACGAAGCAAGAGCCGCCCGGTATCCAATGTGGGCAAATTCAGATCAGGCATGCGTTATTGGTTTTCGAAAGAACCCTTACCAGAATTAGGAAGTTCCCCGCCGGGGTATTTTAAGGCTTTTATCCAGCCAGCCCATCTTTGGGAGGTATTGTATATAGTACCAAAACATGGCGATGATAACGCCCATGAATGCGCCCAGATAAACGTCTTTGAAAAAGTGCTGGGTAAGGTAAATACGGGACAAACCTACAATAAGCGCCAGCAGAAAGCATAAAGCGCCGGTGGTCTTTTTGTTCGGCATACAGAAAGCCATGAAGGCAAAAAGAGCGAAGCCTGCCATCGTATGCCCACTTGGGAAACTGGTGGCGCCGGAGTGCACTTTGATGCCTTCCACTAGGTTGAGCTGCCCGGCAATGCCCAGCTTCTCAAAATAGGCGAAGGGGCGGTCATGCGCAAAAAACGATTTGGAGGCATAAGAAATAGCAGATACACTGAAACCCAGAAACGGAAGAGTAATCGCGTGCCGGAACTTAATAAACAGAAGCACCAATCCGGCCAGAATAAAACCAATGGGCTCTCCAAGCTTAGTCCCGTTCACAAACAGCAAGTCCAGCAACCCACTGCGGTGCCTGCTGAAAAACCACACAAAGGCGCCAGTTTCCATCAGGAATAGCAAGACAGCTCCAAATAAAAGAAATTGAACCATACCGGAAAAAAACCAGCGGTTCAATCGCCATAAATCAGACAGCGGGGTCATGTTCGGCTTTTCGTTTTTTGAATAAGTTGATGATGGCTTTGAAGAAATTTGCGTACTGATCGATGTTGACCAGTTTACTGTCATTCATCGCCTTGCGGGTCAGCAAAACCCCGATGGGGAACAGCACCGTACAGGGCACCCAGGCCGCAATCGCAGCGGGCAGCACGAAAGACTCGGCAATTTTCCGGCAGAAAATCGTCAGTACGATGAAGATCATGAAAAAGATGATCGAGATCAGGATGGGGTACCCAAAACCGCCTTTGCGTACAATCGCGCCCATCGGTGCACCAATGAATACAAAGATGAAGCAAACCAGCGCCATACTGTATTTGGTATGCAGCTCATAGATGTGCTTGACCCGGCTTTCCTGCAGCCGGTCGATGGAGCGGGTGGCCGATTCGGCATGCGCCTGAATACTGCGGATAAAGGACTTCGACTTATTGACCAGCCTGAGGCGCTCAGCTTCCGTGAACAACATCAGGATGCTCTCATACTCTTCGACTGGCTTCTCAATCACCTGCTTGATGGGGCGCCCTTCGAAGGACTTGATGGGTTTGCGGTTGATTTTTTCATCGGGTTTGAATGCCGGCTGTTTGCTGTCGGCTTCAGGGTTTTCGGCTGGAGCCTCAGCCTTAATGGAATCGACAGCCTCCGTTTGTTCTTCTGCAGCTTCGCTCGCTTTGGCCTCCAGCTTTTCCTCTTCGGCTCTGATGCGCTCGGCTTCCGCTGCGGCAAGCTTATCTTCTTCATCCGGATTATCCAGGAAGGTGCTGTCCAGCTCCAGTACATCAAAATAGGAACTAAACTGATTGGAGATACCCACTTCCCGGCGCCGAATTTTTTGCTCCAGAGAGTCTACCGCATCGGCCAGCTGACCGCTCGTCAACATACTACGGTTAGACTTGAAAAGGTCCTCATTAGTCCGGTTGAGGTTAAATTCGCTCAGATCGAAGACCTTGTACCAGCTTTTGAAATTGGTGCGTACAAATGGGTAGGACCGGCTGTTGGCTGACCCCGATGGATCCCCTTCCATATATTGATGCCCGTTGTGCAGGTTCATCATGAAGTAGCTCCCATCCTCAGTGGCGTACATTTCCCCCTCACTGGCTATAATCTGAGACAGCTTGCCTTTGTTGGCATCAGTGTGGTCGTAGATGAGTACGTCTTCTATCCGTTTCCCATCGCCTGGCTTGTTGCCAATATGGATGGCGTATCCGTCAAAATCGTCATTAAAAATGCCAGCCTCCAGCCGCAGTGCAGGCTTTTGTTTCTGGATATCGTACATCCTGGAGCCGAATTTTAGGTTGGCTACCGGAATAAGGTTGTTGGAACAGAAAAAAGAAGCCAGGACCGCAAAGAAACCAAACCCGATCATAGGCCGCATGATCCGGGCCAGAGACACACCGGCAGACTTAAAGCTCGACAGCTCGTAACGCTCTGCCATATTGCCCATCACCATGACGGAAGAAATCAATACCGCCAGCGGCAGGGCCATCGGCACCAGGGAGAGGCTTTTGTACCCCATCAGCTCCAGGATGAGAAACAACCCCAGCCCCTTGCCCGCTATATCGTCGATGTACAGCCAAAGTACCTGCATCACCAAAACGAACATCGCAATCATGAATGTCACGATAAATGGCGGGATAAAACTCTTGATCAGTAAGCGGTCGACAATCTTCATAGATTCACAAATAGACTTTATGCGTTGCGCAAAGGTACAACGTCTCATAACAACTCTATATGGTGTGCCAAAGGTTGACTTTATATTAACTTTAAATTTTTTATTGCCCGGCTGTAACTTTCCGTTAACCCTTGCCGTCACCTTAGTGAACGCAGTTTAGAGACGGAAACAAAAGAAGTTAGACCGTTTGAGTTTTTGCGACACTCCATAAGCATTTGAAAACTTAGAAGTTGCGTTGGATTATCGCAAAAACCTAAAGAGAAAACGGTCTAGCTTCTTTCCGTCAAACTACTGAAAGAGCGTAATGAACCTGGAAACATTCAAATCAGACATACTGCCCATCAAAAATAAACTCTACAGGGTCGCCCTTCGCATAACGGCTAACCCACAGGAGGCAGAGGATGTGGTGCAGGAAACCCTGATCAAAGTCTGGGAACAACGCCAGCAGCTGGGTATAGTCCGCAACATCGAAGCCTGGTGCATGCAGCTGACCAAAAACCGGTCCATCGACAAGCGCCGTCTTCGGTTCAACCAAAACGAAGGGCTGGATGGTGCCTATGGGCTGAGCAGCTCAGCGCATACGCCCGATCAGCAAGCGGAACTCTCGGACAGCTACCTGCAAATTCAGAAACTGATGCAGGAACTGCCCGAAAACCAAAGAATGGCCATGCAGCTCCGGGATGTGGATGGATTTACCTATCAGGAAATCTCTGATACCCTGGAAATGCCCCTGGCACAGGTAAAAACGAACATTTTCAGAGCTCGAAAGAGCATCCGAAATAAATTAACCGCCTTATGGACCACCAATTGATACGGCAATTACTCAACCGCTATTTCGAAGGGCAAACCAGCCTTAAAGAAGAAGCTCAACTTCGGCGTGCCTTTCAGCGCACCGACCTGCCGGAAGACCTAAAGGGGTACCGCCCCTTGTTTGGGTACCTGGAGCAAAATGCCGCCCAGGAACTGGGCGATGCCTTTGATGCCAAATTACTGGCGCAACTGCAGCCTCAGGAAGCCAAAGTCCGGCACCTTTCTGCCAGAACATGGGTATTGCGGGTAGCAGCCGCTGTAGCCCTTGCCATCGGTGCTTTCTGGATGTACGAAGGCTTTCAGCCCGCGCAGCATCAGGAAGTGGCCGGCGTAGACTGGTCCAAATACGAAGTGGAAGACCCCGAACAGGCGTTTGCGATTACCAGCAGCGCCCTCAAGCGGGCTTCCTTAGAACTCAATCAGGGAACTGACGTGGCTGCTCAGGGCTTTGAGCGCAACCTCAAAGAGATCAGCCGCTTTTTTGAATAACCAACCTTTACTCATCCGATTGTTTATCCGTAAATCTTAAATCATGAAGACCTCAAAGTGGATTTTTACCGCCTTGATGCTGGGCATCGTCAGCATCGCCTCAGCGCAGACCTCCAATGCCAATGCCATTGACAAGTACTTTCAGCAATACCTCGATGATGACCGCTTCACCGTGGTCTACATCAGCTCCAAACTGATGAGCATGTTCGGAAAGCTGGATGTGGAATCTATGGAAATGGACGACAACGAGACTGCTGCCATTATTGACCTGGCCTCCGACCTCAAGGGCATCCGAATCCTCGTCGCAGAGGAGAATGGTGCCGGCTTTTACAAGGAAGCCAAGCAGAAGATCAACACCACCGAATACGAAATCCTCATGACCGTGCGTAATGCCGACGAGCAAAACGTCGACTTCCTGGTCAAGGAAGATGCCGCAGGGACCATGGAAGAACTCCTGCTGCTGGTCGGCGGTGGGGAAGAATTCGTGCTGATGAGCTTTGTGGGCAAAATCGACATGGAGAAAATCTCCAGGCTCATCAATGAGTTTGACGACAACGAAGAGCCTGCCGAGCAGAAACAGTAAATTAGTTCATCAAAGCAATGGTTGGGGTCTTGTACCCCGCCATTACTGTTTACTCCACCACAAACCTGATCGCCATGAGACTGCCCATTCTTATTTTTTGTGCCGCAGTTTTTGCATTTACGTCCTGCAGCAGCCCCAAAACGACAGCTCAGTTTTACCAAACCCACAAAAAGCAGCCCGGAGTGGTCAACTTCAAGCTGCCCGGCTGGGTCATGTGGCTGGGCGGAGGCATTGTGTACAACAGTGTGAAAGATGAGGAAACCAAAGTTGCCCTGCGCTATGCCCGAAAAATAGGCAAGTTCCGTATGCTGGCTTCTGAAAAAGGAGCGGCCCTGCCGGAGTCCGAGATCAAAGCCTTTGTCAAAAACATTCAGGACAATGGGTACGAAGACCTGTTGCAGGTGGACAGCGAAGGCTCTTCCGTCCGGATCATGGCACGGGACAACCGCAATAAAATTAAAAACCTCTTGCTCCTGGTCCGTGATGAAGATGGCTTTGTGTTTATGGATATGAAGTCCCGGATCAAATACTCGGAGATTTCTGACCTCATCAATTACTTCATCAAAATGGGCGAGCAAAAAGGGGAACAGGAAGAGGCGGAGCAACCCAAGCCTGCCCCTGCGATCCCAAGGGTTTGACCCCCGTATTTTAATCACCCGAAACCACTCTATACCATGCGAGATTTCATTCTATTGTGCCTGTTGGCCCTCATCCCGGTATTTGGCATAAGCCAAACTCATTTCATCTCTGAGTTTTATGATCAGTACAAAGACCAGGATCAGGTCAGCCATATCGACATACAGGGCTGGCTCCTCAAGCTGAAAATCAATGCAGAGGAAGCAGAAGGTGCAGACAAAATCATTGATAAAATCACCCAGCTGCGCATCCTGACGATGGACGATGGCAACCTCGTCACCCCGAAGGAGTACCAAAAGCTGCTGAAGAATATGCGCCAAAACGGCTTCGAAGAGCTCTTCCGGGTACGCGAAGGCCATGAAGATGTGGGGCTTTATATCCGGGAGGAAAACAAAAAGGTCACCAACGTCCTGTTGACCGTTCATGGCCAGGACAACTTCATTTTGCTCAGTCTGGAAGGCCTGCTGAAATTCAGTGACCTCAATGACCTGCACCTGGACATTGAAGGCATGGAGCACTTTGAAAACCTGCCGGATAAAAAAGAGGATATTCCACGTGTGTAATCCGTTCTTGTAGATCATTCACCTGACACTTACCCCGGGCAACCTTAGTTGTCCGGGGTATTTTGATTTGCGCCTGAATGCAGAGATTTTATTTATCTTTCGCCTAAAACATGCGGTTTACTCTTTTCACCCTTTGCCTTTTTGCTCTAAATGTGGTGTTTGCGCAAAATCCCGTCCCCGCCACTCCTGCCCAATCCCGTATCCAAAGTTATACCCAACGGCAGGCACTCCGGGAAGCTTCCATCGCCAACGCCATTGAGTTTCGCAACGTCGGCCCAACTGTGATGAGCGGGCGCGTGGCCGATATTGACGTTTGGGAAGAAGACCCCACCCATTTTTACGTCGCTTATGCCTCCGGTGGGCTCTGGAAAACGGAAAACAACGGTCTTTCTTTTACCCCTTTGTTCGACAAAGAAGTGGTTATGACCATTGGCGATATCGCAGTGGACTGGAACAACGGCACCATCTGGGTAGGCACGGGAGAAGTCAATGCCAGCCGCTCTTCCTATGCAGGCACCGGCATTTACAAAAGTACCGATGAGGGCAAATCCTGGACACACCTCGGCCTGCCGGAGACTCACCACATTGGCCGCATCCTCCTGCACCCCAATGACCCGAATACCGCCTGGGTGGCCGCCCTTGGACATCTCTATTCTTCCAATCCCGAACGGGGTCTTTATAAAACCACCGATGGTGGCAAATCCTGGGACCGCACCCTCTACGCCGGACCGGAAACCGGTGTGGTTGACCTCATCATGGAGCCGGGCAACCCTGACGTGCTGTACGCCGCCACCTGGCAACGGGAACGGCGCGCCTGGAACTTCGTGGAGTCCGGTGCGGAATCTGCCATTTACAAAAGTACGGACGGAGGCAATACCTGGGCCCGCCTGACGAACATCAACAGCGGATTCCCAACCGGCGAAGGTGCAGGGCGAATCGGTCTTGATATCGTACAAGCAGATGGCAACACCATACTCTACGCCGCTATCGACAACTACGGCCGCCGCCCCGCAAAGGAAAAAGAAGATGAACTGACTAAGGCTGAGCTGCGCAAAATGTCCAAAGAAACTTTCCTCGAACTGCCACCCTATCAAATCAAAGCGTACCTGCGCAGCAATGGTTTCCCTAAAAAATACGATTTGGAGACGGTACTGGAAATGGTCAAAACGGATGAAATCACTCCACAAGACCTGGTCGCCTACGTGGAAGACGCCAACTCCCTGCTCTTTGATACTCCAGTCATCGGCCTGGAAGTCTACCGCTCCGATAATGGCGGGCGGACCTGGAAGAAGACCCACGATGACTATATCGATCAGGTCTACAATTCCTACGGTTATTATTTTGGGCAAATCCGGGTGGCCCCACAGGACCCCGCTCAGATTTTCGTGATGGGCGTACCCGTACTGCGCTCCGATGATGGCGGTAAGACCTGGACCAACATCATGCAAGACAACGTGCATGCCGATCACCATGGCCTTTGGATTAATCCCAACCGGCCGGAGCACCTTATTCTGGGCAACGATGGTGGCATCAATATTTCCTACGACAACGGCGCGCATTGGGCCAAATGTAACAGCCCGGCTGTCGGGCAATTTTATACGGTTGCCGTTGACCATGCCGAGCCCTACCGCATTTACGGAGGGCTGCAGGACAATGGCGTATGGATGGGCCCCAGCACTTATGAAGCAAGCGATCGCTGGCACGCTACCGGTCAGTACCCCTATAAAGAAATCATGGGCGGGGATGGCATGCAGGTCGCCATTGACCCAAGAGACAACCAAACCGTGTACACCGGGTTCCAGTTTGGCAACTACTTCCGCATCAACACTTCCACAGAAAAAACCACCTACATTACGCCTAAGCCCGACCTGGGAGAGCGCCCCTACCGCTGGAACTGGCAGGCGCCTATCCACTTGTCCATCCACAATCCCGACATTCTGTACATGGGCGCTCATAAAATGCTGCGCTCTATGGACCAGGGTGAGCATTTTGAAGAAATTTCCGGAGACCTCACACAGGGCGGAGTTACCGGCGATGTGCCCTATGGAACCCTCAGCAGCATTCATGAATCGCCCCTGCAATTCGGGCTGTTGTACACCGGCTCTGATGACGGGCTGGTGCACCTGAGCCGGGACGGAGGCTTTAGCTGGTCCAACATCACCAGTAACCTGCCCGGAGATTTGTGGGTGAGCCGGGTGCAAGCTTCCGCCCATCAGAAAAGCCGGGTGTATGTGGCACTGAATGGCTACCGTTGGGATGATTTCACGCCTTACCTGTACGTCTCTGAAGACTATGGAAGCACCTGGCAGCGCATTGGGCAGGACCTCCCCGCTGAGCCCGTCAATGTCATCCGGGAAGACCCGGAGCACCCCGAACTGCTCTACGTGGGCACAGATCACGGCTTGTATATTTCCCTGGACAAAGGCAAGCACTTTATGTTGCTCGACAACAATTTACCTGCCGTAGCCGTCCATGACCTGGCCATTCAAAATACGGCTAAGGAATTGGTGGTGGGCACCCACGGCCGGTCCATTTACGTGGGGCGCATCAAAGAGCTGCAGCAACTGGACAGCAGCCTGATGGCAAATGCACTGCACGCCTTCCCGCCTGACCCCATCCGGTACCGCTCCAATTGGGGCAAAAAATCGGTTTGGGAGCAAACCATACCCAAAGCGCAAATTCCGGTGTATGCCAATAAGCCCGGTAAGGCTTCCGTAACGGTCTCTACCCAGGACAGCCTGGAGCTGCAGAACTTTGAGGTCCAACTTTCAAAGGGGCTAAACTACTTTTCATATGACCTTACGATTAGGAAGGAAGTTCTGGATGAGTACAATAAAATTCTAAATAAAGACAGAGAACCGGACGAGAAGCCGGTCCGAATTAAAGTTATGGACAATGGTAGTGCCTATTTGTACAAGGGGAAATACAGCGTGGAGATTCAATACGGGGAAGTGACCGTTCAGGAAACGCTAAAATTAGAATAAAACGTATAAAAAAACTTGACCCTCAACAATTTATTGCCGATTTTGAATGTTAATATGATCTTAACCAACTTCTTGTTTGTTAAAAACAAAGTCCACTAAACAAAACGCATATGCGCTTCTACATGATTTTTGGCCTGTTCTTACTGACGACAGGCTTATCGGCACAGCAATACAGCAGCCGTTACGCTTCTTCCACCAATAACAGTGAGACCGGTACAGCGGTCTATTATGCCGACTATCTCCACGGCCGTATTACCGCTATGGGCGAGGTGTACCGGCGGGAAGAATACACGGCTGCCCACAAAACTTATCCGAAAGGCACTTTATTAAAAGTTACCCGTCTGGATAACGGCCTGTCTACCGTAGTACGGGTCAATGACCGTGGCCCATTCGTCGAAGGTCTGATGATTGATCTTTCCAAAGCAGCGGCGATGGATATCGGGCTACTCAGAGACGGTAAAGCTCAGGTCCGGATAGAGCCAGTCGGCCAGTCTGATCAAAACCCGAGAGGTGGGCAGCTGACTGCTCAAACCACTTCCCGGTCCGTTCCTCAATCCTACGACAGCTACAGTAGCCAAAGCAACCGCGCCCCTTCTTACAGCTCGTCTTCCTACGAACCACAATACCCGGCTGCAGTTACCCAGAGCAGCTACTCCAGCCGAAGCACTAACACTGCCGACTATACGGCAAAGGGCGGCTCAAACCGCTATTCTGCCTACAATTCAGCGCCACCAGTTGGGCGGGCTTACAGCAACAACAGCACAACTTCCTACAACCAGCCGGTTCAATCCGGCAGGACCTATACCGAGCCTTACAGCAACAATACCAATCTGACCGCCAAAGGAGGCTACGCCAATAATCAACCCCAGTCCTATGGGCAGGTCGGTGGCTCCCTCGCCAGCCGGGCGCCTGGTGCAGCACAAAATCCCTCTAATGCCAGCTCAACTGCTACAGCTCCTACGCTGCCGCGCGGCACACAAGGCTACGCAGTACAGGTCGGTTCCTATCGAAATGCAGAAAATGCTGCCCGCCAGGTAGAAGAATTACAGGCCAAGGGATTAAGCAATATCTTCATCATGAATTCCAACGGGCTCCAGAAAGTAGTCATAGCACCATTTCCCCAAAAGGCAGCTGCCCAGAATTACCTGGACGACCTGCGCCGGTCCTTTATGATTGACGGATTGGTCACGATGATCCGGTAAGGCCTAAATAACTGGAGCAGTATAAAGATTTGCACTGCTCCAGTTATTTACATTTACGCCTCCCCTTCCCTACCTTTTCCACAGACTATTCGCCATATTTTCCCTACATTTATGTAATTCGACCCTGCCTTACTGCGTATTAGTAAGGTAACGGGCGGTATCATTCAGCACCCCGCCTTCCCAAAAGACAAATTCTATGTTAAACCGCATCATTTCGGGGCTTTTCGCCGCACTGCTTTGCTCCGTCCCTTTATTTTCCCAAGCACCAAAACCAATTATGAACGATAACAGCCCATACGCCGATGCCTGGGCCAAAATTGACTCGCTGGAGCAGAATGGCCTGCCGCGCTCGGCACTCGAAGCCACCGAAGCACTCTACCAGCAAGCTAAAGCGGATGGTGAACCAGCCGAATGGGTCAAAACCATCATCTACCTCAATAAGTTCCAAAGCCAAATCGAGGAAGAAGGCTTATCGGAAGCGATCCGCCGTGTGCAATCGGAAGCCGATTCGGCTTCTTTTCCTGTAAAGCCAGTGCTCCATACCTTATTGGCGGGCCTGTATCACCGCTACCTGGAGGAAAACCGCTGGCAGATTAGTCAGCGGACGGCCGTGGCCGGAGAGCGCCCCGAGGAGATCAGCCTCTGGACTACCCGCGACCTGTTGGATGAAACGGCAAAGCATTACCTTTTGTCTGTACAGGACCAGAGCCTCCTCAACAGCCCCATTGAGGAATGGGCGCCCATCACAACCCCCAGCAGCCCGGCTACCGAAGGGCTGCGCCCCACGCTTTACGACTTCCTCATGCACCGGGCTATCGACTACTTCTCCAACGACCAGTCATACCTCAACGAACCGGTGTACAAGTACGTACTCCAGGAGGAAGCAGCTCTCGCTCCTGCCCAAACTTTTGTCGAAACCAGCTTCAGTGTACAAGACTCAGCAGCGTACACCATTCAGGTACTCCACCTCCTGCAAGACTTACTGCGTGTGCGGCTGGAAAATGACAATGCTGCTGCTTTGCTCGACCTGGACCTCAAACGCCTGCAGTTTGCTTACCAAAAGCTGGTCAATGCTGAGAAAGAATCGCTGTACACCCAGGCCCTGCAACGCACCATCGAGCAATATCAGGGCACGCCTGAAGTTATGCAGGCCTGGTATGCTTTAGCGCAGCATTATCAGCAGCTTGGGCAAAGTTACCAACCCTTTGGCGATACCACGCACCGCTGGAAAGCAAAGGAGGCTCTGGATTTAACAACTCAGGCGCTCAATGCCTACCCAGACCATTATTGGGCTCAACCCATTAAAAACCTACAGGCCAAGCTTCTGGACCAACAACTTACCCTACAGGCTGAAGAAGTTTACCTTCCTAATCAGTCGATGCTCTTCTCCATCGCCTACCGGAATACGGATGCCCTATACTATCGGCTCATCCCCCTTGCCCCGGAAGATGCCTTCCAACTTGAGCGCAACCGGGGGGAAGAAACGCTCGAAATCCTGAAAAACAAAGCGCCCCGGCTTAAGGGGCACTTCAAGCTGCCGGACGAAGGCGACCTGCAGCAGCACCGAACCGAATTTGCACTTGACGGGCAGGGGTTCGGCAGTTACGCCCTCCTCTATGCCGCCAATGAAGATTTTGATGAGGCTGCTGAAGTTGGTGCAGCATTTTTCAGCATTTCCGAACTGGGCGCATTCTATCAACGTACCGACAACCAAATCCTGATCGCCCACCGGGAGAACGGGCAGCCCCTGGCTGGCGTGGAACTAGAGTTCTTCACCACCCGGTATAATCGCCGGAAAAACCAACAGGAGCTTGTCCCGCACAGCAAGGCCCAAACCAACGCCATGGGCATGGCTTCCCTTCCCGGTGACAACCGACAAGCCTTTGTCGTACAACTTACGCGAGGTGCAGATGTCCAGTTCCTGGGCCGGGGCTTCTCTAATTACCAGTCTTACGACAGAGATATCCGGACAGAAACCACTCATTTTTTCCTGGACCGGTCCATTTACCGGCCCGGGCAAACCATTTACTTCAAAGCGCTTGCTTTAACCAAAGACGCGAATGACCTCCCGGCTATCCTGCCCAATCAGTCCATCACGCTGACGTTCCGGGATGCCAACCGGCAGGAAGTAGAAACCCTGGAATTGCAAACCAACGAATTTGGTACTGTACAGGGCAACTTCACGGCACCGCAGGGTGGCCTGCTGGGGCAAATGTCCATACAGTCCAACTTGGGAGGAAGCACGCATTTTTTCTCAGTAGAAGAATACAAACGCCCCAAATTTGAAGTGGAGCTCCAACCGCTGGATGGCCAGCCGGAACTGGGCGACACCGTAACGGTTTCTGGTCTGGCTAAAGCCTATGCCGGCAATGTAATCGATGGGGCAAAGGTTAGCTACCGGGTGGAGCGCAGTGCCCGTTTCCCATGGTCTTCCTGGTGGTACCGTATGCCAAGCAGCAGTAGTATGGAAATCGCCAATGGCGTTGCACAAACAGCTCTGGACGGCAGCTTTTCCATCGAATTCCCTGCAGTGCCTGACCCCACTATCAGCCCGGACAACCGCCCGGAATACACCTATACCGTAACGGTGGATGTTACCGATGCCAATGGTGAGACCCGATCCGCTACCCGCTCCGTACGCCTGGGCTACCTGCAGCTCAAGGCTGAAATGGACCTCCCGGCTCAGGCAGACCTAGTTGATCCAATGATGGCCATACAGCTCTATGCCCAAAACCTCGATGGCAACCCTACTGCTGCCGGTGGCGAACTTACCATAACCGCTCTGGCCCCACCGCCACGCGCATTGGTCGAGCGCTACTGGGAGCGCCCGGACTACTACCTGCTGGAGGAAGCCGAATTTATACAGCGGTTCCCTCACCTGCCTTATGCCGACGAGCAGGAGCGGCGCAACTGGAAAACTACGGGTACCGTTTTCGAAGAATCGGTAGAAGTCAATGGCCAAGACACCCTCTTCCTTAATTTTTCCGGCTGGAAAACCGGCCACTACCGCGCCACCTTGCGCCTGCGGGACGAAAGCGGCGAAATGGTAGAGTCCATCAAGTATTTTGCGCTGTTTGACAGCAAAAAACAACGCCTGCCCGATGGTGCCGTAGCCTGGGAAAGACCCGCCAAAGAAGGCCCCTTCCAACCCGGTGAAACCTATCAGCACCTCCTGGGCAGCGCCACAGCGGAAATCCCCTACCTGATCGAAGTGGAAGACCGCAGTGGAATGATCCGGCAGGAATGGCTGAAAGCCGCACGCTGGCAGCGGATCAGCCAGAAAATTGAGGAAAAAGACCGGGGCAATTTATTCCTCCACATTCAGGGGATGCAGTACAACCGCTTCTTCAAGTTTCAGCAGCAAATCATGGTGCCCTGGAGCAACAAGGAACTAAAAATCACCTATCAGACCTTCCGGGATAAGCTATTGCCCGGAGCGGAAGAAACCTGGGAGCTCAAAATCAGTGGCCCGGAGAAGGAGGCAGTAGCGGCGGAACTGGTGGCGGGCATGTATGATGCTTCGCTGGATGCTTACCGCATGCACAACTGGCATTTCAGCCCTTTCCCAAGTGCTTACAGCCGTTCGAATTGGGCACAGCAGGGCTTTTCAGCCGACTATGGCCGTTCCTTTTTCTACAACAGAGGGGCTTACTTTAGCACTGATCCCCGGCAGTACCGGGAACTCGACTGGCACAATTGGAACCGTTGGTATGGCTTTGCCCGGGGGAATGTACCTGTAATGGCCGAATCGCGAACTTTTGATGATGCCGCCAGCGCAGAGGCTGATGCCCTGATGTCCTATGCTGCTAAATCAACTCAAAGAGAGGAAGCAGCCCCACGCGCCGGGATGGCTGCTCCCCCTCCTCCGGAAGCCGATACGATGGCTAATGCCGAACCGGAAGCCCCTAAACCCGAGCCAACCATCCGCCGCAACCTGAAGGAAACGGTCTTTTTCTTTCCGCAACTGCGTACCGATGAGGCGGGCAATGTCATCCTGCAGTTCAAAATGAACGAAGCCCTTACGCGCTGGAAATTCCTGGCCTTTGCCCATACGACCTCCTTGCAGTATGCTCTTTCGGAGCAGGAGGTGGTCACGCAGAAGCAGCTGATGGTACAGCCCAACGCGCCCCGTTTTGTGCGTCAGGGCGACCGCATTGCCTTTACCGCTAAGGTGAGCAACCTGTCGGAAGGACCATTGCAGGGCACCGCACGCCTTCAATTGTTTGATGCCGTCAGCATGGAGCCCATTGATGCTTTGTTTGGGAATGCCGATCAGGAACAGCCCTTCACGGCCGAAGCCGGGCAGTCACAGGGGCTTTCCTGGATGCTTGAAGTGCCGGAAGATTTCACCGGCGCGATCGTCCACCGGGTCATAGCAGAAGCCGGCAGCTATGCCGACGGAGAGGAAAGCGCCCTGCCTGTGCTGACCAACCGGACCCTCGTCACGGAAACGATGCCGCTGCCGATCAGTGGGGCAGCAAGCAAGACCTTCGACTTTAGCGCCATGAAAAAGGCACAGCAGTCCAAAACACTACAGCAGCATCAGTTCACCCTGGAGTTCACCTCCAACCCGGCATGGTACGCGGTGAAGGCACTCCCCTATCTCATGGAGTACCCCCACGAATGCACCGAGCAGATTTTCAGCCGCTACTACGCCAACAGCCTGGCCTCGTCCGTGGCGAATCAGTACCCGCAGGTACAGCGCGTGTTCGAGCAGTGGCGCTCAACGGATGCCCTGCTAAGCGAACTGGAGCAAAACCAGGACCTGAAAAACATCATTCTGGAGCAGACGCCCTGGGTACGCAATGCCCAAAGCGAAACCGCACAGCGCAAACGCATCGGCCTGCTGTTCGACCTCAACCGTATGGGGTACGAAAAAGCGGAGGCCCTGAATAAACTCAAAGAGCGCCAATCTGCGAACGGTGGGTTCTCCTGGTTCCCCGGCGGGCGCGAAAGCTGGTACATCACGCAGTACCTGGTGGAAGGCTTGGCACGGCTGCAGCTGCTTGGCGTAGAAGACATTGCGAATGACCGCAACGCCCGGAACATCATGGAGCGCGGCCTCGCCTTTGTCGATGAAGAAGTGGCAGATTACTACACCAAGGCTATGGCCAGAAAGGATAGTATGCTGCCAAACATTGCCATTCACTACCTCTACACCCGATCTCTTACCGCTGATCAGGAACTTTCCGGGACTGCGAAGGAGGCATTCAACTTCTACCTGAAAATGGCTGAGGATAAGTGGTTGGAGCGCAACCTGTACGAGCAAGCTATGTTGGCGGTAGTTTTCCAAAAGCAGGATTTGCCGGAACAAGCCACCAAAGTCATGAAGTCCCTGCGCGAGCGTGCCCTGTACAACGAGGAAATGGGCATGTACTGGAAGTACGATTATGGCTTCTATTGGTATCAGCTGCCAATTGAAACCCATGCTATGCTTATCGAGGCCTTCGCTACGGTTGCTAAGGACGAAGAAGCGGTGGAGCAACTCAAAGTGTGGCTGCTGAAAAACAAACAGACCAACCACTGGGAAACCACCAAGGCCACGGCAAGTGCGGTCTACGCTATGCTCCGCTTTGGTGAAAACTGGCTGGCTTACGATGAGCCCGTGCAGGTCTCCTTCCCGAAGCTGGATAAAGATGTCTACCAGGCAAAACTCACAGAAGCGCAAAAAAATGCTGAGGCAGGCACTGGTTATTTCAAAACCCAATGGGATGGCAAAGCCGTTCAGCCGGGCTTCCGTCAAATCAAGGTGGACAACCCGAACCCCGGCATTGCCTGGGGTGCCGCCTACTGGCAGTACTTTGAAGACCTGGACAAAGTGGAGACCTTCAAGTCCACGCCGCTGGTGATGAACCGTACGCTATACCGGGAAGAGCTAAGCGACACCGGCCCCATTCTGGTACCGGTCACGCCCAAAATGGCGCTGCAACCCGGCGATAAGCTTGTGGTACGCATCGATATCAAGGTGGACCGGGCGATGGAGTACGTCCACCTGCAGGACATGCGGGCAAGCGGCCTGGAGCCGGTCAATGTACTGAGCCGGTATCAGTGGCAGGGAGGACTCGGCTATTACCAAAGTACCCGGGATGCCTCTACGGACTTCTTTATTTCGTACCTGCCTAAAGGAACCTATACGCTGGAATACCCGCTGCGGGTCAGCCACCGCGGGGATTTCACCAACGGCATGGCGCGCCTGCAGTGTATGTACGCACCGGAATTCAGCAGCCATTCAGCCGGGGTGCGATTGAAGGTGGAGTAGATTTGCGTATTGCTAATGAAACAGGATCGTAATATCTTGCGAACAGCATAACCCACGCCTATGATTACCTCATTGGACCAACTGGATTTGCACAAAAAGTATTCTTACGCGGACTACCTGACTTGGAACCTCAGGGAGCGGGTGGAGCTATTAAGGGGGTATGTACGCAAAATGGCGCCCGCCCCCAGCGATGAACATCAGCGGATCAGCAGTTTTCTTCATGGCACAATTTGGTATCACTTGCGGCAAAAGGAATGTGAAGTCCGGCATGCGCCCTATGATGTCCGGCTCATCATCCCATCTGATACGCCCCTGTCCAGCCGGAGAAGAAAAAGCGCCACCGCCCTGTCAGATGAAGAGATAGAAACCGTGGTCCAACCGGATATCCTGGTGGTGTGCGACCCCTCAAAAATTGATGACCGGGGCTGCCTGGGCGCTCCGGACCTGATTATTGAAATCCTCTCCCGGGGCAATAACAAGGAGGATACCGAAGAGAAATTTACCATTTACGAATCCGCTGGCGTCCCGGAATATTGGATTGTCCACCCTTTCGAGCAAACGATTACCGTTTACCGGCCGGACAGCAGTGGCCGATACGCGGGGTCACGCCCTTTCGCACCCGGTAGCCAACTCACTTCGAAGATCCTGAAGGAACTGGAGATACCGGTTGCGGAAGTTTTTGGCAGAAAATAATTTTACTTCGTGGTTTTGAGATTGTTGGAAGCGCTAATCCCTCCGTGGTCAAAAGCTTCCTCAGGCCCGGACAATAAAATTTCATCCAGGAATATCCAGCTTTTGCCGCCCGGATTAGGGTGCCAGTCTGGGTTGCGCAAGGGGCTGCGGACTTCCACCTTCACATAGCGGGCCTCCACCGGATCAAATGCGATCGGGAAGTATTTCAGCTCCGTTTCAACCACTTCCTTATCAATCGTTGGCCAGTCTGCCCTGCCTACCTCCCGGAACTGCTGCCCATCCGCAGAGACGGAGACGACGGCGCTTTTCGGGAAGAAAATCCAGCTGGCCGGCCTGGACAAGGCACTAATGGTGACTTCATTAACGGCAGTAAGCTCCGGCAATTCCATTACCGCGCCCATGTGCTCTCCTTCGTACCCCAACCAGTTGCCGGCCGTAAAGACTGCTGTGCCTTTTTGCAAGTCGACCAGAGAAGCTCCGCCCTGTGCCTGGAATTTTCCGGAAGGTGGATTGAGCAGGCGCCCGGCTTTCGCCCGTAGCCCGGCTTTCACAAATCGGGCGGAGGACACCTCGCTGTCATTCCAGCCTGACTTTACGGCAAAGGCCTGCACCTCTGCCGTCTTTCGCAGGATAAGAGAATCCGGGAAAAGGGGAGAATCCTGCCCCGGAGGCGTTCCGTCAATGGTGTAGCGGACCTCTACGCCTTTAAAATTGGAAATAGCCCGCACAACGATAGAGTCATGGAATAGCGTGGAAGCCGCCTCCAACAACGGTGGGTTGAGCGCAGCCGTTCCGAAGACTTCCCGGTCCGCTTCCTGTTGTACCGCCACCTGCGGGTTCGCCTCTTTCCATTTGGTCAGCCCGGCATCAGAAACCGCCGTTTGCCACAGGTAGACTTGCTTCAGCTCCGGCAATTGCCCGATCGCCTTAAGCCCTGCATCAGTCACGGCCGTCCCGTACAGGTTGAGCACCTGCAAGTGAGGCAGTTCAGCCAGAAAACCCAGCCCAGCATCCGTAATCCGGGTGCCTTGCAGTTGGAGCTTTTTCAGGTTGGTAAAATCCGCAAGCTGGCCCGACAGCTCATCCGAAAAGTTACTGTGCCCGCAGTGAAGTTCAATAACCCGGTCGGTATACTTGCGAAGGGGAGCAAAACTACGGGTACTGATCGCCGTATCCCGCGCCATATCCACCAGCAAAAAGGGGCTTTCTTCCGCAGCTACTGCCACGCGCAGGCCCTGTGCTTTCAGTTGTTGGACCGTTTCAAGCGGCATAGGCGGCAGGTCCAGCTTCGCCCAGTGATCTGCCGGGGCCTGATAGGCTTCCAGAAGAGTGGCTACCGCGGCTCTGTCCTCCATATCTTCCACCTTGCAGTCGAAACAGGCACCATTGCCCATCCACCATTCCAGCAATTGGATTTCGCCCGCTGACAATTGAGGTTTGCCCTCCGGAGGCATGTGCTCCTCCACTTCCATCGGCAAATGCACCCGCTCCAGCAACAGGCTCTGAGCCGGCACTGCCGTATTGAACAGCGGCCCGCTATCGCCTCCTGCCATTAGCCCCGCCTGATCGGTGAGGATCAGCCCGCCCTTTGATTTGGAAGGCTTGTGGCAGCCGGTGCACTTTTGGTCCATGATGGGTTGTATGATGAGGTCGTAGACCACCGCTTCTTCGATATTTTCCACCGTTTGGGGCGCTGCCGGTTTTTCGAAAAGATAATCGGTGCCGTGGGTCATTGCTCCGCCAAAGTGCCCGGCGGCGAACAAAGCAACACCACAGACCCACAGCAGGTAAGGGTACAGTTTGGTCAGCAATCGGGTATATTCCAGATGCCCGAGGTAAAGCAGCAGGGCACTGATTGTAGTCGCAATCCCCAGCCAACGATGGTACTGCAGGAGGTTTTCCTCATAGCCGCCTTCCTCCGCCAGCCACCAGCCGGTAGCCGCTGCCACTATGGAAGCCAGCGTGCCCAGCAGCAGGGAAAGCCCAATGGCCGGTTGGTAGTTATTGTGTTTCTGCCTTCGTTGCAGCCCCTCCATCAGCATTCCCAGCAACAAGAAGCCGATAGGCAGGTGAACAATCAGGGGGTGCAAACGGGCTAAATTGATGGAAAGAACGTCCATGATCAGGGCTTTTGAGTCAGCAAAATTTCATCCAGAAAAATCCAGGCCGGCCGGCCAGCCCCATCGTGCCAATCGGGCAACTGCCGGGCAAGGACGAGGACCTCCAGGGTGTCAGAGCTCCAGGGCTTCAGTGGCACCTCCAGAAAGTGGTACTGTGTAGGCCCACCAGGCTCAGGGCGTGCAGTTTCAATCTGCCCAATCTGTTCTCCGGCATCATAAACTTTTACAACCGCCGGGGGCATAATCCAGGCACCGGCATTGTCCAGCATACTGAGTACCAGCATATTGGCTTTTCCGGCTTCCGGGGCATTCAACTGCATGCGCAGGGTATCTGTTTCCCAACCCAGCCATGCCTTAGGGGTAGCTGCAAAATTCAGGGCGCCTTTTTGGCGGTCGGTCAAAGCAGGCAAGCCGGCTCCGGTGTATTGAGGCGCGGGCTTTGGGGTGGCATTCGTAATGCTTAGCGGCTGATTGTATTTCAGGCTGCGAACAGCTATACTCACTTGCGGGCTGTCTTCAAAGTCAGTGTGAAAAGCTTTTGCGCAGACGGTAGCCGATTGAGATAAGGCAAGCGGCCCTTTGTAAACGGGGCTTTTTGAACCCACCGGGCTTCCATCCAGCGTATACCGCAGCTCCACGCCGGGGTAATCCAGTTCCAGGCGTACTGTTGTGGTTTCAGTAAAAAACACCGAATCCACTACAGCCTGGGGCGGGCTCAGTTGTATCCTGGGCTGCGCTAAAGCCAGCCCGCTGCATAACATCAAAAATATAAAGTACATATACCTCATACCCGGGTAAGTTTTATGGGATAGGTAAATCCGGCATTCCATTGCGCTACGTAGAGATTCTCATCCTCGTCCACGCATACGTCGTGGGGGTGCGTGAAGACGCGCAATACCTGATACATCGGCCGGAGCTGATCTTCTTCATAGACGGGCGCCACGCCGCCGGGTGCAGAGACCAGCCGGTTTTGTTCATCCAAAATCGAAACAAAGCCAGTGCCGCTGCTGCCATCGCCCGACCAGATCGTGGCCAGGTACACATTAGAACCGTGCACCACGGGGCGGCAAATGTATGCGCCGGGCAGATCGATGCCCCCTTTCAGCGCGCCATCCATACCAAAGCGCTTCAGCTGATTCTGCTGACGGGCGGTGATGAGCAATTCCGGAGCCTGCCCGCGTTGGTCGATGCAGATGCCGTGGGCGTTCAGGAACTGCGCCTCGCCCTCGCCTTTGCCTCCAAAGACATTCAGCAGCTCGCCTTTTTGATTGTAATGCAAAATGTACTGACTGCCGTATCCATCGGCTATGTACACATCGCCATTATCCGCCACTGCTGTTTCCGTGGGAATATATTGGGAAGGGGAATCATAAACACCGGATGCTTTAGGGTACGCCCAGGCCCAAACGACCCTCCCGCTCAGGGTAGTCTTAATCACCTCGTGCCGCTCCGTATCGGTGATGTAAAGGAACTCCTCCCCGCCCTCATCCTTGAGCGTCAGGCCGTGGGCTCCGGGAAAACCGGTACCCCAGGCATCTAAAAGCCGGCCATCACGATTGTAGATCAGGATGTTATTGCGGGTATGGTTGGTCAGCAGGATGATCCGCCCCTGCTTGTCCTGTACCAGTTCGTGGCAGTCTTTAACCGGGTAAAACTGTGCATTCAGCGCGCCCCAGTTAAGGTCAACTTTATACCTGAAGTCGCCATGCCCGAGTACAAGCTCGCCCCGGCTCGTCCAGGAAACCAGCCCCATACCAGCCGCTGCCCAGAGGCTGCTTTTGAGAAATTCACGTCTTTTCATCATGCCAACAGGTCTTTAACCACATGCCCTTCCACATCAGTGAGCCGGAAGCGCCGCCCCTGATATTTGTAGGTCAACTGCTCGTGGTCAATGCCCAGCAGGTGTAGCATCGTAGCCTGAAAATCGTGAACATGCACCGGGTTTTCAGTGATGTTGTAGCCGAAATCATCGGTGTCGCCGTATACGATACCGGGCTTAATGCCGCCTCCTGCCATCCACATGGTAAAGCAGCGGGGGTGGTGGTCGCGCCCGTAGTTGGTATCCGTGAGTGTGCCCTGTGAGTAATTGGTGCGGCCGAACTCTCCGCCCCAGATGATCAGGGTGTCGTCAAGCATGCCCCGCTGTTTGAGGTCCATCACGAGTGCGGCTGATGCCTGATCCACATCTTTGGCTTGTTTGGCGATGGCAGTGGGCAGGTTTTCATGCTGATCCCAGCCCATGTGGTAGAGCTGAATGAAGCGGACACCCTTCTCGGCCAGCCGCCGGGCCAGCAGACAGTTGGCTGCATAGGTGCCGGGCGTCATCGCATCCGGGCCGTACATCTGGTAAATGTAGTCCGGCTCGTCCTCTACGCTCATCACATCAGGTACGGAAGTCTGCATCCGATAGGCCATCTCGTACTGCGCGATCCGGCTTTGAATCTCCGGGTCTTGTGTTTCTTCGTGGTGCATGCTGTTGAGGGCTTCCAGTTTATCCAGCATTTTACGGCGGCCGGAGCGCCCCAGCCCTGCCGGGTCATTGAGGTAAAGCACCGGGTCTTTGGCTGCCCGGAACTGCACGCCCTGATGCAGGGAATGCAGGAAGCCGTTGCCCCACAAGCGGGAATAGAGCGGCTGCCCGTTCGGGCGACCGGTGCCCCGGGAAAGGAGCACGGTGAAGGCGGGCAGGTTTTCATTATCGCTGCCCAAACCATAACTCAACCAGGAGCCAATACTTGGCCGCCCCGGCTGCTGAGACCCGGTTTGGAAAAAGGTGATGGCCGGGTCGTGGTTGATCGCCTCCGTGTACATGGACTTTACGATGCACAGCTCGTCGGCAATCTTGGAGGTATAAGGCAGCAGGTCACTGATCCAGGCTCCACTCTGCCCATGCTGCTGAAAGCCAAACTGAGAGCCCACTAACGGGAAGCTGTCCTGCCCGGAGGTCATGCCCGTCAGGCGCTGTCCCTGCCGGACGGATTCCGGAAGGTCTTCACCACGCCGCTTTTCCAGCAAGGGTTTGTAATCAAACAATTCGAGCTGTGAAGGCCCGCCACTTTGGAAAAGGTAGATAATCCGTTTGGCTTTCGCCGGATGGTGCAGGGCTTTCAATACACCTTCTATCCCCTGACCGGATTCCGTAATAATGCCTTTGTCATTGGCCCGGAAGCAGCGCAGCCCGAGCAAAGAGCCCAGTGCGGCAGACCCAAGCCCTAAGGCGGTTTTGGAGAGGAAAGCGCGGCGGTTCAGTTGTAAGGATCGTTCTTCGAATGGATTCATTGGTCATTGTTTTAGCCACGAGTGATCGCCTCGTCCAGGTTAAAAATAGTGTTCGCCACCAGGGTGTAGGCGGCCATATCTGCAAGCGGCAGGGTGTCCGGTAGGGTGTAAGCACCAACCGACAGATAAGACTGTGCCTCTTCCTGCTTTTCCGTATAAGCCGCCCGCTCTTCTTCAAAGTAATCCAGCAACAATTGCAGCTCTGCTTCTTCCGGACTGGCAGAAGTCACCGCCCGGAACATATACGCAATCCGCTCTGCAGCATCTGCCCCACCCTGTTCCCAGGCCTGTAGTGCAAGTGCTTTGCTGGCTTCGAGCACCTGCGGGTCATTGAGCAGCAGCAAAGCCTGCAGGGGTGTATTGGTCTCCTGCCGCTTGACGGAGCAGAGGTCGCGGGAGGGGGCATCCATGATCAGCATACCGGGCGGGGGGACCGTACGTTTCCAGAAAGTATACAAGCTTTTGCGGTAACGGTCGGGGCCCTCACTGACCATGTAGCGGGCTGTACTTCCGCCGCCGCCACCGGTCGTTTCTTCCCACAAACCCTCCGGCTGATAGGGCTTGACACTTGGGCCGCCCACTTCCTCATTGAGCAGGCCACTGACTGCGAATGCCTGATCCCGGATCATCTCGGCTTGGAGCCGAAGGCGGGGCGCACGGGCCAGCCAGCGGTTTTCGGGATCCTGCTCCAACAGCTCCGGGCTGGCCGCCGCGGTTTGCTGATAGGTAGCCGAAAGCGCCATATAGCGAAGCATAGCTTTGACATCCCAGCCCTCTTCCCGGAACTTGATGGCCAGAAAGTCCAGCAACTCCGGATGCGTAGGCAGCGCGCCCTGATTGCCGAAATCAAAGGGGGTGGCGACAATGCCCGTTCCAAACAGCTGCTGCCAGAGCCGGTTTACCGTTACCCTGCCGGTCAGAGGGTTCTCCGGAGTAAACAGCCACTGCGCCAGGCCCAGCCGGTTGTTGGGCGCCCCTTCCGGGATTGGAGGCAGCTGTGCAGGAACGGCAGGTTGTACCTCATCTCCGTACTGATCGTATTTGCCCCGGTTGAGGATATAGGTCTTTCGTGGTTCTTCCTGCTCTTCCATCACCATCAGGTCAATGTACGGCAGGCTGTCGCGGTTGTTGATGAAAGTGACGATACCTTCTATCTCTTTCTGCGTGATCCGGACCGATGGCTTGGGCGCATAGCGGAAGTTCTGATTGAGCTGCCCTACAAAGCCTTTCTCCGGGATGGTATTGAAATAACCGTAAAGGCTGAAATAGTCCTTTTGGCTGATAGGGTCGTATTTATGGTCGTGGCATTTGGCACACTCCATGGTCAGTCCCAGAAAGGCCGTGCCCAGGGTCTGGGCCCGGTCCGCCACGTACTCTACCCGGTATTCCTCGTCAATGACGCCTCCTTCAGCGGTTATTTTATGGTTGCGGTTAAAGCCTGTAGCGATGCGCTGCTCCAGCGTAGGCTCCGGCAGCAGATCACCGGCCAGCTGCCAGGTGACGAACTGATCGTAGGGCATATTTTCCTTAAAAGCATGAATAACCCAATCGCGCCAGGGCCACATCACCCGCTCGAAGTCATCCTGATAGCCGTGGGTGTCGGCATACCGGGCGATGTCCATCCAGTCCAGGGCCATGCGCTCGGCGTAGGCGGTGGAGTTAAGAAAGGTATCCACCAGGCGCGCCCAGGCATCCGGGCGGTCATCCTCAACGAATGCGTCGATTTCTTCCAATGTAGGTGGTAAGCCCCGCAAGTCAAAGGAAAGGCGGCGGATGAGCTTGGCTTTTTCTGCTTTTGAGGAAGGCTGCAGCCCCTTTTCCTGCAGTTTGGCATAAACAAAGTGATCGATTTCATTCTGCGCCCAGCCCGCCCCGGCTTGAGGCACTTCAGGCATTTCCGGAGGAAGGAATGCCCAGTGTTTTTTCCACTCTGCCCCCTGCTCCACCCACCGGCGCAGCAGTGCTTTTTCGTGTTCGGTAAGGGTGAGGTTAGATTCCGGAGGCGGCATGATTTCCTGTGGGTCATCGGTGTAAATCCGCTGTATAAGGGTACTCTGCTCCGGATTGCCCGGCACCAGGGCGTAATGGTCCTGCGCCTTGCCCAAGGCAGCAAAAGCATGAGCCTCCGTATGCAGACCGAGTCCAGCTTCCCGGGTGGCCTCGTCCGGCCCGTGGCACTTGAAGCAGCGGTCGGAAAGAATAGGCTTGATGTGGAAGTTGAAATCCACTACTTCCGGCAGAGCTGTGGCTACCAAGGTCTTGTCCGCAGTAGACGCTTGCTCACAGCTGAAAACCAGGGCGGTACAAAAAACAGCAAAGCAACAGGATTTCAATGTTGACATTTCGGATGGCTTTTTTGACTTGTATCATGATGCTTTCTTAGCATCACACCAAACCAGTCTTTAATTTTACTAAACCGGTTTAGCGGTTAATCAAAAATATGAATTTTACCGATGCTCCCAAAGAAATTTTGTGAAATTAAATGAGATTTGTCATCCTTGCGGCAGCGTAATGGTGCAGTAGCCAGAGGGAGTTGCAGGTTGGAGTTGATTCTTTCAGAAAATTTGTTATTAAAACCGTGGAGGTTTGCTACTACCTTTCCGACCATTCCTGGTAAATTTTTTCAAGTTCCCTGCCTTCCTCCGGATATTGATCTATCAAGTTTTTCGACTCTCTGATGTCTTCCTTTAGGTTGACCAAAAAAAGTCCTTCCGCAACCGCCTCCCAGGGCGCATCTGGGTTGCCTGCGGGGTCGATCGGGGCATACAGCAGCTTCCAGTCGCCTTTGCGGACCGCCCACCGGTCGGGGCCTTCCCAAATCAGATGTTCATGGGGTGAGGGAGCATCTTTTTCAAGGACATCTCGTAGAGACCGGCCTTCCAGGTGACCGGAGATATTTTCCGCGCCAGCATAATCCAGTACGGTCGGAAACCAGTCCATGCCCGCCGCCATTTGGTCCCGCACCACCCCGGCAGGGACCGCTTTGGGATAGCTGACCATAGCCGGTACACGGATGCCTGCTTCGAATAAGGAGAACTTACAGCCGCGGTAAGGGCCCGCATAGCCCCCGCCCCCAAAGGTGCGGACTTCGGTGCTGTGCCCGTGGTCGGACTGTAAAATGACGATGGTGTTTTCCCGAAGCCCGTAGCGGTCCAACTGATCCATCAGGCGGCCCAGGCTCTCGTCAATCGTGCTGATGAATGCTGCATATTCTTTCCGGGGCGATGGCAAATTCGCATAGTATTCCCGCCACTGTGATTTAGCCTGCAAAGGGTAATGTGGCATATTGATGGCATAGTACAGGAAGAAAGGCGCCTCCCGGTGCGCCCGGATATAATCGTGGGCTTCCTGCTCCATCAGGTCGAGGAAGAATTCCCCATCGTGCCAGACTTCCTCTCCGTTTCGCCAGAGGTCATGCCGGTTAGGGCCGTTCCAGTAGAAGAAGTGGGAATAGTTGTCAATGCAGCCGCCCATGTGCCCAAAAGAATAGTCGAACCCCTGGGCGTTCGGCATTTTATCGGGCTGATAGCCCAGGTGCCATTTGCCGATATGGGCGGTTTGGTAGCCTTCTGCCTTTAGGGCCTCAGCCAGCGTGAAGGCTTCTCCGGGCAGCCCTTCGTGAGCGCCCGGCTGTGAGGTAGCGTTGTTATTCAACCCGGCTTTAGTGGGCGTCATTCCGGTCAGCAGGGACGCCCGGGAGGGAGAACAGACCGAGGAGCCCGCATAAAATTGCGTAAAACGCACCCCGCTTGCCGCCAGCGCATCCATATTAGGCGTGTACAAATCCGGAGCGCCGTAGCAGCCCATATCGAGGGTACCCTGATCATCAGTGTAAATGAGGATGACGTTGGGGCGCTGCTGAGCTTTCGCGGTATTCCAAATCCCTAGTGCCAGGAGGGCTATAAACAAGCGTATCATTTCAGGTAGTTTTCCAGTTCCGGATCGGTAGATAATGAGTACGGGCGGGCGGCAGCATCGGTGGCCCATTCCCGGTTGGGCGCTGCGCCCATTTGGAATTGCAGTTCTCCTCCAGCCTGCACCGCATCGTAGTCCAGCCAGGTGTAAGGGTGGGGCTTGCCGTTGAGGCTCGCCTGCTGTATATAAATGTTTTCAGGGCTGTTGCCCGCAGCACTGACCCGGAAGGTATTGCCATTCTCCAACTGCAGCTCCACCGACTCAAAAAGCGGGCTGCCCAGGACATACTGAGGCGTGCCCGGGCATACCGGATAGAAGCCCATAGCACTGAAGACGAACCAGGCGGAAGTCTGCCCGTTGTCCTCGTCCCCACAGTACCCATCGGGTGCGGGCTGATAGAGCTTTTCCATGACTTCCCGGGACCGGGCTTGTGCCTTCCAGGGCTGACCGGCAAAATTGTACAGGTAAATCATGTGCTGTATGGGCTGATTGCCATGCGCATAGTTGCCCATATTGACAATCTGCATCTCCCGGATTTCATGAATGGTGAAGCCGTAGTAGCTGTCGTCAAATTTTGGAGGCATGGTGAATACCTCGTCGAGCCGGGCTGCGAAGGCTTCCTCACCGCCCATCAATTCCATCAGGCCCGCAATATCGTGAAAGACCGACCAGGTGTAGTGCAGGCTGTTGCCTTCCGTAAAGGCATCGCCCCATTTGAGCGGGTTGAAGGGCGATTGGAATGCACCGTTCTCCAATTTACCGCGCATCCACCCGGTTTCCGGGTCAAAGAGGTTGCGGTAGCGCTGACTTTGCTTATAAAAGCGTTTAGCCACTTCCGTCTTGCCCATGGCGCGGGCCATCTCCGCCAGGGTGAAGTCTGCGTAGGCGTACTCCAGGGTGCGGGCCGCATTTTCATTGATCCCCACATCGTAGGGCACATACCCCAGCTTGTTGTAGTAATCCACACCGGCCCGCCCAACTGACTGTACCGGACGACCTTCATCCTGATCAGCATTCTTGAGCATGGCATCGAGCAGCAATTCCGCATCATACCCTTCCACGCCTTTGAGGTAGGCATCAGCGATAATAGGTGTTGAATTCGAGCCAATCATACAATCCCGGTGCCCGGGGCTTGCCCATTCCGGCAGCCAGCCCGATTCCACGTAAGTGTTTTCCAGCCCCTGCATGATCCGGCTGTTCAGCTCAGGGTACATGAGGTTGAAAAAAGGAAAAACCGCCCGGAAAGTATCCCAAAAACCGTTGTCGGTATAGAGATATCCGGGGCGGACTTCTCCGTTATAAGGACTGTAGTGTATGATTTGCCCGTTTTCATCAATTTCGTGCAGAGGGCGCGGGAACAGGAGCAACCGGTACAGACAGGAGTAGAAGGTCTGTATATCGGCTTCTTTCCCGCCTGACACTTTGATGCGGCTCAGCTCGTCCTGCCAGCGGTCGTGACCGGCTTGTTTGGTAGCTTCAAAGGTAGCCCTGCCGATTTCCTGATCAAGGTTGCGCTGTGCCTGCTCGGGGCTGATAAAGGAAGACGCCACCTTCACGTTTACCTGTTCGCCCCGCTCCGTTGCAAAGCCCACGATTGCACCGACGTGCTCGCCTTCGTTGTCCAACGTATTCGGCATAAGCTGCCAGCCATCGCCCCAGGTGTGATGGACGGAAAAATCCTTATCGAACTCCGCTACAAAATAGTTGTGGAAATTGTTAGGCACCCCGCCGTGGTTGTTGCGGCAGTAGCCGATGATCTTCCGCTCTTCCGGCAAAATTTTCACCATGGAGCCCCGGAAGAAGCCATCGAGCAGAATGTACGCCGAGTCTGTTTCCGGGAAAGTAAAGCGAAATTGCACCGCCCTTTCCGTTGGGGCCATCTCGGTCACCACATCGTAGTCGGCAAGGTACACTTTGTAGTAATGCGGCTGCACCACTTCCGCTTTGTGCGAAAACCAGGACGCCCGCTCTTCTTCCTGAAATTTCAGCGTGCCCGTCACCGGCATGAGGGAAAAAGCCGCATAGTCATTGATCCAGGGGCTGGGCTGATGGGTCTGCTTGAAGCCCCGGATTTTATACGCATCGTATTGATAGGTCCAGCCATCGCCCATTTTGTTGGTCATGGGCGTCCAAAAGTTCATGCCCCAGGGCATCGCAATTGCCGGGTAGGTATTGCCATTGGACAGGCTGAACTCGGAATCGGTGCCCATGAGCGGATTGACGTAGCTCACGTAGTCTACGGGCTCGTTGGCAGGGCTTTCAGCCGCCTCAGAAGTAGTGCAGGCTGGCATCAAAGCCAACCCGGCCACACAAAAAAGGGAGATGTAAATGATGTACTTCATATCCGTTTAGTTGAGAATAACTTCGTCCAGGAAAGTCCACAATTCATTGCCGCGAGCGCCGTGCCATTCCGGAGGAGCACCGTAGTTGTACACTTTGACTTTCACGTATCGGTATTGCCCGGGTTCGAGGTCCAGCTTGTAGCGGTAAACCTTGAGCTCATGCTCTTCCTGAGGCGGCAGATCCAGGCTACCGATGGGCTGCAGGGCGCCGGGCTGATTCCCGGCCAGCACCTCGATTTTATCGGGTGGGAAAATGTAAGATTGGGTATCCTTCAAGGCACCCACTTCCAATTCCTTAACGCTGGTAGGCTCCCCGAAGTCAATATCCAAAAAGATGTTGTCTTTGATGCCGGTCCAGCGGTTGTCGTTGTAGCTCTCGGAACCAATTTCCTGATCAAAGATCAGCTCTGCGCCCTCCTTTCCGTAGGGAAAGTCGCTCTGCGCTACGCTGTATTTGGGATAGCCGGCCGGCAATCCTGCCAAAACGCTCTGATAATAGGGCTTTTCAAAGAAGGCACTTGGGTTGAGCCCTTCCTCGTAGGCAATAGCCTTTACCGTGGTGTTTTCCCGAATGGTGAATGGGCCGTTGTAAGGCGTGCTGCTGTCGTCCGGTTCGCTCCCATCCAGGGTATAGTAAATCTTAGCATCCTTGTTTTTGGAAGCCAGCTCAATGGTACGCTCGGTCCGGAAAAAGGCACCGGGCGCCACATCGTAGGGCGCAGGCGTTCCCACGACCGGAATTTCCGCCACAGCGGTGTCCTCAAAGTCGCCGGGGAAGGTCGCTGCCGGGTCGCTGCCCCATTGCTTGTTGGGCTCGGGGCCGAGTTCGAAGACCAGCTCGCCCCCCTGCATGATCGTTTTGTAATCGATGTAGTTCTTATCATAGGGCTGCCCGTTGAGGGTGACGGACTGCACGTAGATGTTCTCCGGCGACACCTTGTTGGCCAGAATGGTGAAATCATCCCCACTTTCCAGATGGATGACCGCTTTGGGGTGAAGGGGCGCGGTCAGCTGGAAAACGCCATCGCCCGGTGCCACCTGATACATTCCCAGCGCGCTGAGCATATACCATGCCGACATCTGCCCCAGGTCTTCGTTGTTGATGAAGCCTTCCTGCGGATTGGGGTGGTACATCGTGGTTAGTACTTCGTTGATGTAGCGCTGCGCCAGCCAGGGCTTGCCTACGTAGTTGAACAGGTAAGGCATATGGTGGCCAGGCTCATCCCCGTGCCCGTACTTCCCGATAAACCCGGAAATGTCCACATGCTGATGCCCTTCAAGGGGCGATTCATTTTGAAAAACACCCTGTAGCCACTGCGCATAGGCCTCCCGTCCGCCGTGGAGCTGCATCACGCCTTTCATATCGTGGGGGGAATAAGCCGAATAAGCCCAGATGTTACCCGAGATGTAATGCCCTTTGAGGGAATTCCACTTCGTTGTATCCAGCAGCAGGTGCTCTCCGGTGGCCGTGATGGGCATAAAATAACCCGTCTGCGGGTCAAAAAAATTGCGGTAGCCGATCGCACGGCGGTCAAATAAAGTTTGGTCTTTCGTTTTGCCCAGCTTCTCGGCTACCCGGGCTATCGCCCAATCGCAATAATTCTGTTCTGTAGTTTTAGAAACCGATACGCCGGTCTCTGCGGTCACGTATCCGTATTTAAGGTATTCGTCCATGCCGTTGAGGTCGCTCACCTGACTGTGCTTGGTGCGGTCAAAGGCGGCATAGCGGATGGCTTCATAAGCTGCATCCACATCCACGCCGGGGATGTCCTTCAGCACGGCATCCGCTACGGGCGACACCGCACTGTAGCCAATCATGCAGCGGTTGTCGTAGCCCAGGCATTCCCAGCTTGGCAGGCCGACATCATCCATGGCTACCCGCGAGGACAGGCTGTTTACAAACTCGGCTGTCTTCCCGGTTTCAATGATGGTAAAGAGGGGGTGTAATCCGCGGTAAGTATCCCAGGTGGAGAAATTACTGTACTGCGGGATATCACTTTGGCGCACCTTTCCCTCGACGTAGTACCGCCCGTCCGCATCAGAGATGAGGTTGGGAGAGATAAAGGCGTGGTAAAGCCCGGTGTAAAACAACTTCATCTGACGGTCGGTCGCGCCCTCAATTTCGATTTTGCTCAGGACCTTCGCCCATTCGCTCCGGGCATTTTCGTGGGCCAGATCGAATCCGTCCACCGCTTCGGCTTCAAAATTAGCTTTGGCGCCCTCAATGGAAATGGAGGACAGCGCCAGGTGGACTTCCACGCTTTCCCCTGGTGCCAGATCGAAGCGGACCTGCCCAAGCAGGCCTTTCCCATTGCCTTTATTACCTTCTACCGGCTCCCCTTTGCGTACCAGGTTAAAGCCAGCCACAGGTTGGGAAAATTTCGCATAGAAGTACTGCGTCCGGTCTCCTGCCGACCAGCCATCGCAATCTTTGTAGCCGACCAGCTCGGTATCGGAAATCAGTTCCAGGTAAGTGTCCTGTATATTTTCGTTGATTTGATGATTGGGATCGAAAAGCAGGTAATCCTCCCCTTCCCCATTGAAGGTATAACGGTGGTAGCCCATGCGCGTACCAGCTGTAAGCTCCACCAGCACCTCTTCTTCGTGCAGCAGCAGTTTATAATAGCCTGCTGAAGCCGATTCATTATCATGGGAAAACCGGGCACGGTAACCTGTATCCGCCTTGCCATCCTCACCTGAGCTTGTATGCGCCTCCCTGGCAGGCATCACCAGGATATCCCCCAGACCAGACAAGCCAGGCCCGCTAATGTGCGTATGTGCAAAGCCTTTAACGATGGTATCGTTATAGTGATAGCCGGAGCAATAGTCCCAGGACTTATACTCATTGGAAGGGCTCAGCTGCACCATCCCAAAGGGCGTCGTCGCTCCGGGAAAGGTGTGCCCGGTGCCGCCCGTGCCAATCATGGGGTCCACAAAAGACAGGTACTTTTCTCCGGATGGTGCAGCTTGCTCATTTGAGCTGCCACTGCAGGCAGCCATCATAACCACCAGCAAGAGAAGGATTAGATTTTTTTGCATCGTTGAGTATTGCATTATTCGGTATAGGAATCATAGACGGACAGCAGGCGGACTGGCGGCCAGCCCTGCTCCGGTGGTTCGGACAAGGTAAGTTCCAAAGTTTTAGGCTCCCCCGGGCAAAGATCAAAGAAGTTGTCGGAAAAATTGCCCGGCAGGCCTTCCAGGCTGAGGTACAGCCCCATCACCAACACGCTGGATTGCAAGGTAACGCTGAGTTGCGCCCCATTGGCCTCCGTACTGACTTTAACCTTGGGTACGGGCAGGTGCAAATCGCGGGCAGGCACCAGATAGGCGGTTTGGTCGTAGGCTACCCCTTCGCTATCAGACAATTGGACCCGTATCCATAAATCAGCAGCATCGTAGTCTGCTGCTGCTGTTTTCAACTCTTCCAGCCCGACCAGCGCTTTGCCATTAGCTGGCATATTCAGGCTTTTTTCCTCCAGCCACAAGCGTTCGCCACTCAGGCGGTAGAGCCCGGTACTCAGGCGGAGGCGCTTATCTTCAGGTTCATCAGAAACTATAGTGGCAGACCAGTCTTCTTCGTCCGTTTCCAGTACGACCAGTAAGGGGCTAAACGCCTGCCGGACCGCATAATGCAGGGCTTTCCACTGCCCGTAGTAGTCGATGCCCGACCAGGACGCTACCGGCCAGCAGTCATTGAGCTGCCAGTAGAGGGTACCCATGCAGAAAGGCTTGGCTTTGCGATGGGCTTCGATGGCAATGCGTATGCCCTCCGCCTGCAGCAGTTGGCTGAGGTAGAGGAAGGTTTCAAAGTCTTTGGGCTCCCGGTAGTGCTGTAGCAGGTACTTGCGTATAATGCCATTGCCCCGGGGGTGCTTTTGGTGGAGCTGCATGACCGGCGACTCAATCGACCAGTCTTCAGGCTCTGCATAACGCCGGACCGAATCCAGCAGGGGGAAGGACTGAAACCCATACTCGCTCATGAAGCGGGGCACCGCCCATTTGTAGGTGGAAAATGGCGCCTCTTCGTGCCAAACACCCCAGTAGTGGACATCTCCCTTATCGTAGTTATCATGGTCAGAATAATCGTATACCGGTGAAGAAGGCAGATAATTGCGTGTAGGGTCATGCTCTGCTACAAGTTCAGGCAGGACTGCTTCAAACAGCCGCTCGTAATCGTCAGCCATAAGCTTGCAGTCTGCTTCGTTGTAGCCATATTCTTTTTGCCAGCCCCAGTGCTGCCAGCCCACGGCGATTTCATTATTGCCACACCATAAAGCCAGGCTGGGATGCCCTTTCAGCCGGTGAATATTGTAAATGGCTTCGGCCCGGATATTGTCCAGAAAATCAGGATCGCCCGGGTACATGGTGCAGGCAAACATAAAATCCTGCCACACCATAATGCCATACTCATCGGCCAGATCGTAAAAGAGGTCGGATTCATAAATACCGCCGCCCCAAATGCGTACCATATTCATATTGGCAGCTGCCATATCCTCAAATACCTGCCGGTAATGCGCTTCCGTAGGCCGGTCCAGAAAGCTATCTTGCGGGATGTAGTTGGCTCCTTTGGCGAAGAGGGCTTGTCCGTTGACTTCTAAGTGGAAGCTGCAGCCCTCCTCATCGGCCTCTCGTATGAGCTGTATGGTGCACAAGCCAAACCGGCCCGTCTTTTGGTCAATAGTCTCATCAGCATGCTTCAACTGCCAGTTCAAATCGTAAAGCACCGGCGCTCCCCAACTGCGGGGCCACCAATAGTCTGCGCCCTGCAAGGCCACATCAAATGCAATCGTATGCTCACCGGGCTGCAGCTGAACGGTATGCTCAAAAACCCAGCGCCCCTGACCGACATTCAGCGCTAAGGTGTACGCCCCGGCAATCGTAGCGGCTACCGTCACCTCTGCCCGCGCCACGCCTCCTGTCTCGGTAAGCGATTGGGTGACCAGATTGGCCGTCTTCATTCGGGCCGTATCAAAACTAATCAGCTCCACCGGGCGCCAGACACCGGAAGTCACAAACCGTGGGCCCCAGTCCCATCCATAGTGATAAGGTGCCTTGCGGGTAAATACACTCAGCTTTTCCTCAGCGTGGTCATTGCCGGCCGGGTAGGTAAAACCAACTGCTTCTGCCTTTGCCTGTACCTCCCGAATGGGCGAACGGAATCGGATGCGCAGCTCATTGGCGCCAGGCCGAAGCATAGGGCCAACCTCTGCCTCGTAACCAAGGAACATGTTTTGGGCTGTCAGAATGAGCTGCCCGTTCAGGAATACATCTGCATAAGTATCCAACCCGTGAAAAACCATCAGATGCTGGTCCAGGTCAAGCCGGCGATCGTCTATCTCAAAAGTGGTTTGGTATACCCAGTCCTCCTTCTCTATCCATTGCAGCTCCTTTTCATTGGTGCGGTAAAAGGGGTCAGGGATGAGCCCTTGCCGAAGCAGATCGGAGAAGTTATTCCCCGGGACTTGCGCGGGCAGCCAATCCGTATCTCCTGCTTTTCGGAAAGCCCAGTTTTGAAGCAGCGGCGTTCGCTCCACTCTTATGGTTGCCGCAGAGGCCATTTGCTGTTGATAGTTTGTGTGAGGCATGTCGTTCTTGAGTAGTAGTGCAATCGGTCCGATAGCGCGCTTTAGCTACAACGCACGCCCGGCACCTCTGCATAGTTTGAGATATTTGGGCTCTGAAATTACTAAAAAAAGTAAAAACCAGCAATAAAGCGCATATTTTTTGCCGATTTTAATTCAAACACGCATAAACAAGAAAAAAGCTGCAAGTTTTTATGTACTTTAGGCCATGCTAACCGGCAGCCCCACCAACCAAACGAAACCTGCCGCAACCACGGAAACTATGCTAAAGGAAGAACGGCAGAGCATGATTCTGGAAATCATCAATCTGCGGAACAAGATCAAGTCAACAGAGCTGAGTGATCATCTGGGGGTCTCAGAAGATACCGTGCGGCGCGACCTCCGCGAACTGGCAGAAGGCGGCTTCATCAAAAAGGTACATGGGGGGGCGCTAGCCAACCCGAAAACGCCGGAGGCTGTGCACCGCCAAAACGGCACCCCCAGCCCGGAGGCTACGCTTATCGCTCAGAAAGCAACCACTCTGCTGCGGGATGGCATGGTGCTGCTCATGGACGGCGGCCCGGTCACGCTTTCCCTCATCGATCAAATTCCGGCGGAACTGGAACTTACCATTTTCACCAATTCCATCGCTGCTGCCGAACGCCTCGCGACCCTTTCCAACATCAGCACCTACCTGCTGGGTGGTAAAATCACGGGCCGCAACCGGCTCACCGCGGGGGTTGAAGTGGTAAGGGCGATTGAGGAACTGCACGCTGACCTTTGCCTTATCAACGCATCAAGCCTGCACGAAACAATAGGGCTCACGAGCAACAACCGGGACATCGCGATCGTCAAACGGGCCATGATCGCCTCTGCCGCCCGCACCTCCGTATGCTGCCCCTCTGAGCACCTGGGACAAATACAGCCTTTTAAAGTGGCTAAACTTAATGGGTTTTCCACACTGATCACCGACCTGCTACCCGAAGATGACGCCCTGGAGGGCATGAGCCGGCAGGTTTTACAAATCCTGTAATCCAAAACAAACGATACATGCAAGCAAAACGGCACTTCTTAAACTCTATTTTTTGTATTGCCCCTCTGCTTATTGCGCTAAGCACGCAGGCACAGTCTCCTTCCGACTGGGTCAACCCGTTTATCGGCACCTCCAACTTTGGAGCTACCCATCCCGGTGCACAGTACCCGCACGCTTTAGCTTCCGTCACTCCATTTAATGTTGCCTTCCGGGAAGGGGCCGAGAACCCCATCGAAAAGGATGCAGGCTGGAACTCCCGGTCCTACATTCAGGAAAATGGCTTTCTCACCGGCTTCAGCCATGCCAACCTGAGTGGTGTGGGCTGCCCGGAACTGGGCGTTTTGCTCCTAATGCCCACCACCGGCGAGCGCCGTTTCGACCCGGCAGTATACGGCAGTACTTATCGGGATGAGAAAGCCACACCAGGCTATTACAGCTGCCACCTTAATGCATACGATGTCAAGGCTGAAGTGAGCAGTACCTTGCGCACCGGCATCAGCCGCTATACCTTCCCGGCGGGCGAATCGCACGTCCTGCTCAACCTCGGCCTCGGGCTGACCAACGAAACGGGCGGCATGGTCAAAGTCAACTCCCCTCAGGAGGTGGAAGGCTACCGTATGATTGGCACCTTCTGCTATACCCCGGAGGATGTGCGCCCGGTCTACTTCGTGGCACAGCTTAGCCAGCCGGCTCAATCGTTTGGCACCTGGAAAAAAATGCCTGAATACAAGGGCCCCGAAGGCGACTGGACAAAGTACAACAACACCTGGAAACCCTACGAGGGCTTTATGCAGGAAATGGCCGGCGATGACGTTGGCGCCTACTTCTCCTTTGATACGAGAGCTGGCGAGACCATCGAGGTCAAGCTGGGTATTTCCTACGTCAGCATTGAGAATGCCCGGGCCAATTTAGAAGCCGAACAGCCCGGTTTTGACTTTGAGGGCATCCGAAGAGCCAGCAAAGACCGCTGGGACGAACTCCTGGGCAGGGCACAGGTGAAAGGCACAGACGAGCAGAAAACTTTGTTCTACACTGCTCTTTACCATAGCCTTATCCATCCCAATATCCTGCAAGACGTAAACGGGGAATACCCCCTCATGGGGCAGCCCGGCGTGGGCAGAATGGAAGACGGGCGCAACCGGTACACTGTCTTTTCTCTATGGGATACCTACCGGAATGTCCACCCTCTGCTCAGCCTGCTCTACCCTGACCTGCAGGAAGAGATGGTGCAGACGATGGTAGATATGTACGAGGAAAGCGGATGGCTGCCTAAATGGGAACTCCTGAGCATGGAAACCAATGTAATGGTAGGCGACCCCGGCACCCCTGTGATTGCCGATACCTACCTGAGGGGCATCCGAGGGTTTGATATTGAAAAAGCCTATGCCGCCGCCTGGAAAGCCGCCACCACTCCGGAGGCAGAGAACCCGCTGCGCCCGGACTTTGATGCCTACGCACAGCTGGGATATGTGCCTATGGACGGGGAAGACCTGTACGGCGGCAGTGTGTCCACCGCACTGGAGTACTACCTTTCGGACTGGACACTCGCCCAACTGGCCAAAGCCCTTGGCAAAACGGCTGATGCACAGCTACTGGAAAAACGAGCGAAAGGATACCTTCACTATCTCGACCCCGAAACCGGCATGCTGCGCCCCAAATATGCAGATGGGCGCTTCTACGAAAACTTTGACCCCGAGGAAGGAAAAAACTTTGAGCCGGTGACTGGCTTTGTGGAGGGCACCGCCTGGCAATACCGCTTTTATGTGCCCCATGACATCCCCTTCCTGATGGATACCCTGGGCGGAAATAATACTTTTGTCGAAGCCTTGAACACCTGCTTCGCCGATGATCAGTACGATGTGGCCAACGAACCGGACATTACCTACCCGTTCCTTTACAACTATGTGCCTGGTGCCGAATGGCGCACGCAACAGCAAGTATTGGACATCATCGACAAGCATTACACCAATACCCCCGGCGGTATTCCCGGCAATGACGATACCGGCACCCTCTCCACCTGGCTCGCCTTCAGTATGATGGGGCTCTACCCCGTTTGCCCGGCAGATATGGACTACGCGGTATTCACCCCTGCTTTGGAAGAAGTCCGCCTGCAATTGCACCCGGATTACTACCCGGGCAGAGAACTGGTCATACAGGCGCCCCGCAAAACACCGGGCGCTATTTACATCAAAAAAGCCCGTTTTGAAGGGCAACCGCTCGGGCGGCTTTTCCTAAGCCACCAAAAGCTGGTGGAAGGCGGCACGCTCCAACTCGACCTTACAACCAAACCTAAAAAGAAGCAATAATGATAAAGCACCTTTGTTTTTGGATAGCCGTATTGGCGCTGCCCATCGGATTGCTGGCACAACAGCACGAACTCTACCAATTCAGCCCCCGGCAGTACGTCTGCCAGTACGTGGACAGCCCGCTTATTATTGATGGCAAACTGGATGAGAAAGCCTGGAAACAGGCCGAAACCACAGATAAATTCATCGATATAGAGGGTACGATCAGGCCTCTGCCCTACTACGACACAAGGGCAAAAATGCTCTGGGATTCCCAATACTTCTACATTGCCGTAGAACTGGAGGAGCCTCACCTCTGGGCCACCTACGACAAAAGGGATATGGTCATTTTCCATGAGAATGACTTTGAAGTCTTCATTGATCCGGATGGGGACACCCACCACTACTACGAGCTGGAAATCAATGCATTGGGCACCCTATGGGACCTTATCCTCACCCGCCCCTACCGTGATGGCGGTAAAGCGGTTGATGCCTGGGATATCAAAGGGCTCCAATCCGGCGTACACCTCAACGGCACCCTCAACAACCCAGATGATGAAGACCAAGGGTGGACCGTGGAATTGGCTTTCCCATGGTCGGTACTGGAAGAACTGGCTCCGCACCCCGGGCCACCCAACGATCAGGAAATCTGGCGGGTCAACTTCTCCAGGGTGCAATGGCGCACCGAAACGGAAGACGGCCAGTACGTAAAGGAAAAAGACCCGGTCACCGGACAGCCCTACCCGGAGCACAATTGGGTGTGGTCCCCACAGGGCGCTATTGCCATGCATCAGCCGGAAACCTGGGGATTGGTACAATTTTCCAGCGCCCCTGTAGGCAAACGGGCTCGATTCAACGAGCAGCCCAACCTGGAAGCCATCCGCTGGCAACTGCGGCAGCTGTACTACAAACAACACGCCTGGAAGGAAGCCAATGGCACCTTCACCGATGACCCTGCCCAGCTCGGGCTGGAAGGCGAGCCTGTTCAGGTCATCGCCGGAGCCGACTTCTTCCTGGCCACGTACGAGTTAGGCGACCTGAAACTACGGATACGGGAAGACGGGAAACTGGACCACATACAGCCTAAGGAAGAAGAGGAATAAACGAACCACGAATGCTACAATCGCCCTACATAGAAGTACCGGAATCTGAAGGCGCCTGCTGGGGCAGCTGGCCGGCCATTGGCAAAGCACTGCAAGAGCACCTGAAGCAACTGGGCAAAGCCAGAACCATTCTGGCAGTGGAGTGCTACCCGGGCACCTATGCCAATATTGACATGGGCTTCCTGAAATCAACGCTTTCCCCCAATGTGGTGTGCCGGGCGGAGGACCTCTTCCTGGAAGAAAATGAAATCCGGCAGCGTATCGGCCCGGGCTTTGCCAAAACACCGCGAGCGGATGCCAACCTGCCTGTAACTATTGCTTCCTACTTTGACCCCCAAAAACTGGCCTCCATTCAGGAGACCATTGCGGAAATTGAAAACGGCATTATCCTCGTCCACGGTGTGGGGGCGCACCTGATCGCGCAACCCGATGTACTGGTGTATTCGGACGTCTCCCGTTACGAACTGATTCAGCGGCTCCGGCGAAGAGACATCACTAATATCGGCGTGGACAACCGGGAGTTGGGCTACGACCTTCAGTACGCCTGGAGCTATTTCATCGACTGGCCGCTTGGCGATCATGTCAAGCAGCAGCTGCTGCCTTCCTGTGACTATATTCTGGAGACCAACAACTGGCAACGCCCGAAAATGGTGGCAGGAGATGCCATCAGAAGAGGTTTTGAGCTGGCTCTTGAGCGCCCGGTCTACCCTTCTCCCTTCTTTGACCCTGAGCTATGGGATGAAGACAGCCCACAGCAGGAGCCGGGTGAGCTAGGCGTCAATTTCCATCTGCGGGTAGAAGAAGACAACCTGCTTTTCAAGATTTGCGATCAGTTAATTGAAGCGCCGGTTGTCAATCTTCTATTTTACAGGGCCCATGAATTCCTCGGAGCTGACATCCGACAGGCCTACGGTGACCGGCTACCCTTTTACATTCAGTTTTTCGACCACCTGCAGCAGCAGATCCCCGACATCAACTACTACCCGGACTCTTCAGCAATGGCCCTGCACTTTGGGAAGACTGCCCGGCACCAGGATTATTACTATGCAGTAAAAGCACACAAAAACGCTATAATTTTGGCTGGTGTTGGCAAAGATGCCGAAGAAGGGACAGCGGAGCGGCAGGAATACCTGAGCGCAAAAGAATGGTTGGGATTGTTACACCCCCTTCCGCTTAAAAAAGGTTCGGTAGCCTGCATTCCGGCGGGGGTGGTACACAGTACAGGTACCGGCTGCCAGCTACTCAACATCGGCACTGCGTCTCCCTTTTTCAGGCAGCACCTGGTCAGCAAAAAAACCGGGAAAAGGCCACACCTGAGGACGCCTGACGGAAATAGCGCCAATCCCCTTCAACCCCTAGCTCCTGCTTCTGCCCAGCCTGCTTCCCTTAAAAATGCACCCTATGAAGACCACTTCCTGGAACTGGAACAATTATCGGGCGGTAAAAAACTGGAACTCAAGGACGTGAGCCAAGTCCGGGCGATCTGTGTGGTGGAAGGCACTTCTGCATGGCTTACTTATGGCGATGGCGCTCAATATCAGCTGCTGTTCGGGCAAGTTGTGCTACTGCCTGCCCGCTTGAAAAAGCTGGTCTGGGAAGCCCCAACCGAAACCACCGCTATCCTAATCACCATCAAAGCCTGATTAGACCATCAGGGCATACTTATCCTCCCGCTCGAGGTAATATTTGGCGTTCTCAGCCACTACAATGTCCAGCGGCAAGTGCTGAATAGCATCTATCTCCTTGTCAAAAATAAGCTTCTGCACAACGCTAGTCAGGCTGAGGTAGCCCTGCTCTACCGGATTTTGGTTGATCAAAAACTGAATGGCCCCCTTTTTCAGGTAGGCGATATTTTCCGGAAGGAGATCGAAGCCTACGATGCGAATATCCTGTAGCGCCTCCTGCCCTAGTGCGTCCAGTATCTTATAAGCCCGGGAATTGGTCACAAAAAAGCCCTTTAACTCTGGCTGTTCCCGCAAAAGCTCAAGCAGGAAAGCCCGGAGTGCCTCCTTGTTTTCAAAAGCCTCAAAAACCACCTTTTCCACTCGGTTTCGGCCGCCCATACCCTGTGCCTGAAAGTAATCTTCCAATCCCTGAGCTTTGTCGGAGAGGTGCTTGGCATTTGCCGGTTCTTTGGAGAGGTTGACTACCGCAACCCGGGCGGACGGCCCCATGCTAAAGCTCAGCAGTTTGCCTGCCAGCACTCCACTTTGGTAAGAATTCTGGCCAACGTAGGTCAGCACGTTCTCCCCTGAGAGCTCTGTATTGAACAGGGACACCGTAATGCCAAACCGGGCACAGGCTTCGAGCAATTCGTTGGCGGCCTTCAAAAAGACCGGTGGGAAGACGATGGCTTCCGGCTTGGCCTTAAGCGCCACTTTAGCTTTTTTGGCAAAGTCAGCCTGGTCAAAAAGGTTGAAGTAATAATGATCGAGCTCCACGCCGTAATGCTTTACCGAATGCCAGGCTTTGTTTACTCCAACATTGGGCAATTCCCAGTAAGGGTCAATGCTGGGGTCTGGCAGGAGCAAGGCGATACGCATAACCTTTCGGGTGGCCAGGGTCCGGGCGATGATATTGGGTTCATAGCCCAACTCTTCCATCACGGCTTTCACTCTTGCCCGTTTCTCCGGCGAAACGTTCCCTCTGTTGTGAATGACCCGGTCAACAGTGCCCGTGGAGACTTTTGCTTTTTTAGCAATGTCCTTGATTCGAATTCGATTTCCCATTAGTCCTATTAGGTTGTAGCCTATTAAAACGTGCAGCTGCAATCGCTACAGTTGCAACAGCCGGGTGAGCAGGCGCGGGGGCTATAATACGTATAAAATTGGATATGTGTCCGAACACAGCGTTAAAATATTTCAAATTACTCGCGTAAAACTAGAAAAAATTATACTTTTGTGGAAGTAAGCCTAATTTTTCAAGTATTGCCCCCTTATTTTCGGGCAGTTAATCCATTATCATCTTGAGCACACTTGCGCTAGGCGTAGACATCGGAGGGACGAGCACTAAGTTAAGCTTGGTGGACCGTTCGGGCGCGATCTTACAGCGTTCTGCATTCCCCACGCAGGGTAATGGCCAAACGGACTACCCCACCGCCCTGGTGAATGCAATGCAAAAATTGTTGCAGTACGCGCCCTATCCCCTTGAAGGCATTGGCGTAGGTGCTCCAGGTTGTGACCCCGTTTCCGGCTACATCAGCTATGCGGTCAACCTTCCTTTTTCTGCTCCATTCCCAATCAGAGATTTTTTGTCAGAAAAACTGTGTGCGCACACAGTACTAGTAAAGGACTCCACAGCCGCCGCATTGGGCGAAAAAATGTGGGGCGGTGCCCGCCAAATGGAGAATTTCGTCCTGGTGGCACTGGGCACAGGCTTAGGCAGTGCATTTTACATCAACGGAAAAATAGTGGAAGGCGGGCATGGTCTGGCCAGCGAACTGGGCCACACCATTGCAGTACCGGACGGGCGAAAGTGCTCGTGCGGGCGCAAAGGCTGCCTGGAGACCTATGTCTCTGCAACGGGCCTGCGCAGGACCTGCCAAGCCTTAATGGGACGGGAAATCATCCCCAGCCCATTGCGGGAACTGCCTCAATCGGCACTGACCGCCAAGACCATCGCCCTCGCCGCAAAGGAAGGCGACCCCCTGGCGCAGATGGCACTTGAAGACTTATCCCGCCGCCTGGGCCAGGCACTCGCTGCTGTGGTTTTGCAGATTGACCCCGAAGGCATTTTCTTATCAGGGGGGCTTTCCAATGCTGGCCCAATGCTGGCTGAGCGCGTGGCACATCATATGAATGCACAGCTCTTGCCTGCGTTTCGGGGCAAGGTAAAAATTGAAGTTTCCCGTTTGGGTGCAGATACGGCAGGTACACTGGGCGCAGCCGCACAAGTCTACCTCGGCACACCGGTCACATAAACAGACAAATACAATAGAAGAAATCAAAACCGAAAACTCAAGTTCACTTATGAGGAATTTTCTGAAATACCAGTTGCGATCTGTAGAAAAGATGCCGACCACCGTCTGGCCCAAAGCTACAGATGGCTCCGTTCATGTAGCCAAGTCGATTGCTCTCGCGATCCGGCAGCGCCAACAGGAGAACAAGCACATCGTGCTCGGGCTCGCAACCGGCTCCTCCCCTATTCAGGTGTACCGGGAGTTGGTCCGCATGCACAAGGAAGAAGACCTTAGCTTCAAAAATGTTATCACCTTCAACCTGGATGAGTACTACCCCATGCCGCCCAACGCCCGGCAAAGCTATGTGCGCTTCATGAATGAACACCTCTTCGACCACATCGATATCCAAAAGAAAAACATCCACATTCCGGATGGCACCCTTGAGATGGACGATGTGGAATCTTACTGCGAAGAATACGAGCGCAAAATTAAATACTTCGGAGGCATTGATATTCAGCTTCTCGGTATAGGCCGGACGGGCCACATCGGGTTCAACGAGCCGGGCTCCTGGGAGACCTCCGTTACCCGTATGGTACGCCTCGATGCCCTAACCCGCCGGGATGCTGCAAAGGACTTCGACCGGGAGGAAGATATTCCCTACCGGGCCATCACTATGGGAATTCAGACCATTATGGAAGCCCGCAAAATCTTCCTGCTGGGCTGGGGGCAGCACAAAGCCGCCATCCTTCAGAAAGCCGTTGAAGAGGAGATCACACCAAACATTCCTTCCACCTTCCTGCAAAAGCACAAGGATGTCAGCGTACACTTGGACTACGGTGCAGCCGAACTGCTGACCCGGTTTGAAGCGCCCTGGCTCATTGGTATTTGCAATTGGGACGAAGACCTCATTTGCAAAGCCGTAACCTGGCTGTCCAGAAAAGTGCAAAAGCCCATTCTCAAACTCACGACAGAGGACTACGCTGAGAACGGCCTGAGCGATCTCACGATAGAACATGCTTCGGCTTACAATATCAACATCCGGATTTTTAACCGCCTGCAACATACCATTTCGGGCTGGCCGGGCGGAAAACCGAATGCTGACGATACTACCCGCCCTGAGCGCAAAACCCCCTCCAAAAAGCGGGTCATTATATTCAGCCCACACCCGGATGACGATGTGATCTCCATGGGGGGGACCTTCCAGCGGCTTGTTGAGCAGGGGCATGAAGTACACGTGGCTTACCAGACATCTGGAAATATTGCCGTGCACGATCACCACGCCCGCCATTTCCTGGAGTTCTGCATTGAGCTAATGGACGCCGAGAAAGGCGACTACAAAGAGCTGGATACCCGGGTGCGGCAGATGCTGAAGCAGGTGATTACCAAAGATACCAACAGCGTTGCCGCCCAGGAAACCCGACTGGTTAAAGGGCTCGTCAGAAGAGGAGAAGCACGCGCAGGCGCCCGCCTTTGTGGACTGGAAGACGAGCAAATCCACTTCCTGGACATGCCGTTTTATGAAACCGGCCGTACCCGCAAAAAGCCCCTGGGCGAAAAAGACATTCAGATTATCGTAGACCTGATGGAAAAGATCAAGCCTCATCAGGTATACGCTGCCGGTGACCTGGCCGATCCGCACGGCACCCACGCCACCTGTCTGGATGCCATATTCCAGGCTTATGACCGGGTTAAAAGCAAAGACTGGGCACAGGATGCCTGGCTGTGGCTCTACCGTGGAGCCTGGCACGAATGGCCGGTGCATGAAATAGAGATGGCCGTGCCCATCAGCCCGGTGGAACTGCTCAAGAAACGGGATGCCATCTTCATGCATCAGTCTCAAAAAGACCGTCCGCCATTCCCGGGCAACGACTCCCGGGAGTTCTGGCAGCGTGCCGAAGACCGGAACAAACACCTGGCCAATCAGTACCGGGCTCTAGGCCTGGCGGAGTACGAAGCCATGGAGGCCTTTAGCCGCTGGAAATTTGACTGGCAAACCGGCGAGAAGCCTGCCAAAGCGAAAAAGGCAGCGCCAGAGCCTAACTCCAAAGAGAAAAAAGCGAAAGCGAAGGCCTAAGCACTTATTAAGAATTTAAGTTTCATACACTATTTTTTAGGGAGGAAGGCCGAGCGCCTTCCTTCTTTTGTAATTTGGCGGTACGAAACAAAAAACAATTTCATGCAACGTATTACTCCCATTTTTATACCTGTGCTCGTCCTTATGCTGGCATCCGTTCTGCCAGCTTCTGCACAGCAGGAACAAAAGAATCAGGATAAAACGACTCAGGAAGACAAAAGAAAAGCAAAAGGAAAAGCCTTGCGGGACCGAATCAAGAACATCCCCCCTGAGCAGCTTATGGAGCCCACAATCATTCCGCAACCGCACACCATAAAGGTGACTAAAAATGAGGCCGTGGTTATCAGCAAGGATGCCACGATTGAATTTGACAAAGAAGATGAAGCCCTTGAAACTGCGGTACAGCACCTCGAACGGTGGCTCACCGGGCAGCGGCTGGCTCCAACCCCGAGCGGGCAAAAGGCAGCAAAAATCAGGATTCGGATTGTGGATTCGCTGGAACAAGAGGAAGCCTACCGCCTGGTGATCAACAACAATAAAATAAACATTTTAGGCTCTGATGCCGCCGGCGTTTTCTACGGTATTCAAAGCTTGATACAACTTAGCGAGCCCTGGGAAATCATGCGTACCCGTTTGCTGAAGGTGCCAACGGCCTTCATTCAGGATAAACCGGCATTTAGCTACCGGGGGATGCACCTTGATGTTGGCCGCCATATGTTCCCTGTTGAGTCGGTCAAATCCTACATTGATATGCTGGCCCGCTACAAAATGAACCGCTTCCACTGGCACCTGACCGAAGATCAGGGCTGGCGTATTGAAATAAAGCAATACCCTAAACTACAGGAAGTAGCCGCTTACCGCAAGGAAACCCTGAAAGGGCACTACAGTGATCAGCCCCATCAGTTTGATGGAAAGCGCTATGGCGGGTTTTACACACAGGAAGAAGTCAAAGAAATTGTCCGTTATGCTCAGGAACGCTTTATTACCGTGATTCCGGAAATTGAGCTGCCCGGTCACGCTCAGGCTGCCATCGCTGCCTACCCCGAGCTGGGATGCACAGGGGAACCGGTGGAAGTCGCTACCAAATGGGGGATTTTTGAAGATGTGTACTGCCCATCCGAGGAGACCTTCACCTTCCTGGAAAACGTTTTGACAGAAGTCATGGCGCTTTTCCCAAGTGAATACATCCACATTGGTGGCGACGAGTGCCCTAAGACACAATGGAAGCAGAGCGAGCTTTGCCAGCAAATCATCGATGAGGAAGGCTTGAAAGACGAGCATGAATTGCAGTCCTGGTTCATCCAGCGGATTGAGCGCTTCCTCAACAGCAAGGGCCGGCAGATCATCGGCTGGGACGAGATCCTGGAGGGTGGGCTAGCCCCTAACGCCACTGTGATGAGCTGGAGGGGCGAAGCCGGCGGAATCGAAGCCGCTAAGCAAGGGCACAATGTGGTGATGACCCCGACTACCTATTGCTATTTCGACTACTATCAGTCCAACCATCCGGATGAGCCACTCGCCATCGGCGGATATTTGCCCCTCGATAAAGTGTACAATTATTACCCGGTGCCGGAAGAACTGAGTGAGGAGGAGGCTAAACACATACTCGGTGCACAGGGCAATGTCTGGACAGAGTACATCCCCACACCTTCCAAACTGCAGTACATGGCCTATCCCAGAATGCAGGCACTATCTGAAGTGGTCTGGACAGGCAAGAAAAAGCCAGGTTACAGTAACTTCGTAAAGCGCCTCAGCCACCATCTCAAATGGATGGAAAGGGAAGGCATCAACGCGGCCAACCATATCTACGATGTAGACCTGAAAGTGGTAGGCGGCCAGGGAGCGCCCCTCAAAATATCGGTAAGCAATCCGGCGGAAGAAGGCCGGTTTGCGGTAACTAAAGTGCCGGCTACTGGCAATGCCGACTTCCCCTACACAGCGCCTTTTGAACCAGAATCCGGCAGGTATAGCGTACAAGGCTACGTGAAGGGCATCAAGACAGGCCGCCCCGCCACACTTCAGTTTGAAAGGCACCTTGCAGCTGGACAAACGCTTACTTTGGAAAGCGAAGCCCACCCTAAATACAATGGCGACCAACCACAAGTGGTCCTCAACGGCGTTGATGGCAGCGACGAACGCTACGGCGATTCAGAATGGCTGGGCTTTGAGGGAGAAGACTTCGTTGGTACTATCGAGTGGGAAAAGCTACAGCAGGTCAACAAAGCCAGGTTTCGCTTTTTCCATGGCCCGGGCCAGTGGATCTATGTGCCTGCTAGCGTAAAAATCAGCACTTGGGATGAAGCGGCGCAAACCTGGAAAGCCGTAGGCAACAGTAAAGTTGAAGCTCCCGACGGCAAGACAGCCACAGTCGAAGTTGACCTGGGGTCGGTACGTACCTCAAAGCTTCGGGTGGAAATCAAAAACTACGGCAACATCGAAGCAGGTAAGCAAGGCGCTGGCCACGAAGCCTGGCTCTTCGTCGACGAAATAAGAATAGATTAGCCAAATGGGGCAGTCCGGACAATGACCAGGCTGCCCCTATTTTTCAAAACGAAACCAACGCACACGACTTATGAATCTCGCAGGACTTGACTGGGGCATTATTGGTGCCTTTTTTGTGATTTCACTAGCTATCGGCCTAATTGTTTCCAGGCAATCGGGCAAGAATTATAAGGAATTTTTCCTCTCGGGCAGGGGCATGCCCTGGTGGTTGCTTGGCATCTCAATGGTTGCCACCACTTTCTCAGCAGACACCCCCAATCTGGTCACAGATATCGTCCGTAACAACGGTGTAGCCGGCAACTGGGTGTGGTGGGCTTTTTTGCTTACCGGCATGCTCACGGTCTTCGTCTATGCCCGGCTATGGCGGCGCTCTGGCATCATGACCGATCTGGAATTCTACGAGCTGCGCTATCACGGCAAAACAGCCGCTTTTCTGCGAGGTTTTCGAGCCATCTACCTGGGCGTATTCTTCAACATAATGATTATGGCTACGGTGACCCTGGCGGCTATCAAGATTGGTGGCGTCATGTTGGGGCTAAGCCCGCTACAGACCGTGCTGATTGCCTCAGCTGTGACGGTGGTCTATACCTCACTGGGCGGTCTTCGCGGAGTGATCCTGACTGACTTTTTTCAATTCATCCTGGCCATGGTAGGCATCATCTGGGCAGCAGTCGTCATCGTCAACCTGCCTGAAGTTGGCGGGCTGGACAAGCTGTTCAGCCATGAGGAGGTGCGCACCAAGCTGCACCTGCTGCCCGATTTCAACGACAGCAGCCAGCTTATCCCGTTGTTCATTCTTCCTCTTGCTGTGCAGTGGTGGAGCGTTTGGTACCCTGGTGCAGAACCCGGTGGGGGCGGCTATATCGTGCAGCGTATGCTTTCTGCCAAGGATGAGAAAAATGCGGTAGGGGCTACCCTGTTGTTCAATATTGCCCACTACGCCCTGCGCCCCTGGCCCTGGATTCTGATTGCACTGGCGTCTATCATCGTATTCCCTGATTTGGAATCGCTCCGTCAGGCTTTCCCCAATATAAATGAGCAAGTGGTCAAAGACGACCTGGCTTTTCCAGCCATGCTGACCTACCTGCCCAGTGGCCTTTTAGGGCTGGTCATTGCCTCACTGATTGCAGCGTTTATGTCGACTTTATCCACCCACCTCAACTGGGGCGCCTCTTATATTGTGCACGACTTTTACCGTCGGTTCATCAATGAGAAAGCCTCCGAAAAAACACTGGTCCGCCTGGGGCGCTGGTCTACCGTGGGGCTGATGGTGCTGACTGCGCTTTTTGCACTGGTTTTGGAAAATGCCCTTCAGGCCTTCAACATCCTCCTTCAAATTGGTGCGGGTACCGGGCTGATCTTCATTTTGCGCTGGTTCTGGTGGCGGATCAATGCGTACAGCGAAATCGCAGCAATGGTGGTCTCTTTCCTAATGGCCATTTACCTGGAAATTTTGCACCCAGGCGAACTGGCCAGCCATACCAAGCTACTGCTTGGCGTCGGTGTAACCACAGCCAGCTGGTTGATCGTCACCTTTATTACGCCACCTACCGACCATAAGACGCTACTTTCCTTTTATCAACTCATCAAGCCTTCCCCTGGTGGTTGGCGCCCCGTCATTGAGCAAGGCAAAGCCGAAGGTGAATTGACGGAAGCGGATGTGGTGCCCGGAAAGCTGCCTATGGAGATTAGCGCCATGGTTATCGCCTGTTTCACTGTTTATGCAGCACTTTTCGCCACCGGATTCTGGATTTACGGCAATACTACTTCCGCAATAATTGCTACGGTGGTTGCTGCTGTAGGTGCCAGCCTTTTGATGGTATTTTGGCGGCGGCTGAATGCCCTGAGGCAGGTCTAAAATCTGGCCGTAAGGACTTTGGCCCGAGCTTTAGAAGAATAGGATTTTCCGATTCGGAAAAACATTCCTATTTTGGGTTCAAACCAACAAACCACTGACCCACATGGCCAACGTCCTTACCCACAGTCTTTTTACCGAGTTTGACATCCACCTGTTTCGCAGCGGCACGCATTTTAAGCTGTACGAAAAACTAGGCAGCCACCCCATTGAAGTGGACGGGCAAGCCGGCACCTATTTTGCCGTTTGGGCCCCCAATGCGCAGGCGGTTTCTTTGATCGGGAATTTCAACTACTGGAACCGGGATAGCCACGCGCTTATGCCCCGATGGGATGGCTCCGGCATTTGGGAAGGTTTCGTCCCGGGTATTGGCAAAGGAGAATTGTATAAGTACCACATCCATGCCAAAGACGGGCGCCATCTGGAAAAAGGAGACCCCTTCGCGCTACTGTGGGAAATCCCACCGAATACGGCTTCCGTGGTTTGGGACATTAGCGATTACGCTTGGCAGGACAAATCCTGGATGGACAAGCGCAAAGACATTTCCGGGCTGGACAAACCTTACTCCGTGTACGAGGTCCACATGGGTACCTGGAAAAAGACCCACGGAGGGCTGCGCAGCCTGAGCTACAAGGAAATGGCTGATGAAATGGTCAGCTATGTAAAGGAAATGGGCTTCACTCATGTTGAGTTTCTGCCGGTTATGGAACACCCTTATTTCCCAAGCTGGGGCTACCAAATCACCGGCTACTTTGCCCCGACCAGCCGATATGGCACCCCTCAGGAATTTATGCACCTCGTGGACGCCTTCCATCAGGCCGGCATTGGGGTCATCCTGGACTGGGTGCCTTCCCACTTCCCAACCGATGCCCACGGGCTGGCAGATTTTGACGGCACGCACCTCTACGATCATGCGGACCCCCGCAAGGGTTTCCACCCTGACTGGAAGAGCGCCATTTTCAACTATGGCCGGCACGAGGTGAAAGCCTTCCTGATATCCAATGCCCTGTTTTGGCTCGACCGTTACCACATTGACGGACTGCGGGTGGATGCAGTGGCTTCCATGCTTTACCTCGATTACTCGCGGGAAGAAGGCGAATGGATCCCAAACATCCACGGTGGCAATGAGAACCTGGAGGCGATTGCCTTCCTAAGGGAGTTTAACGAAACGGTTTATAAAGAATTCCCGGATGCCATTACCATAGCCGAAGAATCGACAGCATGGACGGGCGTGTCCCGCCCTACCTTTGATGGTGGCTTAGGGTTTGGGCAAAAGTGGATGATGGGCTGGATGCACGACACCCTCAGCTACTTCAAAAACGACCCGATCCACCGGCAATATCATCATGGTGAGATTACCTTCAGCCTGGTCTACGCCTTTAGTGAAAATTTCATGCTGCCGCTTTCTCACGATGAGGTTGTGCACGGCAAAGGCCCCATCATGGACCGCATGCCGGGCGATGAATGGCAACGGTTTGCCAACCTACGCCTGCTCTACGGCTATATGTTCACCCACCCTGGTACACAGCTGTTGTTCATGGGCGATGAGTTTGGTCAGACCAGCGAGTGGAATATCGAGAGAGGCCTGGAGTGGTGGCTGACGGAGCATGATTTCCACAAAGGAGTACAGGCTTGGATCAAAGCATTGAACGGCTACTACCGCAATGCCCCTACCCTGCACCAAAAACAGTTCAGCCCCGAAGGCTTCCAGTGGATTGACCACAACGACAATCAAAACAGCACCATTTCCTACCTCCGCTACGGAGAAGACAAGGATCAGCCCATAGCGGTCATTTGCAATTTCACACCGGTTGCCCGCCCTGGATATAAAATCGGTTTGCCCCTGCACGGCAACTGGAAGGAAGTCCTGAACAGCGACGCCAAGGCCTATGGTGGATCCGGCGACCATCACAATACCAAAATCATCAAAACAACGCAGGAAACCTATCACGGCCGGCCTTACTCTGCGGAAGTGACCCTGCCGCCCCTTGGTATTATTGTGCTGGAACTGGACAAAGCTATTGCACCAACAGCAACAAAAACGGCGGCTAAAAAGAAGGCCCCTGCCAAAGCCGCTGTCAAACCCAAAACCACTAAAAAGGCGACTAAAAAAGAAAAAGCAAAGTAAATCCACTACCTTCGGGCTGCCTGCAAGACTGTATATCGGTTGATGCAGGCAACCCAGGATTACTTACCAAACGATCAGGATTTATTCCTGCTCAGCCCTAACGCTTTTTTAACAGAGTAGTTTGACGGAAATAAACCAGACCGTTTTCTCTTTAAGGTCTATCTTATTTTGTTTCCGTCTCTAAAAAGCGTAGACATGGCAAAAACAGCATTGATTACCGGCAGCAGCAGCGGTATCGGTCTTGGTATTGCCCGCTCCTTTGCGGAGGCAGGGTACAATCTCGTATTTAACGGGCTGGAAGAAAATGGCTCAGAAATTGCGGCCGGGGTTGCATCGGAGTTTGGTATTGAAGCCTACTTCTCCCCTACCAATTTAATGGACCCCACAGCCATCAGGAAGATGGTTGAAGAGGCAGTGTCCCGCTTCGGCGGAGTGGACATACTGGTGAACAACGCCGGTGTCCAGTATGTCGCCCCTATAGAGGAATTTCCGGAAAGCAAATGGGACCTCATCCTTGGGGTCAACCTCAGCGCTGCCTTTCATGCGACCCAAGCCGTCTGGCCGGGCATGCAAAGCCGGGGCTTCGGGCGGATTATCAATATCGCCTCTGTGCACGGGCTCAAGGCTTCTCCTTTCAAAACAGCTTATGTAGCAGCCAAGCATGGCATGGTCGGCCTGACCAAAGTACTGGCACTGGAAGGCGCCCCCCATGGCATTACCGCCAACGCCATCTGTCCCGGTTATGTCAAAACTCCGCTGGTTGAAAAGCAGATTCCGGAGCAGGCCAAATCCCACGGCATGACCGAGGAAGAGGTCACCGAAAAGGTCTTCCTTAAAGCTCATGCGGTCAAAGACTTTGTGAAAGTGGAAACCCTGGGCGCACTGGCCCTCTTTCTGGCGGGTGAAGGCGCAGCTACCGTTACCGGCACCGCCATTCCGGTAGATGGAGGCTGGGCTGCAAAGTAACAGGACATCAGGAAACACGAGAAAAGATCAAGTAAATGGAACAGAAAAAGTTAGCACTGGCCCTGCAGGGCGGCGGCTCGCATGGGGCCATCACCTGGGGTGTGCTGGACCGGCTGCTGGAAGAAGAGCATATAGACCTGGAAGGCTTCTCGGGTACAAGCGCGGGGGCCATGAATGCGGCGGTACTGGCCTACGGGCTCCACATCTCCGGCCGGGAGAAGGCGAAATCCCTGCTCGACCAATTCTGGCGGCGGGTTGCAGAAGCGGCAGCCTTGTCACCGGTACAGCCCGCCCCCTGGGATTTACTGTTTGGAGGTGGGAATATGGACTACTCTCCGGGCTTTATGGCCGCGGAAGCCGCAAGTATGTTTGTTTCGCCCTATCAGTTTAATCCGATGGGGCTCAACCCCCTGAGGGATATCCTCGCAGATATTGTCGACTTTGAAGCCCTGCGACACTGTAACGTTACGCAACTGTTTGTGTGTGCAACCAACGTAAGACGGGGGCGGGCCAAGGTATTCGACCTGCCCCACATCTCCGTGGATGCCGTGATGGCTTCTGCTTGTTTGCCGGAAGTTTTCAAAGCCGTCACCATCGATGGCGAAGACTACTGGGATGGCGGCTTTATGGGTAATCCGCCCATTTATCCCCTACTTGATGCCGGCTGCCAGGATATTCTGCTGGTGCAAATCAATCCTATCAATATCGACCGGACGCCTCAGACCTCCTCGGAAATCCGGGACCGGGTCAACGAGCTGAGCTTTAATTCCAGCCTGATGCTGGAAATGCGGCGCATCGCTTTTGTGGACAAACTACTATCTGCCGGGGTGGACCTTGGGGCACCTTTCCACAAAGTCTTCATCCACCACATCAATCCGGAAGCCGAAGTGCAGGGGCTTAACCTCTCCAGCAAGCTCAACGCCAACTGGCAGTTCCTCCTCCGGCTCAAAGCCATTGGCCGGGAGAAGGCTGAAGCCTGGCTTGCTCAGCACAGCGATCAGGTCGGAGTGGCGTCGAGCTGTAACATCCGGGAGACTTTTCTGTAGGGTTACTCCTCCTGCGGGAAGAGGAACTGCCCGGAGGCCCGGTCCCAGTGCAGCTTGATCTCCTCCCGGCGCAAGCGGTCGAAGGCCGGGCAGGCAACCTGCTCTTCCGGGCTGGCGGAATCCCCGCAGTAGTAAAACCGCTTCCCGGTAAAGACGGAGGCGGTGAGCGTGGTGCCCCGCTGCGGCAAATCCAGCAGGACAGGCATAGCTTCTTCCAGGATTGCCGGCTCCTCAGCGTAGTCCAGTTCTAAAAAGTCAAAAACAGTTAGTGCGCCCAGCGTATGCTCCGTCCAGTCGTACTGATCAGGGTGCTCCGGGCGGAGGAAATGATATTCCTGTGTAGCGCCCACCCCATCGTATGCCCTTTTGCTGACGGCGATCAGGGGGTTGCCATTGGCCAGGCGAAAGAGGACGACCTGTACGTGATAGGTGCCACCGCCTGTGCCTTCGTCAATGATTTCGATGAAGCCGTTCTTCAGGTCTACCGTCGCCTCAAGTTCCATTTCCAGGCTGGATTCTGCCACCCATTTATTCCCTTTTTGAGTCAGTTCGTAGGGACTGTTATAGGGTGGCTCCAGGCTGCGGTAGTAGTCCAAAACATTCTTCTGCTTTGTCGTTTCAGCTTCAGGAGCTTCATCGGTTGGCGGCAAGGTGGCTTCGGGCTGCTCCTGAATGGCTTCGGCGGTGTCTGTACCAACAGCGGGTGCTTTTGCCACCTTCTGGCCTGCTCCTCCCGAGCAGGCCAGAAGGGCAACACTCAGGAATGCCCAGGCTGTAATTCTCATTGAAAGATGCATAGCTTAGTCTTATCGGAATAATTGAACATCACCTTCATAGAGGGTGGTAAACCCGTCTACCCAAAGCACCTGCACAACGTAAGCGTAGACGCCCGCCGATGCCGCTTCTCCCCTCCAGGTACCATCCCAGGCCGTTACGCCATCTGTGGCTTCGAAAACCAGACCGCCCCACCGGTTGTACACCTGAAAATTCAGTACTTCGGCAATGCCGGCTCCCGGGTAAATTTCGAAGCGGTCGTTGATACCATCTTCATTCGGGGAGAATGCGTTCGGAATGTAGACCTGCCGGGTGCCATCTACCTGCAGAAACAGCTCGGCAGAGTAGGTACAGCCGCCATCCAGCGTTAAGGTCAGCTCAATATCGACGGAACTCGTAGCCAGCAAGCTAGGGTCAGGGCAGGTAGTGCAACTTAGCACAGCACCGGAATCCGCCACCCACTGCAGGGTTGACAAAGCCGGATCAATTGGTGCGCTGGAAATAATGTCCAATTGCACGGAGTCCCCAAAAGCAGCCGGGTTAGGCTGAGCAAGCAGGTCAATAGCCAGGGCATTGGGCTCTGCCAGGGTTAGTAAGACCGTCGTATCGCAATTATTGCTGTTGGTAATGGTTATTTCGTACTGACCCGACGCTAAGCCTTCAAAGACAGGCTCGGTTTGCCCTGCACCTCCATTGAGCGCAAAGGTATAAGGCGAAGCACTGCCACTGAGCCCTGAGAATTCGATGAGGCCCGTAGCTTCTCCCGGACAAGCTGGGTCTACCGTTTCCACCTGAAAATCAATGGGCGGCACATCGGGAAGGACAATGCTATCCTGCGAAATAGCGCAACCCGTAGCGTCTGTAACGGTGTAGGCGTACAAGCCGGGCAATAGCTCGTTTATGGTCGCTGTATTTTCATTGAAAGGCTGCCCGTTACGAGACCATTCGAACTGATAAGGCGTGATGCCGCCGGTAACATCCAGTGCCAGTATACCAGATGCCTCGCCCTGACAGTTAGGTGGGCTTACATTCACTTCAGCCTGAGGCACATCGGGAGCGGTCAGAAAGAAAGTGGAGGTCGAAAAACAATCCGCTCCTATTGTAATGATGGCCTCATAGCTCCCATCTGACAAGTTCTCGATCGTTTGTACCCCTTCCGCAATAAGGTTGCCTTCGCTATCCAACCACTCAATAGAAGTGGCAGGATCACCACCCAACAGATTGATGGTGATAGCACCATTGCTTTCCCCACAGTTCGGAGGAGTAATATCCGCCTCGACATCCGGTAGTTCCAGAATGTTCACATTGATCTCATCGGTGACGGTTCCACATGCAGTGGTGAGTTCCAAGGTGTAGGAGCCATCTTCCGTCACTATAATTTGCGGCGTAGTCGCTCCATTGCTCCAGGCATAGTCACCCGGCACTTCAAATGCAGGCCCAAGCGTTACCGGATCATCGTCACACACTTCCAGATCTGGCCCCAGCGCTACAGCATCTTCCGGCGTCACCACCGCAATAGAATCTACAGCTGTGCATTCGCCTTGGGTAACCGTCACGCTATAGATTCCTGAGGCATTCACGGTGAATGTGGAATCCGTAGAACCATCCTGCCACTGATAGGTGGCGGTGCTGTCCAGGGCAGGATCGAGCAGCAAGCTGGCGCCGTTGCAAATGAGGGTGTCATTACCCAGGTCCAGCGTAAAGGAACTACTGCTCGGATTTATGGAAAAGTCCTGTTCAGAAACATTCACATCGAGGTCGGTAGAGGCTGTCAATGTACTGCCAATGAAGGATATTGGGGCAACGTCCAGGTTGACAGGAGACAGAAAAGCTTCCGGCAGAGGGTCTGCGCAAATGCCCTGCCCCTCTTCGTCCACTTTCACCATCCGGAACCCATCGCGGTCATAAAGGTCTTCATAAACGTAAGTGTAATAGCCCTCGGAAGTAACCGTGAGCGGGCTTCCCCCAAACCGGAAGGGGCCGCTCAAAAAGCCTTCTTCTGCCAGTTCAAGCCCCCAAAGTATTGCTCCATCTTTACTGATTTTTGCCAAAGCCGGGCGGATATCGCCGGAGTTGTCCACATCCGCACCTGCTACGAATAAGATATTGTCATCGGGCGTGACAATCAGGTCTTCTGCCTGTCCGGAAAAGGAAAAATTGGCCCCGTTAAATTCTACAGTCACCTGATTTTCCCCCAAGGTCGCTACCCTTGACCAAACCAGGGAACCGTCCAGATTGATCCGGGAGATAATGGCTCCTGTTGGGCCACCGAAGACTGCATCACTAAGGGAAGTAGTTATGAGCAACGCGAAGGTACCGTCCAGCATGGGTACAATCTTCACGCCGGCACCACTGAAGCCTTGGTAGGAATAGGTATTCGCCCAAAGCTGTTCCCCCTGCTCGTTAAGACGGACCGCAAAAGCCTCGTTATCAAAATTCGAACCTATACTACCGGTAACCAGATACCCGCCGGCAGGCACTTCGGCTATATCATACCCCGTTGCTTCGAGCCCGGCAACCGGATAGTACTGCCCCCATTCCACAGCTCCTGCGGCGTCGTACTTGACCAGGTAAAGCGATGTTTCAAAATCCGGGCTGTGATGACCGGCAAAGATATAGCCACCATCGGAAGTCTGAATCCCGGCATATCCCCGTTCCAAAAGGTCAGGATTGCCCGGGAACTGTGACCATTGCAGCGTACCATCTGCATTGCCTTTGGCCAGAAAGCCATCAAAATAGACGGTCGTGGAAGTGCCGGAGAGCACAAATCCGCCATCCTCAGTCGACCGGATATCAGCAATAGACTGAAAAGTCCCAGGATCATATTCCCGCGACCATACCATTTGGTTGGTATTGTCGATACGAGTGACTATTGCATCATTAGCATTGCCGGCAGGGTTATTGAAGCCATTGGCAACAGAGCTAAGCACGTAAATGCTACCGTCCGGACCGGCTGTCGCTGCCAAAGCCCGCACAGAATCCCCGGTGGTGCATTCCACGCGGAATTCTCCCAACTGAGCGCCTAGATGCCCGACAAAGAAGAGCGTAACAAATGTAGAGAGTAGTAGTTGTTTCATGGAATTAGTGTTGTCAAGTGTTTGGAAATCGTTACAAGTTAGTTCCAATTATGTTGCAGCATAATTTGATAGATTAAGGATTTGGCATGTTCCTGACTGACACCGGTAAGGACAAGGGTAGCCTGCCGGAACAGCGCAATTGTTGTGGCTGGATAAACGCCAGTTTCACCGGGAAACCAGGCCATTGGCACACTAGTCCCCTGCAGGATTTCATAGCCAGCCCCGGCATTGTGCTCCTGCCATTCTCCCGCAATGATTTGCAACTGTGGAATGTCTTGCGCGGGTGCCGGATCGTAAAGGTAGAAATGCAGCATTTGAATCTCTGCCCGGGCAGGCATGGTGAAGATGCAGGCCGATTTTTCGTTCCGTCCGGCGGCAACCGGTGTCACCTTGCGGACCGGCTCCTGAACGATCTCCTGAATCGCCTCCAGCGCCAGCAGTGCTGATGCTTTTGGAAGAGCTGCCTGCTGAGGGCTACCGCCACAGCCTAGCAGAAGAAGCGCCAAAACAGGGAGGACTGACAATGCTTTCATGGTTTTTTTGTGGCGAATTTACAAAAGCCACTGCAAAAAAGGTGTCGCCCAACTGTACCGTGCACGATAGATTTCAAAATAAGGAACGGGAAACGCCCGGAATCCATTGAGGACCGGGGCTACATTAGGCATGGTGCTGCCGCAAAAATTAAAGACTTCACTGCCCCGGTTAGCACCGGCTTGCATAGCCTGCCACATGAGCCAGGGAAATGCCCCGCTGTCCCGGGCACCTTTTCCATTCCCGGCTGTAATTGGATAGGTTACACCTTCGGTGTGCATCAGGTACACCCCACTGTGGACTGTTCCGTCCTGATGACGTGCCAGGAGCAATTGCACATGGCCAAACTTCCGGGCGGGTTCATCCATTTGCTGCAGCAAGGACAGGGTAACCGGTGCAGACAGCCCCTGCCGGTCAAAGGTATGCTCAATGATAGCCACCAATGTACTCAGGTCTGTACACTCTTCCAACGCCAAAACCTTCTCCCCTTCCTTGATGCTAGACTTCACCGAGCGGTTGAAGCGGCGGCGGACCGTTTCCCTATCCTGAAGGTCCGATACCACAAAATGATACCGCAGTTGAGCTTGAAAGCCTTTCCAAAGAAAGGGCATCCAGTTTTTGGTCCCGTGGTGCAGCTTCTGAATATGCCCCCAGTGCCCGGGCAGTTGCTCCAGGAGTTGTGGAATAGCCTGCCGGTCGAAGGTAAACTGATCGGCTAAGGATAGCGAATTATAAGCTTCATACCGCCACAAACCAAGGTAGGGCGTCAGTGGCGGGGTTAGCAGGAAAGGGATGCCCTTGATACGCCGGATATGGTAAGGCAAAGCTGCCGCCAATTCGCCTTTCTTATCCTCAGCGAGCGCTACGCCCCAGTTGTCCGGGCCGCAAACCGCATCCAGCCACCACGGGTGGTTGAAGGCAGGAACGGCATGATCTGTACAAAAAGATTTATAAGCTGTTTTTGAAGAAGACTTCATGATTGAACTTCAGCTTTTCGGTATGCCATGAGGGCGACAAAATCGAAAAAAAAACCGGGATTACGATCCAGCATTAAAAAAAACTCTACCTTAGGCATCAGAAAACGGCTTCTTGTTTTCTCCACTCTTCTTGTCGATCCTTCCTTTAAAACTGGAATTGAACCCTGTTTAGCTTCACAGTCAGTACTTTAAATGGTTTCGGTAGCTGGTACAGACACTATTTGATCATCGTATACACCACTGGAAAAATCTTTCTCATGAAAATCACCCAATCCCTGGTCTTTGCGCTTATGTTAAGCTGCTTGGCTTTAAGCCCTGTAATCTTAAAGGCTCAGACTTATTGCAACCCTACGAATTCCATTTCTGCCGGCAACCCGTTTATCACAAGCAGAATTTTCAAAGGCGTAACCTATAACAGTATAGGTTCAGATTTTAGTAGCGACAGGTATGTTGATTATACCAGCCAGGTGAGCCAATCCGCAAAAAGGGGTGAGAATATCTCCCTTAATATCGGTCTGCTCAATTGCGGAAATTCGACTTCCTTTAGACTTAGAATATGGGTAGACTGGAATGGAGACGGAGATTTCACCGATCCTGGCGAGACCGTAGCTTCCGTTGCGGAGACGATTCCAGCTGGCAATTGCTGGTTTCAGACCTATTTTAACGGATTTGATGTCCCTCTTTCCGGGATCAGTGATGGCAACAAGCGTGTCCGGGTTGCTGTGGCGAGGGGTACTACCTACCCCACCCCATGTGGTGGATTCACCGGCGAAGCGGAAGACTACAACCTACAGATACTTCCAAACACTGCCCCTGTGCTCGACAATAGCGGCACACCTGTTTTCAATGCCCTCACCACCAGCCAAACCAATAACAGTGGTCAGACGATTGAAAGCTTACTAATTTCTACACGCCCACGAAACAGTGAAATCACTTACATCACTGATGCAGATGACCCTTCAACGCCCCACGGGTTAGCGATATTCCAGAACAGCGCTCCAAACGGTACCTGGCAATACCAATTGGAAGGCAGCAGTAGCTGGAATAACTTCGCTGTGAGCAGCTCTAATGCACTGGGGCTTTGGGGAGACGACCGGATTCGCTTTGTACCTTCCGGAAACGGAAATGCCAGCATTAGCTTCCGGGCATGGGACGGCACCTCTGGCAGCCGGGGCGGTACCTTTAGCATAGGGGCAACCGGAAGCAATTCGGCATTCAGTACTGCTACGGATCAGGCAACGTTACTAGTTTCCAATTCTACTGGTGCAGAGGTGTTTTTGATGGACTTTGCCAATGACCAACTGGAATCCTCTTCGATACTTCCAAATTCCAATAAGATAGTGCAGTTTGATCCGGAAGCAACGAATGCCGATGCGTTTGGCAATGCCTATGAAATTGCCCACAAAAGTGGAACGTTATACTGGACCAATGGAGCTGGCAAGGTATTTTCCAGAGCCGTTACAGGCGGCAGCAACCAGGAATTGGTATCCGGATTAGCCACAACGCTCGGAATAGATGCCAGTGATAATAACCTTTTCTATTCCGACTACGATGGCTCCACGACCACTGGTAAATTATATAAATCTAATCTTAATGGTACAGGGGCTTCTACGTTGGTTAATAATCTGGGGTTAGTTTGGTCTCTGGTCTATGAAACCGACAACAACCGGGTGTATTTTATTGATCAGGATGGTAATAACCGGACGATCAAGTGGGTCAGTGCCAACGGAGGCAGCCCGACGCTTTTCCATACCGGAACTGGCTTTATGAGGGGGCTGGAAATTCACGATGGGCATGCCTATTGGGTGGAATACATTAGCAACGATTTCCTTACCATTTATAAAAAACCGATAGGTGGAGGAAGCGCCTCTGTGGTAACGACTGTGTCTAATCAGCCGCTCACTGGTTTTGATATTGAGTTTGATATACAAAACAGCCAGATTTATGTACCGCTACCGTCAACGTGGTAGACAACAGTGTACCAACGGCAGTATGCGCCAACCCGACCATCGACATCACTAGTGGCGACGGGCCAACCTTTATCAATCTGGCAGACTTGGACGGCGGCTCTTCCACCGTCTGCGGCAACCTTAACTTCTCCGCTGATGTGACAAGCGTGGACTGCGATGATTTGGGCGATTCTTTCCCTGTTACCCTGACGGTAACCGACTTGTCTAGCGGGCAGACTGCTAATTGTATATCCAACGTCACCGTAGCTGACCCCAACAGCTTCTGCTGTGCATCGCCTATGGCTGTCTGCGAAAACATCACCGTGCAGCTGGATGCCAGCGGCAACGCCAACATCACCCCAGCTGATATTGGCAGCGCCAGCACCGCAGAGTGCGGCCTGCAGTCGGAGATGCTGAGCGACGACAGCTTCGAATGCGTTGATGAAGGCACCGTCATGGTCACCTATACCATTATGGACGTTAACGGTGATACTCATAGCTGTACCGCTGAGGTAACCGTGGAGGACAATATCGCCCCTGGTGCAGCCTGCCTCAGCCCCACCGTTGAGCTAGGCCCTGATGGCACCTACACCCTTCAGGAAAGCGATGTCTTTGACGCTTTTGGGAGCAGTGATAACTGTTCCACAGAATCTATAGATTTCGAGAGTACTACTTACACCTGCGATGATACCGGGATGCAATTCGATGTCTTGGTCACCGTAGAGGACGGAAGCGGCAATTCCGACCAGTGCACCGCTCAGATCCTGGTGAAAACCGGAGATGCGCTGCCCGGAAGCTGGACCGCAACCGATATTGGAAGCCCAGGCGAAAACAGCACCTTCAGCTTTGACCCTTGTGCTACGGACAATCCTGGAAAGGGTGAGTTCAGTATTACAACCAGCGGCTACAACCTCATCCCCAACACTTCTGATGAAGTCGGCTTCATCGGGCAAAGCCTTTGCGGCGATGGGGGTATTCAAGCCAAAATTGAAAGTATTGCCAACGGGTATGCCGGCTTGATGATCAGAGAGAGCAATGCGCCCGGCGCAAAAATGATGGCTGTGTATTCTAATTTGTCCAGCCTCCTCAGACGGGAATTGCGCACCGTAGATAATGGCCCGCGCACTTCCACTACCTCTTTTGCACCATTTGCTACCTGGCTCCGCCTGCGCCGGCAGGGCGACTACATCCGCGCCTTGTATCGCAGCACAGATACTGGCAGCTGGCAGCTTTTCCATCAGGTGTACCTGCCTATGGAGGAGTGTGTCGAAATGGGGCTGGCGGTATTCACAACGGACCCAAATGGGGATGCCTATGCCATATTTAGCAACGTGGGTTCGCGCAGCCAGGGCAGCAGCAACTTCTCCATCCCGGACTGGAGTGATGAGGTTCCTTCAGTTTCTGTGCGTAGTGCAACGGTTTTCCCTAACCCGGTATCCGGACAGTTCACCCTCGCTTTCAGCAAGCCGCTGACGGCACCGGGAACAGCAACCCTGCTTAATGACCTGGGGCAGCGGGTGCGGAAATTTGACTTACATGCAGACGATTTGGAAGTCGATGGAGACCTCTCAGGGCTTCCTCCGGGGCTTTACTTCCTCCAAGCTGCCACAAGTGATGGATATCAGGAAACGCTGAAATTGTTGAAACAATAATTATTGAAGCGCGTAAAATAAATTAGGTGGGCAAGGCCTGATGCCTTGCCCACTTTTTTTATTTTCCCTGATATCACTTATCCTTATTCGACCGGTGGAAAGAAGTCACAACATGGATTTTATGCTCTTTTGTAGTTTCCCCAGCCAGGTTAAGCGAACTAAACCTAATAAACCAGGTTTACCTTCGTATCCTAAGACCAATCCATGAAGTATTGTCTCTTCATAGCTTTCATATTTTGGAGTGCCCTCATGGCAGTGGCTCAGCCTTTCACAAGCATCACGGTACAGGACGGGCTTTCTCAGGGCATGATCAATGACATTTTGAAGGACAGTGACGGCTTTATGTGGTTTGCGACCAATAATGGCCTAAACCGCTACGACGGGCACACCTTCAAGGTTTTTACGCACAACCCCTTTGACTCCTTATCCATCTCCGGAGACGAGATCGCATGCCTATTGGAGGAGTCCGAAGACTATATGTGGGTAGGTACCATATCACAAGGTTTGAACCTTTTCGACCATAAACGGGAAGTCTTCTACCCGATCATCCTTAAGGATGCTCTTTCGCCTGGTTTACCTGCTTACCAAGTCTCCTCTATTGCAAAAGACACGGAAGGATACCTCTGGATCGGTACAGATAATGGAGTATATAAACTGAAACTCACGCAACAACTAGCGCCGGGAAAGCCTCCTCGGTTTGAAACGGCCTTTCTCCCCTTACCCGATGGGGTTAAGAATACCGTATCTAGTATATTCTGCACCTCAACTGGAAAAATGCTGATCCGGGTTATAGGCTACGGGATATTCTCCTGGAATGTGGATGACGAAAGTTTTGAGCCGGTTGTGCTCAATAATGGTAAAGGTGAATTATGGAGCAGGAAGATGACAGAGTACCCGCCTGGCACCCTGTGGGCAAGCTCCAACCTGGGCTTAATGCGGTACCGGGATAAAAAGGAGCCGCTTTTGATCAAAAATGCGAAAAAGCCTTTCTTGGCAAGCGTTTATGACCTTGCCATTCTGAAAGACAGAGAAGAGATATGGTTTTCTACTGGTTTTGACAGCCGGCTTTATTCCTTTAACCCTATGCGGCCTGCCGATCAATTGCAATTTGATACCGTTTTGAATGTTGGGGGTACGACGCGCCTGGTTTCCATGTATTTCGACGACCACCATACACTGTGGATAGGCACCAATGGATATGGCATTTATAAGTACCAGACACAATCCTCGGCTTTTGAGCACCTGGACGAAGGAAATAGTGTTATTTTTATTACTGAGGCAGAGGGGCAGCTTTTTACTACCAGCCGGCTTTGGGCCAGCGCCTATTCAACCCGAAAGAAGCGGTTCCTGCCCCTGTCGGAAGAATACCCCTTACCCGATGATATCCGCGGCTTGTACCAAGCAAAAGATGGCAATATCTGGGCCGTTTCGCATGGTTCGCCCGCGCAGCTTTACCAACTAGATACAGCATTCGAAATACAGCAAACTTACCTGCTGGAAGACGTCGACCCTTTGTTCGGCCAGATCATTGAGGATGCACAAGGCAAGCTTTGGTTCCCTGGCAACACGGAGGCCTTCCTGCGCTTTGACCCGCTGACGGGAAAAAGCCAGCCTATCTCCTGCAACGGAGCGGACGGAATGCCAGTGATGGGATCCTCCTACTTTTGCTTTTACAAAGACCATCAGGGCAACCTCTGGAAAGGCGGCCCCAAAGGGCTGGTACAGCTGAAGCTGGATCAAAATAGCCAACCTTCAGGCTGCCGTTTTTTCAAAAACGCCCCTAACGATGCCCAAAGCCTCAGCCACAACAGCGTGGCATCTTGTCTGGATGACCCCGATGAGCCGGATACTTACCTGTGGGTAGGTACCAAAGGGGGCGGTTTAAATAAACTCAATAAGCAGACCGGGCAGTGTGAGCACTTTACGACCGTACAGGGGCTACCAGACAACGTAGTCTATGGCGTACTTGCGGATGAAGAAGGCTACCTATGGCTGAGCACCAACCGGGGACTGTCCCGCTTTGCCCCCCGCCAGGAAGTCTTCCGGAACTACAAAGCCGAAGATGGCCTGCAGGCAACCGAATTCAACACCGGCGCTTTTTTTAAAAACGAAACGACCGGGCAGCTATTCTTCGGTGGGGTGAATGGCATCACGGCCTTCTTCCCGGACCAGATCAAGCCAGACCCTTATATTCCGCCCGTGCATATCACCGGGCTGAAGATACATAGTGAAGAGGTGGCTATAGGACAGCCGCTGGAAGACGGGCAAACGCCCATTTTGAAAGCATCTATCGCCTCTACGGAGCGTATAGACTTGGACTGGCACCAAAACCATGTCACCCTGGAGTTTACAGCCTTGGACTATACTATCCCGGAAAAGAACCAATACCAGTACCGGATGTCCGCCGTCGACAGGGAGTGGGTGCGCGCCGAGACCGACCGCAGCGTGACCTATGCCAACCTGGTGCCCGGTGAATACTTGTTTGAAGTCAAAGGCAGCAACAGCAGCGGGGTTTGGAATGAAAAGCCCGCCCGGCTTCGTATTGTCATCCACCCGCCCTGGTGGCGGACTACCTGGGCGTATGCCGCTTACTTACTATTATTTTCAGGGGCCGTCATTGCTTTATACCGTTTTCAGCTCAACCGGAATAAGCTGCGCAATCAGCTGGCGTTCGAGCAAAAAGAAGCCGAGCGGCTATCAGAGCTAGACCGCATCAAAACTAACTTCTTCTCCAACGTAACGCACGAATTCCGCACGCCCCTCACCCTGATTATCGAACCCATCCGGCAATTGATCGCCGAGCATTCAGACAAGAAAGCCCAAGAGCGGCTGAAGATGGCCCTGAGAAACAGTGAACATCTGCTACTGCTCGTGAACCAGCTTATGGATTTGTCGAAACTAGAGAGCAAGCAGATGCAGCAAGACCTGCGCAGAGCTGATATTGGAGAGCTATTCCGCGAGGTTTACCGCCTGTTTTTTCCGCTGGCAGAGAAAAAAGATATTACCCTGAAGCTGTCCGCACCGCAGTCAGTTGCGCCTTCCTACCTCGATAAAAATAAATTGGAAAAGGTCTTTTACAACCTGCTCTCCAACGCCGTGAAATTTAACCCCGAAGGCGGGCAGGTACAGGCTACCTTGTCAGAAGTGGAACAAAAGCAGCAAGCTTTCTTCAAAATCACGGTAACGGACACCGGCATCGGCATCCGGCAAGAAGACCTACCCCGTATTTTCGACCGCTTCTACCAGGCCAATGACTCCTCCGTACGCGAACACGAAGGCACTGGCATTGGATTGGCACTGACCAAGGAGCTGGTAGAATTGATGGGCGGGACGATCAGCGTTGAAAGCCAGTACGAAAAGGGCACTACCTTCGAATTGCTATTGCCCGTACGCACCGAACTGCAAACGGTTGGCGAGAGCAAGGCAGAGCCGCCTACCCCTGCCTTCAGCCTGCCTGCCGTTGCAGCCCCTGAAAACGAACCGGAAGAAGCCAGTCCGGCTCCTATGGACGAGGAGCTTATTCTGGTCGTGGAAGACAATACAGACCTAAGACAATTTATCTGCCAATCCCTGCCGGCCCACTTCCAAGCCGTCGAAGCCATAAACGGGGAAGATGGGTTTCAAAAAGCCATAAAACTGATCCCTGACCTCATCATTTCCGATGTGATGATGCCCCGGCTCGATGGTTTTGGCCTTACAGAAAAATTGCGCAAGGACGAACGCACTGCACATATTCCCATCATTCTGCTGACCGCAAAATCTACCGTTGACAGCATAGTGCAGGGTATCGGCACCGGAGCGGACGCCTACCTCACCAAACCCTTCAGCGTTAAAGAGTTGACGGTCAGAATCAGAAAGCTGATTGAGATGCGGCAGAAACTACAGCAAAAATACAGTACTAGACAGTTGACTGTCTCCCAACCAGAACCGCCCGAAAGTGAGCATCCCTTTTTGCAAAAACTGCAAAGGAGCATTCAAAAAAACCTGAGCAACGAAGACCTCGCCGTAGAAGAGCTTGCGCAGGAAGTATACATGAGCCGTACGCAGTTGCACCGCAAGCTGAAAGCCCTCACCGGACAGTCCGCCTCCACCTTTATCCGCAATTACCGCCTCGATGCCGCCCGCCACCTGCTACAGGAGGGCACCTACAGTGTGAAAGAAATCTCCATGCTGGTCGGATTCAAAAACCAAACCTACTTCTCTACCAAATTCAAAGAGCGCTTTGGTCAACCGCCCAGCACATTCCACACTTGATGCAACATAAGTTAACGGCCCCTGCAACATAAGTTAATAACTTGCCAACATGCAACATATGCATAAGCTTAGGTAACATAGCTTAATCCTCGCCCTGGCTACATTCTTCATATTTACGCGCTCAAGTATACCGACTCACTAAAACAAAAATTGCCTGCACCGGTGACGCTAGTCCCGGAAGTGTCCCCTGTGCTGCTGCCTAAACTTCAGTTGAACATGAAATATCTATTCCTTCTCCTCTTCGCTTCTTTTATGCTGGCCCTGCCGACAGCGCTCGACGCCCAGTGCCCTGTAGGGAATGTAACACTCAATAGCCAGGCAGAGGTCGATAACTTTGCGGTCAGTTATCCCAATTGTAGCCAAATATCGGGTTCATTGACTATTGAGGGTAGTGATATTACTGATCTCCAAGGGCTCAATAACCTATCTTCCGTGGGAACCTTCCTTTTGATCCGCGGTAATGGCGCCCTGACCAGCCTACAAGGACTCAACAACCTCTCTTCCGTGGGTAATAACCTTTTTATCTTGGTTAATGCCGCGCTGACCAGCCTACAAGGGCTCGACAACCTCTCTTCCGTAGGTAGTAACATTTATATTGGTTCTAACGATGCACTGACCAGCCTACAAGGGCTCGACAACCTCTCTTCCGTGGGTAATGAAATCGCTATTAGATATAACGATGCACTGGCCAGCCTCCAAGGGCTAGATAACCTCTCTTCCGTGGGTAATGACATCTTTATTATAGATAACGATGCACTGACTAGCCTACAAGGGCTTAGTAGCCTCTCCTCTCTTGTAGGCGACTTACAGATTGAGGAGAATGATGCACTGACCAGCCTGAATGGACCCAATATGCTAACTTCTATAGGAGGCACCCTTTGGATTGGAAGAAACGATGCTCTGACTAGTCTCGATGGACTCAACAATATCTCTTCCGTGGGTGATGACCTCTTAATTCAATATAACAATACCCTGACCAGCCTGAATGGACTAGGTAATCTATCTTCCGTTGCATCATTCATTATCATCGGTACTAACCCCGCACTGACCAGCCTCAACGGGCTCGAAAGTCTCTCCTCCGTTGGAACTGACATTTCTATTGTATTAAATGAGTCACTGACCAGTATCACGAGCCTCAACAATCTTTCTTCTTTAGGAGGACGACTTGAAATCAGAGGCAATAATGCACTAACCAGCATCGCGGGGCTTAGTAGTCTTACTTCCTTAGACAGGCTTCTAATTGCAGATAATGAGGCACTGACCAGCCTACAAGGACTCAACAACATTGCTTCCATTGCATCAGACCTCCGGATTGAAAATAATGATACGCTGACCAGCATACAAGCGCTCAACAACCTCTCTTCCGTGGGTGGAGAACTAAGAATCACAGACAACACTACTCTTTCGACTTGCAGTATCGACTGGATATGCGACAGTATCTACTTCCCCTACCAAATTATGATAATCAGCAATAACGCCACTGGTTGTAATTCCAAGGCTGAGGTAGAAGACGATTGCCCAAACCTATATGAACCTGTGTGCCAAGACGCCACTATCGCTTTACTTTTTGATGGCACGGCAAGTATTACCCCCAGCGAAGTAGATGGAGGGTCAATTGATGTCGCATCCAGCTTTGTTTTCCCCTCTGATTTCACCTGCAAAGAATTAGGCGCTAATATTGTGAGCCTCGTTGTCATAGATATAGCCGGTAATATAGGCGCTTGTGATGCAACTGTCACCGTAGAAGATCCCAACAACTTCTGCCCAGACTGCACCACCTATACCGCTACGGACACCCCACAACCTGTACCAGTCTTCGGGTCAGGAGCTTTCGACTGTTCTTCTGCAACGACCTCTACTGTAGATGTAGACATACCGGGGCAGATAGGGCTCGGAGCGACGCGTATAGATTATTTGGAAATGGACATTACCCATACTTTTAACGCTGACCTTGTTATTACATTGATAGCCCCTAGCGGGGCGGATATTGTTCTGTCGGTATATGGCGGCGGCCAAAACTATACCAACACGCGCTTTGAAGATGGTTTTCCTTCCATTAATTCTGCGAATGCCCCCTTTACAGGTACTTTCGAACCAGAAGAAGGGGCTTTTAATGATGTGCTAGCCGGCGAGGATGTACAAGGTACATGGACGCTATATGTCTGTGATTTCGGGGACGGCGACATCGGTACGCTAAATTCATTTACTTTAAAGATTTGCAGTTCCGGTTACCCAGCCCCCCCTTCCATCACCTGCCCCCCTGACCAAACGGGATCTTTTAACACTAATTGTCAGTTTAGTATACCTGATTATCGTTCTCTAGCAACAGCTTCGAGCTCTACAGGTTCTTCTCCTACCATCACACAAAGCCCTGCGCCAGGTACACAGATTAATGGTAGTGGGGGAAGCCTTAATCAACTCATTACTCTAACCGTGACCGATGCTGTGGGTAATTCCAGCGACTGTACATTTAACTTAACAGTAAATGACGGCACACCGCCTACCATCAGCTGCCCAGCCGATATCACGCAAACCGTCGACCCTGGCCAAACCTACGCCACGGTCATCAATATTGCACCGGTGAGCAGCGATGACAATTGCGCTTCCCCCACCATCACACACGCCATCTCCGGGGCGACCACCGGTAGCGGCGGGGCAGATGCAAGCAACACGCAGTTCAATATCGGCAGCAGTGTAGTGACCTACACCGTCACGGATGCCGCTGGCCTTATCGGCAATTGCAGCTTCACCGTGGATGTTACCCTTGATTGTGGCAGCATACTTGTCAACTCTACCGCCGACAACCTTACCTCAGGAGATGGCAACTGTACCCTGCGCGAAGCCATCCGTAATGTCAATGCCGGCTCTGACCTGACCTCTGGTGATTGTAATTGTGGAACCACTATCACCTTTGATGCCTCTACAAACGGCACGCCTATTGTGCTCAGCCTCACCGGCGCAGGCGAAGATGCTGCTGCAACGGGGGATTTAGATATCACAGCAGATGTCACTATTACAGGCAATGGGAGCGGCAATACTATCATCAATGGAAATAATACAGACCGAGTGTTTCACCTTACTGCGTCTTCTTTGAACGTAACCCTGGAGCACCTCACGGTAAAAGACGGCCTGTTAACTGGATCTAATTCCGGTGGGGGGCTTAATAGTGGATCTAACAATGCGAACCTCATCATTTCAAACTGTGCGTTTGATTCCAATCAAGCCAGTAGTGGTGGGGGACTACGTATCCAAAATGCGTCAACCGTAGAAATCGATAATTGCCTGTTTAATGGGAATATTGCTTACGGACCCTATGGAGGGGGAGTTAGTTTAAGTATCGGTACTTATACTATCCGCAACTGTTCTTTCCAAAACAATCAAACAAATACCTTTGGAGGCGGGGCCTACACTACTAGTGGATCGTATACTTTTATCAACTGTACAATGACAGGAAATACGGCGAACAACAGCGGAGGAGCCATTTCCAATGGATTTGTAGGCGGAGTGGTAAAACTCACCAATTGCACCATTGCCAAAAATACCTCCCCAAATGGAGCTGCCGTAGACATTAATAATAGCAGTTCCTTCCTTAGCTTAACGAACAATATCATCGTCAATAATATATCCCCTAGCGACTTAAATATTGGCGGCCTTTTCATTCAAGTCAATGTACAAAATATAGTAGAGTCCTGCTCTGGTAGCTGCCCTACCTTCTTTTCCACCAGCGATGACGTCATCTGCGGGCTCTCCACCTGTGCTAATGGACTCGGCTATTATCCGGTAATACCTAACAGCGATGCGGATGGCACTGCGGATACCTCTACCCCATTAGCCGATGATATATGTGGCAATATCCGAAGTGCTTCCTCTTACAATATCGGATCAAGCGAAGTTTTTTTTACAGATAATGAAAACCCGGTTGTAGTCTGCCCAGCCACGCAAACCATAAGCAATGATGCAGGGGAGTGTGGCGCTAATGTTAGCTTTACCGTTCCAGACCCCACCGACAACTGCTCGGCTACTTCTTCCGCCAGCCCGGCTTCCGGCTCGTTCTTCAATGTAGGCACCACCCAGGTCACCGTCACCGCTACCGATGGTACTGGCAATACCAGCCAGTGTACTTTTGACGTGATAGTGAACGATACGGAAAACCCTACCATCAGCTGCCCAGCCGATGTCACGCAAACCGTTGATGCCGGTCAAACCTACGCCACGGTCATCAATATTGCACCGGTGAGCAGCGATGACAATTGCGCTTCCCCCACCATCACACACGCTATCTCCGGGGTAACCACCGGCAGCGGTGGATCGGACGCAAGCGGCACGCAATTCAATATCGGCAGCAGTGTAGTCACCTATACCATCGAGGATGCTTCTAACAATACGGCTACTTGCAGTTTCAATGTGGAGGTAAACGGCAATGCAGAAATTGATGTGCAAGACCCTGACATGAACAGCCTAACGAATAATGCCAGCAATTACGATTTTGGCAACGTGGACATCATGGGCGGGAGTGCCTCGGGCACCTTCACCATCAACAATATTGGAGATATAGCCCTGCTGCTCGATGGCTCTCCAACCGTAGCTATCAGTGGCTCTGCTTCATTTAGCGTTACTCAACCTTCCTCAACAACAATCGCTCCTGCGGGCGCTACCGCCTTCCAAATTGATTACAATCCTGCCAATGAGGATTGCAGCCAGCAAATGGCCACCATCTCCATCAGCAATAATGACCCGGATGAAACCCCATTTGTGTTCACCGTCTCGGCTACCCCAGTCGATAATGTGAACCCAACGGCTAACTGCCCGTCGAATATCACCCAGAGTAACGATACCGGCCAATGTGGAGCAAATGTAAGCTTCAGCATCCCTGCCCCAAGCGATAATTGCCCGGGGGTAAGTGCGGTAGCCAGCCCGGCTTCCGGCTTTTTCTTTGACGTAGGCACCACATCCGTGACGGTCATCGCTACCGATGCCAGCAATAACACTGGCAGCTGTACCTTCACGGTCACCGTGACAGACACCGAAGACCCCAGCATCAACTGCCCAGCGGATATTACCGTAGATAACGATTCAGGGCTGTGCAGCGCGGTGGTCAATATCCCCGCACCAACTGTCTCGGACAATTGCCCGGGGGCCAGCTTCGAGTACGCGCCAGCTTCAGGATCAGCATTTGATGTGGGTACTACCACCGTTACCGCCACGGCTACCGACGGGGCTGGCAATACGGCTACCTGCACATTGAACGTGACTGTCAACGACACCGAGGATCCGGCTATCAACTGCCCGGCGGATATTACCGTTGCGGCCACAAGCGGGGCCGGTGCGGTGGTCGATTACACTGCCCCGGCAGGTACCGACAATTGCACGCCTGCCACCATGCAGACGGCAGGGCTGGCCAGCGGCGCCACCTTCCCGATCGGCACCACGACCAATACCTTTGAGGTGACCGACGGGGCCGGCAATACCAGCAGCTGCTCCTTTAATATCACCGTCGACGATGTGGCGCTCGATATCAATTGCCCGGCGGATATCACCGTCAGCAATGACCAAGGTGAATGCTCCGCAGTGGTCGCCTTTGAGGCTACGGAGACCACCGGCATCCCTCCTTCCACCATCACCTACTCGCAAGACCCGGGCACCGCATTCCCAGTTGGCAATACCACGGTGACGGCCACAGCAACCAACTCCCAAGGCAGCGACCAGTGCTCCTTCACCGTCACCGTGACGGACACCGAGGACCCCAGCATCACCTGCCCAGCGGATATTACCGTAGATAACGATTCAGGGCTGTGCAGCGCGGTGGTCAGTATCCCCACACCAACGGTTGCCGACAATTGCCCGGGGGCCAGCTTCGAGTACGCACCAGCTTCAGGATCGGCATTTGACACCGGCACCACTACCGTCACCGCCACCGCTACCGATGGGGCTGGCAATACGGCTACCTGCACGCTGAACGTAACTGTCAACGATACCGAAG
>NZ_JALEGS010000112.1 GCF_022763345.1 Phaeodactylibacter sp.
CCCGCCCGCAGCGACAGGCTGAAGCGCTCCCGGAAGGGGTTGGGGAAAGCAGTGGCAAGTGGGGCTGTTTCCGCTTGCTCGGTGGCCGTGACCGGCTCCGTAAACTCCAGCGTTTTGCACTTCGTATCACTGCCATTGGCGTTGCTGACCGTGAGGCAGACCTCGTAGGTGCCAGGGCCGGGGAACGTATGAGCGGGCAGGGTATCCATGCTGCTGCTGCCCTCGCCGAAGTCCCAGGACCAGGTGGCCGGCTCGTAGTCGCTCAGGTCATAAAACTGCACGGTGAATGGCGTGAGCGTATCCTGCTCGTAGCGCCAGCGGGAGAGCGGGATATTGTCGATGCCGAGGGTATCACAGGGGCTGCCGTCTATGGGGCCGAGGCGGTAGTTGGGGTAGTTGGGGACTGAGCCTACGTTGAAATTGGGCAGCGCTACGCCTCGCTGCTCTATGCGGCAGTCCGGGCAGGGGGCATCGGGATTGTGGATAACGTGCATGTAGCGGGTACTTACCCCTCCACAAATGTAGATTTTACCATCGGGGCCGCGTTGAGAGAGATAAAAAGTGGTCGGGTTGAAATCTACAAAACCATCATATTCTGCCACTAAGACTCGGCTTGAAAGGATATCTGCTGCCCAAAGGTCATATTGATAAAGGTGGATGCCTGATCCAATATATAAATACCGAGAGCCCGCTCCAACCGCGGCCCCTCCCCCGAAGCCTACTTTTTCAAAAGCTTCCTGACGGGGATTGCTGAGCAATCCAGTGCAGCGGTCAAAATCAAAAATGGACAGATTATCTTGCTCCCCTCCTCCTACACTGTTATACCGGATATGTTTATCGCCATCCGGTGTAAAAAAGGCCTGGCCTACCCCAATCATTATTTGATCTCCGATCTCCTGAGCGCCCACCCACTCAAGCCCGACTGGAGTCAAAAGAAAGCGGTGAAATTCATTAAAAGTATACCTCGCTACAATTATCCACCAATCCCGGCCATTGGCGTGGCGGCAGGCACTAAGCTTGCCATAATCTAAGGTATCTAACAGCACTTTTTCCTTTCTGACCACGACTTCCCCCAAACCATTATTTTCTATCGTATTTATTTTAGAAAAAAACAAATCTTGCCCCGCAATTTGATTGAAGGTGCCTAAGTCGTAGGAATAATGCTGAGAATTGATAAACACGATCAAGCTGTCCTCATGAAAAGAAGGAAATATAAGTCCGTTCTGAGGCGCTATCCAGCCTGTTCCATAGGGGCTTTCATGCCAATCCATGCCACCATCCATTTTCATGTGGTCTTTATTGTATAGGTCTTTCCCATCATAATAACAAAACAAGTGTCCTGTACTATCACTGAACGTAGTATTGTTTTCCCAAAAATATGCTTGCCCTTCATGCTGATGATCCAGTATTTGAAGACTTTCATCCTCAAACCTCCACCACATCAGCCCAAACTCATTCGTAGTATCTGTGCCTTCCCCGCCGCTGTATCCCATCATCCAATTGTAATCGTGTAATTGGGCGTGTAAAAGAGGGCCACTGAACAGAAGTAAACAAACTATGTAATACCGCATGATTCGTATATTAGAAAAGCCATGCCACCTGAAAATCTCAAGCGGCATGGCTCCTTTTTGAAGGAATTACTTAATGACCTTTACGCTTTGGGTGCTGCCGTCCATCAAATGAACTACAGCAATGTAAAGCCCTTTCGGGTAAGTGCTCAAATCCGCCTCTAAGAAGCGGTCGGTCACTAGTAGATCAAATTGGGCTACGCGCTGCCCGTCTGTGTTAAGATGCATTTGTAATGCACAATGTCAATATCCTGATTTTACGGATTATCCCACAGGAATGCAGATTAAGCCTATGTTAATTTTGGTTCCCCAAACAGCAGCTCCTTGCCCAATACCCGCAATTTTTTCCCTACATTTGTCAGTTCAGATAAAATCAAAGTAAAGGGAAGGCGCAGCGTTGACAAGTACCCGCCTTCTGTACAGGAGTCGCAAACATGCAGTTATTCAAAACCGATACACAACGCGCCACGCACCATGTGGTGTACGATATTTACCACTTTGCGGAGAAGCTCTACCTCCCCACCGCCTACATCGTTAGTGAAGATCAGGAAGGCTACCTGGCGCACATCAAACAGAAGGCGCTCAAGGAGACCATCGGGAGCTTTGAGCTGGAGCTGACGCCTACCCGCGACCGCCTCTTTGACCTCATCGAGCAACTGCAGCCCAAGCTGTTGGCGGAAAAATTCCGGCCCAACAAACGGAGCAAACCGACGCTGGAAACACTCCTGGCGGACCGCGACCTGGCGGGGCCCATTTACAAATACGTGCATACCCGCCTGGCGGAACTCCTGGAGCGTGCCAATGCTGAAGGGCTCCCTGTGACCTGGCAGGTAGAGCGCACCGTGCTGGCCAAAGATTTTGTCATCGAAACCGGGCTGGAGCCCCTGGAGCCTCAGCTGTTTTTCAAACGGGAAGAAGCGGGTGTCCACTACCGCCTGCAACTGGCTGACCGTGACGGGGCCTGGGCGATTGGCTCCCGCGATGTGGTGCCGATTACCAACCACCCGGCCTGGCTCTTTGTGGACTACAAACTGTACCGTGCCCCTGCTATCAACGGCAATATGGTGCTGCCTTTTCAAAAAAAGGAAGAGGTGCATATCCCCCGCAAAGCAGTCAAGACCTATTTCCAGAAGTTCATCCTGAAAGTAGCCGCTAAATCGGAAATTGAGGCAGAAGGCTTCGAGGTACAGCAGCACGAGGAGCTGCAAGCCTGCATCCTTGAGCCTGTACAGGACCTCTTCTCCGGACAATGGGTGCTTTCGGTACAAATGGCTTATCCCGGCAGTACCTTCAACTGGGGCGACCCCAAAGACAAACGTACAAGCCTTGAATTCGATGAGGGGGACGAGGTGCGCATCCTGCAGGCGCTCCGTCAACGGGAAGCAGAGGCTGTTTTTGTGGAGAAGCTGAAAAACCAGGGGCTGGAGGTCAACGCGCATCAGCATTTTGTACTTACAGAAGCCAATGAAGACCGCTACGCCCTCTTGGAATGGATCAGCGCGAACCGTGCTACACTGGAGGCTGAAGGCTTTACGCTAAAACTACCATCAGCGGAGGGCAAGGCACTTTACCTGCACCCACCCAAGGTGGAGCTGATAGCCGATCAGGATAATGACTGGTTCGACCTCAAAGGTCAGGTAACGGTTGGGGCGCATACCTTCCCCTTTATGAAGCTGGCCAAGTACATCCGCGACGGGATACGGCTGTTCCCTTTGCCCGATGGGCAGTTCTTTCTCATCCCGCAGGAGTGGATGGCCCGCTACAAGGGGCTGTTCCAATTTGGGAAAAAGGACAAAGACCAGATGCGGCTGGCCAAAAGCCACTTCACCCTCTTGCAGGAAATTGGCATCAGCGCTGGCGATGAGGTAGCCGAAGAACGCCAACTGGCCGTGGATTTCATACCCAGCAATCAGCTTAAAGCATCACTCCGCCCTTATCAGCTGGAAGGGGCAAGATGGCTGGTAGGCCTTTACGAAAGTCAGCTCGGTGGCTGCCTGGCCGACGACATGGGGCTGGGCAAAACCCTGCAGACCATCACGGTGCTCCTCCATGCCAAGTCGCAGCGGGCACAGCGCCAACAGGAAGCCAAAACACAAGGCAACACGGATACCGGCGCTCAGCTTGGCCTTTTCGCAGCCCCCGACGACCACGATACGCTTAAGCCGTTGCAGTCTCTGGTCATCTTGCCGGCATCGCTGGTGTTCAACTGGGAGGCCGAGATTAAGAAGTTCGCCCCTACTCTGCAGGTGTACCGGCATACCGGGCAAAAGCGCTACAAAGACATTCGCCTGCTGTCGCGCTTCGATGTCATCCTCACCACCTACCAAACGGCCCTGCGCGATGTGGAGGTGCTGAAGCAGATGGAATTTGAGTACATCGTGCTGGACGAAAGCCAGTACATCAAAAACAAGGACAGCAAGGTCTTCAAAGCCATCAATCAGCTGGAAGGCCTGCACAAGCTATCACTTAGTGGCACACCGATTGAGAATTCGCTGTCTGACCTCTGGGCGCAGATGCAGTTCATCAATCCCAACCTGCTGGGCAGTTTCAACTTTTTCAAAAAGGAGTTCATCCGCCCGATTGAGCGCCTACAGGATGAGGACAAGAAAAATCAGCTCCGGCGGCTGGTGCAGCCTTACCTGCTGCGGCGGACCAAGGAGGAAGTGGCTAAAGACCTGCCACCGCTGAGCACACAGGTCTTCTACTGCGAGATGACCGCTGAACAAAAGCGCCTGTACGAACGCGAAAAATCAGCGGCTCGCAACTACCTGCTGGAAAACTACGATGCCGACAATCCGCAGTTCCGCTTTAAGGTACTGCAATCGTTGACCAAGATGCGGCAAATTGCCAACCACCCTAAAATGGCGGTAGAGGCTTACGCCAAAGGCAGCGGGAAGTTTGAGGACGTGCTGGAGCATTGGGAGACCATTCAAAAGGGCGGTCACAAAGTACTCATCTTCAGCTCCTTCGTGCAACACCTGGAACTTTATCGGCAGGAATTCGAAGGGCACCAACAGCCATATGCCTGGCTTACCGGCAGTCAAAGCAGCAAAGAGCGGGAGCGGGCCATTCAGTCCTTCATGGAAAAACCAGAGGTGCAGCCGTTCCTCATTTCCATCAAGAGCGGGGGTACCGGGCTTAACCTCACTGCCGCAGACTATGTCTTCATCCTTGACCCCTGGTGGAACCCGACGACGGAGCAACAGGCCATCGCCCGGGCGCACCGGATCGGGCAAGACAAGCATGTGATTGCCATCAAATTCATCACTAAAGACACCATCGAGGAGAAAATCCTCCGCCTTCAGGAGAAAAAGTCCAAACTGGCGGAAGACATCATCGGGGATGTGGAGAAGGCGAAGTTCTCGAAAGGAGATATTGAGTATTTGTTTGGGTAGGCCCAAACAGGAAAAACTTAAGGATCAATACCCAAATACCTCCTCCATGCTCAACTTACGAACGGGCCCTACCTGTTCCAGTGCCGCCCAATCCATGCGGTCTGCACTTCCTAATACCACATGCTTGTAGGCACGGTCGCGGACATGCTCCTGATGGAAACGAAGCAGGTCAGGCAGCTCACTGCGCTGTAGCCGTTGATACAAATCTTCCCGCATATCTTTTTCGAAGCCCAGCCGGCGGGCGGTCAGTGACTCCCAGAAGTAGCGGCCGGGCACGATACGCTCGCTTTCGATACGGCGCAGAATGGAATGCCGGGCCTGCATCGCCTGCCCTTTCAGCACGGGCATATCCTGCAAGATGCCGGTCAGGGCGGGGATGCCTTCCTGTAACTTGTCAGGCTGCGTGCCCAGATAGGCCTGCAAATAGTGCGGTTGGTCCAGGCGGTCGGGCGAACTGTAGTAGGCAAAAGAGGAGTAGGCCAGTGCACGCGACTCCCGGATTTCTTGAAAGACAATACTCGACAAGCCGTAGCCAAAGTACTCATTGTACCACTCGCTGAGCTGAAATTCATCGAGGCTAAAGTGAGGCGTGCCCCGGGAAATCAGCATCACATCGGCCTGTACAATTGGGAAATCGAGGAAAAGCACTTCGTTTTCTGACGTATGGGGCTGTTCAAAGGACCTGCTCTCCGGTACCGGCTTCAACTGCTCCGCCCGCTTGTGGTACTGTTGAATTGCGGCAGCAACTTCCTTGACTGGGTTTGGACCATAATAATGCACGGTATGCTCGTAATTGCTCAGACCTTTGAGCCGCTGAATCAGTTCCTCCGAAGTTAGCGCACGAACCTCCGCCTCCTCGAGACGGTAGCGGAAGGGCGAGTCGGCACCATAACGGGCATAGCTGCCCAGCGCCCGGCGCAGGACAAAGTTGCGGTTTTGCTTGGCATGCTCCCGCCGCTTGAGCACATCAGCTTTCATATTTGCCAGTGCCTGCTCATCGGGCTGCAGGTTGGCCATCACATGCTCCATGAGACGGATGCCCTCAGACATTGACTCGCTCAGCCCGCTGATCGTCAGATAAGTGTAGTCATTATTGACGTGCACATCGAAGGATAAGCCCAGACGGAAGAACTGCCGCTGCAACTCGGCTGCACTGTATCGGGAGGTGCCAAGGTAAGGCAGGTAGGCGATTGCCATTGACAGGGTGCGGTCAGAAAGCTTGTTAAGCTCAAAGACGTAGTCCAGGCGGAACAGCTCATTGCGGTAATTGTGGACATATTCCAGTCGGAGCCCCGGCTGCAGCTCGACTTGCTGAATGCCCGCTTCAAAATCCGCAAATACCGGTGGCATTGGCGGCGTTTCTACCGAAAGGAAGTCCTGTGCATATTCCGACAGGCGGTTGCGTTCCAGCTGCACGGCATTGATGGGCGGTTTTTCCACCTTGATGACGTCGGGGTCATCGCCCTGTTGCTTGTATATTACTACTCGGTTGTCGCCCAGATTGGTTTGCGCAAATTCCATCACATCCGCTTTGGTCACCTTCTCCCACCAGTCGAACCGGCTGACCATCCGCCCCCAGTCGACGCCCAAGACAAAGGCTTGCGTGATGAGGTCTACGCGGCCGCGGTTGCTCTCGGTAAGCTTGACCTCCCTCAGCCGGATATCTTTAATGGCTGCTTCCAACATCCAATCCGCAAAGTCGCCCTCCCGAAGGCGTTGTACCTCTCCCATGAGCAAGGCTTCCACTTCTTCCATGGTTTGCCCTTCCCGTGGGCGGGCCACCAGTCCGAGCGCGGTATAGTCCTGAAACTGCCAGGACCAGGCACTCCCATCGAGGACGCGCTGCTGCTGATTGAGGTTGAGGTCGAGCAGCCCTGCCTGATAGTTGTGCAGCAAGTTTTGAATGAGCGACAGCATCATGGGATCATCTGAAGCAGCGCCTTGAAAGCGCCAGGCGATATCCACAAAGGGAGCTTCCTGCCCCCAGACCTCCAGCCTTACCGGCTCCTTAATCGGTGGGGCCGGCTCGTAGCTGAACGGAGAAACGGCACCGGGCTTAAATCCTCCGAAGTGGGCTTCCGCAAGCGCTACGGCCTCCTCCGGCTCAAAGTCACCGGACAGGATGAGCGCCATATTATTCGGCACATAGTAGGTGCGGAAAAATTCCTGTATTTTCTTTTGGGAAGGGCTGCGCAGATGCTCGGCAGAACCGATCGTCGTCTGCGTACCGTAGGGGTGGTTAGGGAACAAGGCTTCCCGGATCATCTTGTTCACCTTTCGGTTATCCTGATCCTGCCCGATATTGAACTCCTCATACACTGTTTCCAGTTCGGTATGGAAGAGGCGCAGCGCCATCATACGGAAGCGCTCAGATTCCAGGCGCATCCAACGCTGCAGTTCATTGGACGGTATATTGTTGATGTAAACCGTTTGGTCTACGGAAGTATAAGCATTGGTATCCTTGGCACCGATGGCGCCCGACAGCAGATCATACTCATTGGGGGCAACAAGCTTTGCTGCTTCGTTAGACAAACGGTCGATTTTCTGATAGATCGCACGGCGTGCCTCCGGATCGCGGGTAGCACGGTGCTGTTCGTACAGGTCTGAAATCTGCTCCAGAAACTTCGACTCCTGTGCCCAGTCCAGGGCACCGATGCGGCTTGTTCCTTTGAAGAGCATATGCTCCATGTAGTGAGCCAGGCCTGTGGCATCAGCCGGATCCTGCTTGGAGCCCGCACGTACAACGATATTGGTGTGAATACGCGGCTCCTCCGGATTGACGGAAAGGAATAGAGTCATGCCATTGCGCAGGGTATAAATCTGTACCTGAAGCGGATCGCCGGCAATGGTTTTGGGCGTCAGGGAGGTAGTTGCTGCCATAGTCGAATGCTTATTTTAACTGACTTTTGCAACAACACGGTGGCGTTGGATTAAGTTTTAATTTACTCCTCCAACTCCTTCAATTTGCGGCGAGCCACCATACCATGCCGCATGCGCCACTTAGGGTTTTCCAGCAGAGCCGGGCGGGCACTGAAGTCATAATCATCACAGTACTGCGTACAGTAAAAACTATTCTTATCAATGGCAATCGGGGAGGCGATTTCCGCCAGTTCAGGGATGATCTCATACAGCTCCTCCGGGATATCAGGCAGGATAAAGTCTACCTGGTCCATGCCTTCCATTTCACCCCAAAGGTGCCAGCTTGCAAGGGGGCGCCCCTGCCCAAGGCTGTAGTAGTAGGAAATGGCATAGTGCTGCCCCTCGTCGCTGCCCGCAGCAAAGGTAAAGCTTTTGCTTTCCGAACGGAGGAAGGAAGGTTCGAAGGTAAATGTATCGATTCTGGCCGGCAATGCCTCCTTGTAGGTACCGTAGAGTGCGATGCCTTTATTGTTGATGTCGGACAGGAACAGGCTGAGGGAGTCAAATTGCACCCCGCCTGGCACAAAGAAGGGGATGGTATCTGTAGCTCCGATCTGCTTTTGTGCACTATTGAACAAGTGGAACTCATACCCGTCCAGCATTCCTTTGACCGTGCCCTGCCATTCGGTTTTATAGGGCATAGCAATTTTGCCCATGTAGACGGTTTTGCCCATGCCTTCCCGGGACAGCTCGAAGTTATTATCAGCCGTCATGGGGCTGGTAAAGTGGCGCAGGAAGTTTTCGCCCGGCAGGCGCATCACGGCAAAAATCCCGGCATTGTCTTCCAGTTTGGCACTGATATTGAGCACGCCACGGCTTACCCTATACTCCGGCCGACGAGACAGCGGGCCAAACAGCTGAAACTCTTCCACCCCCTCTACATCTGCTACACGCACATTGAAATTGCGGTAGTTCGGGGCTTTTTTCGGTGCCATCGCCCTTCCAATCACGGAACCATCGCTGAGCCCGATATAGGTGGTATTCTCAAAACTGTAGTACCCTTGGTCTTCCACTTCTTCCACCAGGGTAAGCGCCAGGGTCTCCCCTACCCGCTGCCGCACCTGAAAAGTGTGGGCTGAATCTTTGGGTAATTGACCGGCGAAAGTAAAGTAGCGGAGCACCCCGAACTGATTGCTCACCATGATGGCTTTGAGGTCCTCAGACTGCAGGCGGTCTTTGGTAACCGACAATGTCAGGGTTTGAGAAAATAAGGACACTGCCGAAAGCAGCAGGATAAAGCAGGTAATATATTTAGCCCGGGTCATGCATTTTGGTTTTGAGTTCTCGGACCAATATAATACGCCTTTCGGTAAAAAGATGTTGTGGAATTGTTAAGTGTGCATTACCAACTCACGCCTGCCCCTCCGCCACCGGAACTGCCGCCACCGAAGGAGCTACCGCCACCACCGCCAAAGGAGCCTCCACCACCGGAGGAACGGGTTTTCTTAGGAATGACCACGATGCGCCGGTTTCGGTAGTTGCAGTTTTTGCAGGTGTGGATGACTTCCTTCTTGCCAGAGTGGCTGTAGGTCGCATTGCGCAGCACATTGGTATCGGATAGCGCGTAGGTCCTGAACTGGCACTTCGGGCAGGCTTTGTATTTACTCCACCGTTTTTTGTAGGGCAAAATAAGTATATCCTCCTCGTCCTCCGTAATCCAGACATCGTAGTCTACTGAGCCCAGGTGCTCCTCTACCACCTGTCCCAATTCCAAATAGCGGTCATCTTCAACTTCGTGCAGCTTGTGCATAATGGCACCGGTTTTGCGGCCATAACGGGGCTGATTGCGGAGCTTCTTCAGGTGTCGGCTGAGGAGGGGGTAAAACAAGGCATAGGGCAACGGGAACAAGAGGATAAAAATCCAACTGTGCACCTTGCGCACCATCATGAAGCGGTCATAAAGTTCCTGCTTGGAATAGTTGGTATAGATGAGCCAGATGATAAGAAAAAGGACAAACAGCGCGTCAATCACAGCATACCATACCAAGCCATCCGGCACCCCGTCAATCATTTGCCGGGGCTGCCCGCTGGAGCGAATTTCCTCAATCGTCTCCGGGTTTTCCAATGTTTCCTTGATGCGCTGTGTGGCGGCAATGAGCCCTGCGCCATAGTCACCCTCCCGAAAATAAGGCACCAACTCCTGCATACCGATACGGTAACAGATCACATCCGGCAGTACGCCTTCGAGCCCGTAGCCCGTCTCAAACTCCGTGCGCCGCTGGTCCATTACCGAAAAGACGAGAAGCCCGTTGTCTACATCAGCCTGCCCGATGCCCCAGTGGTTGAACAAGCGGGTGGCAAAGTCCTTGGGGTTTTCCTGCCCGATGGAATTGACGATAACAATGGCCACCTGAGCGGTGCTGTTCTGTTCCAGCTGACTACAAAGGGCATCGAGCGTACTTCGGTCTTGTGCATTGAGGACACCATCGGGATCACTGACGTAGCCACTGCCGTTGTCCTTGGGGTTGGGAAGGTTCTCAATCGTATAGGCGGTCTGCGCCATCGCGGCAACAGCCAACATTAACATTACGGCCAGGAGGAGCCATCGGATTTGCATAGAAATAGGAATTAGCCGGCTCCTAAGGTACAGCTTTCAGTTCAATTTTATCGGCAGGATCGAGGAGTCGTTCAAAATCGGAAAAATTATTAGAGTACAGCACGGACACTTCTGCCTTCAAAGCCGCCTGCAGGTGCAGCGCATCGTAAATCACTCCGCTGACCAGTCCCTTTTGGGCGCAGCGGTGAAGGGCGGCTTCGTAGTCCGGCGCTCCTAATTCGATGGTGGCCACCGTTTTCCTCAAGGAGGTGATTAGACGGGCGGCAGCAACTGGCGATATTTTATTCCCTCTTGGAAATCTTGTGAGGTTAGCATACAGTTCAGCATACAAATGCGTACTCAAGCAAACTACTTTCCCTTGCTGTACCGCATCCCGGAATGCAGCTTTGCTTACTTTATGCAAGGGGTGCGCCTCTACCATAGCTGGAAATAAAACGGAGGTGTCGAAGTAACTATTCATTCCAGCCCATTTTTTTATCAAGGTAGGCCTGACGGGTCTCTTTCATAAATGCAGCATTATCAAATTCCCCTTCCTCGTTATTCCCATTATGGATGACGGGCAGCCCAAAATCTGTTACTTCTATATCATCTGGTGTAGCTACATCCGCAGCTGCCAGATAAATAATTTCTGTATCTGACACACATGACAGCTCCAACCTTTGCCCAGCCTTCAACCCCAGTTCCTCCCGGACTTTTTTGGGGATCAGAATGCGCCCAAACTTGTCTATTTTGACTTCCATAATCCTTATTTTGCCAATAAAACTAAAAAATTGGCAAAACAGTTCCAATACCGGATTGTATAAACCCGACGCAACAATACGGAATCAAAATTGTCCATTCCGGCATATCCTTCTATTTTAGCCGTTCAATACCTAAAGATCAACCATATGGCCATGCCCGACCAACAAGACCAACAGCCTTTGCCCGATGACGGGCCACCGCCTATCCTGAAGACCTGGAACCGGATGTACCTGTTTGTGCTCATCTTGCACGCCATCATCATCACCTTATTTTACTGGTTTACACAAGCTTATTCCTGAGGCAGTTGCCTGCCATTGGACCGCAATATGCTGTCCATCATCCTCACTAAAAAGACTAACCAAAGCGCACATGGAAATACTGGACTGGATAATAATGCTGGGCACGCTGCTGAGTATCGTGGCTTACGGAGTATGGTACACCCGCAAGGTTGACAACGTACAGAGCTATCTGTTGGGCGATCGCGACCTGCCCTGGTGGACGATCGGGCTCTCGGTCATGGCCACGCAAGCCAGCGCGATCACCTTTTTATCCACGCCCGGGCAGGCCTATGAGGACGGGATGCGCTTTGCGCAGTTCTACTTCGGGCTGCCGGTGGCCATGGTGATTTTGTGTGTTTTTGTCTTGCCCATCTATTACCGGCTCAAGGTCTATACCGCCTACGAGTACCTGGAAGGGCGTTTTGACCTGCGTACCCGGACGCTCACGGCTGTTCTTTTTCTCATCCAACGGGGGCTGGCAGCCGGGCTGACCATCTACGCGCCGGCCATCATCCTGTCTACCATTTTGGGCTGGAGCCTGCGGTGGACTGTCCTTTTTATTGGAGCGCTGGTCATTTTTTACACCATGCTGGGCGGTACCAAAGCCGTGAGCGTGACCCAAAAACAGCAAGTGATCGTCATCCTGTCGGGCATGTTTATCGCGGCGATGATTTTGATTTTCCAGTTACCTCCGGACGTCGGTTTTAGCGATGCGGTGGGCGTGGCTGGCAAAATGGGCAAGCTCAACGTTGTCGACTTCGAATTTGATTTGTCCAACCGGTATAACTTTTGGTCGGGTATGATCGGCGGGGTGTTCCTGTTCCTGTCTTACTTCGGTACGGATCAGTCGCAGGTGCAGCGCTACCTCAGCGGCAAATCCCTGAATGAAAGCCGGCTGGGGCTGTTGTTCAACGGTATTTTGAAGGTCCCCATGCAGTTTCTGGTACTCTTTGTAGGCATCTTGGTGTTTGTCTTCTTTCAATTCCAGCAGCCACCCATTCACTTCAACTCCGCCAACCTGGAAAAGCTGGAAAACACCGAATATGCGGACGACCTCGCTAACCTGCAGGCGCAACACAACACCCTTTTCCTAACCCAACAAGAAGAGGTACGGGCACTTATGGGTGCCATTGACCAAAACGACGAGCCCGCCATTTCAGAGATTCAGCAGCGGCTGTCTACTTTGCGGGAAACCGATAGAGCATTACGCAATGAAACCAAAGACCTCATTCTGCAAGCCGACCCGGCTTCCAAGATCAAGGATACCGATTACGTCTTTATCACTTTCGTCACGGAGTACCTCCCGGTGGGGCTGGTAGGGCTGCTGCTTGCCGTTATCTTCTCAGCGGCCATGTCCTCTACGGCTTCTGAGCTGAACGCCCTGGCTACGACTACGGTGGTTGACCTCTACCGGCGCAGCTTTGCCAAAGACAAAACCGACAGGCACTACCTGAATGCTTCCAAAGCGTTTACGGCAGTTTGGGGCGGTATTGCACTGGTTTTTGCGGCTACCGCCAATTTATTTGAGAATCTCATTCAGGCGGTCAATATCATCGGCTCCCTTTTCTACGGAGCCATTCTGGGTATTTTTGTGGTGGCCTTCTTTATGAAAAAAGTAGGCGGGCGGGCGGTCTTCATCGGCGCGCTGATCGCAGAAGCCATCGTACTGATCATTTTCACCCTCAATTCTATGGAGATCATCAACATCGCCTACCTGTGGCTGAACCTGATCGGGTGCACGCTGGTGATGGGGTTTGCATGGATACTGGAGCAGGCGATGCCGGAACCAACCGCACCGAATGCTTAATCTTTCATAATGCCCTTCTGCCTATTGAGGCGGCTTGCTCAGCAAGTCAAAGAGGCATACTAAACAGAATTGCCTATTTTCAGGGTAAAAAACATGCGCTATTTTCTACCTGTGCTGCTGTTGGTTTCCTGCAAACTTTCCGCTCAGTATGTGGACCTGAGCTGGCAGCCTTCTTTTTATTGTCAGCCTGCTGAGATTATCCCTTATGGTGGGGAATGGTTTGTTATAGCCAAAACCTATAATAACAAACGGTATGAATCTGGTGGTTACGCAGCATTGATTAATGATTCTGGTATTCAGCGGGAACAATACACAAACTGGACGAGCGCTAATGGCTTGTACAATGCCGCTGTAAATGGCAAGGGGCAACTAGCATGGTCAGGATCACAGGGGTCATGTGACTTTTATACCGATAGTGCAATAGCTACTTTCAATTCAAACGGGGAGCAAATAAAACTGTTGCAAAACGGAGAAGCCCCCCATTCGGTATACCACATCGCCGGACTTCCCGAGGGCCATTTTGTCACAAATGGCTTGCAGGGCACAATACTGCTGGACTCGGCACTAAACATCAAGCACAGCAATTATCCTACACTTGCAAGAGACATCAAAAGCAACGGTGATTCTATAGTATGGTTTCATACCAGGAGCTTTATTCCACCATACCCAGTCAGGCTCCACAGAAGAATCTACAGAGGAGACTTGCTATCTCCCAGCCCTCATTCGGAATTGGAAGGTTTCTCTTCACCGGACTATGTAGCTATTCGCGATTTCCACGCCAGCGGGCCACAAATTTGCGCAATTATTGACAGTACGATTTGGACTTCTGAGTATCCCTTTACCACATCGCAGAGCAAAGAGATCGTCTGGTCTGGCGTCGAATACCAGCACATTCAATACTATGAAGGGCATTACTACCTGTTTGGGATGGATGCCAGTAACCGGACCTGGATGCAAAAGCGTTCTGCAGATCTGAACACCTGGGAGAACTTTCTCCTTCCCTGGGATGCTTATTTGTGGGATGTTGCAATACAGGAGGGCACGATTGCACTATTAGGCGACCGGCTTATTCCAGATGGCGGGCGCTTTCCTCCACTATCCCGCCCAGCTTCTATGCCTAATGGAGGCGCGGCCAATCTAATCGCCTTTAGAACCATACCTTTAGAGGATTTTGCGACTGCCGAGACAGATGCCGATATTGCTATCCATAATATTACATGGTCGGGCGAGTACTCTATTTTGGAACCTCCTATTATTTGCTATGGTGAAGACGGCTCCTTTGGCATTGTGACGCTCAGCGGTTTCAGTATTGAAGTCCTTAATAAAGGCAGCGTTCCTGTTTCCGGTGTATCCGTAAGCACCCGAAGACGAACCTGCGGCGATTTCAAAGACCCGTGTGGAACCGTATTTGGCTTTTGGTTCCCATTCACAGAAGTGACGATCCCGCCCGGAGGCAGCGCCACACTTCCCATTGACGAAGAAATGCAGTTCTTCCTGCAAGACCTGGAGCCCCCCTACGAGCTCTGCTTTTGGGCTACAGCCCATGGCGCACCGACGGAGCATACTTATCAGGATAATCTGCTCTGCACCAATCTGGATATCCACAAGGGAGCGCCGCCCGAACCCAGCTGGCGAGTCTCCCCTAACCCGGCGGAACATTGGGTGGACATCACACTGCCTTCCGGGCTGGATACCGGCAGCGAGCTCCTGCTTTACCATTCCAACGGCCAAATACTAAGGCGCAGCACCTTAAGCCCTGGCACGCTAAAGCACCGGTTTGCGCTGGAGCTATTGCCCGCAGGGCTGTACACCATCGTTTGGCTGCATGGAGATACGCAAAACGTTAAGCGCTTCATAAAAGCCCACTGACAACCGTTAAAACCAAGCTAAAGTAGGTAAGAGCGGACCATGCTATGCTCTGCGGTTTGTATTTTCAATGCCAAACCCCTTGGTATGAAAAAATACATTTACCTGCTGCTATTTCTCGCCGCCTGTCAGTCCCCAAGACAAGCTTTCGAAGCCGGTGAGTACGACAAAGCCTTCAAAAAAGCCCTTGACCGGTTTGAGCACAATCAGGGCGACCCCGAACTCCATGTCCTGATGCGGAGGTCCGCCGAGCAAATCCTGCAACGAGAGCACGACCTGCGTGATCAACTTTACGCCTCTGATGATCCAGCCGATTGGGCCAAAGCACTCGACCGCAATGTGGATTTGCAAGAACAGCTCTCCCCCGCCCTCCCCTACCTGCAGAGTACCCTGCAATTTGAGCTGGACGGGCTGCAAAGCGAATACCAACGCACCCGGCCCTTGATCTATCAGGCTTACCTTGACCGTGGCCGGCAAAGGATGCTAGAGTTTGACACTACCGGCCGCAAGTCCACGGCTCAGGCAGCCTATTTTGACTTTAGGCATGCGGAGGAATATGCCGGCAATTCGGTGGAAGCCTCACTCGACTCCCTGTTAAAAGCAGCACGCAAGGGTGGAACGCTTCAGGCCCGTGTGGAACTCGATCCGCCCTTTTTCTACCGCTTTGATACTGAGCGGGCGCTGGACAACCTTGCCGGGCCTGCCGGGGACTTTTATCAGCTGAGCTATAATCTAAATCCCGCGGAGGCGGACTGCGTCATCCGGATCAACTTCAGTGATGTGGATGTTGACGAATGGGAGGACAGTAGCGAAGACCACCATACCAAGGAGGTCATCACCGGCCACGAAACCAAACGCGACACCAGCGGTAATTCTTATGAAGTCCCTGTTTATGAAGAAGTTTCCGGTACGGTGGCCTACATCACGCACCACAAGCGGGCGAGCCTTTCCGTATCGGTGAACATCATCAATCAGAGTGGGCAGTGTACCATGTCGGGCTGCTCTTTTTCGGATCAGGTGGAAGCCCGGGACGAGCAAATCGAGATTTCGGGAGATACCCGGGCTATCCCCTCGCACATCACGGAGACTCACTTCAGCGATCTACCAGATGACGACGATTTGGCGGAGGAACTGATTGATGCATTGGCACGGAGGGTAGTCGGGTGTTTGCGTTAAGAAATCTCTACCCATTTTATATGGAGTATTGCCTATCTTAGGAGGTACAAAATGCCTTAGTCATGAAAAAATACGCAACAGAAATCAAATGGGCGCTGATCTTTTGTGCGGCAGCCCTGGCCTGGATGGTCTTTGAGAAAGCGATGGGGTGGCATGGCCCCAAAATTGAACAGCACCCTTACATGACCAACATTTTCGGGCTGATAGCCATCGTCATTTACGTGTTGGCGCTTCGGGAAAAGCGGCAAAAGCTGGGCGGGCAAATGACCTGGAAGCAGGGGTTTATGTCCGGATTGATTATCAGTATCATCGTTGCGCTGCTAAGCCCGCTGACGCAGTGGATTACGCACACGTTGATTTCTCCGGAGTATTTCCCCAATGCCATTGCCTATTCGGTGGAGGTAGATTACCACGACTCGCGCGAAGCCGCCGCTGAGTACTTCAACTTACAGTCTTACATGATGCAAAGCGGTATCGGCGCAGTTATCATGGGAGTGGTGACCTCAGCCGTGGTTGCCATTTTTCTGAAGCGGAGCCCAACAACCACTTAAACACAGGAAGGGCTACAGTTCTGGTGCTGCAGCCCTTCGATTCTGTTTCTTTTTGGTCTTCCTTAGAACTCCGCATTGCCCGGCGTACGCGGGAAAGCAATCACGTCACGGATATTGCCCATGCCGGTGATGAACTGTACCATACGCTCGAAGCCCAGCCCGAAGCCGGCGTGAGGCGCACCGCCGAACTTGCGCAGTTCGAGGTACCACCAGAGTTCTTCCTCGTGTACGTTCATATCAGCCATACGTGCCTTTAATACATCAAGCCGTTCCTCTCGCTGTGAGCCACCGATCACCTCCCCGATGCCCGGGAAGAGGACGTCCATTGCGGCTACAGTTTTGCCCGGCACACCTTCCTGCTCATCGTTCATGCGCATGTAGAAAGCTTTGATAGACGCCGGGTAATCGCGTACGATGACTGGCTTTTGGAATTTCTTTTCCACCAGGTACCGTTCGTGCTCTGCCTGCAGGTCTTTGCCCCACTTCACATCGTACTCGAACTTCCCTTTCTTGTAAGGCTTGGAATTGCGCAGGATATTGACCGCATCGGTGTAGGTGATCCGCTCGAAGTCGTTGTCCACCACAAACCGCAGGGTCTCGATGAGCCCCATAGCGCGGCGCTCGTTTTTGGGCATGTTTTTCTCCAGATTCTGAATGCGCTGATCCAGGAATTCAAGCTCTGCGCTGTAGTTTTCCAGAATATGGTTAATGAGGTACTTGCAGAAGTCCTCTGCCAGGTCCATGTTGTCAAAAATATCGTAGAAGGCGACCTCCGGCTCAATCATCCAAAACTCGGCCAGGTGGCGGGAAGTGTTGGAGTTTTCCGCACGGAAAGTGGGCCCGAAGGTGTACACTTTGCCAAGGGCCAGGGCACCGATTTCGGCCTGCAGCTGACCGGATACCGTGAGGTTGGTGGGCTTTTCAAAGAAATCCTCTTTGAAGTTGACCTCGCCCTCCTCCGTCCGCGGCGGATTGCTGACGTCCAGGTTGGTCACCCGGAACATCTCACCGGCGCCTTCTGCATCGCTCCCTGTGATGATGGGGGTGTGCATGTAGAAGTAGCCATTGTCGTTGAAATACTTATGGACGGCATAGGCAATACCATGACGGATGCGGAATACCGCACTGAAAGTATTCGTGCGCATACGGAAGTGCGCTTTTTCGCGCAGGAACTCCAGGGACTGTGCCTTCGGCTGCATGGGATATTCCTCCGGATTGGCAGCACCCAGAATTTCCACCGTGTCTGCCAGCAGCTCTACATCCTGACCTGCGCCCTGTGACTCCACGAGTTTGCCGGTAGCCTTAATGCAGGCGTGGAAGGAAACCTGCTTCAGTACGTCTTCCGGGATTTGCTCAAAATCCACAACGACTTGCAGTGTGCCCATGCTCGTACCGTCATTCAGGGCAATGAAACGGTTGGAACGGAAGGCCCGTACCCAGCCCATAACGGTAAGCTCCTGCCCTACGCGGGGCTTAAAATCTTCCAGTATCGTTTGAATCTCTGTGCGCTTGCTCATCTTTCGTTTTTTAGCGTGCCACCAAATGAATGCGCGAAAATAGGGCTTTTGGGAAAAAGGGGGAAATTTAAAGGCCCGCTACTTTCGGGATTTGTAGCGGGCCTTTAACTTCTGTCAGGATATTGGGCTTCGGAGCTCTGATGCTATGGATTTAAAATAGCGTATTGTACGCTTAGCTGCAGGGATTGATTGAGGAGTTTGGGGCGCGCGCCTTCAAAAACCATAGGATCGCCATTTCCATCTGTGAAGTCGGCATCTAATGTTGTCGACAACCCATGAAAAGCTCTCAGGTTGACCGTAAACCGATCGTTAAAGTCGTAGCCAAGCCCTAGTACGGCTGCTAAATCCGTATCCTCGTAGAGCCTACCCATAATCTCTTCATTACCAACAGGCTCTCCTTCCAAAAGGGATTCTGCCTTCAACAGGAAGCTAACTGCCGCTCCTGCTTCAATATAGAAGCTATTGACCGGATAAAACCGGACCAATATTGGAATATCAAAGTAATCAAGCCGAACACCCGAGTCTACCCCAAAGATATCTTCATCATTGCGAAAACCTCTTCGTGAAAAAGCAGGAGCTATTAAAACTCCAAAAGTTGAGGAAAAGGGCAATTCAACAGACAAACCAGCCTGAAATCCGGCAACAGCTAAATTACCTTCATTAGAAGGCATCGTCTGCCCCAGAAATTCGAATTGATTATACCATCGTACCGTCGAAATATTCCCCCCGGCAGTGAGGCTAATCTTTGGTCGAAGCTGGGCAGAAACGGAGGCTGCAGCCATAAGCAGCAGAGCGGTTAGCAGAAGTGGTCTCATGATTTTTAATGTTTAGTTGATTGATAAACGAAAAAACCTGGGCGACCACGCGACCCTATCTAAAATTTAACATTGTTAGATTGCAAGCTAGTGTGCTTCCAGAGGATTTAGCCTGACCTCTTGAATGAGTACCTCCACTTCTTCTTCAGGCAGGTCGACAAGCTCCGCAATATCTGATACAGACATCCCTTTGCGGTCTGCCCGGAAAACAAACAGGCGTGTCTTTTGCCATTTGCCTTTTTCAAGACCTTCTTCAAGACCTTCTTTAAGACCTTTTTCAAGACCTTCTTTAAGACCTTCTTTAAGACCTTCTTCGAGACCTTTCTGAATACCCGTATTGCGCCCTTCCCTCATGGCCTGGGCTTTGAGTTCCTGTATGATCGCTTCTTCGATACCCATAGCTTTTCTGGATTTTGTGATACCTCGGACTTGTTCTTCAAATTTAAAGCTAAATTCTGATTTTTGAAAGGGCAAGAATTGCCCAATAAAATTCATCAAATAGCGAATCTTTGATTTACCAATGCCCACGGTCAACATCTGCCGGACAAACCGTAGTTTATATTCATAGATTGCATCATCCCCTTTATTATTGAATGTTTTGAAGTCTTTAGCGAACGCCAAAGCTATTCCAAAAGGATTACCTGATGATTCTAAAGCTGATTTGTCCTGATCTGTTAATACGAACGTACGGAAGCGGTATGAGAGTTCCGTCCCCATAAAGGATTCCCTGTATTCCTTAAAATGATACTTCCGATTGGTATCTGTGTAAATCACTATGGCAGTCACAGGACGAGCGTATCGATCCCTGATCCTGTAAAAATATTGGAACATTCGCAGAGCAAATTGCTTGTCTTCATACCCTTGCACCTCGGTATGTACAAGGAACCACTGCTCCTCACCATTTTTCAGCCATACTTTAAATAATTTATCGGCTCTGCGATTGATGGCTTCTGCCTCCGGAACAAGTTTGTACAATTCTTTATCTAAAAAATCAAACGGCTTACTCCAATCAATCAAATCGACGAAGTCACTGTAGAAGAAAAGCAGAAAATCCTCTGCCAAATCTTCTATTAGCCCTTTCCAAAGTATATCGTGGGGTACCATGCCGCAATATAAACAAAATATGTCAACTTATTTGTTTTTTCTTAAAAAATATCTTTCTGACCGCTCTATCATAGCCCTAAACTTCTCCGGCGGCGGGACTTCCACGCTCACTTCACCAGATAAGCAAGGATGATCAAAAGCGATGGAGACCGCACTTAGGAAAAGACCTTTTTTACGCAATAGCGGCTTATCTTCAGGTGTGTAGGCCTCATCGCCCAGAATAGGAGTGCCCAGGTGAGCCAGGTGCCGCCGTATCTGATGGGTGCGCCCGGTATGCAGGTGGAGCTCCAGCCAGGACAGCCACTCACAATTCAGAGAACGGCATTCTTCCAACTTGCTGAATGTAGTGAGTGTGGGTTTCCCATCTAAGGGTTCTTCTATTCGCCCTTCTGTGGGCGTACGGCCGCAAACTATGGCCTGATAGACTTTCTCAATCTCCCGCTCTTCAAAAGCCCTCCCTAATCTGACTTGCGCGGAACGGGTCTTTGCAATTGCGACCGGGCCCGAAGTGGGTGCGTCCAGCCGGTGCACCGGCATGCCCCAGGGCAGGGCATCTGCAACAGGTGAAAGCTGCAATTGTCCGACCAACGCATTTACAAGCGTACGGTAATGATTGCCACTTACCGGGAGGCCGGGAGGTTTGTGCACAACCGCCAGGAAGTCATCTTCGTTGAGTACAGGGATTGGAAAAGGGAATGCTTTAGGAGGTGTCAGGTGCGATTCAACCAAAACAATGTGCATACCGGGTTTCACCCAAATGGCCGTGGTTGCCGCTTTTCCATCTACCTCTACAGCACCCCGCTGAATAGCTTTCTTGCCTCCTTTCCGGCTGGGCAGGGTTTTAAAAACCTGATGCAGGTAGTCGCTCAGCCTGACCGGGGAAACACCCGGTGGTACGATATGCTCTTCAAGTACTTCCACTGACTAAAGGAAACGAGATTGAAGATCGGGCGATGGAAGCATGCAGGCATCTTTTTTTCCGAACCAACGGTACCGGTTTCGGGCAATCCAATTGTAGACGGCATCACGAATGGGCCGGGGCACCACGATGAAAGCATAGAGCAAAGACCACCCGCCCCCAAGCTGCCGGGCAACCCGTAGTGCCGCCTCCGACCGGGCATACAACCGATCATTCTGAACCAGCACCACCGAACTCAGGTCCGATGGGCGGTTTTCAAAGCGGCTAAGCATTGCCTGCCCTTCTTCTGATTGCAGGGAAGCAAAGCGGAAACGGGCATTGGGGTCCCGCTCAATGATAAACTGAACGGAGCTATTGCATAAATTACATACCCCATCAAAAAGTAGTACAGGATGTTCGGTGGTATTCATACTCGTAGAACAGATTTACCAAAGCAGAGTTTTTTACTTAAACAGACCGTAGTACAGCTCCTGCACTTTAGATACGGCTTTCACTTCAATATCATACCGCCCGGCGTCCAACCCTTTGGTATTGTACTTTGAGATGTAGATTTCCTTAAAGCCCAGCCGGTTGGCTTCCTGAATACGCTGCTCTACCCGGTTAACGGCCCGGATTTCTCCGGAAAGCCCTACCTCGCCCGCAAAGCATACATCGGTGGGGATAGCGACATCCTCCAGGGAAGAGATAAGTGCGGCTACAATCGATAAGTCAATTGCCGGGTCATCCACCCGTATACCTCCTGCGATATTCAGGAAAACATCGTTTTGAGCGAAGAACAGCCCGGCCCTTTTCTCCAACACGGCCAATAACATACCCAGACGCCTAAGGTCAAAACCGGTAGCCGAGCGTTGAGGTGCGCTGTATACCGACGTGCTCACCAACGCCTGTGTTTCAATCAGCATAGGGCGCAGCCCTTCTATAGTGGCGGCCACGGCACTGCCGCTCAGGTCTTCATCCTTTTGGGAAAGCAAGAGCTCGGAAGGGTTGGAGACTTCCCGAAGCCCGCTGGCCTGCATTTCATAAATCCCCAGCTCGTCGGTGCTGCCGAAGCGGTTTTTGATGGTGCGGAGAATGCGGTAGGTATAGTTACGGTCTCCCTCAAATTGCAGCACCGCGTCTACAATATGCTCCAATAGCTTGGGCCCGGCAATGGAGCCTTCCTTGGTAATATGCCCAATGATAAAAACGGGGATATGCTCCTCTTTTGCAAACCGCTGCAGCTCACCGGCACACTCCCGAACCTGAGAGACACTGCCCGGCATAGAATCGATATGCGGGCTGGACAGGGTTTGGATAGAGTCAATGATCACCAAAGAGGGGCGCAGGTTTTGGGCATGCTTTAGAATCTTGCTCGTATTGGTCTCCGACAGGATGTAGCAGTTCTTCGCTTCTCCGCCGATCCGGTCCGCGCGCATTTTGATTTGCTCGTCACTTTCTTCCCCCGATATGTATAATATGGTAAAAGGCACGTGCAGCGCCAACTGCAGAAGCAGCGTGGACTTACCAATACCTGGCTGCCCTCCGATAAGCACAAGAGAACCAGGCACAATGCCTCCGCCAAGTACACGGTTGAGTTCGGCATCCGGTGTAGTGAGCCGGGTAGTTTCCCCCGCCTTTATTTCCGGCAGTGGCACGGGCTTGCTCTTTGATGCTTTTTCCTGAGTCCGCCAGCTTTTATCCTTGGATTCGGTTACGGTATCTCTGGAAATTACTTCCTCGATGTAAGTATTCCATTCTCCACAATGTGGGCACTTCCCAATCCATTTTGGTGAGGTGGCTCCACAATTACTGCAAACAAAAAATTTTTTGACCTTCGCCAACCTTTTTCTGTTTTTGATGTTACGTTCTCAAATTCAGGCACTAAGATAAAGTTGTAGAAATTAAAAGTAGCCTGAAAAGAAGATGGTGTTTTTAAAAAAATTTATTTTTTACTACATTTACACTATCAAAGATAGCTTGACCTTTTACTGAGCGAAATAAAAACTCCCACAAAGTGTAGTCTGTTAGACAAGTAACTGGCTTAAATTTTAAACTGGAGGTATTTAAAATTTCGTTTATTACTTGTAACTTTCGGGGAAAAAAATATTCTTGTTCTAAACAGGAACATTCAAGATATATGTAGATTGTTTTCATTTGGTTTTTTGGGGTTATACAGGGTGCTGTACTTCGGTACAGTAACCCTGTTTTTTTTAGTGGTCTGCACATCTAACGCACCTTGTACTCTCCGGCATATACATAAGGCGCGCAGGAGCAATTGGGCGCTTGCAACGGGTGCAGATACCAAAGTCCTCCGCATCAATTTTCGTTAGTGCAATTTTAAGGTTTGTCAGTTTCCGCCTTGCTGATCGCAGGGCCGCTTCAGACACGCCTTTATTATTGATTGCATCCATTCGGCTGACCCGCCCGATAGCATTTTCAGGGGCTATAGGCTTAGTTGCCTCTTCCAACCGCTCCAATTCAGCAGTGGTCTTAACGATTGCCGCTTCAATCTTCACTTTTAATGCCCCCCGTTCCTCTGATTTCATGATTATCTCTTGAGAATATAAAAAAACGTGGGTAGCAATTGTCGCTACCCACGTTCCTACTCTTAGAACAGCCAGACTATTACAAGCCTGCCATCCTGCGCACTATGTCAGGCTTTAGCCTTAATCACTTGATGAGAAAATGGCAATCAGTCTCAGGATTTCAATGTAAAGCCAGACCAGTGTAATCAGCAGCCCCATGGCAGAAAACCACTCCATATATGCGGGCGCACCGTACTGTTCCCCTTTGTCAAAATTATCGAAGTCCAGCAGCAGGTTCATGGCTGCCACGCCAATGATGAGCAGGCTGATCCCGATGCCAATCATACCACCATCGTGGAGATAAGGCAGATTAATACCAAAGAAGCTGAGAACGAAATTCAGCATGTAGACCACGAAAATAGCGCCCGTAGCCATGATGATCCCACTACGCAGCTTTTGCGTTACTTTAATGATGCCCGTTTTATAGAAAAACAGCATCAGGAAAAACACGGCACTGGTCAGCGTAACCGCCTGAAAAATGATGCCATCAAAAGCACTGGCGTAAACGGCTGAAATACCACCAACGAAGAGGCCCTCAAGAGCCGCATAAATAGGGGCAAGAATAGGAGAATACTCCAGCTTAAAGGTGGCAATCAATACCACAATAAGCCCGCCTATGGCACCGCCCCACATTAGGAGTGGATTAGCTGCGGCGTAGCTAAGTACAGCTGTTGCGATCATCAGTGCGCCCAACAATAACGACTTGTTGACTGCACCGGACACTGTCATCCGGTCGGTTTGGGTGCCTGCCTGCGTCATGTCGGCATCCAGGACCTGATCAGAGGCTTTCTGGAAAGCCTTTTCACTCATGACAGGATTACGCGATTGGAAAAAACCTTTCTTTCTACTCATTTTAGTACATAGGTTAGTGAAATGCTGTTCTAATATAGAACGCGCTCTTCAAAACTACAATTAATTCTGCTTTTTGTTGCCTGCCAGGATTGAACCTACCGTATCTAAAGGTGTTTCTTTCCTGATACTGAGCTCAAGCGTAAGTATTTTTCCGTACTTTTGCGGCTGCATAAGAAAAATTATGCCTTATATTCTTTCAGTATATCATTATTGCACAAATACACCTAAACGATAACTCCTGAACAACCAACTCATTACAAGTATAATAGATTTAAGAAAAGATAAAACACTTTAATAGTAAATGACAAATACCAACGGGATACCACTCATTAAGATTGGCGTTTTTTACGATGGAAATTACTTCTACCATGTCAGTAATTTCTACAATTATGTGCACGAACGGAAGACCCGCATTAGCATTAAGGGGCTGCACGAATTCATTCGCCATAAAGTTGCAGAACTCGAAGGAGATGGCACCAACGTTAACCACTGCCAAATTGTCGACGCGCACTATTTCAGAGGCCGGCTGAGCGCTTCTGAGGTGAGCCATAAAGGTAAGCAGCTGTACTACGAGCGCGTCTTTGACGACATCCTGATGTCTGAAGGCGTAACGACTCACTACCTGCCACTGCGCAACAACAACTATGGGCGGAAAGCCGAAAAAGGCATAGATGTTCTGCTGGCGCTCGAGGCTTTCGAACAGGTTTTCTACAAGCAATTCGATGTCCTGGTGCTTATTGCATCAGACAGCGACTACGTGCCCCTCATCCGCAAGGTCAATTCCCGGGGCACAAGAGTAATGGTGCTTTCCTGGGATTTTGAGTACACCGATGATTATGGCAATCAGCGGTCTACCCGAACTTCACAGGATCTACTGGAAGAGGTGACCTATCCATTGGCGATGCATGAAATTATCGACAACCGGGTTACCCGGGACTCTCATATTGTTAACAATCTTTTTGTCCCCAAAACGGACCACTACACCAAAAAAGATTACCGGGAAAACAATAGTAGCTATCAGGACCGGTTTGAAAAAGGAGAAGAAGAAGAAAACACGGCAGAAGTAGTGATCACGCAGGATGGAGCCTACCACTCCAGTACCATCCTATCCCTTAAAGAAGGGTTTGGCTTCATTGCTTACCCCCCAAATAATCTGTTTTTCCACCATTCTGAGGTGCAAAACTGTGATTTCAACGACCTGCTGGTCAACGATCGGGTGGAATTCCGCCTGGGCAAGAACCAGGAGACCGGTCAGGATATCGCTATCGATGTGTACCTGCAGGAAGATGATGAAGAATAAATTGCTTTCCAACCGGGCGTAGTCTAACCGATCCTACTACGCCCGGTTCTCCTTCCCAAACCTATTTCCACATGCTCCAGTTGAGAGATTGGTACGAATCCGGACAGTACTTTCAATTTGATGATTACCGGATATTTTACCAGGAAGCCAGCCCGGAAAAGCCCCGTACCCTGGTCCTGCTGCATGGGTTCCCCACCTCAAGCTGGGATTGGCGGGCGCTCTGGGAGGAACTGGCCCTGGAATACCACCTTGTAGCTCCTGACTTCCTGGGGTTTGGTTACTCAGACAAGCCTACAGATTATGACTACGAAATCTCAGAGCAGGCAGACCTGGTAGAATCACTGCTCGATTCCATAGGCGTCACTCGGTATCACCTGCTTGCCCACGACTACGGAGACACCGTGGCTCAGGAGTTGCTTGCGCGGGAGTCCGAGAGCGATGCGCCTTTAAAAATACAATCCATCATTCTGCTCAACGGCGGGCTGTTTCCGGAAACTCATCAGCCCCGCCCCATTCAAAAGCTGCTGCTCAGCCCCATTGGAAAGTGGCTCTCGCCATTCTTATCCAGAAATACCCTGAAGCGGAATTTTGACAAAATATTTGGCCCAAACACCCAGCCCTCCGCCCGGGAAATAGACGAGTGGTGGTCGCTCATACGCTACAATGGCGGGCAGCGGGTGTTTCACCTGCTCATCCGTTATATGGAAGAACGGGAGCAATACCGGGAACGCTGGGTAAAGCCCCTGTTTGAGCCTCCGGTGATGGTCCGGCTCATCGTTGGTGAAGCAGACCCCATCTCAGGCGGGCATATGGCCATGCGGTACAAAGAACTTGTCCGAAGCCCTGACATTCAATTGCTGCCCGGAGTGGGCCATTATCCACAAACCGAAATGCCCAAACTGGTCCTGGAACATTGCTGGACGTTTTGGGAAAACCTGTAACGCTTTCTGTCCTCTGCGTTATATTAGTGCTATGAGCGCATACCAAATCCTGCTAGTGACGATTCTTACAGCAAGTATTCTGACCGGTTGTCAGCCTGAAGCAGCCCCACCCATGGTAAGCTGTTATTACTGGAAGTCGGCTTTTGAGCTCAGCCCCACGGAACGGGAATGGCTGGAGGCGCACAAGGTAGAACGCCTTTACGTTAAGTATCTTGATGTGGATGTCGAGAACGGCCGTGCCGTGCCCAAAGCCCCCATCCGGTTTACAGACCCCACCTATAAGGACTTTGAAATCGTGCCCTGTGTGTTCATCACCAACCGGACCTTTCAGGCTGCAGTCAATCCGGAAGACCTTGCCGAACGGGTATGGAAATACCTGAAGGAGATCAATACTGCCAGCCACCTCTCCCCGACCGTTTATCAGCTAGACTGTGACTGGAGCCCCTCCACTCAGGCGGCCTATTTCCGGTTTTTAGACCGGTTCCGGCAGCTTGCAGAAGGCCACACACTGACCGCCACTATCCGGTTGCATCAGTTGCGGTATCCGGAGCGAACTGGTGTACCCCCGGTAGACCGGGGCGTGCTGATGTACTATAATATGGGAGATGTACAAAACGTTGGAGAACGCAACAGCATTCTCAATACCCAAACTGCTGCTACTTACCTTACAACTAACATGCAATACGACCTGCCATTGGATTATGCCCTGCCGATGTTTTCCTGGGTCCTCGCTTACCGGCTTGGCGAGCTGCATGCCATTATCAATCAGGGCACCTGCCAGGAGCTGGATACACTGACAGCCGCAACTGCAATCGGCCCCAACCGGTACCGCATGCAGCAAAATGCCTATTTTGGGAATCATTACCTTAACCGGGGCGATCAGCTACGCTGCGAAGCGCCAACGGTAGCCGACCTTAAGACGGCCATCGATCAACTAAAACAGATTGACAACCACTGTGAGCACCTTCTCTTTTACCACCTTAACGAAAACCTGTCCAATGCATTTCCGAAAAACCTCCCACAGCATTTGGCTGACCGCCTCGCTACTCCTTAGTGTCGGCGTGCAATCCCTGAGCGCATGCGGTCCGTATGAGGATTCGTACCATTATTTCAACCTGTTCGTGCCGGAGTGGCTATTCAGTGATGAATACGAGCCTACTTTCTACACTGCAAATGATTATTACCATATCTGGGCAGAGGCAGACTATCCGGATGCGAATCTACAGAGCTGGCAGCAGTTTTTTGAGCAACCTTTGAAAGAAGAACCGCTCCGCAAAGTGCTGTACGACAGCTGGATTGAAGGGTTTGAAAATGTTAGCCGGGAAGTCTTGGTGAAATCACTGCTCTTTGAAGGCTCGCTGATCTCCATACCTAAACAGGAAGCCTCCAAACAATACCTGCTGCTCGCTCTGGAAATGGAAGCACTGGCCAACCGGCCCACCGACACCTGGGGGTATCAGGGGCAGGAAAGGCTAAGACCGGAAGCTGCGGCAGATTTGGTACAGCGCCTGAAGGAAGCCCTCGATCGGGAAAAATTCCCCTTCCTGAAAAACCGCTATGCCTTTCAATTGCTAAAGGCGTACCGTTATACCGGTCAGGCACAGGAAGCAATACAGTTTTACAAAAAGTACTTTGCGCCGCTGAAACAAAAGGACCTGATCAGTTACTGGGCGATGGACCACTACGCGGGCTTATTGCTGCAGACCGGGGCAAACGGAGAAGGCTATTACCACTTTCTGAAGGTCTTTGAGCAGGCTCCAAGCCGCCGGCACAGCGCTTACTATAGCTTCAACATTTCCACAGAGGAAGACTGGGCTGCCACCTACAAGCAATGCCAAACCCCTAAAGAGAAAGCGCTGATGCATTTCATCAGGGGGACCCGGCAGGAGGTGCTGGGACTGGAAGATATGCGGTCTATTTTTGGCCTGCTGGGCAATCATGAATGGCTGCGCATCGTGATGGCCAGAGAGATCAATAAGCTTGAAGGCAACAACCTGAGCTACTACGAGCAGCAGCCCATCGCACAGTTGATGCAGCGGATAGAACAGGGGCAGAGCCTGCTTAAAAATGAGGAATACGAAGACTATGCCGGACAGTTGCTCCGATTTGCCACCACCGCTTACTACAATAACCGGGATGACCACTTCTGGGCGCTTGCTAAAGGCTACCTTGAGTTGTTGCTCGGACGGCTACCCACTGCGCAGATCACTCTGGAGCAAGCCGGAGAACTGAATGGCCCACACCAACGGATTCAGGGTGAATTGCTGCTCGCCATTCAGCTGATGCAACAGGCAGAACCCTTGTCGGAAGCACAGGAAAACACCATTGCCCTTCAGCTGGTGGAGCTGTTTGCAGACCCTATGGCCAATTGGTCCACCCAGCAAAACAATCAGGAATTTATCCTGGAGCTGCTTGCTTATCGCAAAAGGCAGGCTGGTGAAAGCATAATGGCCCGCCTTCTCGCCCGGGAAGTGCTCAGTGCGACTCAAATGAACCCTACCGAATCCGGTGTCGACAGCCTTCTGGCTTTCATCAACAAGCCTGCACACAGCGAGCTGGAATTGCTAGCCCTTAAGCACTTCACTGGGAATGAGAGCACCTGGTCTGCTTTTGTACTGAACCCGAAAGCGGCACTGAGCACAGTGCGTTACGATGTTTTAGATATCAAAGGGCGATTGCTGATGCGCGACCCTGAAAAACTGGAGGCTGCCGTGGCTTTATTCGACAGCTTGCCGGCCACGTATGACTTCCCCCTGAAGGTAAACCCCTTCAATATGAGCATTAACGACTGTGTGCATTGTGCTTACTCCACTGCTGCCTCTTTTACCCGCAATAGTTTTGTGCGCAAGCTGGCGGAAATTTACCAGATCGCGCAGGAGACCAACAGCCCCACCGATTACTATCTGCTGGGCAATGCTTATTACAATATGACCTATTTTGGCCCAGCTTTCGAGGTCATGAACTATTACCGTAGCGGCGTGTCCTACGATGGCTTCTATGACTGCCGGGTGGCCTTAAGCTTTTATGATAAGGCTATGAAGTATAGTAAAGAACCCGAAAGTGCCGCCCAGGCTTGCTTTATGGCAGCTAAAGCCCAGCAAAAGGTCTTTTATGTGAAATCGCTAGCAGAAATGGACCAAGTCAATTACTGGTACGATAAGTTCATCATGGACGATTGGTCGGGCTCCACGCTTACCTTTGAGCAGGTGATGGGAAAAATGCAGGCCCAGGGGTACATGTCTTATTTTAAGCGGCTCGATGACCAATACCGGCAAACCCGGTTTTTCCAGCGGGCAATCCGGGAGTGCAACTACCTGAACTACTATGTGAGCCAATAAAAAAGCGCTGCCGCCAAGCTATAGTACTGGCGGCAGCGCTCTGCTTTTTACTCGAGGCATAGAATGCTTAGAGGTTATCGATGATGCGCTTCACCTCGTCTTTGCTCTCACCGATTCTTTTCTGAATGCGGCCAATGAGCTCTTCTTCCTTGCCTTGCTGATAGGCTAGGTCATCATCTGTAAGCTCACCGTATTGGGCCTTAAGTTTCCCTTTTAGCTCATTCCAGTTGCCTCGGATTTTATCATTTGTGGATCCCATATCATTTGGTTTTGGTTAAAAAATATTAGTCGTTATCTGATAATTCACGGTCAATCTCTTCTAAAGTAGAGTTGACGTTTGTCTTGAAATCATTCCATCCATCTTTGGCGACGTTGCCAAGGTTCTGGAACTTTTGGTCTAAATCGTTGCTCCATGCTTTGAGTTCGTCAATCTCTTCCTGCATTTCTGCTCTTGCATCTGCTGACGCGTTTTCGAGATTGGCTTCCAATTCTTCAATTTCTTCGTTGACTTCTTCACGGGCACGGTCAATTTCAGCTCTCATTTCTTCCTTATCCGACCGGAAATTGTCCGCGAAGTCGTTGGCGGCATTTTCTACCGAGTCTTCAGCATCGTCCATGGTATCATTGCTTTCGCTACCACAGGCGAATAGTCCAAAACTCAGTAACAAGACGAAGAAAATTTTTGAAATTGCAATAGATTTCATAATAATTGGATTTTAATTGTTTTCAATTGAGGATTAATAAAACCGGCTGTCCGGATCAGATCCATCATCGGGTTCAAGAGTTGGCTCTGTGCCATTCACACGCTGTAATCGGGTGAAGTATACTTGGAACCCAATGGAAAAGTCAAGCTGGTTCGTGTATGTTGTTGTTTCATTGCGGGTACCCTGATACTCAAAGCTGGCATTACTGCGTGCCCAATTGTATTTGACAATGGCTTCAATGCCGATCCCATCAGAACTAAATATCGTAAATCCCGGACCAAAGCTGGCTGCAAGCACATCTGTACTTGTTGTCTGAGGGTCATCCCCTACACGTATGCGGTCCTGCGAACTTCCAAAGCCAAAATTAGCCTGCAGGAAGAAAGCTTTGTCTTCAGCAATGGGAAAATAAACCCTGCCAAATGGCCCGAAAAGCAAATCGCTGTCGTACTCAGTCTCATAATCCGTTTGCGGGTCGGAGAGATCAACAGGCTCTCTCAGGCGATTGAGCGTGTAGTCCATACCGATACCCAACGCAAAGTTGTTGGTAACGAAGTATCCGATACGAGGCGAAATGTTGAATTGAGTGCTCCGAGTGCCTTCATTATCTACAGAAGCTCCATTTGCCTCAATTTTGACATTAGAGTCTGCTGTAGAGAAGCCAAGCGTACCTCCCATCATAAAGTTTCCCTGAGAAGTAACATCCTGAGCATTCAGGGTATTTAATGCCAGGCATAACAATACTACCCAGCTTCCGACACAAAAGTATCTGCTGTTCATGGTGCTGCTTTTGTTTTTCTGAAGGGAACGTATGCTTTTGTTTCCCGTGACTGATTTCAATTAAGGAACGAGCAGGCTATTCTGATGTTCGTTTTGTGTCAAAAAGTAATTGCTTTTTGTATCAAATCAGCAGCCTTCTCGGCAATCATCATAGCCGGAGCGTTCGTATTGCCCCGTACGATAACCGGCATAATGCTGGCATCCACTACCCTCAGGTTTTGAACACCTCGGACGGACAGATGCTCATCCACTACCGCCAATTCATCCTGCCCCATTTTGCATGTCCCTACCGGATGGTAAAGGGATTGAGCCCATTCACGGAGATAGTCGATCACCGCAGGCTCCGTCTCCACCTCAGGCGGTGGCATAAAACGAGACTTCAGGTAAGGTGCCAGGGCAGGTTGCGCCATAATGCGCTCCGTGATACGGTAGCCTCTGATCAGGGTTTGAATGTCGCGCTCATCTGACAGGTAGTTGGGGTCAATAAGCGGCCGGTGTTCCGGATCAGCCGTTTTGAGCTGCACCCTGCCGCGGCTGTAGGGGTAAATCAGCGTCATCCCCAACCCCAGTCCATTGCCGGTTTTCGGGTTGTCAAAACCGTGCCTCAGAAAATAGCCGGGGGAGAAGTGCCACTGCAAATCAGGTGCTTCCAGTTCGGGCTGACTCCTAAAAAAACCTCCGCATTCCGCTACGTTTGAGGAAAGCATCCCCCTCTTCCAAAGAAAGTATTGTAGCAGGTGCCTGACGGACCAGGGGAAACGTTCTGTGCTTTCTAAAGTATCTCTGAGCTGAGTGTGATAAACACAGCCTGCCAGCAAATGATCCTGCAGGTTTTGGCCCACCCCCGGCAAATGATGCACCACTTCTATTCCCTGTTTCTTTAATTCCTCCCCGGGGCCAACGCCTGAAAGCATTAACAGCTGAGGACTGTTAAAGCTGCCTGCACAAATAATGACCTCCCGTTTTGCGTAAATTTTTACGAGTTGATTGTTTTCTTCGTATTCCAGCCCAACCGCCTTGCGTCCTTCCCAAAGAATCCGGTGTGCCGTTGCATTAGTTGTTAATAATAAGTTGCTGCGGTGACGTACTGGCTCCAGAAATGCGTTTGCGGCACTGCACCGTTGTCCGGCTCTCTGTGTCACCTGATAGAAACCAAAACCTTCCTGCGCAGCCCCATTAAAATCCGGATTCAGGGGATAGCCTGCTTCGGCTGCAGCATCCAACATCAACTTGCTTAACCGGTGATGATGACGCCCCCGGCTAACCGTCAGTTCCCCGGAAGTACCGTGGTAGGCATCATCAAACTCCAGGTTCTGCTCAAACCGCTTAAAGTAAGGAAGGACCTCCTCGTAACTCCAGCCTCTATTGCCCAATGCCGCCCACTGATCGTAATCTGCCCGGTGCCCACGGATGTAAATCATGGCATTGATGCTGCTGCTGCCCCCCAGCACCTTGCCCCTTGGCTGGTACATCCGCCGGTTGTTCATATGCGCCTGAGGAACGGAATCATCACTCCAGTCAAAGGCACTCCGGAAAAGCTTGCTGAAGGCCAGTGGAATATGGATGGATTGATCGCTATCCTCACCACCGGCTTCCAGCAGGAGGACACGTTGGTTAGATTGGGCAGACAGGCGGTTAGCCAGCAGGCATCCTGAGGAGCCCGCTCCTACAATGATGTAGTCGAAAGTCATGGCGGTGCAATTTGGTTAAGGCTTTGGCGGGATTAAATTAGCGAAATTTCGCAACACATGCTCACTATCCGCCAAAAATGCCTCAACTCAATTGCTCCCGACTGCACTCAGCCTGTAGGCGCTGCCGCTTCATAGGACCTACTTACCCTTAAAATTAGCACTTCGCTTTTCTATAAAAGCAGCGGCTCCTTCTTTGAAATCTTCGGTCCCGGTAGTCTGCCCAAAGGCTTTTACTTCGCGGTCAAAGCCATCTTCGTCATGCTGAAAATAGGCATTGATGGCTTCAATAGTCTTGGCGATAGCGATGGGCCCTTTTTTCGCAATCTTACCTATAATAGCTTTGGCTTTATCCATGGCTTCCCCAGCAGGCAATACATAATTGACGAGCCCCCAGGCCAACGCCTGATCAGCCGAAATCATGTCACCAGTAAGCAGGAGTTCCGTGGCTTTGGTTTTGCCCAGGTATTGGATCAGGCGCTGCGTGCCACCATAACCGGGAATTATACCGAGATTAACTTCCGGCTGACCAAAGCGGGCATTCTCCGTGGCAATGCGCAAATGACAAGCCATGGAAAGCTCGCAACCACCGCCGAGCGCAAAACCGTTGACCAGGGCGATAACAGGCTTGTGGAAGCGCTCAATCAGAAAAAAAACATCCTGCCCTCTTTGTGCCATATCCTGTCCCTTTTGGGTATCCAAAGCCAGAAACTCTTTGATGTCGGCTCCTGCCACAAAGGCTTTCTCCCCGGCACCGGTAAGGATAATCCCCTTGAGCCCTTCCCGTGCCGGCGCGTCCTCCGTAAAAAAGTGCTGTAACTCCAGCATCGTCTTAGTATTCAGAGCATTCATGGCTTTAGGGCGGTTAAGGGTAAGGATGAGAATACCATCTTGCTCATCAATCAGTAAGTTGGTGTAGGGCATGTTTATGAATTTTTCAGAAAGTGAAAGCGATTGAAAATTGTTCTGCGTGAAATTAGGAAAATTAAAGCTTAATGTGATTCCCAGCATATATTTAGTCCCCATTTGCAATGGCTAACCATGTCATGATTTATTTAAAAACGGGCTTCTTATTTAAGGAAAAAGTATATATTTGCAACATCTCCATAAAAAATACTTTCCTCCACGTCCAAGAACCGAAAATCAAAATTGTAACTTTTCCACGCTTACATCGTAAGAGTGGTTACCGAATATGCATTTTATAACCTATTCAAATCTATAATTCTGATGAAGACGAATATGTACACTATGCTACTGCTTGCATTTTTTGCAGGTAGCAGCCTTACCGCCCTAGCCAATGGGGCTAGCACCTGGACCGGTGACGGAGACGGCTGGCGCTGGGAAGACCCGGACAACTGGGAATATGATCAGGTTCCTGATGAATACGACAACGTTCTAATTGGAGGTGATGCCTATGTACAGGTTACAGAACCTGGCGCGGAATGTATGTCCATTCGACTTGATGATGACGCCACTCTATTTATCCGAAGCGAGGGGGGGTTAACGGTTGCTTACTCTTACGAAGAAGGCATTGATATGAATGACTACTCGACCCTTGTTATTTGGGGGTCCCTGGAGATTCATCATACCGGTGAAGATGACTATACCGGAAATGGAATAGAAATGAATAACGACACCCGTGTTTTAAACCGCGGAGAATTATCTATTCATCACGTTGATATGGAAGGAGATGGCATTGACATGGAAGATGATGCCGTCTTTGTCAATCGTGGCAGCCTTTACATTTCAGAGATAGATAATGAGGGCATCGAAATGGATAATGATGCTATTTTCCGCAACCGGGGCCTCTTGGAAATCATGTATGTTGATTCAGATGCGATCGATCAGGATGATGATGACACCGAATTCCTCAATGATGGAACGATTAACATCAGCTATATTGATAGTGAAGGCATAGAAGTCGACGACGGTATTTTCACCAACACGCAAAACGGAGAAATCAATATTGGCTTTGTATTCTCTGACATGATTTACATGCAGTCAGATGGTACTTTTGAAAACTATGGAGAAATAAACTTGCTGCCAGTGCCTCCTGATTTTTCAGTTGAGTCTGCTCCTGAACTAGAGGAAGGTCCTGACCCAGCTGAAGCACCAGACCCTGAAGTTGCGGCAGACGCTGAAATCGAGTTGTATGGCGCGATCTATGCTGAAGATTATGGCCGGTTTGTAAATTACAACCTGGTAGATATTGACTTTTTCTTTAACCTCGGTTCTCCGGAAGAACCAGAGCCACAGCAAATAGAATACTATCTTGTCTACGGTTCTCTTGTGACTGTCTACGATGGAATGATCGAGAATAAAGATTGTGCGGAAATCAATATTGACGGTCCGTTCCCAATTTACAATGAGGGTCAGCTGTCAAATGAAGGAACGATTGATTTATCTATAGATAACATTCCAATCTCTCCTGAAGAAGGGCCTGGACCACTGTTCGGTGACCATGTGAATTATGGCTACTTCTATAACGATGGAGACATCCTTTCCGATTATCCTTTCTTCATCGGCCCTAACCCAATTGACGAGGAATGGACGAAGTCTTCCATCGGGGGCGAAGGCGAAAATGATAGCTTTTCGCTGGGCTGTGACATCACCATTACTACTTCTTCGCGCCAGGGACACCGGGCAACCACCGATAACGTGGCTTTCCTCAACCAACCCTTATGCGGCAACAGCATGCTTACTGCTCGTCTTGATGGTGTAAGCAATGGCTTTGGCGGCATTATGATCCGTGACGGAGAAGGAGGTGGGAACAACGGAGGTCCAGCGAATGTCCCTTCAGAATCAAGCCCGAAAATGTTCATGATCGCCTCGAAAAATATAGATGTGATCTACCACGGCACTCGTTACAACGAGGGCGACCAACTATCCTACACACCATTCTTCACGCCTCACGACAACTGGCTGCGCGTGGAGCGGATTGGTAATTACATCCGCGCCTACCACAGCAGCGATGGTAGTTTCTGGTCACTGTTCCATCAGGTATACCTCGAGTTGGGTGAATGCGCTCAGGTCGGCTTATTTGCAACCAGCCAAAATGGTGCTCCTGCAATGGCAGCATTTAGCCACGTGGAAGTTTCTGGTTCTGAGCAGTATTTCTCTGTGCCTGATGTTCCAACAGCCGAAGCTCCGGCTATCCAACAGCGGGCTACCGTATGGCCTACACCGGCACAGAGCCAGTTCACAGTGGAGTTTGAGCAGGCTACTCAGGTAGCAGGTACTGCTATCCTGCGCAATGAACTGGGCCAGGCTATTGGCCAGCGCAAACTTGAGCCAGGCACCTGGCAGCTACAGTGGGATGCCAACACACTCCCTGGCGGTCTTTACCTGCTGGAAGTGCAGACCGAAGATGGCTACCGCGAAGTGCTTAAGGTACTGAAGCAGTAAGTATACCCAAAAAACAACCTATCTGAAGATACAAAAAGTGCCTGCCCCAAAGCATTGGGGCAGGCACTTTTTTCACCTGTGACATGGCTTATAATGAGGTTTTAATAAAAGCCGCTTTTTCTACTATCTCATCAGCACAAAATCGCCTTTAATCATTTCAACATGCCCATCGATGAACTCCACTTCGGCATAAAAAACGAAGACACCGGGGTCCATAGGCTCCCCCCGATGGCTGCCATCCCAGCCTAACAGCTCGTTGTTCAGCGCCTGTGTGCCTCCAACAAAAACCTGCTCGCCCCAGCGGTCATAGATTTGAAAACTGTTCAGCCCGATGACATCCGGCCCGGCGAAAAGTGTGAAGGAATCATTGCGCCCATCACCATTAGGGCTGAATACGTTAGGGGCATATACCTTTCGTGTTTTTTCCACAATTACCGTTATAAAATCAGTGGCGGTACAGCCCGCTGCGTCTTGTGCCGTCAACCGATAGGTCGTGGTCTCCTCCGGCATAACAACCGGCTCCAGGCTGCTGAGGGTGTCCGGTTGCCAGGTAAAGCCCGCGATATCGAAATTCCGCCCGTCAATCGACAATTGCACACTCTCACCCAAACGAATTTCTTCATCTTCGCCTAATTCCAGGAACAGGGGCTCTGCCGGGCTGATCAATAACGATTGACTTGCCTGGCACCCATTGGCGTCCGTGAGCAGCAATTCGTAAGTACCGGCAGCAAGGTTGCTTTGTAATACCGGCAAAGCAACTATGCTAACCGGTGTAGCGTCATTTAACTGATATTGGTACGGAGCAATTCCACCCAAAACCGTGTCAATGATGATTTGCCCGCTGTTTTCCTGAAGACAGTTGGCATCAACTGCAGCAGCCTCCAGCAGTACGCCCGAGGGCGCGGCCAATTCAATGCTCGCTTCTGATTCACAGCCCCCCGCATCGTTAATGGTCACGGTGTAAGTGCCGGCGGTAAGGTTATCCAGGGCCGGGCTTGCCGCACCGTTGGACCACTGATAGGTATACGGCGGCGTCCCCCCATTTGCAACCACTTCTACTCCACCATCCGCAGCATCCGCGCAGCTCACTTCAAAGCCATTGTAGTCGGACGTGGCAGCCAGAGCCGCCCCTATTTGAGCGACTTCGATGGTCAGCGGCTCGGGCAGGATTGATGGGCAGAAGTTGCCGGTGCCAGAAAGGTTGGTCAGTGAGTAGGTCATGGTGGTAGTAGGCGCGACGGTCACCGTAACAGTATTACCCGCCCCGGTGAAGGCTTCCACCAGCCCGTTATCATCATTCAGGTTGAAGTCAAAGTTATCCGCTCCCGCAAGGTTGATGGTTAGCACGAGAGAGTCCCCCGGACAAAGACTGCCCGGTGCGCTTAATTCTGCAGTGACTGCTGGCTGGAAGGTCAGCTCAATGACGACCAAACTGTCGCAGCCATTTTCTGCTGCACCAGGAAGTAATTCTGCACCGCTTGGATTAGCTACGTCATAGACCGTGCCATTCACTTCCACACTTGCGCCTTCGCAGAGGCTTAGTGCCAAAACACCCTCGGCGGCTTCTTCGAAGCTCAGGTCTACCAGTACCAAGCTATCACAGCCATTGACGGTAGCACTGGGCAGGATTTCCAGGCCCGTTGGGTTGGCAGCGTCATAAACCGTACCGTTAACCGTCAGGCTTTCGCCCGTACAAAGGGTTTGAATGAGCTGGGCTGTATCCGCAGGGAAGAAGCTCAGCATGATATTGACCGTAGAGTCACACCCATTCTCAGCTGCACCTGGCAGTACTTCAGTACCTGCCGGATTAGCGGCATCATAGACCGTACCGCCAACGGTAACAGAGCCACCCGGACAGAGGGTTTGTGATAAGGTTGCTGTAACAGGGACCTCAAACGTAAGGTCAATACTGATCAGGCTGTCACAACCGTTTTCGCTTCCACCCGGCAGGATTTCCAATCCGGTTGGGTTGGCAGCGTCGTAAAGGGTCCCGTTGATGGTCAGGCTTTCGCCAGGGCATAAGGTAGATGCGATCTGATTGGTATCTGCCTGCAGGAAGGTCAGCGCTACAATAATCACACTATCGCAGCCATTTGCAGACGCCCCCGGCAGCAGTTCCGATCCACTCGGGTTAGTTGCGTCATATACAGTGCCATTGACCGTCAGGCTTTCGCCAGGGCAAAGGGTTTGCATGAGCATATTGGTCCCCAGCGTATCAAAACTCAGGCTGATTTGAAGGATGGAATCGCAGCCATTGATAGCTGCACCAAAGAGCGTATCCTGACCGATTGGATTCAGCTCATCGTACACAACACCGTTTATAGCAAGGCTCTCGCCCGGGCAGAGGGTTTCCACAATATTGTTCACCACAGCATTTTCAAAAGAAAGGTCAATGCTGATCAGGCTGTCGCAGCCATTCACCGTGCCATTCGGGACCACCTCGAAGCCGCTGGGGTTCCCCTCGTCGTAGACCGTGCCATTGACTGTAAGCGCGTCTCCGGCGCACAAGGTCTGCACGATGAAATTGGTATCTGCCGGGAAGAAAGCCAGGTCTACCACGATCACAGAATCGCAACCATTAACGGCGCCTCCGGGAATGACTTCCGTGCCGGCTGGATTAGCAGCATCATAGGTATTGCCATTCAACAAAAGGGTGTCTCCCGGGCACAGGGTCTGCGCCACGAAGTTCGTATCTGCCACCAA
>NZ_JALEGS010000113.1 GCF_022763345.1 Phaeodactylibacter sp.
GATGTCCATATCGCCAGGGCCGGTGATGTGCACGCCGCCGCCGTTGCCCGGAGCACTGCCAGTCGTATTGTCGCTAAGGGTGACGTCGACCAGCGTGACAGTTGTGCTTTCGCCGGAGTTGTCTTCGATGCCGCCTCCGGCACGCATGGCTGTATTCCCAGTTATGGTAGAATTAGTTACCGTTAGGGTGCCATCGGACAAATTGAGGATACCACCGCCACTACCAGACATCCCGGATGCGGTGTTGTTGGAAATTTCGGAATCAATAATGGTAATATTGCCTCCTAGATTAGCGATACCGCCGCCACCTTCAGTTGCAGTGGCTCCACTTGCCGTTGAATTCGTAACAACTGTATTGGAAAGGGTTAATTCCGCACTATTGCAAAGAATGGCACCACCCAAACTGGAACTGCTGCCATTCATCAACATCAGGTCCTGAATGACTACGGATACCCCACTCGAAATATTGAAAATTCGGCTAAGGTTATTGGCACTGATCATGGTATTGGCAGAGCCGTTACCGACGATAGTGAGGGGTTTGTCTATGATCACCTCGCTGCCGGCAAGGATAACAGGAATGCCATCCAGCGCCAGGTCAAAGGAGATCGTATCTCCTGGAGATGCAGTGCTAACCGCCAGCCGGAGGGAGCCTGTCACGTTGTCAAGGGCGGTAACGACTGGTATTTTCAATGCTTTTGCCGGTGTAAAACAAGCAAGAAATACCAACATGGTTAAAGATCTAAGTAGCTTTTGGGTCATAATGATTCTGGTTTGTCTTAAAAAATGACTTACAAAATCAGCTACGAAGATTCTTGTCGGGCCGGATTAGATTTTTGTACTTTTTTATTGAGGACGCTCAAACAGAGTGCATCTAAAAAGGTGCTCAATCCATATCCTTTTCAGTTTTTTCTAAACTTCAATTCAGGGCAAACAGAATTAAAAACGTGCAAGATCCAGCTCTTCTTGCATTCGTGGCTATCCCCACCATGTACTCCATGGCATCACCCATGGCAGAACTAATACCCAGATCAAGAAGAAAGCAGCCATACCGGAAGGGTAGTTTTCCCCCGCTCTTATTGCCGGCAGAGCCACCAGTAGCAACCAACTGCCTTTGTAAATCAACTGGATCAGGAACACCGGCGCAAAAGTGACCGGACGGAATAAGCCCAACACTGACAGCACGGCGATACCCAGCCACAGACAGCCTACCAGCCGGATAACATCTGTACCAGGATAAACATTGGAAAAGATAGTGGCTGCAGCTATGCGCGGGGCAAACATGGAGGTCAGGCTTATCCACCCTGCGACGATAATGTTTGCGAGATAAACCAATTTCATTGACAGCATCTGCGTTAGGGATTTTGCTCAGCGATAGCTTTGATGTTTGCGAGTACAGATGGTAGCATGGTTCGGTAGTTTTCTCCAAGTTGCCGACCCCAGAATTTACGCAGCAGCCCGGTGAATTCTACCTCATGCGTAAATACGGTAAGCCCATTTTGTACTTGCAGATACCTGTGTATCAAAAGCTTGCCAAATGGTACGTTGGTCTGGAAGGTGTAGGAGACTCCGGGATTGACTGCTGTGATCATGAATTTGGTTTTCGGCCCTTTATTAGGAATCAATTTACCTTTTGCCCCTACCCCGAAAGGATCCTGTAATTCTGTAGATTGCAAGCCTGTATCCCAGTCCTTCCAATTTGGTACATCTGTCCAAATCTTCCAGATTTCCTCTGGCGGAGCTTCTGTTTTATCGGAGTGGCTAAAATGGAAATTAGTCTGCTGTGCGGATAGGTTCAAAGCGAGTAAAATAGTTGTGAGTAAAAGAAGAAATTTAGTCATATCGTTTGATGTGCTTTTGATAGGACAAATTTCCGGGCAATTATCGGCACTTCACTGCACCTATGTTAAGTTCGGTTTTCTTCCGCAATTTTTCTGCGGATACGGCTTAAAGACTGTGGGGCGATGCCCAGGTAGGAGGCAAGATATTTGAGAGGGACACGCTTCAACAGTGGATCTTTTTCGTGTAGCATGCGCCGATACCGTTGCTCAGCCGTTTCGGTTTGTAGTTCCTGAAGAATAACTTCGGTATAGTACTGCACCTCCTGTATTAACTTTCGAACGAAAGTGCTCCATGAAGGAAGGTTGAGCAGTGCGTTGGTGTCATCAAGTGTGATTTGCCATATCTCGGAAGGTTCCAGAGCTTGGATACTTTCCCTTGCGGGTATCTGCGCTGAAAAACTAACCTGGGAAGTGAAGCAATAAGGCGCTTCGGTAAAGTACTTGGTAACTTCTGCTCCGTCTTTTAGAATATAGTAACGCAGCAATCCGCTTTCAAGGAAGTACAAATAGCGGCATATCTTATCTTCTTCGAGCACTAGCGCGCCTGCGGGGAATTCGATTTTGGAAAACTTAGAGGCGATTGCTGCCCAGTCGGCATCAGAAAGGGGGGTGTACTTTGTTATGTAGTCGCGGAGCTGCGTAGGTTTTGCTGACAAGAGGACAATGATTTATAAATCGACCTTACGGTAAAGATCTTCCAGTGAAAATTGCCCTTCATCCAGCACTGGGCACTTGTCTGTTGCCTGCGTAAAATCCCGCAGCAGCCATCCATCCTGCTCAGGCTCACGGGTGTAGCTTGTCACCCGCATAGACGTGCTGTGAATAAATAAGAGCTGCTGTACAGAAGGCATTTCGCGGTAGTGGTGCAGCTTGGTGGAGAGGTCTTCCTGCTCGGTGGAAGGAGACAGTACTTCGACCAGCAAGACTGGGTTGGTAGTAGCGTTCACCCCGGGCAGCACTTCTTTCTTCTCGGCTTTTCCCCTGACGACGGTACAATCCGCGTTGTAGTAATTTTTGGTTATGCCCTCAGCGTAAAGGGGCAGATTGCTGCCGTAGATGTAATAAGTATCATCTCTGTCCAAAAGGTTACTGATCAACTTGATAATTGCAGCAACGATCAATTCATGATTATCAGAAGCTTGGCCCATAACAGAAATAATTTCGCCACCGTAGTACTCCACGCGGTACTCTGCAGCAGGCAGGAGCTCCAAAAAGTCTTCCCAGCTTGCCGCAATACGCAGCTCTGTGCCGTATTTCAGGCGTTCTTCCAGGGTTGTGGGGATTTGAGTGGTGACCTCCATCGGTTAAAGTTTAAATTTTGTCCGTAGCATAAGTTGGGACCATATTTGTGACGCGCTTAAAACAAGCTTCCCTGACGGGCAAAGCTCAGCGGGTTTTCCAATTCCAGCAACTGCCGTTTCATATCCAACCCATAAAAGTACCCTTGCAGTTCCCCGCTTTTGGCAATGCACCGGTGACAGGGCACGATGATGGCAATAGGGTTGTGCCGGTTGGCCTGCCCTACCGCACGTACGGCTTTTTTATCCCCCAGATTTTCGGCAATCGCCTGATAAGTGGTGGTGTGGCCATAGGGGATTTTCAAAAGTTCATTCCAGACGGCTCTGTGGAAAGGCGGGGCATCTCCAAAGTCAAGCTTGAGGTTAAAGCCATCCCGGTCGCCGCGAAAGTATTCGGCCAGCTGCTGTATGCAGGGTTTGAGGACCGCCGGGATAGGCCCTGTGGGACAAGGCTTGGTCGACACCATCTGCACCAGGCTGATGCCATCTTCACTACCCTCTACGCGAAGGCAGCCAAACGGGGACAGGAAATGAGCGTATTCAGTCACGGCTTGAGGATTATAGCTGTAATTTACCGGTTTTTAACCAATTCTTCAATCTTTATCTGCCCGGAGAGGCTTCACGGCCATCACGCGCAGCCTTTTGTAGTCGGCGTACCAATGCCCGTCCCGAAAAAGGTGGGGGCGGGCTGCTGCCTGTACCTGTGCTCTAATTTCAGCCGCTTTTCCCTCAGGGACTCCTTCAAAGAAAGCGCCAGCAAACATACTCAGCCAGTCTTCCACACCGTGTGCAGAAGACTGCAATTGCGTGGGGCGGTCGTAATGCTGAGCCATTTTCACCTGAAATCCCGCAGCCTCCAGCGCATTGGTGTAGGTGCCGATGCCCGGGAAGAACCAAAGTTGCAATTCACTTTTTGCCCGGTAGCCATGGTTTTGCAATTCGGTGCGGAGCTGCCGGATGATCTGTTCAATATTCCCGGCTCCACCCATTTCCAGCACCAGCCTGCCCCCCGGCTTCAAATGACGGTACATGCACGCAATTGCCGCCTGATAATCCAGTACCCAATGCAAGGTGGCGTTGGAAAAAATTGCATCGAATGGCTCCGTAAATGAAAAATCAGCGGCATCGCCCACCTCAAAGTGCAGTTCCGGAAATGCCCTGCGCGCTTGTTCAACCATCGCCGCTGAGGCATCCAGCCCAACCACCTCACAGCCAGCCTGAGCAATTTCATAAGCCAGGTGCCCGGTACCACAGCCCAAATCCAGGATACGCTCCCTCGGCTTAGGGGCCAGCCATTCGATTAAGCCTTTGCCGTATTCCGCTACAAAGGCATGCTTTTGGTCATAGAATTGGGCGTTCCAGGTCATGCGCTGCTTCATGACTTGGGGTTGTAGTAAATTCGGTAAATGGCATCGGCAAAATCGTCGCTCACCAACATAGAGCCATCGGGCAGCAGCTCAATGTCCACGGGGCGGCCCCAGACATCACCATCATCCAGCCAACCCTCCGCAAAGGGTTTGTAGCTCACCACTTCATTGCCATCGAGCGTTGCAATCATGACGCGGTAACCAATTTTTTCGCTACGGTTCCAGGAGCCATGCTCAGCGACGAAGATTTGGCCTTGATAGGCTTCCGGAAATTGCTTGCTGGTATAAAATTCCAGCCCAAGCGGCGCTACATGCGGACCGAGTTTTGCAGCCGGCGGGGTAAAGTCTGAGCAGGGCGCAGTATCTCCAAATTCGGGGTCTGGCAAATCTCCCTGATGGCAATAGGGGTAGCCAAAATGCAGCCCGTCTTCCGGTGCCCGGTTGAGCTCGCAGTAAGGCTGATCATCGCCTAACCAGTCGCGCCCGTTGTCTGTAAACCAAAGCTCGCCCGTTTTGGGGTGCCAGGTGAAGCCAACGGTATTGCGGATGCCCTCCTGAACGACCTCCATGCCGGTCCCGTCCGGATTAAGGCGGGTGATGGAAGCAAACACGGGTTTTTCGCTTTTGCAGATGTTGCAGGGGGCACCCACCGGCACATAAAGCTTGCCATCCGGCCCAAAGGCGATGTACTTCCAGCCGTGGTGAGTCTCGGTAGGATAACGATCGTAGACCACTTCGGGCTCACCGGGATTCTCCAGCCGGCTTTCGATGTCCGGAAAACGCAGAATACGACTGACCTCCGACACGTACAGATCACCATCCCGAAACGCCACCCCATTGGGCATTTTGAGCCCGGCAGCCAGAACGTACTGTTGATTAGGGCGGCCATCACCGTTGGTGTCTTTTAGAGCATAGACTTTACCCTCGCCTCTTGTCCCCACGAATAGCGTACCATCCGGAGAGAGGTCCATGGAGCGGGCATTTTTCACGCCTTCGGCATACACTTCTATTTCAAAACCTTCCGGCAACTGGATTTTATCCACGGGCAATTTGGAGGATTTGAACAGCCTGGGGCCGGGTGGATTGATCTTCCCGCAGCTGAAGGCGAGCAGGGGGATAAGGACAAAAATGGGTAGTAATCGCATGAGCTTTTTTAGGGGAAACAGATTTCCAGCGCCCAGAGTTGGGAAGCACCCTGCTGTTTGTACGCTGCCGCCGCCCTGCTGTTACCGGACTTCAATCTCCACCCGCCGGTTCGCCGCTTGCTGCCCTTCAGATACGGCACGGGGATAGCGCATTTCCCAGTTACCATGGGCTTTCCAGGAAAGTCGGGCGGCGTCAATACCATGGCTTGTTAAAAATTCATAAATACGCTTTGCCCGGTCTTCAGAGAGCTTGAAACTAGCGGAGGATGGGCTTATCGGGGGAGCATTGGGGACATTGACATGCCCGTGGATGATGATCTCCAGGTCGGCATTGAGCTCCATAAACCGCAGCAGCCGGTCGAGTTCCGGTAATGATTTCCGGAGGAGCACCGCCTGATCACCTACAAAGTGCAACCGTTTGACCGGAAGTTTAGCACCGGCATCAGCCGGGGGCAGCGGTAGCGTGGCCTCTACATCCGCTGCGGAGGAGTCTGGTGCCAGTACTTTTGTATCAAAGAAGAAGCCCTTTGCGAAGGCATCAAGGCGCACGGGCTGCAGGGCAGGTATCAGTGTGGTGAACTGCCCGGTGGTATCGGTTTTCAGGTAATCCCTCCAGTTGTCTGTGGAGAGGAGGACTGTGGCGGGCACACCTATGCTGTCTGTCTGACTGCTGATTTGCCCCGTGAGTGTACGCATGGGCACGGTTGAGTACACCTGCACCTCCACCCGCCGGTTTTGCTGCCGCCCCTCCGGTGTATCATTATTGGCTACGGGTGCCGCCTCGCCTTTGCCTACCTGCTGAAGCGTGCTGTCCGGGATGCCCGCTGCGGTAAGAAAGTCTGACACGGCTTGGGCACGCCTTTTCGAAAGGGCGAGATTAGCCCCGGAGCCCCCTACGGCATCTGTATGTGCGGTCAGGCGGATATCTAAGCCCGGTAAATCCACGATATCAATGGCTAGTTGTTGCAGACGGACGCGGGCGTTAGCGGACAGGCTATCCGCACCAAAATCGAAGTAAACAGGAAGATCGCAGTACTGGGTGCGATGATTGGTTTGTGCGGTTCCGGTAACCGTCAATAAGCAGAGGAGGAAGGGGAGCAGGAGACGTGTCATGTTTTTAATGGCATAATGCACTGCTGAGCAAATGGTTACATTGTCATGTCCTTTAGCTCTTAAAGTGCTTGGGGCCCCTATCAAGGAGCGATGATCAATGTCGCGGTTACAGGGTTCTCCCGTGTTATCTATTTCAAACAGTGAGTCCCGACTTTTCAACGACAACAGGCACACTTAACGTCAGACTTGAGCATGTGGCCTGCTACTACCATAAACCAACGCCCCCGCCCCGTAAGCTGGCACATCCCACCAATCGGCAGTAAAGGCCGGATTCCAAAGCGGAAAGCCACACTCGAACAAAAAAACGAACAGCAAAGCCACCACGGCAATCTCCCAGGGAATTAGTGGCCTCCAGCCATAGCGCCGTGTACGCTCCCAGTCGAGCAGGCCTAGCACGATGGGCATGGAAAGAAAAGGATCAAGGTAGGCGTGAAAAAAAGGCAGGTGGATACTTAAGCCCTTTTGCAGCAGCTGATGCAGCACAAAAAGGAGCAGACTGACCCCAAAAACCTGCCGCCTGCTCATAGCGCCGCCATAAAGGCAAAGATTAGCCCAATGACGAGGAATGGCGAAAGCGCAATCATGACGATAATGAGCAAAACCCGCAGTACAACCTTTCCCGCCAGCAGCAAGAGGGAATCGTTTTCCTGAAGCTTCAACTTTTCGTCGATAGACCGGTAACTGTCCTTCATTTGGTTGAGGGACTTGTCCATCATTTTTTCTTCGTTCTGCGGATCAGGTGCTTGCTCCATTTGAAATTTATTTTAGAACAAATGTACTAATTAATTAAATTTAGAACAACTGTACCAGGATTTTCGTTCTCAGGAATATTAGTTTTGTGCACATGAAAACCAAAGATCGCATACTGAAGACCGCCCTCCGGCAATTCAATGAACTTGGCACCGATCAGGCAACGGTACGAAGTATTGCGGAAGAGGTGGGCATCAGCCACGGCAACCTTTGTTACCATTACAAAAATACGGATGAGCTCATTGAGGCGCTTTACTTGCAACTGGTGGCGGAGATTTCGCCCTTTGCGGAAAGCGCATTCCGGCCGGACATCGATCTTCAGGAAGTGTGGGAACAGTCCTGGCTGACCTTTCAGCTGATGTACCGTTACCGCTTCCTGCTACTGGACTTTGCGCGCATCATCCGCCGGATCGACAGCATGCGGCAGAACTTCCGGCAGCTGATGGTTGTACGCCGTCAGCAGTTTCATCATGGGCTACAACAGCTCATTCAGCGGGGGTGGATGGAACCCGAGCCCCTGCCCGGACAGTACGATCATTTGGTTACCCAATTTCTCATTGTAGGCAACCACTGGATTACAGAGTCCACTATACAGTTTGAACAGGAAGGGGAGGAAGTTGTGCGGTATTACCACCGGGCGATGATGGCCTTGCTGTTTCCCTACCTGAGCGAGAAAGGAAAGCAGAGGCACAAGGAGCTGGCTCCGGATGGGAAATCCGGTTTATAACCTTGAACATACCCCTGCAAAATCTCTGCGCAACAGCCCCTCCGCTCTGGCAAGCGCGTAAAGTTGCCCGGTCTAAAACTCGCTCTTAAAGTGGAATTGCACCTTCGGATGATTCTCCTGCGCCATTTGCAGGGACCAGGCAGATTCTGCCAGGTAGACCAGCTGCCCGTGCTTATCGCGGGCGAGGTCGCGCTTACGCCGCTGAATGAATTCCTTCATGGCCTTTTCATCATCACAGGTGATCCAGCAGGCTTTGTGTAGGTTGACCGGCTCGTAGCTGCACTTGGCACCGTACTCATGTTCCAGGCGGTACTGAATAACTTCAAATTGCAGGGCACCCACCGTGCCAATGATTTTCCGGTTATTGTCCTCTTTGGTAAAAAGCTGCGCCACGCCCTCGTCCATTAGTTGTACCAGCCCTTTATCGAGCTGCTTGTACTTGAGCGGATCGGCGTTATTGACAAAGCGGAACTGCTCCGGGGAGAAGCTCGGAATGCCTTTGAAGTGCAGCACTTCGCCTTCGGTGAGCGTATCGCCAATCTTAAAGTTGCCGCTATCGTAGAGACCCACCACATCACCGGGGTAGGCTTCCTCCAGGATGGTCTTTTTGGCTGCCATGAAGCTTGTGGGGTTGGGAAACTTCATCTTGCGGTTTTGCCGCACGTGCAGGTAGTTGGTATTGCGCTCGAAGCGGCCGGAGCAAACCCGCAGGAAAGCAATACGGTCCCGGTGGTTGGGGTCCATATTGGCGTGGATCTTAAATACAAAACCGGCAAATTTATCTTCGGTGGGTTTGACTTCCCGTTCTTCGGTGACCCGCCCCAGGGGTGGAGGTGCCACTTCCACAAAGCAATCGAGGAGCTCGCGTACGCCAAAGTTGTTGATGGCTGAGCCAAAAAACACCGGTGAGAGCTCACCCTTCAGGTAGGCCTCCCGGTCGAATTTGGGATAAACCGACTCAACCATATGAACTTCCTCCCGCAACTCATCTGCTGCTGCCTCGCCCACTAGCTCATCAAGCTGACGATCCGCCAGGTCATTGATTTCTATTCGATCTTCCTCATCTTCCTGCTTGCCGTGGGGGCGGAACAGCACCAGCTTCTGCTCGTACATGCTGTACACGCCTTTGAAGCGCTGCCCCATGCCGATTGGCCAGCTCAGCGGGCGTACGGTCAGCCCCAGTTTTTGCTCCAGCTCGTCGAGGAGGTCGAAGCCATCGAGGCCCTCGCGGTCCAGCTTATTGATGAAAACGATGATCGGTGTATTGCGCATGCGGCATACATTGACCAGCTTTTCGGTCTGTGCTTCCACACCCTTTGCTACGTCGATCACCACAATCACGCTGTCCACCGCCGTAAGCGTGCGGTAGGTATCCTCCTGGAAATCCTGGTGGCCAGGGGTGTCGAGGATGTTGATTTTGAGGTTCCGGTACTCAAATGCCATGACGGAGGTTGCTACCGAGATACCCCGCTGCCGCTCAATCTCCATGAAATCAGAAGTCGCGCTGCGCTTAATTTTATTTGACTTAACGGCACCGGCTACCTGAATGGCACCGCCAAAGAGCAGCAACTTTTCCGTAAGGGTGGTTTTTCCGGCATCCGGGTGGCTGATGATACCAAAAGTGCGGCGCCGGTTGAGTTCTTTGTTGAAAGACATATAGACTGCGTGAATTTTCGAAGCGCAAAGGTAGTTATTTTTCTGCCGAAACCACGGAAGTTCAGGTATTTAGCAGCCATCATCGCAAAGACTTGCAAACCAAGGCCGGGTGTAGTGGGTTAATTGTAAAGCTAAACTGTTTTTACAACCCACTAACTGGACAACGCCCATGCTCGAACTCGCTGGCATCATCGTTTTAGGCATCTTCGCCCAATGGCTGGCCTGGCGCACCAAAGTGCCGGCTATCCTGCCTTTGATCCTGATTGGGCTGATTGTCGGGCCGATTTCCACTTTTTTTACCCATGATGGTGAGAAACTGCTGGAACCGCTCCTGGTCGAAAGCGAGAAAGGGACGACCGGGATTTTCCCCGGCAAATACCTGTTCTCTTTCGTGTCTCTGGCCATTGGCGTTATCCTTTTTGAAGGCGGGCTCACACTGAAACGGAAGGAAATCGCCGGCGTGGGCCCGGCTATCCTGAAAATGATAACCGTTGGGTCGCTCATTACTTTTATCGGCGCTGGTCTCTTTGCGCACTATATCATGGAGCTCAACTGGGCGGTTTCCTTCCTGTTTGGTGCGCTTATCATTGTGACCGGGCCGACTGTAATTGCGCCGATCCTGCAAAATATTCCACTCAACCGCAACGTCAGCACAGTACTGAAGTGGGAGGGCATTCTGATTGACCCTATCGGTGCGCTTGTAGCGGTACTGGTCTTTGAATTTATCCGCTCAGCCGAGGGCGGCGTGGAATTCACTTCCCATGCGCTGATTTCCTTTTTCCAAATTCTCCTCATTGGGCTGGCTATGGGCGCGGTAGCGGGCTATGCCCTTTATCAGTTCATCATTCGGGACCTGATCCCGCACTATCTCCTCAATGTCTTCACCCTGGCAATGGTACTGCTCATCTTCGTATTCTCTGATGTGCTGGCCCATGAGTCCGGGCTTCTATCCGTGGTGGTCATGGGCATGGTGCTGGGCAATATGGACGTGCCCTGGCTCAAGGAGATATTGTCGTTTAAGGAATCGCTGAGTGTGCTGCTAATCTCCATTTTGTTTATCATACTGGCCGCACTGATCAACGTTGATGACATCCAAATCATCATCAGCGACTGGCGCGCCCTCGGGCTTTTCCTTTCCATCACGCTAATCCTGCGGCCCATAGGCGTATTCCTGAGTACGCGCCGCTCTGATCTGAACTTTCGGGAAAAACTGTTCATTTCCTGGGTAGGCCCACGGGGTATTGTTGCGGCGGGTATCGCTTCCCTTTTTGGGCTGACGCTGACGTCAGAAAACCCACCGGTGGAAGACGCTGAGTTTTTAGTACCTCTGGTGTTTATGATTGTGCTGGGCACCGTGCTCATTAATGCCACCACGGCCCGCTTCATCGCCAAAGTACTTAAAGTCACACTCGACAGCTCGGAGGGTATTCTCATTGTGGGCGCTAATGGGGCCAGCCGTATCATCGGGCAGTACCTACAGGGCCGCAACCGGCACGTAGTGCTCATTGACAATAACGAGAGCAATGTAAAAAAGGCCAAAGATGAAAACTTAGAAGCATACAATGTCAATATCTACACCGATGACCTGTCCGATCAGTTTGAGCTGCTGGACATGGGCTACATGATTTCTATGACGAGCAGTGCGGACATCAACACCTATGCCGTGCGCAAATACCAGAAAATTTTTGGTGAGAATGGCGCTTTCCGCCTGTTGACGCCCGATGAGCTCAAGCGCGGCCGGGAGGAATTGCCACAGCAGGGCATTTTCTCCTATACCGATGACTTCCTCAATCTAAATGAGATTGCCCGGGACTTCCCGACTGTCCATGAACTGGAGGTGAATGCTAAAGAGGATATTGAGCGAATACTTGACCGTACTGCCGTTAATACGCATACCGCACCGCTGTTTTTGCTTTCACCAGACGGCAACCTTGAACCCATTCCCCACAGTCTTGACGATTACGAATGTGAGGAAGGGGTTAAGATTGTCTATCTGGGGCGCAAGTTGGAAAAACCTTCCATTCAGGAGGTCATGGGCGAATAAAATCAGGATTGCTATCCGGCTTTGTTGACGAGGTCAAGGATATCATGTGTTGTGACGATGCCACAAATGCTATTCTTATCATCGAGCACCGGCAAGGCTTGGTAGCGATTCTCTGCGAGTAAGCGCACGGCTTCCCTGATCGGGTCACTATCGCGAAGGGTTTCCACTTCTTCCTTCATGATTTCCATGGCTTTGAAGGCCCGCAGCTTGGCCGTTTCCCGGAAGCGGTCTGTCTCATGGGAAGTATAGCCCCGCAGCAGGTACAGGAAGTCCGACTTGCCTACGATGCCGACCACCTTGCGCTTCTCATCGAGCACTGGGATATGGTGGATGCGGTTTTCCTTGAATAAGGTATCAATTTCGGTAGCAGGGCTGTCCGGCGCGACGGTCTTAAGCTCGGTGGACATTATAGTAGAAATGGGCGCATTGAGGTCCATGGTGTTGCTGGTTTTAGTTTTGGAAAAAATCAAAAATAGGGCTTTTGGGTATTAGCCCTAAATTCCGGTCGTTAATAAATAGAAAAAATTACGTTTCCCAAACGTTGTCAGGGTAATTTGGTAAGCTGGTAGCGCCAGATAATACCCCGTAGCTTATGCGCATATTCAGGATCAGTGGCGTACCCTCCGTTTTGTATGGCATCCGTCCAGCCTGTGTAATCGTTTGCTTCCAGGGTTTTGAGGATGGCGTAGCGCTCGCTCTGCATCAGAAAGTCACCAAAATCCTCGTAACTCCGGCGGATGAGCGGGTACTTTCTGAAGCAATCGTTCTGCGTCACCATCTGCTGCCCGTTGTACTCCTGAGTAGGTTTGCAGTATTCCAGTCCGCGCCATTCCGGTTTTGACTTGATGCCGAAGTGGTTATTGGCGTTTTTTGCCAGCTCACTTCTGCCCCAGTCGCTCTCGAGGCCAGCTACGGCATAAATAATGGCCTTCGGGATGCCCGTTTCCTGGCGCAGGGCTTCAGCCAGGAAATCGTGTTTTTGGATGTAAGCGCGTACTTTCCAGGGCCGCTCGACCGCCCCTGCCTGATTGCGCTCCGAAATAAAGCTGCACGCCAAAATAAGGCCCAGGGCGAAGGTACTGTATCGGATAAGTTGTTGAAGGCGTTTCATGCTTTGAATGCTTTTGCTGCGGGCCCCGCCCGCCGGGCACAAAAAAGATCGGTCTCAAATATACCAATGTCATCAAAAACCGGCAACAAGTCTGACAATACTGTACCTTTGCCGCGCAATTTTTCAAGCATGTGGCAAGAAGTCAAACCTACTTTAAAGCTGGGCTGGCCCATCATACTGGGCAATATGACGCAGATTGCGCTGGGTATCATCGACAGTGCAATGGTGGGAGCGATCCACAGTTCGCAACTGGCTGCCGCTGCTTTTGTCAATAACCTCATTACCCTGCCCCTGGTTCTGGCGATTGGGCTGACCACTGCCATTTCGCCTTTGGTGGCTTCCGCAATGGGAGAGAATGAGCCCGACAAGCCCCTGCGGATCCTCTTCAACGGTGGGCTGATTGTCACCATCATGTCGTTGTTGTTTGCTATCGGCATCCACTTTGGAGTAGATATGGTTTACTACTTTGGGCAGGATGAAATCGTGGCTGACCTCTCTCGTCCATACCTGGTCTGGATGGGCTGGGGTATGGTACCTATGGCTATTTTTATGGCGATGAAGCAGTTTGCCGATGGGCTGGGGCGCACCCGTGTGCCCATGTATCTGGCCCTGCTTGCCATCCCCGTAAATGTGCTGGTCAACTATGCTTTCATTTTTGGAGAGTGGGGCGCACCACGTATGGAGCTGGAAGGGGCGGGTGTGGGCACGATGGCTTCCCGGGTGGTCACCATGATTGCCCTGTTTTGGTTGATTGCTTATAGCAAAGGCTTTGCGCCCTACCGGCAACATTTGGCAGATCAGCTACAAATACGCCGGGAGCGTTTCCAAGATGTTTTCCGCATAGGTATCCCCGCCAGTTTGCAGTATGGTATGGAGTCTGCCGCCTTCGCCGTTTCCGGAATTATGGCTGGATGGCTGGGCTATATTCAGCAGGCTGCCCATCAGATTGCCATTAGCGTTGCTTCCTTTACCTTCATGGTGTCAGTTGGTATTAGTGCAGCAGGGAGCATCCGGGTAGGCTACGCATATGGCCGTCAGGATTGGCTGCATGCCCGCAGTGTTGGACAGTCTACCTTTGTGATTGCGGCTGCCTACGGGCTGTTTTGCGCCATTGTATTTGTACTGACCCGGCATGAGCTGCCTCTTTTATTTAATGATGAGCCTAAGGTCATTACCTTCGCCGCTACCTTACTGTTCCTGACCGCCGTCTTCCAGATTTCCGATTCCGTGCAGGCAATAGGAGTCGGCCTGCTGCGGGGTATACAAGATGTGAAAGTGCCCACTTTTTTTGTTTTCCTGGCTTATTGGGCCATTGGCATCCCCTCGGGCTACTGGCTGGCTTTTGTGCAGGATTTAGATATCGCGGGGATTTGGATCGGGCTGGTGCTTGGGCTGAGTGCAAGTGCTGTCTTGCTCACCTTGCGTTTTTTAAGGCTGACTAAACGGCAAACAGGTCCAGGCGCAAAAACTTAACACTGGCTTTACCTTTAATTAATAACTCAGGGGTAGCTTTCACGAGCTGAAAACAGAGCTATTGTGATTCAAAAACGACTCTAATTCGGGGCTCCCCAACTACTGCTATGCCTGAGCTGTACCTTTTTATAGTTATCCTGCTGTTTGTACTGGCTATCTCTGACCTCATTGTAGGCGTCAGTAATGATGCAGTCAACTTTCTGAACTCTGCCATCGGTTCTCGAGTGGCTTCCCGCAATGTGATTATGATTGTGGCAAGCCTGGGCATTTTTGTGGGCGCTACCTTTTCAAGTGGCATGATGGAAGTGGCCCGCAAAGGCATCTTCAATCCGCAGTTTTTCTTTTTTACGGAGATTATGGTGATTTTTCTGGCCGTCATGCTCACAGATATTATCCTGCTTGACTTTTTCAATACCTTTGGGATGCCGACTTCGACTACGGTGTCCATCGTTTTTGAACTGCTGGGGGCCGCTGTTGCGGTATCCGTACTCAAAATACTGGCCGCTGGTGATGGCATGGATACGCTGGGGCAGTATATCAATACTTCGAGTGCCATCGCAATTATTTCAGGGATCTTTTTATCGGTGGGCATCGCCTTTGCTATCGGGGCAATATTACAATACCTAAGCCGGCTGCTGTTCACTTTTGAGTACAAAAAGCGTATTCCCTGGGTGGGGGCCCTGTGGGGTGGTACGGCGCTGACCATTCTAACCTTTTTCCTGATTTTCAAGGGCGCTAAAGGGGCGAGCTTTATTTCGGATGAGGTGCTGGGCTGGATCAAGGCGAACACCGCACTACTTGTTGGGGTATCTCTGATATTTTGGGTCATCGTGATGCAAGTTTTGATTGTGCTGAAAGTCAATATTCTGCGCCTCATTGTCCTGTTCGGTACCTTTTCTTTGGCGATGGCTTTTGCAGGGAATGACCTGGTCAATTTCATCGGTGTGCCCATTGCCGGATTTGAGTCTTATATGGCCTGGTCTGGCTCCGGTGAGGAAGCCGGGCAGTACAGCATGGAAGTGCTGCAGCGACCGGTACGTACCCGCACCTACATGCTGTTGCTCGCCGGCTTGATTATGATACTCACGCTGTGGCTGTCTAAAAAGTCCCGATCGGTGACGGAGACGGAAGTCAACCTTGGGCGGCAGAGCGAAGGCTCAGAACGCTTTTCCCCCAATATGCTGGCGCGGGGCATCGTGCGGTACAGCCGCTTTATGGGTGCAGGGTTTCAGCGAATCATCCCAAACCGCCTATTGCACAAGACCAATAATCGGTTTGAGCCCGTGAAGCCATCCGACACAGTGGAAGACCAAGCCGCCTTCGATCTGGTGCGTGCCGCCGTCAACCTCACCGTAGCTAGTATGTTGATCTCCTTTGCCACTTCTCTGAAGTTGCCGCTTTCCACGACCTATGTCTCCTTTATGGTGGCGATGGGTACCTCCCTGGCAGACCGCGCCTGGGGGCGGGAGAGTGCCGTATACAGGGTAGCAGGTGTGCTGAATGTGATTGGCGGATGGTTCGGTACTGCTATTATTGCCTTTAGTGTATCGGCGATATTTGCCTGGCTGATTTTTCAGTTTGGGGTATGGGCAATTGGCGGGCTTGTCATTGCTGCTGTGTTCTTCATCAGCCGTACTTTCCTGATCCATCAGCGCAAGGAGCGCCGGAAGGAAGCCCGGGAAGCGGCCACCGGGCGCAAAAAATTGCCAGCTCAGGAGCTGCAAGCCGAAACAGCAACCTATATTGCCGGCACTTTGGATCAGGTACGCACGCTTTTCCGCCAATCCGTAGAGGGACTGGTAGCGGAGGACCTCAGCCTGCTCGGTGATGTGTTATCCCAAATGCAGGCGCTGGAAGAACGGCACGAAGACTTAAAGTACCGACTAGTCAGCAGTATTCAAAAAGTGGAGGAAGACGATACGGAAATCAGTCGGCTGTACCTGCTGGTTTATGACCTTGAGCAGGATCTTCTTCAGTCTGTACGACTGGTAACAGACGCTTGCAGAGACTATGTCCGCAACAGCCTTGTCCCCTTTTCTGAGGCGCAGCAGGAGCAGCTGCTGGAACTGGCCCGAACGGTAGAGCGCTTTCTGGAACAGGTTGCCCGCACTCTACAAACCGGGCACCCGGATGACGCTGTTCGGGTTTTGCAGGAAAAACCTGGCCTCCTGCAACGCATTGAAGAACTGCTCAACGATCAGGTTCGTGGGCTGCGGCAGCGCATCTATGGCAATCGGAATACAATGCTTTTTTTCAGCCTACAGCTGGAAACCAAAGATATCATAGCAGTAGCTGCCCGCTTTGTGAAACTCTACCGTAGACATCAAGAGGCAGAGGGGAACGAAAAGCCGCTTTTGTTTAACGGGTAGCGTCAACAAAACACCTTGTTGAATTGTGTATTTTGGGCGATTATTTCATTTTAATGCCCGATATCGCATGCCTGTTTTCTGGCTTGACCCTGAGCATATTGTTTTTCCCGATCCGGTCTATGCTAACCCCGATGGTTTACTGGCAGCCGGTGGCGACTTGTCCGAAGAGCGCCTGCTGCTGGCTTACCGCAACGGCATTTTTCCATGGTATGCCCCCGGCGACCCGATCTTGTGGTGGTGCCCTGACCCGCGCTGTGTGCTTTTCCCTGAAGACCTGAAAGTTTCCAAAAGCATGCGTCCTTATTTCAATCGGCGCAAATTCGAAGTAACCTACGATCAGTGCTTTACGGAAGTCATGCGGGCCTGCGCCCAACAGCCTCGCGACGGGCAGGCAGGTACGTGGATTACCCGGGAAATGGTGGAAGGTTATACGCGTTTGCACGAGGCAGGCTATGCGCATTCGGTAGAGGTTTGGAAAGATAAGGAGCTGGTAGGCGGTCTATACGGTATTGCAATTGGCAAGGTCTTCTTTGGGGAGTCTATGTTTGCCAGAGCCTCCAATGCTTCTAAGTTTGGCTTCATCTCCCTCGTCCGCCGGCTGGAAGCGCAGGGCTTTACCCTAATTGACTGTCAGCAGGAGACCGGCCACCTGCTTAGCCTGGGGGCGACAACTATTTCCCGACCTGAATTTTTGCATACCCTGCACGCAAACGATGCATACCCGGATGGTGAGGGGAAATGGGGATAGGGGCGTTTTTTCAATCTAATCGGAAGGTTTTCTGTTGTAAAGGCTATCTCTTCCATTCCAATAAACACTTCAGGCGCTTGTACCTTCGTCTGCCTCATAAGCCGCTATAATGGATGCTACTTCTTCTGCAGTCAGACCTGCTATCTCAGCAATATCGACCACAGGAAGCCCTTTTTCATGAGCCCGGATTACTACGGTATGGGCCTTACGCTCGACACCTTGCTCAATGCCCTGCTCAATGCCCTGCTCAATACCTTGCTCCAGTACTTCCTTTAAAATAGCTTCTTCCAGTCCCATAGGTTCTCGTGATTTGGTAATCTTGCGTACTTCATTTTCAAATTTAAGCTTATTCTCTGAATTTTGAAAGGACACATACATATTGATGAAGTTGTACAACTGCCGGATTTTCGCTTTATCCAGCCCCTGAGATAACAAGTGGCGCATCAACTCCAGTTTGCTGACCATCAGTTGATTATCATCTTTCAACCTAGGATTTAATGCCCGGTAAGCGGTTTCCAGGGCTAACCCAAATGGATTTCCCGAAGCCCTTAAATCCTCTGGGGTTTTGTCTGCCAATATGAACGATTGAAAACGATAAGTAAGTTCCGTCCCCAGAAAACTAGTCTGATAGGCAGTGGCATGATAAGCCCGGTTGGTATCTGTGTAAAGGGCTATAGCCGTAACTGGCTTATTGTAGCGATCCAAAATTCTGTAATAATACTGGAACATCCGGAAAGCAAAGCCTGCATCCGGATAACCCTGCACCTCCACATGTACTAAAAACCAATGCTCCTCACCATCGTTCAGCCAGACTTTAAAGAGTTTATCCGCATGCCGTCGCCTGGTATCCGCCTCGGGCATGATTTGTTCAAGGTCCTTATCCAAAAATACTACGCCCCGCCTGAGATCTATCTGATCCATATACGTCGGGAAGAAGAAATACAGAAAGTCTTCTACCAATTCCTCAATGAGGGCTTTCCAGAGTGTGTCGCGCCGTACCATAATTGCAAAATATAGAAACCCTCAGATTAAACCAAATGATTTGAAAATTTTTATTTCAATTTCTGATGTATTGGATTGTGGGTGTAATTAGTAAGATGCCAGCAATTTATACGCCCTTACAAAATGGAGCGCCCCCTTCTTCGTATACGCTGCACGTTTTTGTTCATCAGGTGTCGTACATAGTACTTGTACACCCATCCTTTGACAAGGCTTAATTTCTGCTGATGCTGACTATAAAATTCGTCAGGTGTATCAAATAACCCAAAATCCTGATTGATACCCTTCTCCTGAATGTAGGTATCCCTCATCGCCCATTCTACTTCCGGTTTTTGGAAGGTATCGGTATATGCTCCGTATCCGCAAAATGTCGTTTTACAATCTGGGAACATTCTTTGCAAAGTGCTCAGGTATGGCTCGTCCAAGATTATCCCTTCCAGATTGAGCCAAACCCCATTCACATACACTTCGACCCAACTGTGCAGGATGTTTTCAGGCGCAAGTTTGTACCAAATCCCGTTGATTGCCCCTTTTTGAAGAGCTTTATGAATCGTAAAGCCATGCAATCTATTGGGCACACCAACTGCCCTCAAGAGTGCCATGAAAAGATTAGCCTTGGTATTGCATTGACCATATCCATCTTCAAGCACCGCTGAAGCAGAAAGGCTATCGCTTACGTTGTAGCCAAACGCTATTTCATCTTTGACAAAGTTATAAATGTGCTTTACCTTCTCGGACGCCTCCGAATTCCCCCACCCTCGTTCCTTAATCAGGGATTGTATGATTGTTGCGTCAAAATCAAGGATATCCGTTCGTTTCAGATAATTCTCCCAGGTCACTGATTTTACAGGTTGTTGTTCCATGTACTGAGTCGTTATTGGTTCATGAAACAAAGATCGGGTGAGCGTGCTCCTTAAACTTGAACAAACTGGCTAATCTTTAAAAACGCACGCGGACTGAAACCAAAATGCTCTTTAAATACTCTGCTAAGGTGAGCACTGTCGGCAAACCCGTTCTGATGAGCGATCTCGGTAAAACTCTTTTTACCAAATTGAGTCAGCCCTTTGACAAGTTTGTTCCATAGCTGCGCTCTCCTGTAGGTAATCCCCGTCTGCGCTTTAAAAAGGTGGAGAAACCGGCTTGAGGACAAGTGAACATGAGCAGCAACCTCATCAAGAGGTACCACCCGTTCAAAATGGTTGGACAAATAAGCAAGAGCCTGATTCACTCTTTCGTCTCCTTGGTGAATAGCTGTACTGCAAAAACAATCGTACGCTTCGATAATGGCGTTCAACTGAGGAGCAAGCTGAGGTTGCCAACTTTTATCGGATAATAGGTTTTTTAAATCCGATGCTGGTGTACAACTGACTTCCTGAATTTCTCCTTCGCACAAATGGCTCCAAAAGTGCCCAATGGCGGAAGCCGGATTGATCAAAAGCAGAAATTGAGGGGTATCAGAAAGGATTTGATGCGCCACGTTTGACTTTATCAATACTGGCTGTTCAGACTCGATAGTGGTTTCGGATGCTTTAATGATCACGTGGCTTTCAAGCGGGATACTCAGCTGTATGGCATAGTGCTTGTGCTTCTGATTGTTGTCAAAACCACCTGTGAACCAACCATAGTCTCTGTTGATGCAGATTTGATGCTTCATATTCAGCGGAGAATTTTGCAAATGGCTTGGGGTAATATGCGAATTTTTTCACATTTGATTTGCAAATAACAAGCGCTCATTGCTACCCTCCCTGTTTAACGGTCAACTTATCTTCTTCCAAATCCATTACCTCCATTTCAAATATCGAACTATCCTTCAAAGTCTTAACCTGAATGATTCCCGTGCAAGCATTATAGTCCCATTTACCTTCTTCCATATAGTGAGCATCCAGTGGATGTAAGACTAAATACTCACAACTCCCCTCGTCTTTTAAAACAAAAACGGACCTAAATCTGGATAGCGGAATTTCCTGATCCTGATCATTACAAGGCCTGAAAATCAGAATGTCATTTGAAATGTCTTCCTCATAAGAGTGCCACCAACACCCCATTAAAGATTGGATCGGTTCGTTTCCACAGCCCTCCTCCGTTTTACAGGAATAAAAGATGATACTTATGGCAACCAAGATTAGCATTCTACCGATAACCCATTGATTCATTGTCCTTTTTTTCCTTTACAGACGGATATAGGCATGAAATAGTTGGGGACCTGGGCAGTTTACCTGGAAATTTTGTTGAGGCTATGTGTGAAGCTCTCGGCATTGCAAGCCTGCTCCAAACATAGCCTCAGCAGATATGAGGACAGCCTAAGTTTAGAAAGATCAGTTCACCGCAGGCGTCACTACAAACTTTCGGAAATCTATAGGCCCATGGTCGCCCTGAATCATGATTGGTCCGGGCTCACCTTCGTTGCTGTCCAGTGAGCCACCGGTGATTCCGGGAATGGGCCGGTTCGAGATGACTTCAATGCCATTGAGCACTACCGTAACGTGCCTTCCCACCAGGGTGATTTCGTAGGTCTGCCACTCTCCTGGCTCTTTCGCCGCGTTAACTGTTGGCGCAATAAACCCGTACACGCCACCGATACTGACATCATCTGCTCTTCCCTTGGAGTCCTCGATCTGTATCTCATGACGGCCACGCAGGTAAATGCCGCTGTTGCTGCCTTCGGGGTAGCGGAACTCTATACTGAGCTTGAAGTCATCAAATTTCTGAGTGGAGATCAGGTTGCCGCCTTTTTTGGCATTCATCATGATCCCATCAATCATTTTGAACTGATTGTTCTCCGGGATGATCCAGCGGTCCATATTCTCGGTGAGCAAATTGATGGGCGTGCCCCATACGGGTGGCTCCTCCCTTGCCAGGCTTGGTGCGCGCACACCGGTAAATTTGAGCTTATTGCCATCGAGCATTTTATAGCCAGACAGCTTATCGTCCTTCAGGCTGAACTCAAAGTAAATATCATCAATGTCCATCCACTGTGGCGGAATGGTAAAGTGGTACTTGTCTTTTGCTTCGTCGTAGTGGATTTCGGCAATGGGCCGGGCGCTGCCTTCGTACCCCACGTAGTACCCTACGAGCGTAGAGAAGCCCGACAGCTTCACCTGTAGCCATCCTGGAAAGCCTTCGGACGACATCAGCCCGTGCCTGAAAATCCCGAGGTTTTTCAGCTGCTCTTCCTCCATCGTGATGGTAAGGTCCCATTTTCCAATCAGTTCCGAATCACTCTCCACGCGTTGTGCGAACAGGGTGGAAAAACCGGCCACTGTACAAACTGCCAGAAGCAAAGCTCTTTTTAAATCTTTCATCATTATTCTTTTGGTTATTAGACTGAATGTTTTAGCCATTCTCAATTTTAAAGAATTCTCAATTTATTCCGTGCAGGCTGCTCTATAAATCTATACGTCGCCGAAGCGATTGCGATTACGATTGCCCAAAAAATAAATGCACCTACCCAGTTTTGCACAAAATTAACCTCTTTAGAAGGAACGGGCACCTCTCCTTTTAGGAGTAAAACAACAAACAGGGTCAAAATCAGTGGCATATGAACCATGTATACTGAGTAAGAAATATCCCCAAGATACGTGAATACCCTGCTGTTAAGCAAACTCCCCAAAAATCCTTTTACGTAAGCCATATGCAAAATTAGAAGGGAAAAAACAGGTATGGCAAATGGATCAGGCAGCAGGTCTCTGTGCCACAAGAATAAGAGCCCGCCCCAAAGTACAATGAACCAATAGCCAAATTTTAATACTGACGCCCACAATTGGTTTTTATAGCCTTTGTAGACTTGCGTAAAAATAAGACAGTTTAAAAATTCACTAACTTTAAGCTGTTATGAAGAAATCAAAGTTTACAGAGAGCCAAATAATCAAGGC
>NZ_JALEGS010000114.1 GCF_022763345.1 Phaeodactylibacter sp.
ATATACATATCCTCTGCTCTGAGGTCTTGCCAATCTATGATTTTCAATGAACTTTTGTACTATTAACAAACGTACGAGCATTTACGCTGGGAAGTGTCTTGCTCCGATGTCGCAAACCACTTCGTATTGCGTATATCTCCGAAAATGAGTTCGAAGAAAGTCGCGTTGATAAGCATACTGATCTGTTTTTTGATTGAATTCAGCCAGCTGTACCATGCGGAATGGATCGATGCAATCAGACAGACCAGGCTGGGAGGGTTAATCCTGGGCTTTGGGTTTCTGTGGAGTGATTTGGTCAGTTACACTGTAGGAGGGATGATGGGTTATGGTTTAGAGTATATCCTGGTTAAATGCTCCAAAAGTGGAAAACACCAGAAGCACAGCCATTAAGGCTAAAGCTGTAGCCTTTCTATCACACAAAGAAAAAAGCCAGGGCTCGGAAGTTGAGTTGCGGGACTTTTTAAAAATCGAAATGCTTCATCCCTACCCGCCACACCTTGCTCTAAAACCGGAGGCCTAAGTCCCAAAAAACGTTTCCTTTGCCAGGCTTCTGGTCTATTTTGGCAATAAAGGGTAGCCTTTTCAAATGAGCTTCACACGTATGGTGCCCCTCCTGTGAACCACTAAAATCGTTAACAGGCACGAAGTTTCCGTATGCACGAAAGACAGAGTAAAGTTGAACGACTTTCTGAAATGAAGAATCCTTTACTTGCGTTCTGCTTCCATGGCCTTTTCATTGACAATAAGACCGAGCCCGGGCTCCTGCGGTACTTCCAGATACCCATCTTCAAAGCGGAAGTAGTTGTCGAAAAGCCTGAGCAAATTGCCATACCCTTCTTGCTCGCGCTTGCCTGCGTACTCCTGAAATTGGGCACCATTCGGTATAGATGCCAACAACTGCAAACTGGCAGCGGTAGCTAAGGTAGGCTTGGCATTGTGCACCATCACCTGCTTGCCGAATGCATGGGCAATCGCAGCAGCTTTTTTGCAATCGGTGATCCCGCCGCATTTGATCAAATCAATGTTGACAAACTCTACGCCGGTTTCTTCCAGCAATTCTTTAACCATCCAGGAGCTATATTCGTGTTCGCCAGCCATAATGGGTATATCCAGGTTTTCCACTACCTGCCGAAGGCCTGCGTAGTCTTGCTGGAACACGGGCTCCTCCAAAGCGGCAATATTGAAGTGCTCGTAGAGTTTCCTGCCCATCATCGTGGCCTCGGCGGGCGTGTAGCCGTTGTTGAAGTCGATAAACAGGCGGATGTCATCCCCAATGGCTTGCCGTATGGCTTTAACACACTCAAAGGTATCGTCAGGGTAAGGGTTCACATTTTCCTGCCGGATTTGCAGGCGGGCTTTTACGGCTTTGTACCCTTGTTCCACAAAATCAGCAGCTATGCGGGCCATCTCCTTCGGGCTGCGGTAGTCGTACCCGCCTTTGTCGCGGCCGTAGCTGCCGTAGACTCGTATCTTTTGCTTTCCGTTACCGCCCAAAAGCTGGTGGACAGGCAGGCCCAGTATTTTTCCTTTTAAATCCCATATCGCATTATCAATGCCGGCCAGCGAGCCCGGGTGCAATCCGCTCATGCCCGTTTCCAGCCCTTTTAAATAAGCCTCCATCCAGATGGCTTCACTATCGAACGGGTTTTTGCCCAGAATGTATTGTTTGAGTTCCTTTTCAATGTAGAGGTAGGTGAAATCGCGGTTGCTGCCGTCGCTCTCGCCCCAGCCGTTTATGCCTGTATTCGTGCTTACTTTGACGAAGTTGGCTTTTTTGAAGCGGTAACACTCCACCCCGGTAATGCGGACATCGTCTGGCTTTGCAGGCAGTTGCGCGGTTGCTGTCTGTGGAAGGATGCTGCCTATTGCACCCAGCCCCATAAAACGCAGGAAGTCTTTTCGGTTCATCATCATGCTCCGTAGTAAGTTTGGTAATAAATGGCCAAAAACCGCAGGCCGAATGAAGTGGCGATATCCCTGACCCGAAGGAGCGTACGGCCATCCTTGTGGCGGCGCCTCGTTTCTAAAAATGCCCCCCGCAGATTGGGGTCCGGATGATCGGCGGCAAAGCGGTTCTGCATTACCCAGCGCGCCGCTTCCTGAATGGGCTCTTCGAATTCCTCTTGGTAGCCATGCTCCCGCAGCTTGAGCCAGAGGATGCCCGCGAATGAAACAGCAGACCCGCAGATGGAGCTTCGGTTCATGCGTTCGGGGTCTGTATAGTTGCGGTAGTAAATCACGCCGTCCTTTTGCTGCCAGCCGACCACCTCTTTCCCAGTCCGGTAAGCCGCTTCCAGATACCGGCGGTCACCCGTCAGTTCGTACCCTTCAATCAAGGACTCCGCGTACCAGATGTTGGAACGGGGGTGCATCCGGCCTTTCTCAATGCTATTAGGGTGGTAGTCCATCCAAAAGCCATTGTCGTGCTGCTTCTCGACCAAGCTGTTGCAAAGGTTGATGAAAGCCTCACGGTAGCGCTCCTCCCCCGTGAATTCGTACATATCTTTGAACAGGAAACCTTCGTTATTCGGGCGGGCTACCTGATGCACGGTAAGCTCCCCTTCGTAGAAAGGCGATTTATCCGTCCATATCTCGCCCGTCTGGGCATCTACCAAGTCGTAAATGAGGCCTTCTTCTTCCAAATAGAGGTGCTCCAGCGCCCATTGGCCGGCCCGGGTGGCGGTCTCGGCATAACGCAGATCACCAGTAAGCTGCGACAGCTTGAACAGGCCAGGGGTCCCGTCCGCAATGGTTGTGAAGTTAATCAGTGCACCGACCTCGTCTCCGTGTACAGCCCGCAGGTATCCCTTTAAGCGGGGGTCATCCTCGATGGTCAGTGTAACCCACCAATTGCCAGCATGCCGGGCGGCGGCCAGCAAACTGCTATCCTGGGTAATTTCGTAGGCGTACAGCAGCCCATTAATGACCTGACCGGTGTGCCAGGCGGTCTCGTAAGCGTGCCACTTTCCATCCATCCAGTCGTAATCGCAGCGCGACCAGCCTTCTTCATCGAGCAGCACCTGGCCGGCGTAGTGCCCGCCCTCCTGCAAGGCCGTTTTTATCGCTTCGGCAGCGGGTTGTTGCCCCAAGGCAGTCAAGCTGAGGCATAAACAAAAGAAAAATGGGTAAGCTCTTGGCATTGGAACTAGGTTATCTCGATTAGTATTCAATTTCATTCAATAGTTAGTGAAACTTCGCCTTGCTGATGAATCTTTTTGCGCCCGCGCATCTCCGGTGGCAATTGCAAGCCAGACAATTGGACGGCTTCGGCTTCCTGAAAGTGGAAAAAGTGCCGTTGGTAGGGGCTTTCTCCAAATTGATGGCTGATACGGATATTTTCCAATTTGACATCTTTCACGTGGCCAAGCGTAAAATGAGCAGGCACAGCCGAGAAATCCTCCATGCCCGGCAGGGTAGGAAAAGATTTGTTGCCCCGTGGTTTTTTGGGCACCGCCCTAAGGTCTGTCAGCTCGGTGAGGGCCATCGTGAGGCCATCGAAACGAATGCCGCTGACGGGGTGGCCCGCTTGCCCGCCGATCAGTATGTTGCCGCGGGTGATGATTTTTACGTTGGAGAAGTCGATATCCTGGATATTGCCCAGGGCCTGCTCCGCCGACCGCTTATCGATATCCATGTATATAGGGTATTCGGTTTTGTGCCGGCTGCCTGTTTCGATCAGGATATTAGAAAACTGGCAGTGCTCGTATACGCCAGACTGCGTCATAAACAGTGCAATACCATAGCGGGTCCCACTGATATTGATGTTGGAAAACTGGCAGTTTCGTATAGGGTACCGGGAGCCGGTCCCAAACTTGATGGCCGCGTCATCACTGATGAGGATGCAGTCCGAGACCACGACCTGCTCGACTGTGTCTTTTGCTGACTTCAGGCAGATGGCGTCATCCCCGGTAGAGATAAAGCAGTTGCTGATCAGTACTTGGCGGCAACCTTTGATGTCAATGCCATCCGTATTGGGGCTACGCAAATCATTGCGGATGCTCACGCCCTGCACCACCACATTTTTACACTTCTGAAAAACCAGCACATGAGCGGGTGAATGGACTAGCTCAACGCTCTCCACTTTGATATCCTTACTGTTGGTGATCAGAATCCAGGGGGCCGGGCGTGTCCCTTTGGCAGCCTTCCAGGACCGTCCGGAGCGGTCAAAGAAGCTTTCGCCCTGCCCGTCAATCACCCCGTCGCCGCTTAGCCGAAAGCGCTCTATGCTATCGCCCCAGATGAGATGGGGGTGCTCCTCATCGTAATCCTCCAGGCGCTTGCTGCCCAGCAGGGTGGCACCGGGTGCAAGCTGCAAGCGGGTATGGGAGTACACTCGGATACTGCCCGTAAGGTAAGTCCCGGTGGGGATCAGCACCGTACCACCGCCCTTGTCGCGGCAGTCGTCCAGCGCGGCTTGTATGGCTGCGGTGCTGTAGGAGGTTCCATCCGCAAGGGCGCCATAATCTGCTACATTGAAAGTTTGCGCATGGACTGCTACATTGGCTACAGCCCACAGGAGCATTATTCCGCAGAGCTGTCGTAGGTCCATTTTTGCTCGTTGATTTGAATGTTCTCATAAACGATGTCTCGCGCCTGCTCAATACGGGCCGGCTGACCGGCTTCTTCCACTTGAATGTCTTTTAGCCAGATTCTTTCGATGGGCTGCTCTTCCACGCCGACGATTTGCAGGGCATTACCTCCCACGTAATTGCATTGCAGGTCGTTCACGTAAAAGTCATTGAATCGAGTTGGGTACTGATTGCCCCGGTAGCCGTGGTAATCCATCCGGAAAATGAAGAGGGCCTTCTCCAGGCTGTCCGCTTGTATACGGCGAATGAATATGTTTTGCACGGCACCGCCCCGGTCCAGGTTAGTCTTAAAATTCAGGGCGTGCTGTCCCGCTTTCAGCTGACAATCTTCAATAAAAACCTCCTCAACCCCACCCGACATTTCGGAGCCTACAGCAAAGGCATTGACACCGGAGTTGAGCACACAATTCCTGATGATAATATTCCGGGAAGGGCCGCGTTCCCAGGCATCCTGATCGCGCCCCGCCTTGATGGCGATCGCATCATCGTGGGTTTCGATGTAACAGTCTTCGATCAGCACATCCACGCTACTATCGGGGTCAATACCATCATCATTAAGCACCTCGCCGTAAATGTTGAGTTGCCGGGCAGTGACATTTTGGCAAAAAGGCAGATGGATGGTCCAAAACGGGCTATGCTGAGCGGTGAAGCCCTCAAGCAGGATGTTGTCACAATCGTAAAACAGAATCAGGCTTGGGCGGAGGTAGTGGGTCTTCCCGTCTCCGTAACCATCATCTTCCCCGTCCCCGTCAAGGTCCAGGAAGCCATTGGCGAATACCCGTTCTTCATCGGGAATAACGTCATTACCCATTTGCCGCAGGCGCTTTTTGTCCGGTTTTTGCTGCTTACGCCAATCCTTAGACCACTGCTTTCCATTCCCTTCAATCAGCCCCTCCCCAATGATGCCGATGTTTTCCTGCTGATAGGCATAAATGAGCGGCGACCAGTTCCAGCAAACGGTGCCCTCCCAGCGTACTTTGACTGCAGGCAGGTAGTCTTCGGGGCGGTCGCTGAACCGTAGCACTGCATTTGGGGAAAGCTCCAGGGCCACGCCGCTTTTCAGGTGGAGCGGCCCATCGCACTGAAAGGTACCGTCGGGAATTACCACCCGGCCGCCCCCGGCTTCAGCCGCCTCATCTATAGCCGCCACGATCGCCGGCCGGCTGTCAAAAGCCGTATCCGCTTGGGCACCAAAGTCGAGAATGGAAAAGGCTGCCTTTGGAAATTCTGGTGCTTTAATTTTAGCCAGACGGGCGGGCAGTTCTTCCCAGGCAGCCTGTGCCCTTGCTTCCGCTTCCTGCCGGTTGAAGCCGTTTTCTTCGCTTGCAGGGGCGCTACAGCCTACTAATAGTGCAAGCAGGAGCCAGGTGTATCTGCTCATGCTGTTGTCAGTTTTTGATATCATAGTGATACTGCGCTGCTTTTCTGGCGTAATAATCCCGGAGTATGTAAAAGGCCTCTTTCTTAAATCCCCCTTCCGAAATCAGCCCCTTCCGGTTCCAGCCGTCCTGAATATTGGGCAGGTTGCGGCGGGGGGAACGGAAATCGACTAGTATCCAGGGCGTCATGCCGCGCAGGGAAGGTATTTCGTCAAGCATCTGCAGCGTTTCTCTGTACATCCAAGCCTGGTAGTCTTCTGTCCAGATTTCTTCACGAGCGCCACGATAATTGTAAAGGGCGCCAGCACCAAATTCACTGATAAAGAAAGGTTTGTCGTGGCTGCTCAGGTCCCAGCGCATCTGCGGGATGCGTTCAGGAGTGCTGCCGTACCAACCGATGTACTCGTTGACGCTGACCATATCGGAATAGGCTGCAAAGGGGTCCGTGACGGTGACCAGCTTTTCCTGCTTGTCTTCCGTACGGTCAAGGGCGGCAGAAACCAGGCGGGTAGTGTCGAGCTGACGCACTGCCACGGCCATTGATTTTAGAAAACTGAGCCGGTCAGGGTCTTCGCGGGGCGTTTCATTGGCCACTGACCAAATGATCACGCTGGCGCGGTTCTTGTCCCGTTTTACCAGGCTTTGCATTTGCTGCTCTGCCTGTGCATAAGTCTCCGGGTTGGTGTAATTGATGCCCCAGTAGACGGGGACTTCTTCCCACAGGAGCAGGCCCAACTCGTCAGCCAGGCGGGGGGCATGCTCGTTGTGCGGGTAGTGTGCCAGCCGCAGCATGTTGCAGTTAAGTTCTTTGGCCCAGCCGAATAAGAGCGCCATGTCTTCCCTGCTGTAAGCGCGCCCTCCTCGCATCGGGTTCTCTTCGTGCAGGGAGATGCCGCGCAGGAAAATAGGCTGCCCATTGAGCAGCAGGTCTTGCCCGGAGGCCTGAATAGTTCGAAATCCAATCTGGTCTTGCAGGGTGTCCCGTCCACTTTGCAAAACCACTTCGTATCGCTTTGGGCGCTCTGGGTACCAACGCTTCAGGCCCTCTGCCGGCAGTGCTATAGCTGCCCGGCCGGCGGTATCCGTAGTGAAGGTGCAGGAAAGCTTGGCCTCGGGAATAGAGATGGTTACGGTTTGCCCCGCTTTTGCTTTGCTAAGCTGCACGTAACCACGGGCTATTGCCGGCTGTTCCGGGTCGAGTTGCAGCAGGTAATCCTGAATAAAAACGTCTGGCACAGGAATGATTTTGACCTCCCGGGTTATACCGCCGTAGTTCCACCAGTCGGTAGTCAACCCCGGCACACGGCCGGCCGAGCGGCGGTTGTCTACTCTCACCACAATTTCGTTTAAGCCGCTTTTAAGCAGCTCCGTCACCTCAAAATTGAAAGGCGAGTAGCCCCCTTCGTGATAGCCTGCCTTTTGCCCGTTGAGGTAAACGTCAGCCCGGTAATTGGCGGCACCGAAGTACAGGAAGTAACGCTGCCCAGGCTGCAGCTCAATTGAAAAGTCCCTTTCGTACCAGAGCGTGCCTTCGTAGTACAGCAGCTCTTCCTTTTGATGGTTCCAATCGCCCGGCACCTCTAGGGTTGGTGAGCGCTCAAAATCATATTCGATGCGCTGGGAAGGTGCTGTTTTTTTGGCATTAGCCCAATAGGGCGCTGCTGAAGCTTTGGTATTCACAAACTCATCGAAGGGCTCCCAGCGCCGGTGGTTGCGGTAGCCTGTTTCGTAAGGGTCTATGATGTAGTGCCACTGCCCGTTGAGGCTTACCGAGGGGCGATGGTAAGCATTCTGTAGCAGCGGTGCGGGTTTTTGCCCATAGGCCAAGTAGCTAATCGCCCAAAGCAAAGCCACTGTCCCATACCGGTAAATGGGATTATTATTCAGGTTTGACATACCCCAAATTGGTAATCTGTTAAGTAAAGCCGTACGGCCTCGCATGGCTACAAGGACTGAGGCCGTACGGACAGGGTTTATTTTAAAGCGCGGATAAAACGGCCGCTGGCGAAACGGTCACCCAGCTCTAAACGATAGAAGTAAGTACCCGTAGGCAGGAACTCAGCGTTGTATTGTAATTGATGCTCACCAGCCCCCAGCTGGTTATCGAGCACTACCGCAGCAGGCTGCCCCAGCTGATTGAAGATGACCAGGCGGACGGGCTGCGCTTCCGGCAGCTCAAACTGGAAGGTCATTCGCTCCTGTACTGGATTGGGGAAGACAGTCAATTGCACCTCTTTGGCTATAGCCGGGTCAAAGGTAGAAGAGGTCAGGTCATGCCAGTTCAAGTCGCCTAAGGGCAGACCGTCATTACCGGCATCAAACAAGTCCGAGTCGGTGGAGTAACCGAAGTCAAAGGGTAGCTGGCCTGCGTTATCCGGGTCTACTCCGCCGTTGCCGTCATCCAGCGGCAAAGCATTGTCGGGGTCTTGGTAGAAAGTTTCTACATAATCCAGAGGGGTAGCGGGGCCATTGTTGAAAGTCACCGCCAGGTCCGTGATGGTTTCCAGTGTGCCCCCGGATGTTGCAATATCTGTCGCATCCGAATTGAGTCCATTTCTTACATAAACACTATCGCCCGGTTCTGCATCCACATTGAGTTGGTCATACAAGGTCTGCAGGGCAGGATCAACGTAGAAATTAATGTTGGAGATCAGAGCGCTTTGAACCAAGTCTGAAGAATCTACCTGCAGCGAACTGGCTCCTGGTTCGTTGAAACCAAGGAAGCCAGAGTTGACAAACAGGTTATTGGTGATCTCAGCCTCCACAAACTCTCCCAAATCGACGGTGCGGTCCCCCAGGTTGACACCTGTAACGTGGTTAAATTTGGCATAATTCACCACACCTCCGTCATCGCGCAGCATACGCGCTGAGAGGTTGTAGAAAGTCGTATTTTCCACCCAGACAGTATCGATATCGTTGCCCCGGTCATCGATGCCACGGCCGTTGCCAGGGTTAGAAAGGTTAACAATATTACTAATGATACTATTGGTGATGTAAAGTTTATTGTCGGTGTTGTCTAGTCTGATGGCAGACTGAGGAGCAAAGTCGAAATGGCAATTGTCAATGACAACGCGCGCACCATCCTCACTAACCCGCAAAATTTGGGAGTCGGCTCCGCCAATAGCGTCCTTATTGGTAATGAACAGCCCTCGTAAGGTAATGTCGTTGCGTGCACGGAAAGCACGGAAAGGGTCTCCTCCTTCTGGTACATTAGGCCGGATTACAGGTCGGACAGCGGCATCAGCCTCAGCTTCAATGCGCAGTGGGTCTTCGTTTTCAATCGTGGAAGTAAGGATGTAAAACCCTCCGTCTTCCAACTCAAAGATAACATCCATACTGGTAGCACCATTGTCAGCTATGTAGCTGTCAATGGCTTCGTTAAGCGTACCCAGCCCGGGTGATACTGGAATAATGGTCTGCGCGTAAGTCATGCTGACAAGCATGCATAACAGTGCAGTAATAAAAAAAGTAATGTTGAAATTTTTCATAGTTACAGTGTTTTTTATAAAAGGAATCAGATCATCGTATACTTCTAAAAATGAGCGGGTTATCATATACAAACCCGTGCAGCATGCGTAAGGCTAAAATTTATAACTCATCCCCAGGTCAGCCGTCCAGCCGAAGTATTCTTCCTCAATTGGGAATCTTTGGTCTGCTGCCAGAAAGACAAATTCTGGTGTATTGGTGATGTTGTTGAAATTTAGGAAAAGGCTTAAGCCGCTTTTAAGGTCTTGCTTGACTGCCAAATCCCACCGGCTGAACGCCCGGAAAAAGCCATCCAGCTCTACACGGTCTCCTACAAATTGCAGGGTTGTACCTTGCCGCACCACAGAAATCCGGGCAGAAAAACCACCTACTTCGTACCCTAAAGAAAGATTGAGCACATTGTCCGGTTGATCGGGTAAAACACCCTGCCTGAAAGTGTCCACTACAGTTGGTATGAAAAACGGTGGCTCGCCATCGATCACTTTCAGCTGCGGGAATAGCGTTTCAGAATTGATAAAGGTGTAATTCGCACTCAGCACGATACCGTTGAATGGTTTGGGCAGAAAAGTCAAATTGGCCTGCAGGTCAAACTCTGCTCCAAACACCGTTACCTCAGCTGGCAGATTTTCCTGGGTAATTAAGCGGTATCCGGTTGTCGTGGAGGCGGGGTCAAGGTCTCGGGTAACCCTGGTGTAGTCGACATTTTGCAGGCGCTTGTGGAACCCACCCACCGTGAACAATCCATACTTATTGTAGAAAGAAAAGAAGGCATCGTAGTTCCAGGCCGTGGTATGTTCCAAATTCGCATTACCCCGCTGCACGATACCGTTGATGTCATCAATCTGCTGCCAGGGTACCAGGTCGAAGAAATTGGGCCTGGCCAAAGTGCGCGTAGCCGCCAGGCGTACATCCATCCAGGGCTTGACTTGATACTTAGCCTGCACCATAGGCAGGAACTCGGTATAATTTTGGCGGCCAACAGTATCCTGAGAACTAATGAGGACCTGGCCTTCTAACTCAAAGGAGCGGCCGAATAAGCCTTCAAAGCGGGTTTGAGTATTTTCTACCCTTACTCCCGGAATGATGGTGAGCCGCTCAAAGAAGGTCAGTTTGCTCATTAGGTAAGCGGCCCTGATGTCTTCATCCGCATCGTAGTTTTGCAGGCGCTGCCGCTCGTCTTCCGAGTAAAACTCATCTTTGTAGGTATTGGTGAATGCCTGCAATTTTTCCGCATCCAACGTTGGCCCCAGCCCAAAGGGGAACCGGTTTTGCAAAAACACCCCCTCATCGTGAGTGCCTGTAAATTCTGCTATGGTTATCCGGTCGTCACTATTCAATTGAAACCGCTCAGGGTAAGTTTCGGCGATTTCATCAATAGCACCAAAGGCTGACCAAAGCCGGAAACTCTCCCGGTTCCTGGATTGCAGCCTCACCTTAGCCCCCATCTTAAGAAACCCGCTGAACGAATCACTATTATTCTGGAAAGGGATTTTCCAGTCTACATTACCAGTGTACTTTCGTGTGGAAATGTCTTCGGTATCCAGCCGGTCCTGCTGAAAGAACGTTCGTTCAAAATCATTTTTAGCAGCGGCTACGACTGATTCCAAGCTGGATTCATCCACTTGCCCGGTGAATGCACCGGTTTCCCGGAAACGCGCTGTATTGTCCGTAGGGGTATTGCGCTCTGTTAAGGCATAGGAAGCTCCGTAGGAAAGTTCAGACTTCCAAAGCGGAAGCTGATAGGTACCCGTTAAAGTATTATTCCAGGTGAATTGATTGATGATACGCCTGCGATAGTCGTATTCCTTGCGGGAAGCCTCCGGGCGGTAGCGGGTGCGAAATCGGTCTTGATCCTGGTCCAGAACACCAACAAAACTACTGATGCTAATAGCTCCCCGTTCAAGCTCGTAATCCAGCGTCAGGCTACCACCATAGCGCTTGCGAATTTCAATATTATCAGCCAGGTTAACATCCTCCACATTGACAATGGCAGCACCGGTGGTGTCCTCACCAATTGTGACATAACTGCCGGTCAATATATCTGAACTACGGTTGGCGCGCTGATAGTTTCCGGTAACAATTAACCCAAGCTTATCGTCAAAGTACCGGTTGCTCAAACTGAGGCTGCCCCGGTACTGCCCAAACTCGTCCTGTTGCCGGTTGTAGCCGGTACTGCCTTTGAAATTGCCCCTCAGCCCGCGTTTGGCGCGCTTGATGAGGAAGTTAACCGTGCCGCCTACGGCATCCCCGTCCTGATCGGGTGTGATCGACTTGTAGACCTCAATGCCGTCCAGTGCATCGGTGGAGACCATGCTTAAGTCAACAGAGCGATCGTTACCATCGGTGGCCGGAATGCGCTCTCCGTTGATCGTAATGGAATTGTACCGAGGCGATAAGCCGCGGATACTCACCTTGGTGGCTTCTCCGCCTTCCCGCTGCAGGCTTACGCCGGGGATACGCCCCACGGTTTCCGCCGCATTTTGGTCCGGTATGTCCTCAATGCGGTCTTTGGAAACGACATTGACAATAGAATTGGCGTTAATTTGCTTTTGTATAGCTGCTCGCTGCCCTTCGAGCTGGGCGGACACCACAACTTCGTCCATTTGAAAGGCCTCTTGCACCATTGCGAGCTCCAATGATTGTTGTTCACCGGGCTGGACCTCAATATCATAGTTTTTGGGCCGATAGCCAAGGTAGTTCAGCAACAGGGTATACCTGCCTGCGGGCAAATCAAGTATACGGAATGTGCCTTCCAGGCCTGTAGTACCACTAAATCTCGTCCCTTTCAGTTGCCAACTGGCAAATTCCAATGGCTGTCCGGTCAGTGAGTCAGTCAGAACAGCCTCAACTTGAGCGTTCTGCCCACAAAGCATAGGTAAGGCTCCAAGAAGAAAAAAGCATATAAGGCACAAGCGCTTTGATTGGAACATGTATAATTTGGCTTTTCTTACTTAATCAGGTGAAAGTTGCTGGATTTAAATTTCCAGAAAACATACATAATCATGCAATCGATTGCGCATTAAATATAGGGCATATCTTGAAATAACTCAATTTTATTTGCTTTTTATTGACAATAACAACACAGTTTATCCTAAATTCGCCGAACCAACTCTGACAGAATACAACCGATTGAATTGTTTTACTCTAATATTGTACTACATGTCCAAAACGACCATTTACGATATAGCATCAGAGCTCAACATCACACCATCTACTGTATCCAGGGCGCTGAGTAACCACCCGCGCATAAGTGCCCGTACAAAAAAGGCCGTTCAGGAAGTAGCGACCCGCTTGAATTACCGGCAGAACAGCATCGCGGCTGCGCTCCGAAGCGGAAAGACCAATATGCTCGGAATAGTGGTGCCTACTACTGACCGCAGCTTTTTCTCATCTGTCATCCGCAGCATAGAGCAAGTCGCTACAGCATCTGAATACAACGTAATGATCACACAGTCTAATGATCAGGAAAAAATGGAGCGGTCCAATATTGAGGCTTTGCTAAAAGCGCAGGTAGATGGGGTTATTGCTTCTATTTCCCGAGAGACCTCAGACTATAGCCATTTTCGAAAACTCACAGATAATGGCATTCCATTAGTCTTGTTTGATCGCGTCGCAGATCTAAACCACACCAGTATTGTGCGTATTGATGACTACCGCGGCGCCTACGAAGCCACGGCTCACCTCATTGCACAGGGATGCAGCCGAATCGCTCACTTCGCCGGACAACAGAATTTGGACATCTATCAGCAGCGCTTTCGTGGATATAAGGATGCGCTTCAGGACCATAGGATTGCTTTCGACGAAGCCTTGGTGCACTACAGTAATGTTAAAATTGAGGATGGCAGGGCAGGCATGAACACCTTATTAGGGTTGAAAAGTCCTCCTGATGCCGTTTTCGCAGCCAGTGACTATGCCGCCATAGGGGCCATGCAAGTGCTAAAGCAAAAAGGGAAGCGGATTCCGGAAGACGTAGCATTAATTGGCTTCATGAATGAAACCTTCACTTCGTTTGTCGATCCTGGGCTGACCACTGTTGACCAGCTAAGCAAGAAAATGGGTGAAATTGCCGCCAGTACTTTTCTTGAACAAGTGGAATGCCCTGATGAATTTGTCCCCAAGAAAATCATCTTGAGCCCAAAGCTTATCGTTCGTGGTTCCTCTCTGAAAGCCGATTCAAGTTCAATGGAATCCAATAGTTGAGGAAGGCAGTTGGCAAGGCCTCGCACATCACACATCCATCAAAAAGTATGAGAAGACCAAGCCTCAATAGCCTTTACCAATCTACCCGCCACCCCATCGTGAAGCCCATAGCTTCCGGGCGGAAAAGACTGCCCTGTACTAACCCACCCGGCTGAGTTACAGAACGGCGGTAGCCACCCCGAACAAACAAGCGCCCAAACCGTACAGGCGGCAATAGCAGCTGACCCTCCAGGCGCACCGCCCATCCGGTTTGGTATCGGGTACTGGCATTTACCACAGTATAACCCTCGGTCAAATACCCACCCGAATGCCAGGAAGACAAGTTAAAGTCCACCCCGGCCTTGCCTTCCAACTGCCAGCCGGCTGCTGACCAGGTCCTGCCGAGTAGCATTGGTACCGACCATGAGCGGAAAGTGCTATGTTGTTGAACATTTGCCCTGCGGATGCCGGGTACAGAATCAGTAGTAGTGGTAAAGGCCTCTCCAGTGATGGTATTCCGGAAAATGGTATCTACGGTATTGGGTTGGTATAGCTGAACGGTTGAAGCCTCCTGCAATTGTTCGCGCTGCACCAGTTCTTCCATTTCGATGCCGGCCCAAAGGGTATAAGGGCGCTGCGGAAGCGCGTACCCTATCCGGAGGCTTGCGGTTAGCCCGCTTAGTGGATCAATGGTGGTATTGGGCAACTTCGTGCCATAAACATCCGGATTGAGATTGAAGGCAAGCCCCATCCCGGCTTCCACAATCCAGGGATGGAGAGCAGCCTGCATCTCCGGCACTTCCGGATAGGGGGTAGTTGAATCGAGGCTGACCACCGGTCCCGGTGCCAATGCTTCGATTGGATTTAACGGGGCCAATCCGGCCAGTTTATCCTGTACCTCATCAGCTGAAACGGCCTGACTTTCTTTAAATTCGCTTAAAGGACCTGATTCTGTTGGTGTCGTGACCGCCTTTGAGGTTGATGGCACCGAGGCTTTTCTCCCCTTGGGGCTGGACGAAGCAAGCAGTATGTTTGGGCCGCCTTTCGCTTTAGGATCATCCGGTGAGAAGGCAATACCCGTCTCATTAGCTCCCTTTATCTCTTCTGGCATCTCCGTTGCGGATTTAACTACCGCTGAATTTCCACCTACGGACTGCCCGGGCACCGGGAAACAACCCAATTCGGCACTCTCACCCAAGAAGCTGAAGTAGCCAATAACCAGGGTAACGGATAAGCCAACCGGCAGCCACCACCAGAAAAGCAGCCGCCGACGTTTCTTGTGCTCCAGACCAGCCCTGATGTTTGGCCCCATTTGTTCCCAGCTCAGGTTGGCAGGGATATCTGTTGCTTTGTGCTGGCCCAGCTTATCGTTGAGCCCGCCCCGTTGATCAAATGTTTCCATAATGACCCTTTATTTTTTGTGTTTCCAACGCTTCTCTCAATAGTTTTTTGGCGCGTGATAATTGCGACCGTGACCCTACCGGGCTAATGTCCAGCATCTTCCCAATATCCTCGTGGCTGTACCCGTCTACCACATAAAGGTTGAAAACCGTTCGGGCTCCTGCTGGCAATTGAGCAATCAGGTCAAGTAAGTACTCCGCATCAAAGTGCGATAAGTCTATGGTCGTTGTGCGGGAAGTTTGTTCCGAAATCATGAGCTCCTCCGCCCGAAGCCGCTGTTGTTTGCGTTGGAAAGCAATAGTTTTATGAATCGCTAATCCTCGAATCCAGTGGTGCAAATCCCCTTTATTGGGGTCAAATCGTTCCAGCCCCTGGAATACCGCAACGAAGATATCCTGAACCAAGTCGCATTGTTCAGCCTGCTCTACACCAAACCGACGTACAATTGTTAGTACGTAGGGCAAATAGTGCTCATAAAGCTGCTGCTGCGCCTGGGCATTGCCTTTAAGGCATTTTTTGATAATGGTTACGGTATTCATCGGCGGCCCCTATTCGCAGTCTTCGTAAGGCAGACTAAAAGAAGCCGTGTACTCATCCACATATACAAAACCGCTACAAGGCAAGTCGCTACCTATTGGACCATCCATTTTGAAGAAATCCCCCGTAAATGTCCCACTAATTTCGGTCGCGGTGATTTCGGTGATCGTGACTTCCACATTTTGCTCCTGACAGCCACTGCCTGGTGCTACTAAACTAAATAATACCGTAGGCTGCCCATCAACTTCAGTAGTAATGCCCGCCTGCGTAACAAAATGTTCGCCCTCAAACTCATAAAAATCTACGAAAAAAAGATTGGGGCCGGTGTAACTCGTGCTATATGCACCGCCCCCTTCACAAGTAATTGTACCTGAGGAAATGGCATAGAAAAAAACACCGTCTGCCCCAATAAAGCGCATTGCGGAGCCTTCAGAAACAAAGATGTCCTCTTCCTGAGCTTTTAAGGCAAAGCCTTGCTGCACTTCCACCTCAACGGGTGTGACCTCTTCAGGGATTTCCGTGACGTCAATGAAATTTTCCCGGTCGCAGTTGGTCAGTGCGAAGAATGCAATTAAGCAAAAACAGATTGTAATTCGTTGCATGATTATTGTTTTTGCTTATCTATTGTGATGTAATGATGAAAACGTTGCAAACGTGCTTAACTTTTCTGAATTCTTTTTGAGCCGGATCTAAAAGACACTGACTATCAAATAATTACAACATCAATCATTTCAGTGAGTATTAAAGGGCAAAATAGAATCCCAGCTCTTTTGTTGCGGGAAAATCAATATTTCACCAATGTCCGCACAAGAAAGTTGAGCATATGTTTTGAAAAATAGTTTTTATATAGCAATATTGCAATATCTTAAAACAGAAACGCTATGGGGCTTACCAAAACAGAAGGCTACACACAAGCGCAAATCGAGCTGGCCACCGTTGCCAAGGTGCTGGGCCACCCGGCACGCATTGCCATCGTGCAGCACCTGCTGGAGATCAACGCTTGTATCGGCAATGACCTGATGGACGTACTGCCCCTCTCCCAGCCTACCATTTCCCGCCACCTGGCAGAGCTTAAGAAAGTTGGTATTATTCAGGGCACCATTGAGGGCTCAAGCATGAACTACTGCATCAACGCTCACCGCTGGCGCGAAATCCGTCAGATGCTGGGCGGCCTGCTCGGTATGGAGCCGGGGGAGCAGTGCTGTTAAAACAAGCACTAGTTTTGCTAGGATGATTAAATAACGCTTAAAATTAATATTGCAATATTGCAATAAAGTTATCTTTAAATCACTAATTCCTTTTCACTATGACTGTTTCTGAATTTAAAATCCACCTTCAGTCGGTCGATCAACTGGTTTTCCAGCAGCCTAACGGGCAGGTCGTACCGCTGCATTTTCACATCACAGAAATGGGGCTGACCACCAAGCACTTTGTTGACTGCGGTGGCACTACCCGCACGGAAGCGCACGCCAGCCTTCAAATTTGGGTGGCAGAGGACTACGACCACCGGCTAAGCCCGGACAAGCTGATCGGCATTATCGATATGGCCACTCCCCTACTCCAGGCTCAAAACCCGGAGGTAGAGATGGAATACCAAACCGACACCATCGGCCGGTATGGGCTGGATTTCAAACAGGGAAAATTTGTGCTGCTGCCAAAGCAGACTGACTGCCTGGCAAAGGAAAAGTGCGGGATAAGCATGGAGGCCTTACCACTAGCCGTAAATACATCGGATTGTGCACCGGGAGGCGGCTGTTGCTAAAATTCAAAATTGAAGACGACCATGGGTTTATTACCACAACTGAATGCTTACGCCGAATCGCTGTTGCAGGAAGCTCAACAAATACCGGACGAACGGAAAGCGCTGCTACAACAACTTGCGGATTATCTGGTGCAACCTAAAAGTACGCCTGTTAGGCTAAATTTTATCTGCACCCACAATTCCCGCCGCAGCCACATCGCTCAAATCTGGACGGCCGCCGGGGCAGCGTACTTCGGCATCCCGGGCGTGGAGACTTACTCAGGTGGCACAGAGGCCACAGCTTTCAACCCCCGGGCGGTGGCGGCGCTGCAACGGGCAGGTTTCCAAATCCACAACCCAGGCGGAGAGAATCCGCATTATCAGGTTGCTTTCGCGGAAACACAATCCCCATTGGTTTGCTATTCCAAAACCTTTGACGATGTCGTTAATCCAAGATCAGGGTTTGCAGCCGTTATGACCTGCTCAGATGCCGACGAGAATTGTCCTTTTATCCCGGGAGCAGCTTTTCGCCTGCCGCTAACCTACGATGACCCTAAGGTTGCCGATGGCACTCCGGAGGAAACGGCCCGATACGACGAGCGCGTCCGGCAGATCGGACGGGAAATCCTGTACGCTATGCAATTGGCGGCTCAAAAAATGAAATCCGTATGAATTCAAAAAGCACCACCAAACCCCGCAAAAGCCTATCCTTTCTTGACCGCTACCTGACGCTTTGGATTTTCCTAGCCATGGCAGTGGGTGTCGGGTTAGGCTACTTTTTGCCTGGAACAGCCGATTTAGTCAATTCCTTTTCCCGGGGCAGCACCAATATCCCAATCGCCATCGGCCTCATCCTGATGATGTATCCGCCCCTGGCGAAGGTCAACTACCGCATGCTGCCGCAGGTATTCCGCAATGTGAAGATACTGGGTTTATCGTTGTTCCTCAATTGGATTGTGGGCCCCACACTCATGTTTGTGCTGGCTATTGTTTTTCTACGCGATTATCCGGAATACATGACCGGGCTTATCCTGATTGGGCTGGCGCGCTGCATCGCGATGGTCATAGTGTGGAACGACCTGGCGGAGGGCAGCCGGGAGTACGGTGCCGGGCTGGTGGCGCTGAACAGCATCTTCCAGGTCTTTTTCTACAGCTTTTACGCGTGGCTCTTTATTACCGTCCTGCCTCCGGTATTGGGCTTCGAAGGAGCGATTGTGAATATCTCTATCGCTACAGTGGCGGAAAGCGTAGCCATCTACCTGGGCATCCCCTTCCTGGCGGGGCTGCTGAGCCGGGTGCTGCTGGTACGAGCCAAGGGAGAAGAATGGTACCAAAACAAGTTTGTGCCCGTGATTTCCCCTATAACCCTCATCGCCCTGCTCTTTACGATCGTAGTCATGTTTAGCCTCAAGGGTGAGCTGATCGTCGAAATACCGATGGACGTAGTCCGCATTGCAATTCCACTGCTGATTTACTTCGACCTGATTTTCCTCATCAGCTTTTTTGTGGGGAAATGGCTGGGCGCGGACTACCCCCGCAACGCTGCGGTCGCCTTTACTGCAGCGGGCAACAACTTTGAGCTGGCGATTGCCGTAGCGATCGCGGTCTTCGGGCTGAATTCCGGGCAGGCCTTTGCGGGGGTGATCGGGCCGCTGGTCGAAGTGCCGGCTTTGATTGGGCTGGTGAATGTGGCGTTTTGGCTGCGGCGGCGGTATTATACAGCATGAGCCGTCAGTCAAACGATGAAATACAAAGCAACATTAAAGAAAAAAGCCATTCCAAATGGCAAGCAGCGGAGTATGCCAAAGATTGACAATCCCCACGTATTTCCGTATTTTTACAAAAAAGTATCCTTTATGCCAGAGGTGAGCCAACACGAGTACGAAGTCGAACGCCAAAAGCCTATACCCTCTTTTAATCATGCCACCGTACAGCTCAATTTAGGATTTGAGCTGAAACTACGCTACAAGGAAAAGTATCGGATTCTTTCCGAGCTAAGCCTGCAACTTGACGACTGGCTCTCTGTCCCCGACCTCTGCATCTATCCTAAAAAACCACTCGACCTGCGCAATGATCAGACCAAGACGCTGGAGCCACCACTCTGTGCAATTGAAATCAGCTCGCCTACCCAGCCTTTAGGAGAATTGATCATTAAGGCAGGTCAATACTTTGATCATGGCGTGCGCTCGGTATGGGTCGTATTTTTGGAACTGGGCAATGTTTATGTTTTTTCCGGCAAGGATACCTACGAGATATACCGCCCCGAAGAAACGCTCAAAGACGAGGTACTGGATATTGAACTGCCGCTGGTTGAAGTATTTGAATAAGAACCATTACGCTAAGCGTTAATATTTTTTAGAAGAAGCCCGCGCTCCCCGCAAACCAAATCCCGCTTCGTACACTTAATTGCGTGAATACCGACCTAACCCTCACCCAAAAATCCAACGGCCATGCATTTTCCCTTATTGCAGGACCTGCTCATCTTCATGGGCTTCTCCGCGATTGTCGTGTACGCACTGCAGCGCATTCAGCTGCCTTCCATACTGGGCTTTTTGGTGACTGGCATACTGATCGGGCCGCATGGGCTGGGGCTGGTGAGCGAATCCGAACAGATCGAACTCATCTCGGAGATTGGGGTCATCCTGCTGCTCTTTGTCATCGGTATGGAATTATCCATCAAGCATCTGGTATCCATTAAAAATACCGTTTTCATTGGAGGTTCCTTACAGGTTGGACTCACGATACTGGTGGCAGGCTCCGGGTACTACTTTTTAGGTAATAGCTGGGAAGAATCGCTTTTTGTTGGGTTTCTGTTCTCGCTTTCCAGTACTGCTATTGTTCTAAAAGTGCTGCAGGACCGCAACGAAATGTCGGCTCCACAGGGCCGGAATGCCCTTGCTATCCTCATCTTCCAGGATATCATCGTGGTGCCAATGATGCTGTTCACTCCAATTATTGCCGGTCAGGGGAGCGATGTCACTGGAAGTATCCTGATGCTTCTGCTCAAGACTGCCGTGGTCATCCTGATTACGATTTTGAGCGCCCGCTACCTGGTACCCCGGCTGATGCACGGTATTGCCAAAACGGACAGTCAGGAACTCTTCCTGATTACCACGATCACCATCTGTTTTGCAGTGGCTTTCCTGACCGCCGAAGCAGGGCTCTCACTGGCGCTGGGGGCGTTTCTGGCCGGCCTGGTCATCTCGGAGTCCGAGTACAGCCATCAGGCCACAAGCGTTATCCTGCCTTTCCGGGAGCTGTTTACAAGTTTCTTTTTCATCTCCGTCGGCATGTTGCTCGATCTGCAGTTCTTCTGGGGCAATATCGGCATCGTAATGCTGATTGTAGTTGCCGTATTTTTCATCAAGTCTATCATCGCTGCTTTGGCGATAGCAGTGCTGAAGTATCCACCCCGGACTTTTCTGCTTACGGGCTTAGCGCTATTCCAGGTCGGTGAATTTGCCTTTATCCTTTCAAAAGTGGGTATTCAATATGACTTGCTGGACCCCGAAACCAATCAGTACTTCCTGGCTGTCTCCATCGTCTCCATGCTGCTGACGCCATTCGTCATCATTTTCTCCGAGCGCATCGCCTTTGGCGTGATGAAGTTCCGCCCGATTGAGGCATGGGACAGAAAGATGGTGGCTTCAAAGGAGCGGGATCATTCCGTAGCCACAGACCAACTCCACAACCACCTGGTCATCATCGGCTACGGCATAAATGGAAGCAACCTGGCGAGGGCAGCCGAATTCAGCGATATTCCCTACGTAGCTGTGGAAATGGACGCGGAAACCGTCAAAGCAGAACAGAAAAAAGGCGTACCCATACTCTATGGAGACGCCCGGCAGGACCATATCATGGAGGCTGTGAATATCCCTAAAGCCCGAGTTGTTGTTATCGCGATTTCAGACCCCGAGGGAACAAAAGTGGTCGTCCAAAATATCCGGATGGTCAGCCAGTCTGTCCACCTTATCGTCAGGACGCGCTTCGTCAAGGAAATCCCCGAGCTCATCGCCCTGGGCGCAGATGATGTTATACCCGAAGAATTTGAGACTTCAATCGAAATCTTCTCCCGCACCCTTCATTACTTCCTCATCCCGGAGGACGATATCGGGCACTTTGCTGAGATTACCCGCTCTAATAACTACGGTCTTTTCCAGAATAAGAAAAGTATCCCCCGGACCTTCCGCCCCGGTAAATACCCGGAGTTTGATATTACCTGCCTGAAAGTACGGACGGACAACCGGCGGATCGTAGGTAAAACGTTAAGTGAACTTGACGTAAGGAACCAATATGGTATTAACATCCTTGGGTTATCCCGAAAAAACACGCTCATTACCAATAGCGGCCCGGATGAAATCCTGTTGCAACGGGATATCCTGTATGTAACTGGTAAACAAGAGAGTATTGATCAGTTTAGAAAGGCGATTGAGTAAGCGAGTGCAATGCAGCCAAGCATGGTGCTCTATTGATATAGGCATCAGCAACAACCGTGGGCGGCACGCTCTACACCTCCACCCCCTGATATACCTCCCCCAGCTTCAGCTCCAAATCCAGTTTAATGAAGGAAAAGGTATTGTCAAGTCCAGCAACAGGTTCCCGAATAATCCACTCCCCCGCATCGTTCCGGTAGAAGCCCTCTATCTGGCATTGGTCCTGTGCGACCAGTACATACTCCCGCAGGCTGTTGATAGCCCGGTAAGCTTCAAATTTAGGACCGCGGTCACGGGCTGCCGTGGAATCGGAGAGCACTTCGATTAACAGGAGAGGATTGAGCAGGGTGTCAGGGGCATTTTCCAAATAATGCTCCTCTCCTTCCGTGAGCACGAGATCCGGGTAATAATATTTATCATCTATACCAGATTTTACGCGTAGTTCGGATGGATACAATTCATACCTGTCTAAAGGTCCGAGATAATTCCAAAGAATGGTCGTTAAATTCCTGACTAATCGATTATGCTCTTTACTACTTCCGCCCATAGCAATCAGTTTTCCATTTTCGTATTCATGGCGTTCTTCCTGTTCTGCTTCCCACTCCAGGTAGGCGGATGGGGATAGTACGGTGGTTGCCTCTGCCATTGGTTATTTTTTTTCTTGCAGATTAAAGTACGATTTTCCCGGGAAAGAGACAAGGCGGGTGTGGCCTGCCCATCTTGCCAAAAAACCTACACACCCAACACGGCCGAAACCTCTACCGCTTTCATAAAATCCGTAGCTATTTCATCACCCGCCAGGAAGATATGGATATCGGTATAGCCCTTTGGACCAGGGCTGCGGTAACGCTCTATCTGCTTATCCTGCAGGTTGACGATCCAAACCTCTGGAATGCCATGGCTGGCGTAAAGGGGCAGCTTGATATCCCGGTCTTTTTCCAGGCTGCTGTCAGCAACTTCGATAAGAACAACCGTCTCTTCAGCTGTTGGATGAGAACGCTTGTAAAGGTCTGACCGGTATTGTAAAATACTGATATCTGGTTCCGGCTCAGAATAATCGTCCAGATGAATTGGATTTTGTGCAGTAAACACATACGCTTCGTGCGGAAGATGTAAGGATAAGTGACGGATCAATTCATTCACCGTGCCTGCATGATTACTTTTTATCGGGCTCATATCCACAATTTTGCCATAGAGCAGTTCGACACGCTGCTCCCCGAAAACGCCTGCCTCCCCCATACGATGGTAGGCTTCTGCGGAGAAGCGGTGGGTATCGGTTATTTCTGTGGTCCGGGAAGTCATAGTTTTGTCTTTGTTGCAAAATACAGAAATAAGAACTTTTATGCAATGGCAATCACTCTGGTTGCAGCTTCATCACTTTAAGACTGTGTTGTAGCACTTGAAAAGTAGACAGAAAAGTATTACCCAATCGAACAGCAAAACCCGGATATCAGCCGTGCCAATATCCGGGTCGTTGCATTTTAAGTTTTCAATGCTTACGGTAACAAAACAGTGTCTATCACATGTATCACCCCGTTTGACTGATTGACATCATAAGTTATGACATTGGCAACATTGCCTTGTTCATCTTTGACAACCACATTCATTGGACCGTTCATCATCGCGGTTAGAGTAGCGCCATTCACAGTGGTCAGGGTAGCACTGCCATTCCCCTTTTTGATGGCTCCCATGATAGTCTTGGCGTCGTATTTTCCGGCAACGACGTGGTAGGTCAATACAGCTGTCAACTTATCTTTGTTTTCAGGCTTCAGCAAAGTCTCCACCGTCCCTGAGGGCAGGTTCTCAAACGCATCATTGACCGGAGCAAAAACCGTGAACGGCCCATCTGATTTTAGCGTTTTTACCAGCTCGGCAGCCTTCACAGCAGCGACCAGCGTTGTGTGGTCTTCCGAGTTCACCGCATTGTCTACAATGTCTTTACTGGCAAACATCGCTTCTCCGCCTACCATAACTGTACTTTCCTGAGCGCTCAAGGTAATGGCAAAGACCAGACCCAGCACTGTTAGTGCAAAATTCTTCATAATGATTATTGGTTATTTTGATTTGATGGATATACGGGCTCATAAGGGGTTGCGGATTTCCGGGCCCCCTATTTTTTTGAAAAAATTAGTTTTCCGCTACTCATGAAAAAAATCTGGCATGGAAAAAATCGCTCTACTCCCTTGAGAAGCAGCCTTTTCAGTCACTATTTATATACTTAGAAAATGGTAAAGGTGTTACATGACGGATATTGCAACCCCGCTGACCAATACCGCAGGACCTTTACAACGCCCGTAAATTATCAATCATCTGCCGGGCATTCTTCGCATTGCGGTAGCCCTTCATTACAGCTTGCCGCAGTAGCGCATCCGCTTCATCGAAAAACCCCAGAGAAGCTTTAGCTATCGCCATATTGGCGTAAGCAATGGCCTGGCCCGGATCGAGCGCTATAGCCTTTTCGAGATAGTGAACGGCTTGCTCAAACTGCATAGTGTGGGTCAGATGGAGCGCCCCAAGGCTAGTGTAGGTTTCTGCATAGCCCGGGTCCAGGCTGATGGCTTTTTCGTAACAGGAAGCAGCTTTATCATACTGCCCGGTCAGCCGGTAACAGATGCCAAGATTGGTCCAGTAAGAGGCCGTATCCGGACGGATTTCCAATGCCTGCTGATGCGCATCGATGGCTTCCTGATAGTAACCGAGCTGATTGTAAGTATTGCCGAGTACAGCATAGGCCTGCGCCAAATCCCCTTTTTGAATCCCCGGGTGGGCTATCGCCTGCTGAAGCGTAACTACCGCCTGTTGATATTCCCCATCCTGATGCTGTTGGCGGCCTTTTTCGAGCAGCCGCTCCGGCCCATCCGGAGACTTAGGGGGTTCTGGTACCGGGGCATCCCCTGCTTTCCTGAGCTGAGTAACGGTTTGAATGAGAATCTGCCGAAGTTGATTCTTCTCAATCCCGTAGCGCTCTGCTGCGATGATGCCCAGCTTCCACTCCCGCTCCACGGCATTCAGACGGGCGGCGTATTGCAGCAGCTCTTCTTCGGTGACCTGCCCCCTGAGTTCCGGCAGGTGCGCCCGCAGCCGGTCAATCACTTCCTTTAGCTCATCGTTGAGCAGCATGTTTTTGAGTTCTTCCGGTAGGTCTTGTTGGCTCATGGTACTTGGTTTTCGTTGATAGCCCAACAATTTAGATATAAATGTACACAATGCCCGAAGTGCCTCCAAAAAGGCGTTCAAAACTCCCCGGTCAGTGATATAACGCACTGACTTCCATGCTCAAAAATTGCAATTTGTAGACATCAACAGCGGCTAAGCCATGACGTGCTCCACCGCTGACAACCGTTAATTCATCACAAAAAAAGTCAACATGACCAATACCTTAAGCCGCATCGGCCTCGATCAGGAACAATCACAAGTGCTGTCCAACAAACTCAACACCCTGCTTGCCAACTACCAGCTTTTTTACATGAACGCCCGTGGCTTTCACTGGAACATCAAAGGCAATAAGTTCTTTGAGCTCCACCTGAAATTTGAAGAGCTATACAATGACTCACTGATTAAAATTGATGAAATCGCAGAGCGTATCCTTACCCTGGGATTCACCCCTTTGCATACCTATGAAGACTACACCCAAATTTCGGCTATCCGTCAGGCTAAAAACATCTCAGACGGTGTGGAAGCCGTGAAAGAAATCCTCAAAGGCTACGAAGTCCTCCTGCCACTGGAGCGGGAGCTGCTGGAGCTGGCCGGTGAATCCGGAGACGAAGGCACCAATGCCCTCATGAGCGACTACATCCGCGAACAGGAAAAACTGGTTTGGATGTATTCGGCTTATCTGGGATAACAGAATCGACAGACTCTGATATGGATGGCACCGTAATCTTCCTTGGCGACGATTACGGTGCCGCTGTTTTATACACCGGTATTTACCATGGAAAGCAATGCTGGCAACTCCCCTTTTCGGATTACCTTAGCAAAATCTGCCCGGTAGTCACCTTAGTAAACGGCCCCGGTAAAGCATAAGATTCTATGAAAAAACAGCAAATCGGCCTACTCCTGGGCCCTACACTTTTTATCACCACCCTGCTTTTTGCTCATCCGGAAGGCATGAGCCGTGAAGCCAATGCGGTTCTTGCCTCTACCTTGTGGATTGCCACCTGGTGGATACTGGAGGTAATCCCTATTGCTGCCACAGCTCTGCTGCCCATCGTGCTTTTTCCACTCACCGGCGCACTGGACCTAAAAGCCACTACCGCTTCCTTTGGGCACCGGTATATCTTCCTGTACGCCGGCGGGTTTATCCTGGCGATTGCTATCGAGCGGTGGAACCTGCACCGGCGCATAGCCCTTCACATTATCCGTTATATAGGCACGAATGTCAGAAGTATTATCCTGGGCTTTATGGTTGCTACTGCTTTCCTATCCATGTGGATTTCCAATACTGCTACAGCCGTCATGATGCTGCCCATCGGGCTCGCTGTTGTCACCCAACTTAAAGACAACCCCAATACCCGGGCGGATGAAAACCAAATTTTTGGCAAGATACTTATGCTGGCCATTGCCTACAGCGCTTCCATTGGAGGCGTAGCTACCCTGATTGGCACACCGCCCAACCTGGTCCTGGCAGGGATTGTACAGGAGATTTATGGCATAGAGATCACCTTTTCTCGATGGATACTTATCGGGCTGCCTATTTCCATCATCATGCTGATCATCTGTTGGTACTACCTCACCCATTTTGCCGCCTCCTTTGAACAAAAGTCTTTCCCGGGCGGCAAACAGGAAATACAACGGCAGATGAATCAGCTCGGCCCTGTCTCGTATGAGGAAAAACTGGTCCTGGGGGTTTTCGTGCTTACCGCAGTAGCCTGGATTACCCGCTCTTTCCTTCTGAATCAATTCTTACCTGCTCTGGACGATACAATAATTGCGATCATGGCGGCTACCACCCTCTTTATTTTACCGGCTGGCAAGGCTCACAAGCGCCCTTTGGTGGAATGGGCCGAAGCCGTCAGGCTGCCCTGGGGCGTATTGCTGCTATTCGGAGGTGGGCTCGCTCTGGCGGAAGGGTTCAAAACCACAGGGCTTGCAGGATGGATCGGGGGGCAATTGTCTTTGCTTGAAGGGCTACCGCTTTTTCTACTGCTGCTTATCCTGGTGGCTGCAGTCAACTTCCTGACCGAAATCACCTCCAACCTGGCCACCACTGCCATGCTCCTTCCCATACTGGCTCCTCTGGCCATGGCCATCGGCGTACATCCCTACATACTGATGGTGGGCGCGACCCTGGCGGCTTCCTGCGCGTTTATGCTGCCGGTTGCTACCCCGCCCAATGCCATTGTTTTTGGCTCGGGATACCTCAAAATACCAGATATGGTCAAAACAGGCGTATGGCTGAATTTAATCTCTATCCTTCTGCTCAGCCTGATGGTTTACCTGCTTTTGCCCTACGCGTGGGGCTTCGATCCGTTTGTATTTCCAGACGAGCTCAAATAATTGCTCCCAAAGGTTTTTTGAAACCAAACTCCATAACGAATCCTGGTAATGCTTTGCCCAATGACAAATCAGCTGACCCCACCCCAATACACCCTGCCCGTTATCATCTTCGCCCAATTCACCGGCACCTCCCTGTGGTTTGCAGGCAATGCAGTCCTCCCGGATCTACAGATGGAATACGGACTGCCCGGGGGCGCACTCGGCGGGCTGACCTCTGCGGTGCAGCTTGGGTTTATCACTGGCACACTGCTTTACGCTATCCTGATGTTGGCAGATCGTTTCTCTCCCTCACGGGTCTTCCTGTTCTCTGCGATGCTGAGCGCTTTGTTCAACCTGGGCATTGGGGCGGTGACAGAAGGTTATGCCAGCATTTTGGCACTCCGTTTTCTTACGGGCTTATTCCTGGCGGGGATTTATCCGGTAGGCATGAAAATAGCCGCTGACTGGTACGCAGCCGACCTGGGCAAAGCATTGGGATATCTGGTTGGCGCCTTGGTGTTGGGCACCGCCTTTCCGCATTTGCTGCGCTTTACCGCTGCGGAAGTGCCCTGGCAGCGCGTCATGCAGGGCACTTCTTTCCTGGCGGTTATGGGTGGGCTGTTAATTTGGTGGCTGATCCCTGACGGCCCCTACCGGCGATCCGGCACCGCTTTTGAGCCAGCTGCCATCATTGCCATCTTTCGCATCCCTGATTTCCGGGCAGCTGCCCTTGGCTACTTCGGGCACATGTGGGAACTGTACGCCTTTTGGGCATTTGTCCCCGTTATCGTGCTAGCCAGGTTTCCAGAACTTCCCCCCGCCTCAACAGCTCTTTTTGCCTTCGGGGTCATTGGTGTGGGCGCACTTGGCTGTATCCTGGGTGGGTATTGGTCACTGCGCACCGGCAGCGCCAAGGTAGCTTACGCCATGCTACTGATCTCCGGGCTCCTCTGCCTGGCCTCTCCCCTGCTCTTTCAGCTGCCGGGATGGGCTTTCACCGCCCTGCTTTTCCTTTGGGGCTTCGCGGTAGTTGGCGATTCCCCACAGTTCTCAACGCTTGTAGCCCGAAATGCACCGCCCGAATCCCGCGGTTCCGCCCTGACTATTGTCAACAGCATTGGTTTTGCGATGACCATTTTCAGCATTCAGGGCCTGACTTATCTAAGCCAGTACTGGGGGATATCGAACAGCCTTTGGATACTTTTCTTAGGCCCGATACTGGGGCTTAGAGCTACCCGCAGATTATTCCGTTCGGCTTAGACCCATTCCGATTGGGCAGCTTTGGCTTCAGCTAAATCCCTCATGCTCTGACCAAAGTACCAGATCCCCCCCACCAATGGCGGCAAGGCTAAAACGAACCAAAGGTAACCTACCCAATTTGTGGGCTCATAGTTGAAGGCATCGGCTGTCTGGGCACCGGCAAAGAGCACCACACAATACGCTGTAGCCGCCAAAAAGTAATTGAGGTGTAGCCGGCTTTGTAACAGAATGGCTTTGAGCAAACTGCTTCCCAGTTGCCAGCAACCTAAAAAGAAGGCTGCAATGAAAGTGAAGGGGAAGAATACCGAAGACCCAAGAAGCAAGCCCTGGACGACATTATCAATGGTGAACAATACCTTTTTCATGTTTGGTGGTTTTGGTTACACCAAAGATACAGGCTTTATTCATAACTTTCAAAAAGTATTGAAAGTTATGAATAAATTCTTTTCACCAACCAGACCTCACCTCAATTGACAAGCAAAACCGAGCACAAAGGATGTAAAAACCCCTGACCAGCTCCTACTGCCAGTCAGGAGTTCGATGGTAAGCTTTACATACAGCCTTCAGAATCGACTAAACCAATCTTATCTTACCCAACTGCCATCCGGTTCCAATACCCAGGTTACGCCCGTCTCCGGATCAAGTACCTTCAGGAATACCCATTCATTGTAGAACAGTTTCTGTAGTACCTCGTGCTTCTCCACCAGTTGCTGTACGGCAGCTTTGGGGGCTACCACAAAGGCGGTGAGGCGCAGTGGTTTGTGGTACAACTCTTCGTCGTTCTTCATCACCGATTGCCAGGGCAGGCCGTGCATCAAATCAGAGCCATTGCCCTGCATGACGCCGATTTTACCGACGACGTTGTGCGTAACTTTGCTGCCGCTGCCGAAGGCCGTGTTATCCACTGTGGAGAAAAAGTACTGACTGTTGATCCATTGCGCCACGACAAGGGGGGCGGTGAGAATGACCTCCAGGCTCTTGCTATCCGGATCCTGCGACCAGTCATAGGAGTGCAGGAAGCAACGCCCCTTCAGGTCGAGATTGGCGGTCATGTGACGGGGTGCCACGACAAAGCCCGCATTGCCCGCCAGGCCCCACTCCGGGCGTACTTCCGACCAATCGGCACTGCGGCGCAGCATACCCTTGCTATTGGTTAAGCCAAACTGAGTTGAGCGGACTTCCAGATTGCGCTGCTGAGCTTTAGCCAGGCCCGCTTGTAAACCGGTAATCTGCGCCAGCTTTTCTGTATCCAGTTCCGGCAGATTGATGAGTTGGACGGCATCAGTCGTCGTGTTGTGCTGAGCCCCCACAAAGAGGGTGTCTTCCGGTATCGCAATCCCTTCCCCTGCCAGCGCTTCCCGCACTGCTTTCTGATTGAGAATGCTCGCCATAGTTGCTGCATTGGGCCCACCGTGGCTGCCCCCGCAGGCACCACAATCGAGTGCGGCGGCGTAGGGGTTGTTCTCCGTTTGGCTACCGTGCCCGCAGAGGACAACGAGGGGCGCAAAGTTCCGGGTCAGTCCCATCATGCGCAGCGCGTTGCCGGCGTAGGTCACCTGCTGCTCCATTGGTATACCCCATTGGTCCACCTGCGCTACGTCGGGCAGCAGGTCCACTTCCGGGCGGAACCAGCGGCGCCCCATACGGCGCAACCGGGATAAGGGGCCGGGGATCAGGCTACGCCCAATCGTGATCAGCCCGGCGGGCAAGCCCAGGGCTTCCACTGCGGCAAAGGGTGTGGCAATATTGTATTTCAGTGATTTATAGGCTTGCTTGAGCTCTTTGAGGAGCTTAAGCCCGCTTTGGTGCTTTTCCAGATCGTGGGCACAGCAAGTACCTGCCACTTCTTTAAGCTCATGCGCAGGCTGCAACAACACGGGCAGCGACTTCACCCGCTTGCCCAGTACTGTCTGGTAAGCGATCGGCAAGCCAAAGAAGCCTGCAAAACCAAATGTTTCGTAGGCACCGCAGCTTTCCAATTGCCGGCGGAAGGGCTCGGAGCGCACATCAATGCAGAAAGCCAGCTGCGCCTCCGGGCGGCCCTCAACCGCCGGGGCTTTAAGTTGCGACTGCAGGTCGGCCGTCATCCGGCTGCGGAAGGACTGTTCCCAGGACTCCAATAGGGACAGGCGCATCAGGTAGTAGGCTTCCCGCAGCGCTTTGAGCAGAGGTGCCCATTCTGCTGCTGTTGTACCCAGAGCGGGATTTATTTGTGCTGCCGCCCAATGGTGGAGCATCGCCCATTCTTTGGCAGGTGCGGGGGCTTTTGTTGGCCGGCCCGGTACTTGTACAGCTGCAACCAACAGGCGTACCGCCAGGTACTCTTCCAAATCGATAGGATGCCGCTGCTGAGGCGCATAATCTGTTTGTTCACTCCGCCAGCGGATGTAAGAAGCCCAGCCCGGCAGTGCCATCAGATGATCGCGCAGGAAGTCACGTTGCTCCGCTGCTTCAATACCCAAATGACGCAGCAGCATCAGCAGTGCAGGCCCGGTGGCTTCCGGTAAGCGCTTAATGAAGTTCGTCTGCTCGCCCTGATGCAGCAACAGCATCTTCACCGACCGGTAAAAGCCCCGCTCGCGGAAAGGCATCGGCCAGGCTGCCTGCCCTTCGTCGAGGAAAGCGCCCAGCCAGGTGATCATCTCTTGGTTGACCGGCTCCAGCGTGGGCTGCCAGGGGCGCTGCTGCCCCATTTCGGTGAGGGTTTCCGACAGTAGCGAATCGGAGGACTGCTCTATGGTGCGCTCATCCAGCTCCTCTACCATGGCTGTAAACAAGGCTTCGAGGTTGACGGAGCTTTTGCCGAAAGGCAATGTAGCGGGCAAGGTATCCAGCGCCCGGCTGACCGCCTGTGCTATCGTCTTTTCCTGTACTTCCCCATCTTTTACCGCCTTACGGATTTGCCAGAGAGCCGGCAAGGTATTAGCATCGAACAGCTCCTGTCCGCGGCGTACCGCTTTCGCAAAAGGCAGGCGCTCCAGCCCCTGAAGCGGATTACAGGCTACCGCATGTGCCAAAGGCCAGGTAGGAGCAATGAGCGTACTGAGGTGATCCAGGTGCTGCTGTAGCTTTTGCAGTCCCTGATCGATATATTGCTGAGTGAAGGTCTCGGTAAGTGTCATGTCTTTATTGTTTATCGGTTAGGATTACAGGCGGTAGGCGCTTCGGCGTACATTCAATGAATTACGCAGAGGCTGACTGGAATGCAGCGCCCAGACATAAATCCGGGTGATCCAACCATCGCCCACCGGATCAGGGAGGTAGTCCCGGAAGATCATGAGCAGCCAGCCAAGCACGAAGAAAAGGCCAATGCCAAGGTGCAGCCCATTGAGGGCAGGGGCAGTAAAGTGCGCCAGCTGTGATTCGACCGCCCAGACAGACAGCCCGTATACCGTTGACCCCAAGAGCCCGAGGACCGCCGCCAGCACCAGCCGCCCGGCAGTGGGAGAAGGCTCCGCAATCGTCATAACGGCATGGGCACAGGTGATGCCGCAGAACAGCAGCAGGAGTACATAAGTGCTGCCCAGTCCTCCGGTAGCCCCTGTAAACATCCAAAAGATAAAGGCACCCAAGCCCCCAATAATCAATCCGAAGAGGAAAAGAGGCAGGGCTTTGGGGCCATACAAACTGAGGCTTTTATTGCGGGCGGCTTTTACCGTTGAGCCCGCACTGAGAAATAAAGAGGCTTTGAAAAATCCGTGCCATATCATGTGCGCGATGGCTGCCGGGAATAGCCCCATGCCACACTGCATGATCATGAAACCCATCTGGCCCATCGTGGAACAGGTAAGGGTGCGCTTCACATCGCTTTGCACCAGCATCCAGAGGGTGCCGGCAATTGCAGTCAGCCCGCCCAGCACCACCAGAAGTGTGGCACTCCACGCCAGGGTGCTCCAGACCGGGTATAATTTATACAGGACAACCGCTCCACCATTAACCAGACCGGCGTGCATAAAAGCAGATACCGGCGTTGGGGCATTTGCAGAAGCGATCAGCCAGCGGTGGAAAGGCCAGATAGCGGACTGCGTAAGAGCCGACAACAAAACGAGCCCTCCAATGACCGGAAGCCAGGGCGTAACTTCTACAGAAAGGGAAAGGCGCTCCAGCGACCAGTGCCCCTGTGTGTAGTAGACCAAACCGACAGCTGCCAGCAAGAGCAAGGCCCCTCCTCCCAAGTGCAATAGGGTATAACGGGCCGAAGCTGCTGCCGCTTTCCATTCCAGCTGGAAACCGATGAGGCGGGCAAGTAACCCATTGCTCACCAGCAGCCCAGCTGCCATAATCAACAGGTGGTCAGCGGCACTGAAAAAGACCAGCGACAGGGTGAGCGACATCAGGTAGCGGAAAATTTCCCGCTGAGTGCGGTGACCTCCGAAATGCCGCAGCCCGTATGCTTGAATGGCCAGGCTTATAAAACAGACAACTACTGATAACAAGGTATGTGTGGGAGAAAAGACCAGCCCCAGCCCATCCGTAAGTAAGGTCGGTGCGTACAGTGCACCCAAACTAAGCAAAAACCCTACCCCGGTAAGGAAGGTGCTCAGGCGCTCTGCTCTAGGCAGAGGGCTTAGTAATCCAAGTAGTCCAAAGACCAACAGTCCGATTAGAATCATTTTCTTTTAATTGATTTCGGGCTGCAAGTTATAAGGAGTTAAATTATAAATAAAATTAAAAATCTTGATTTGAACTATTAGAAAAACTAATAACTTTGCTTTGGATAATTCCACACTAACGTAAAGTAAAGCGCTGCCATGGATCACAAAATTTTGTACCTTGACCTGCCCCTCATCCGAACTTTTATTACCGTTATCGATCAGCAGGGATATAGCCTGGCCGCTAATGAACTGGGGCGCACACAGTCTGCAATCAGTCAGCAAATCAAAAAATTAGAACAACTGGCGGGACAGCAACTGGTCAGAAAGCAGGGCAGGCAGCTCCAAATGACAGAAGCAGGCGAGATCGTATACCGGCATGGCATGGAGATGCTGCGAGTGGAACAACAGCTAAGAGAAAAGCTCTTTAGCGAAGAAATCGAAGGGCGGGTGCGCCTGGGTATTCCGGAGGACCTGGCTACCCACTATCTGTTGCCTATCCTGGCGCGTTTCCGGGAACAGTACCCGCGCATTCAGCTCTCTGTGGAATGCGACCTGACGGAAAATCTCTACAAAAACTTCAAAGCCAACGAGTACGAGCTGGTGATCCTCAAGCATGAGCAGCTTAATGTAGCTTACCCCGACCGTATTGTGAAAACCTGGTACGACCCGCTCGTATGGGTAGGCAGAAGCGAGGAAGAGTGCAATGCCTGGCAGTTCTCAAAAAATGTGCCGGTGATTGTCTCCCCGGAGCCCTGTGTCTACCGGCGGCAGGTGCTGCACCAACTGAATGCGGAGCAGTTTTCAATTGACCTGGCTTATGTCAGCGAGAGTTATAGCAGCAAACTGCTGGCCATACGGGCAGGTCTGGGGCTGGCCGCTTTGCCGCAAAGCCTGGTGCCGGAGGACTGTGTAATTGTAAAAACAGGCCTGCCGAAGCTATCTGCCACCCAGATTTCTCTTTTCCGTTCTGGCATTCAGGCTAAGGTCGCTCAGTACCTGCGCGACCGCATCATCGAAAGCTTCGATCACCGGTTGGGGCTGAATCAGTCTACATAAAGCACCAATCCTTTGAGGTACTCCCCTTCCGGATGGAAAATCCCCACCGGGTGGTCGGCCGGCTGCGAAAGCTGATGCATAATACGGGCATTACGGCCGGCTTCGTGAGCAGCTGCCACGATGGTATTATTGAACAAGGCCCGGTCTACCACCTGAGAGCAGGAGAAAGTAAAGAGTAATCCCCCCGGCTTTACTTTTTGAAGAGCCAGCGCATTCAGGCGTTTGTACCCCTGCACAGCATTGTGGCGTTTTTTGATATTTTTGGCGAAAGCCGGCGGGTCTACAATCACGATATCGTAGTCTGCGGGCGCTTCTTTCAGGAATGCCATGACATCCTGAGTGTGGCTTTGGTGAAGCCCCGACTCGAAGTTCCCCAGTTCCACATTCCGGTCGGTCAGCGCCATAGCGGTTTGAGAAACATCTACCGATTCCACCTGCCGCGCACCAGCCTGTAGCGCGTAGATGGAAAAGCCTCCGGTATAGCAAAAGGTGTTGAGCACTTTTTTACCGGGCGCGTACTGAGCGAGCAGTTGCCGGTTTTCCCGCTGATCCAGGAAAAAGCCGGTTTTTTGCCCGGTTTCCCAGTCGACCTGAAAAGTATGGCCGTACTCTAAAACCTCATTAGGAGCTCCTTCGCCCCATATGTAAGCATTCTTTACACTTTCGCCATAGTTGCGAGGCAGGGTTTCGGCACTCTTATCGTAAATAGCGCTGAGCTGCGTTCCCATCGCCTGGCGCAGGGCGTTGACAATCTGCTCCATCGCCCGGTGCATGCCAATGGAGTGGCATTGCACCACTGCCATACCTGCATAATAGTCAATAATCAGCCCGGGCAGCCCATCACCCTCCGCATGAATGAGCCGGTAGGCGTTGAGGTCATCCCGCTGCGTAAGCCCCAGCGTGGACCGGTAAGCATACGCATTTTGCAGGCGTTGATTCCAGAAGGCCTGATCGGGCGCTGTATCCCCAAATACGATCATGCGCACCATGATGCTGCCGTGCTGGAAGTGCCCGGCACCAAAAACTTCCCCGTCTTCTCCAACCACCTGCACAAGGTCGCCATCCTGAACGCCTTCCGGTGTGCTTTTGATGGCTCCGCTAAAAACCCAAGGGTGGCGGCGGCGCAGGGCTGCCGCTTTCTTTTTCCGAATTACAACTTGCTTCATGCCGCAAAGGTAGGCAAGATCAGCTCAATTTCTGCAGTTCCTCAATCATCAGGTCAAAATTCACATGCTCGCGGATCAGAGTAATGGCCCGTTTGATTTTCCAGGGGGTACGGGTATTGATCTTCACCTCGATGCGGCTTACCTTGACTACCGAACCATAAGTATCAAGCTGTGTGGTAATGACTGGAATCTCATTTTTAATGAAATAGGGGTGCTCCATTTCTTCAGGTTTATACCAGTTGGCCTGTTTGCCATCGCCGGTCACGATTACACCGGACAGCGGAGTGCGTTTCAGGTTTTTCACTTTGGCAATATGCTTGACTTTTTCGATGGCCTCGTTCAGGCGCTTGTGGCTCACCACCAGGAGGATGTTGCGGAAAGCACTGAATTCATTGAGGTCGACCAATGAACCTGCCATAATGTCTTCCACCCGGTTATTGAGGCGGTGGCCATTAAAGACCACCCGGCCGCCAACGACTTCATTGACCGTCTCCATGATGGGAAACAACAAGGTCTTATCAAAAGGGACGACCCCGAGCAAAGGGATGCCCATACGTTCCAGCTTCTTACCGACAAACTGCGTGACCTCGTCGTGCTTCTCCGGGATGACCTTGTTGACAATCACGCCGAGCAGCGGGAGGTTTTGTTCCCGGAACAGCGCCATGCTCATAATCAGGCGGTCAATGGTACGCCCAATCCCGCCTTCTACCACCATAACCACAGCCGCATCGAGCATTTTGGCCACATCAGCGTTGGAGAGGTCTACCACGCCGCCCACGCCCGGGTGGCCGGTCCCTTCGTAAACCATGATATCAAAATCAGGCTCCAGCTTGCTAGCCGCTTCATGGATGGCCTGGGGATAATTGTAATCTTCAGGGTTAGCAAGGTAAGCTTTGGTAGCGCCCCGCCCGAGAATGACCGGGCTGTGGTACTCTGGCATCAGCTCAAATCCAATCACCTGGGAAAAGAGGACCGCATCTTTATCTGCTGTCTTTCCATTGACTGTGAGGTGCTGCTGTCCGACCGGTTTGCAATAACCCGTATTGTAGCCCATTTTTTGCAGGTTCGCTACAATGCCCAGTGTAGACGTGGTCTTACCAATATGCTGCCCGGTCGCAGCGACATAGATATTTTTCATATGCGCTCTGTTTGAGAGCGGTTAAGGTAGGGATTTTTTCTCACCTGAGAAGGGGATTTGAGCAACTGTAAGGCAGCAAAAGGCCCCGCCCTACCCGCTCGCATTCCAAGGCTTGGACGCCCTGTCACCCCTTCAGCGCGGCCCGGTTGATTTTACCCGTATCGTTTTTGGGCAATTCGTCCAGGAAGACGATGTCCCGTGGCACCTTAAATTTGGCCAGATGCGCTTTGCAATGGGCACGCAGGGTTTCTGCCTCCTCGCTTTTGCCAGTGGCGTGCAGTACAACGAAAGCCCGCCCAGACTCCCCCCATTTCTCATCCGGCACACCGATCACAGCAGCTTCAGCTACTGCGGGGTGCGCCTGCAGGACCCGCTCCACTTCTGCCGGATAGACGTTCTCGCCCCCGGAAATGTACATGTTCTTGATGCGGTCCACCACAAAGAAGTAGTGCCCTTCGTCCGCCCTTACCATATCGCCGGTGTGGAACCAGCCATCGGTAATTGATTTTTGTGTGGCGGCTTCATTTTGCCAGTAGCCCGGGGTGACCATTGGGCCCTTTAGCCAGAGTTCACCGGGCGTACCAGGAGCAACGTCCTTTCCTTGCGCATCCACGATTCGGGTTTGCACGTAAAAGTTGGGCCGCCCAATCGAGCCTTTTTTCCGGATGGCATCGGCCTGATGCAGGGAGAATAAATTGGGGCCTACTTCGGTCATGCCATAGCCCTGCCGCACCGGCACGCCTTTTTCATCCCACTTCTCGATAAGCGGGATTGGCATAGGCTCTCCACCGACGATCAGATAGTGCAGGTCGGGGAATTCCGCCGCTTCAAAGCCTGGTGCATCCGCCATCATTTTCAGAATGGTGGGGACACCCATGAAAAGCGTTGCCCGTTCCTCCTGCAACAGCTGCAGCACCTGTTCCGGGTCAAACTTACGCATAAGCACGGTGTAGGCGCCATGATGCAGGAAGGGCGTGGTCAGCACGTTCCACCCTCCGGTATGAAAAGGCGGCATCACGTTAACCGTACGGCTTTCCGTATTGACGATGAGGCTCATAGCCGTATTGATGCTGTTCCAAAAGAGCATTTTGTGGCTGTAAATCGCGCCTTTAGGGAAACCGGTGGTACCTGAAGTGTAAAGGATGAAAGCCGGATGGTCCTCCCCTACCGGTTGCAAGGGGAAAGGAGGCTGCGTTTCGTCTTTCTGAGCCTCACAGAAGGCCTGTAAAGTGGCCCAGGGCAGGTAGTGGGGCACTTTTGCCAGCACCTCACCGGCCTTGAGGGTTGCCTCAAACTTGTCTTCACAGATCACCAGCTTTGGTGCACTGTCTTTAAGCAGGTAATCGAGCTCAGCTGATGCCAATCGGTAATTGAGGGGGACGAGCACAAAGCCCATGCGCTGCATCGCGGCAAACAGGGCAATGTACTCCAGGTTATTTTCTGCCAGCAGTGCAATACGGTCGCCCGTTTGCACCCCATACTGTTGCTGTAAATAGGTACAGAGCGCATCACTGAGCCGGCCGAGCTGCCCGTAGGTCAGCGTATGCCCTGTTTCTGCTTCCTTTACGGCAACTTTTTCCGGGCTGTAGAGCGCCCACCGGGCGGTCCAGTCTTGTTGGGGTATGGTTTGTGGTTGCATGGTGGTTAGGGTTTCGTACTATGCTAAACGCTATTTTATACCGGCAAAATACTTCTTTGTTAGGTCTTCGTGCAAAGTAAGGCAGAGGGTGCACGCAAAGGGCGCAAAGGAAGGACGGACTGAATGTCTGCTGTAGAGGGAACGCAGAGCAGTGCCAGGGCTCCGGATTTTACCTCTTCGCGGTCTTTGCGTGCCCCCCTCTCCGCGCTCTCTGCGTGAACCCCTATTCCAGCTCCTCCCCAAAGCGCACCGCAGCACTGGCAAAAGCCAGCCCACCGCCCGAGCCAATGAAGTAGGCCAGCTGCCCGGCTTTGAGCTTGCCTTCTTCGTAAGCCTTGTTAAACGCCATCGGAATGCAGGCCGAGCCGGTGTAGCCATAATAATGCATCACGGTATGAGCTTTTTCACGGGGTTGCCCAAGGCGGTCCATCGTCTCCCAAATACTGTGGATGTTGATCTGAGTGATAAAGAAGTGATCGATCTCCTCATTGCTGACCCCAATGCGATGGCTCAGCCCATTGGCCATTTTAGACCAGATTTCCGGATTGAGCTCCTTCGGGAATTTGCGGACAAACTGCAATTGGTGCCCATGCTGTTCGATCATCTCGTGCGTCACCGGTTGCTTGGCCGCACCACCGTAGATGCCCATCCATTCGTTGTACTGCCCTTCGGTGATCAGCTCGGTGGCCAACACGCCCTTTGAGGTGTCCTCGCCGGCTTTCAGCACCACAGCCCCAGCCCCATCAGCAAAGAGCGTGACCGTCTTTTTGTCGGCTTTATTCAGGTATTTACTCATGGCGTACGCCCCGATCACGAGCACGTGATTGTACTGCTCGTCAGAACGGATGTATTTGGAGCCTATGTCCATGGCCGTTACAAAGCCCGCACAGGCGGTATTGATGTCGAAGGTCCCGGCATTTTTCGCCCCCAGGCGGTCCTGCACCACAGAAGAGGTCGAAGGAGAAATAAACTCCGGCGTATCCGTGGAGATGATGATCAGGTCAAGATCTTCCGGTTGCAGCCCGGCACGCTCCAGCGCCTGAAGAGCGGCTTTTTCACTGAGGTCAGCCGTGCTTTCTTCCTCCGTACACCAGCGGCGCTCGTAAATGGCGACGTTCTCCCGCAACCAGGTGTCGACATCTTCTCCCAAGGTTTCATTGAAATAACTATTCGGTATGACCTGCTCCGGTGCATAGGCTCCCACAGAGCAGATGTAAGCATTGCGCATGCGCTGAATTGGTTTTGATTTCGAATAAAAAGCTAATGTAGTATTTGCCGTCCGTTTTTTCCATTGGAGGCAAAAAAGAAAGGGCATGCCCGTAAAGTCAAGGCCTTTTTTACGAACATGCCCTCATGGTGCTTCCGGACTGCCTAATTAAAGATTGATCCGGAACTCGAGCGTATAAATACCGCGGGTTGGCGCGGCTGCTGTAAATTCGCGTAGCTCTTGATTGAAGAGGTTAACCGCTGATAAGTTGACCTGATAACGGTCATTAAAGCGGTAACCGAGGTTTAAGTCAAAGGTCACAAATCCGCCTAGCGGGCCGTAGTTGTAAGTATCGGCGCTACGGGCATCTTCGATGATCGGGCGGCCACGATAGGTAAGGTCGGGATAAGACCTCGAGGCAATCTGGAAGCTGGAGAAGTAGTCAAACTCTTCCACCCAGCGGGCATAAAGGCCGGCTGAGAATTTTTCATCGGAATAATCCAGCCCGATGCCGCCTTTGTTCGTCGGTGCGTTCACCAAAATATCCAGGAAGTTCACCACGCCATCGCCATTGAAGTCATTCTCTGCGTTGTCCTCATCCACGCTCCAGTCAAAGTAGGAGTAGTTGGCGGTCATGCTGAATTCCGGCGTGAAGTAGTAGGTGGCTGAAAAGTCTGCACCATAGGTATTGACCAGGCCAAAGTTGATGTAAGTCGCAACCAGCCCTCCATAGGCACCAAAACCGGACTGCACATCCTCAATAGGCTGATCGCCACGGGCCGTTGTCACCCCAACTACAGTGACCGGGCTCAGGAAATCTTCAGAAATATTGTAATAAGCATTCGCATCAATAAACAGCTTATTGGGGATCACCTGGCCGCGGTAGCCCAGCTCAATCGTCTGCAGGCGTTCTACTGTTTGCTTAGGCACCATTGTGCCGTCAGCCAGGGTGAAGCCATCCGCATTGCCCAGGATCAAACCGCTGAACAGGTCACCGAACATATTGAGAATAGTAGGGGCGGCAATGCCCTGCCCGTAAGTCAGGCGCCAGCTGCCATAGTCTCCAATTTTCAGCAGGCCGAATTTCGGTACAAAGTTCGCCTCGTACACATCATGGTAATCGTAGCGGGCGGCACCAATTGCTTTAAACCCGCCACCGAAGTTGTAGGTCAGGTGCGCATAGGCGCCGTACTGATTGACGACGATATTATCGCCATCCCAAAACGGATTGAACTCATTCTCAATGAGGTAGGTGCCGTTAGAGTTGGCACGGTCTTGCTGCCACTGCGCACCGGCAATCAGCTCCAGCCCGCCAAAATTTTCGTTGTACTGAATCTCTGCATTGGACCGGCTGGAGGCATCCTGAAATAACGCACCTGTTTCGTAAGAATAATCGCCCCGGGCTTCTTCATCGCTCAGGCCCTCCAGGTCAATACCCGTATAATAACGCTTGGTACGGTCGTCAATAGAATACGTGTCATCGGTGCTGCTACCGGTGTAGTAAAACTGGGCAAAGAAGTTCTTGTAATTCACCCGGGCTTGCGCAAAGTAGACCTGCCAGTCGATGATCTGATTCCGGCCCACGTTGGTTGGCGACAGGTAATTGCTGTTGCTATAGCCGGTGTTGAAAATGAATTCAAGGTCGTTTGTTGGGGTATAATACAGGGCGCCTTCCAATCTCGTGAAGTCAATACCCCGGTCAAGCTCCAGTTCTTCGTACCCCTCTGCGATACCATCAGGGCCTTCATACTCCGGTGTGCCGCGCAAGTTGCCCTTGGCGTCGAGCCGGTCGATGAAAATAGAGTCCGCCCATTCAAATTCTGTAGCGGCTGAGTACTCGCCAAGGATTTTGTAGGCGAATTTGTCATTCACTTTGTTGGCGTGCCGCAGGCGCACCGAGTAGAGCGGGTCGCCATCGCCACTGACACCACCGTTAAGCGTGATGGTCGTGCCCTCAGAGGTGCGGGGATCTTTGGTCACAATATTGAGCAATCCATTGTGAGCATTGGGGCCATACATGGTCGCATTGGGGCCGAGCACAACCTCCACCCGCTCAATGTCTTCTTTGATGGTGGTATTCAGCGGGCCAAAAGGCAGGCCGGTAGCGATAAGTGTGGAGTAACGCCCGTCAGTCACCTGAAGGTTCTTGGCATTGAAATTGGAGTTGAAGCCCCGGATGTTGAAGGCCGGTGTGGCAATACCCGCCCGGAAGTAATCCACCCCTTTCTGCCGGGCAATCAGTTCCGCAGGATTACCTGCATATTCCTGAATTTGGCGGGCGAAAATCGTTTCGATAGTCGCCGGGCTTTCCACCAGCTTTTCCGGACGCTTGGAACCGGATACCACCACTTCGCTACCGATAATTCCACCGGCAGACATGGTAAAATCCTGCTCTACCTGACCGCCTTCTTCTACACGCACAGTGGCTTTGGAAGGCTGATAACTCACGTAGGATACCACAATCGTGTAAGTGCCCGGTTTGACGTTGACGAGATAGCGGCCATCCTCGTCCGTGGACGTCCCAATAGAGGACCCTTCAATCAGAATATTGGCGCCGATCAGCGGCTCATTGGTAAGATCATCGGTGACTACACCGAAAATTTGCCCGGTTTGCGCCCATGCCGACAGGCATAGCAATACCAGGACTGCAAGGGTAAACAGTCGTTTCATAAACATGGTCTTTTCTCTTTCGGTTAGAACAATCAGGCAATAGACCCTCAATGACTAAAATTTAAAGCCACTCAAGAAAGCTATTGCCAATTAAAATTCGGATGACCAAAATTAGGAATCGGGGCTTCCATACCAAGAGCCATTGACATTCACCATGGCTTGACTTAAAACGTCGATTCCCCAAAAAACCACGCTAAGCTCCTGTTTTATAAAGCTTAATAGTTTCCAAACCGAGACCCTGACTTGCTAATCTTTTTTATGGCACTCCCATGACAAAAAAGGTGACATTCGTCATTCCAATTTAGAACCAGCTTATTTTAAATTTGTCTAAATAAAACTAACGATTCATTCTATCAACAAGCAAAAGCCATGACCAGAAGATCGACCAACCGGACCGATGCCGACCCAACAGCAGTACGCATGCCATTTCCGCTCCCCATCGTGGAAGCCAAGAAGAAGAAAAAGTGCTGTAAGAAGTATAAGAAAGGGAAGCGGTGCAAGAAGTGCCCGGATTGCTAGTGCGGCCAGGCCGAATTAACTGATTGCGTTTTTACGGTCAAGCCCGTTTTCAGTGCCTGATCTTTAGCTGTTAAAGATTTGCGCCTCCATCCGCTAGGCACGCTTCAGCTCAAAGACCCAGTAATCGAACAAGCCGCCGGGCTTCAGCAGCTGTTTGCGCAAGATGCTGAAGCCTGCTCTTTCCACTTGTGTTTCGTACTGAGTTAGGGTATACTGATGCGGGTGCAATACATCTCCGGGAATTGCAGCAAAAACCGGTTGCAATATCGGATAGCGGTGCGCATCCACGGAAAGCCAGCAAGTTCCATCAGGTTTGAGGGCTTGCCGCAACCGTAGGAGGGCCAGTTGCATATCCGCGACGTGATTGATGACGTTGAGGCAGAAAACGTAGTCGTAGACGGCTTCTTCCACAAGGTCCTCCAGTGCCATTTGCCGAAAGGCGACCTCCACATACTGCGCAGGCTGAAAATGCGGCAGTACCTGATAACGTTCCAAAAGAGGGTCTACAGCGGTGACGGCAGCCCCCTCCAGCACCATAAAAATACCCGCAGGTCCACAGCCGGCATCCAGCACCGTGCTCCCCGGAGGCACGGCTATGCATAGCTCTTTCATTACATGCTGCCAGTAAGCCGCTTTCTGCGCCAGGTAACCTTCCGGTTTTTTTTTCGACAAGTAGTGTTTCCACCAATGGATTTCTGCCCATTGTGCAATCTTCCACCTTAAATTAGAATGTTGTTTTTTTGCCATGACCGGTGAGCGTCGTACTTTGTGAGCGTTCAAAGGTAATGAAAATCAAAAAAGGCCATGCTCGTATCAGTTGGTACGCGGGTGCGTTTGGTCCACTTGCGTGAAAACGGGGTTGTCACGGAGCTCCTCCATGAGGAGGGCATGGCAAAGGTACGCCTTGATGACGGGGATGAAATCCCGGTCTTCCTCGAGGATCTTTCCCGGCCCGACCCTGCACCTTCCAACAAACCGCCCGTAAAAGCCAAATTTGTGCCGGGCAAGCAGGATAAGGTGGAAACGCCTCCGGAGCGCCCGCCCATCGAAAGCCAGTACCTGATCATCAAGAGCAAAGGCATCCAACTGGCGTTTGACCCGCTGCCGGAGCCGGACGGACAAATCCGTCAATACAACATTTATCTACTGAATGATACCCGGAACGACTACCTTTTTACCTTTGAGCTACAGCTTGATGGGCGCGTGGCGCACCGGGAAAACCACAAGATTGACCGCACCTCTTTTGTGCCGGTCGGACAGCTGCACTTCGACCAACTCAACGATGCCCCCACCGCGGTCGTCTCCTGCTGGCGCCTGACCACTTCCGGCACCGGGCCAAAAACGGAAAAGACGCTGCGCATACGCCCCAAGCAGTTTTTCAAACGGACCAAAACAGCTCCCCTGCTCAACCGGAAAGTCCACCTGTTCCTCGTCTTCAGCCCGGACGAGGACCAGCAGCCAAAACAGACGGAAGCAGAAGACCTCAGGGATTACACCCGCAAAAACTCACGCCCGAAACCCGAGTGGCAGGACATCCGCACCCGCATGCCACATGAGGTATTGGAAATGGCTGAATTTATCCCGGAAATCGACCTCCACATCGAAGAGCTGCGCAGCGACTTTAAAAAGCTGAGCAATGCTGAAATCCTGCGCATACAGCTGTTCCACTTTGACCAGTATATGCGCAAGGCCATCCGTTTGGGAGTGGAGCGGGTGTTTATCATTCACGGGATCGGCAAGGGCAAGCTGCGGGATTCGATCGCGAGCCGGCTTATTCAGATGCCGGAGGTCCGCTCTTTTCGCAATGAGTACCACCACCGGTACGGGTATGGGGCTACGGAGGTTATTTTCTAGCAGGCAGGCAGTGGAAAGTGCTGTTTTTTAAAGATACCAGATATTATCATCGGCCCGCTTACAAAGCCCTTACTGTAATCTGCCACTCATGCAAATGAGCTTCCAATAGCCCTATCTTTATTGGGTAGAACCCTACACCCTGTCAAAATGGTACGTGAAGACCAAATTTACATCAATGCCTCCTGTGAGGAAGTCTATCCATTTTTTGAGCGCACGGAGAAACATTACCTGGGCTGGCACCAGGAACACCTGCAATTTGAATGGCGCAAAGGAAAAGGGCTTGGAGTGTTTATTTTCATTTTAACTACTTTAGTTGCCACGAAATCTATTGACATCAAAATGGTCTTACAATGGCATCAAAAGGTCATGAATATAGTACTAAAAGCAGATTGCTAAAAGTCCTCCGTGCGGTTCAGGAACAACCGTACCGATACACAAAACGGGAATTAGCTGACCTTTATGGGGTCTCTGCTGACACCATAAAAAACGATTTTGAAGCGATCCGGAATACCGGGTTTGATCTTGACTATGACTCCAGCTACCGCTACGCTTTTGCGGCAGATAAACCCTTTGAAGACCTCAAAGCCCTGCTGCAACTTAATGAGTCGGAACAGTTGCTATTGCTTAGGGCACTCAATCACATGGACAGCCCCTCCGAAAGAATTACGCAGCTCCAAAAGCGCCTCTCTAGTATTTTTGGCAACCGCCAGGATTACCCTGGGGCAGCAGATACCCCCAGGGCGGTGAGCACCCCAGGGCCGGAACATTGGCGGCGGCCTTACCTGACCAAATTTCAGCTGCTGCAGCAAGCGCAGGAGCAGAAAATACAGGTGGTGCTCCTTGGCTACCGCTCCTCCAACAGCAATGTGGTGTCTGACCGCCGGGTGGAGCCTTTTCATACCCGGATAGAAGACGATACCGTACAGGCCTTTGACCTTGATAAGGAGGATACGCGCCACTTCCGTATCTCCCGCATCAGGCGCATTCGGATGACGGATACCCACTGGACGCGCGAGGATGGGCACAAGGTGCTGGCCACTGATCCGTTCCGTATTGTAGATGATCAGCAAGTGCTGGTCCATCTTCGGTTGAAAGTAGGCGCCTACAACGAACTGGTGGAGCGTTACCCCCTGACCAAAGCCTACATTCAGGAAGATGCGCAACAGGAGAATGTATATGATTTCCAGTGCCGGGTCAACCATAAATTCTATGGGCTGACGAATTTCATCCTGGGCTTCCACCATCAGGTCATTGAGGTGATTGCACCGGAAGCACTCAAGCGGCATTTGGAACAGGAGCGGGAGCGGATGCGGTTTTAGATGGCAAGGGGGTCGCTACAACTTTTCCTGACTGAAATTTGAATGCTCAATTTTTGAACTAAGCTAAACAAACACGTGTTGATTTTCCAAGTTTGAGCACGTGCGTAAAAACAGAGATATAATGAATACTAAGTTAACCCTGACGATTGAAAAAGAAGTCATAAAAATTGCAAAAGAGTACGCAAAAGATAAGGGGCAGAGTTTATCGGAGCTTGTTGAGAATTACTTTAAATTCATTACCGCTGAGCGAAGAGCTCCGGTAAAGCCCGATGAACTGTCGCCCAGGGTAAAAAGATTGAGGGGCATTATCAAAGCAGATCAGGAGATAGATTATAAGCAAACCCTCACCGAAGAACTCTTTAAAGCGTATGGCAAATAAGATATTTATCGACGCCGATGTTGTGATTGATTTCTTTACCGATCGCTTGCCCTTTGCAAATCCGGCAAGTGAAATTTTTGAACTCAATGAGCGAGGAATCATACAGCTCTATTTATCAGCAGCAAGCATCAACAACATTTATTATACCGTCAGAAAGTTTTTGGGGCACAAAAACACCTTGCAGGTCATAGAAGCGTTAACGGAGATGACTGAAATCGTAGGGACGACGGAAAAAGAAATCCTACAGGCTTTAAAGAATGATTTCAAAGACTTCGAAGACTCTATTCAATACTCTTGTGCTATAACCATCCCCGGGCTCGAAGCCATTTTGACCAGAAATGTAAAGGATTATGTCCGTTCGGAAATCGCGGTGCTCACTCCGGAGCATTACCTGAAGACTATAGGTTTTCGATATTGGCCAGGTGGAACTGGGGGATGAGGCACTCCGGAGCATTACCTGAAGACTATAGGGGGGGACGAAGCGTAAAGCCAGGGGAATATTTGTAATAGCCTCGCCATAATTTCACACTGCGCGGTAGACTCGAAGCAGGGATACTGAATTGTTGGATTATATACCCGGAGCGAAGTGGTTTGCTCCGATGTTGCAATCCACTTCTCAGCGTGAATGCTGACATTCAGTAGGTTTGCTGTGGCAAACCACTTAATCGTCAGTATAGATTGCCATTCGCTTTACATCGTATGTTTTTTGTAGTATATTGCTAGAATATTCTAAGATACAACGAACCATGGAATACAAAGACAGAATTACATTAGAGGCAGGGAAACGGAGCGGGCAACCTTGTATCCGAGGATTGCGAATGACGGTAGGGGATATTTTGAGTTATTTGGCGGCTGGCATGAGCCATGAAGAAGTTTTAGAAGATTTTCCTTATCTAGAAGAAGAAGATATTCTCGCCGCTTTAGCTTATGCAGCTGAAGAAATGAATAATACACTCGTTGTTAAAGCCGCAGCCTAAATAGACGACAACTACACCCTACTTACTGTATATACCTAAAGTTATTTATAGTAAGTAGGGACTTACTCTACCCGATGGTTTTTAGAAGTACCCTCTGAAATTGAAATTCGATCCTTTCCCACAGGGCTGTTATTAACTTGACAGCGGCTGTTTTAAACGC
>NZ_JALEGS010000011.1 GCF_022763345.1 Phaeodactylibacter sp.
AGTCCCTCCACCCGCACAAGGAAAACATAAGGCAGGTGGAGGGGCGAGAAGTCTATCCCGGTCTCCTATGACATAGGCCAGGATTACCGGGAAGTCCCTCCACCCGCACAAGGAAAACACAAGGCAGGTGGAAAGACAAGAAGTTTATCCGCCTATAAAAACCAGGATTGCAATCCTTATATGTCGCAATCGTTCCAATACTCAGCGAGCGCAAAATACATGTCCTACTCAGGCATGCATTGAAATCCGCCGATCGTAAAGGCTGCATGAGCACTTAGAGTTATGCAGCCTTTATTATACATACCCGATAACCAAGCATTCAACTTTCACTTCGGGTTACGGGTTCTCACAAAGCTCAGAGCCTGCACTTTAATATTGAATTCATCAAACGCCAAGCGTTATGCCAAAAGTCGAACACGAAAATATCGACAACCTGAACGCCGTACTCACGGTGACGCTCGAGAAAAGTGACTACGAGCCTAAGTTCAAAACAGAACTCAACAAATATCGTAAGCAAGCCAACATGAAAGGCTTCCGGAAGGGGAAGACGCCTGCATCCGTTCTGAAAAAGATGTATGGCAAAGGCGTACTGGCAGATGTCATTAATGAAATGCTCCAGAAAGAGCTTTACGACTACCTGACTGACAACGACATCAAGATATTAGGTCAGCCCTTGCCTTCTGCAGATCAGGAACCGCAGGACTTCGACCTCAAAACGTTTCAGGACTACGTTTTCAAGTTTGACCTCGGCCTCGCACCTGATTTTGAAGTACAGGGTGCAGATGAGCATACGACTTTCGAAAAGATGGTCGTAGAGCCCAGCGAGGAGATGATAGACGAAGACCTGCAGGCTGCCCGCAAGCGCAACGGCGAGCGCAAAGCCGTAGAAGACACCATACAAGAAAATGATATGGTGAAACTGGAAGTAGCCGAACTGGACGGCGATGCGCTTAAAGCAGATGGCATCACTTCTGAGTTCAGCCTGCTTATTGGCAACAATACCAACGAAGAGCTGAAGCAAACTCTTGAGGAGAAAAAGCAGGGCGATAAGCTCAAGATTGACATCCTTAATGTTGAGAATGGCCGGGACGAAGACTACGCCCGCAGGTATTACCTCAACCTGGACGAGGACGAGGAGGATGAAAATGAGGATGCTGAAAAAGCATTTAATAACGAATTCGAAGCCACCATCGTTGAGGTTACGCGCATCGCTCCTGCTGAAATGGACCAGGAATTCTTCGATCAGACCTTCGGAGAAGGAGAAGTGACTTCCGAAGCCGAAGCCCGTGACAAAATCCGCGAGCAGATCAAAGGCTTTTACAACAGTCAGGCAGAAGCCCTGATGTCCCGCGACATACAGGAAAAACTGCTTGAGCTGAACCCGATGGCATTCCCGGAAGCTTTCCTCAAGCGCTGGATGCAAGCCAACAATGAAGAGGTTGACGAAGAAACCATCGAAGCAGAGTATGACAATTTCGAAAAGAACCTTCAGTGGTCGCTGATCCGCAATAAGCTGGTAGAGCAGTTTGAGATAGAGGTCAATAATGACGATATCGTAGAGGCCGCCCGCCGCCGCATCCGTCAGTACTTCGGAGGCCAATCCATGCCGGGCATGGAGCAGATTGTGGACAGCACCGCGCAGCGCATCCTTCAGGACCAAAAGCAGGTAGAGCAGCTGTATGAGGAAGTCCTCACCGACCGCACCTTCGAAGTCCTGATTGAGAAAGTCAATGTCGAAGAAAAGTCTGTAAGCCTTGAGGAGTTCGAAGAGGCCGTAAAAGCGGCACAAGCGGCCAACACCCCGGCTGCAGCGGAGGAAGAAGAATAAGCAGCGCTGGGAAAAGGCTTGGATTACGCGCCGATTAAATATTTTCTGATATTTAGTTCCGGCGGTGCTCCAAGTCTTTTTTTTATTTATTCAACCGCAGGGCACCAAAGTTGTTAATACAGTTGATATTCAAACCGCATCGGAGTTTTTGCTCCAGATAAGACCTTAAAGCATAAAGCGCATGTTCCAAAAGAACGAATTCATGAAGTATGCTACCAAGCACCTTGGTATGAGTAGCATGCACCTCGAAAAATACATCGACCAAACCACTCCAATGGGCATGGGTGCAGGCCCCAATGTACAGGGCTTCACCACAGCTATCATCGATGAGCGCATCAAGAACGTCTTCCCTATGGACGTCTTTTCCCGCCTGATGATGGACCGCATCATCTTCATGGGCGTACCCGTGAATGACTATGTGGCGAATGTTATTCAGGCCCAGCTCCTTTTCCTGGAATCTGATGACCCCAAGCGCGACGTGCAAATGTTCATCAACAGCCCGGGCGGTAGCGTAATTGCCGGATTAGGCATTTACGATACCATGCAGTATGTAGCCCCGGATGTCAACACCATTTGTACCGGACTGGCTGCTTCTATGGGTGCCGTATTGCTTACTGCAGGTGAGAAAGGCAAGCGGACCTGCCTGCGCCACAGCCGGGTGATGATTCATCAGCCACTGGGCGGCATGCAGGGACAAGTCACCGATATGGAGATTTCCTACAAGTTGATCAAAGACCTGCAAAAGCAGTTGTATGATATCCTGGCACAGCACACCGGACAGCCCTACGAAAAAATCGAAGAAGACTGCGACCGGGACAACTGGATGACTGCAGAAATGGCTAAAGAATACGGACTAATCGACGAAGTGCTCGACCGTAACAGCCCACGCAAAGAAAACGTATAATTAATCTGACGGGCGGACCTTACTAACAAATAGCAAGGTCCGCCCTGTCTCTTTTTGAGCGATTCAAGCCTGGCTGTTTTGGCCAGCAGTTTTATAAACAGCAGCGTATGCGAAAAAGCAAACAAAGCTACCGTTGTTCCTTCTGCGGAAGGGATAAGTCAGAAGCACTCATCCTCATCGCCGGTATAGACGGACATATCTGTGAGGTTTGTGTTGAGCAGGCAGGGGAAATCATTGAAGAAGAACTCTACGGTGGCAAACGCAAGGAAGAAGAAGCACCACAACAGGACTTTCTGTTGCCGGATAAAATCACACCGCAGGAAATTAAGGGGCACCTTGATGAATACGTCATCGGGCAGGACGAAGCCAAAAAGTTTCTTTCCGTAGCGGTTTACAACCACTACAAGCGCCTGCGGCAGCACCGCAATGATGATATTGAGATTGAAAAGTCTAATATCGTTTTTGTGGGACAGACCGGCACAGGCAAAACCTTGCTAGCCAAGACTATAGCTAAGTTTCTGAATGTACCATTTTCCATTGTTGACGCTACCGTGTTCACAGAAGCTGGCTACGTTGGGGAAGATGTGGAAAGCATTCTCAGCCGACTGCTACAGGTATGTGACTATGACGTGGCAGCCGCTGAAAAGGGCATTGTCTACATCGACGAGATCGATAAGGTAGCGCGCAAAAGCGACAACCCTTCTATCACACGCGATGTCTCCGGTGAAGGTGTGCAGCAAGCTATGCTGAAGATGCTGGAAGGCACTGATGTCAATGTCCCGCCACAGGGTGGCCGCAAGCACCCCGAGCAGAAGCTGGTGAAAATTAATACCAGCAATATCCTTTTCATTTGTGGTGGTGCTTTTGACGGTATTGAGAAGGTCATTGCCCGCCGGGTAAATACGCACGTTATCGGGTTCAAGAACAAAGAAGCCTCAACGGATGCGACTGACCGGACCAAGTTACTACAGTACATCAGCCATCAGGATCTCCGCACCTTTGGGCTGATCCCTGAACTACTGGGGCGCTTGCCGGTATTGGCTTATCTGGAGCCTTTGGACATCGAAGCGCTCAAGCAAATCCTTGTGGAGCCCCGCAATGCCCTCATCAAGCAGTACCAAAAACTGTTTGACCTGGAAGGCATCAGGCTGGAGTTTTCAGAGGATGCAATTGAGTTTATTGCCGAAAAGGCGCTGGATTTCAATCTTGGTGCCCGCGGCCTGCGGTCCATCTGTGAGGCTGTGATGACCGATGCTATGTTCGAACTGCCTTCCCGGCAAGACGTCGACCGGTTTGAAATCACAAGAGCGTACGCAGAAGAAAAACTCAGCCGCTCAAAAATCAGCAAGCAACTAAAGGCTGCCTAAAAAACAGCCCGCATCATATAAGTCAATGAAGGGCGCTGCATGCAAGCAGGGCCCTTCTGCATTCCAAAAAGCAGGTTATGGCCAACGCACTTTTTTTCTTTAAAGCTTTACACGTTGTTGGGTTTGTCTCCTGGTTTGCCGGGCTGTTTTACCTGGGCCGTATTTTCGTATACGATGAGGAAGCCTCCGGCAAGACAGAACCGGAGCGCAGCACGCTCAAACAGCAATTCAACCTCATGGAATGGCGGGTGTACCGTATCATCTGCAATCCGGCCATGATGATTACCTGGACCGCCGGGCTGATCATGCTGGGGCTGGGCCTATTTTCACCGCTTATCCCTAATTATTTGACATCCGGCACGCCCGGATGGATGCACCTCAAGCTGCTGCTCCTTGTATTGATGACCATTTACCACCTCTGGAATAAGCGAATCATCCGGCGTATGGAAGCCGGGGAGCGCCCTTTCTCTTCCTGGCAGTACCGGCTACTGAATGAAATGCCTACTTTATTTCTGATTTCTATTTCCTACATCGCAGTTTATGGCAAAGCAGGTACCCTGAATTACCTCTACCTTTTCGGTGGGATCATCGTTTTTGTTGGGCTGATTTTTCTGGGGGCGAGGGCGTACAAAAAAGCTCGGGAAAAAGCTTAGAAGGGTCAGCGAAAGCCAACGGTTTCCGCGTCTGTCTCAGGGCACTACGGGTTACCGGCCCAAGCCATGCTCTTCATGCGGGTAGCCTTTATCTTCGATAGGCTCTACTACAAGAACACGGCCCTCCTCTATCACATCCACCACTCGGACTGAGGAGCCCCTGCGGAGTTCCATCCCGGCTGTCATCGCCTCAATTTCGTAGGGGGCACCTTTAACATTTAGGTGGACTTTGCCGAAACCATTGCGGTGGGAAGGCACTGTGTACAGCACCCTTCCGGTGGATTGCACCAGGCGCTGTGGGTTGGAAAGCGTAGGACGAGGAGCCAAACGGAGCAACATCAAAGTCACCCCTTTAGCCATTGCCGCAGCAATCAGCCCTGCCAAAGCGCCACCCGCGATGACATAGTGTTGAGCCAGACTAGTGTAGGAAATGAGCAAGCCCACCCAACCGAAAAAAGTGAGGAAAGTCAGGATAGTGCGGGGGTTGAACACCCGGGACAGGCGCGCCGTCGCCTCCGCTTCCGTTTCCGGATCGATCAGGCTCATCACAATGAGAATAAGCAGCAGCAACGTGCCCGTCACCGCAACCAGCCACAGGCTTTGTTGCAGAGCCGAAAGGGCTTCCCACCAATTAGAAAAAAATAATCCTGGCATAGGCTGCAAGGTTTTGCCGGGCCTTTTTTGATAAGTCATGCCCGATGTACAATATTAATAAGACAAGCTGTGCCATACACTTCCCTTCGACCAAGCCCACCTGATTTTCGGCGAAAGCGCTCCCCTCTTCATCGTATTGGCGCCAAAACCTGCCGGCATTCAGGGTGGACCAAGTGTAGGCTGTCTCTTAAATCCTCTGCCTGATCTATGAAATACTACCTCAGAAGTTTTACCTTTGCCCGAGGCATAACCCACGACAAATGATCAAAGGCCCAATGGTAGAAGTTAAACTCTTCTCAGGTACGACATCCGCATATTTATCCAAAAGCATTGCCGACCACTACGGGCATCCGCTGGGTGATATTAATGTCCACCGTTTCAGCGATGGAGAAATGCAGCCCGTTATCAATGAGTCCGTGCGTGGTGCCTATGTTTTTTTCATACAGTCCACTTACCCACCCACGGAGAATCTGATGGAGCTGTTGCTCATGGTTGATGCGGCCAAGCGGGCTTCTGCCGGCTACATCACGGCTGTCATCCCGTACTTCGGGTACGCCCGTCAGGACCGGAAAGACAAGCCCCGTGTGCCCATCTCTGCCAAGCTTATTGCCAACCTGCTCCACACCGCAGGCGCCAATCGTATCATGACGATGGACCTCCACGCCGATCAGATTCAGGGTTTTTTTGATATTCCTGTGGACCACCTCAAGAGTGAAGCCATTTACATCCCTTATTTTCAACAGCAAGACCTCAGCAATACCATTTTTGCATCTCCAGATGTAGGCGGTGTAAAACGGGCCCGCACTTACGCCAAACACTTCAGCCGCCCGCTTGTGATTTGCGACAAGTACCGCAAGCAGGCCAATGAGGTGGCGGAGATGACCGTGATTGGCGATGTTGAAGGGGCCGATGTCATTCTGGTGGATGACCTCGTGGACACAGCAGGCACCCTTTGCCGGGCGGCTGCCATTCTGGTTGAAAAAGGGGCCAGAAGTGTGCGGGCCATGTGCACCCACCCTGTACTTTCGGGGCAAGCTTACGAGAAGATCGAAAATTCTCATTTGGAGGAGCTCCTGGTATGCGATACCATACCACTGAAGCAAGACTCCGAGAAAATTAAAGTCCTCAGCACGGCCAAGCTTTTCTCCCGGGCTATTCGTAATACGCACGAACACCGCTCTATTTCCGCCCTTTTTGTGGGGGATTGAGCCCTTTATATTCCGGTAAAACCTTTTCGCTCAACTTTTTAGCCAGTCAATTTTTTCTTTTTGGCCGGGAATACCTATCTTTGCGTGCCTTTTCAGGGCTAAATGTGTATTGAGTACACGAATCATTGGAATACAGAAAAAGACAAAGTCTATAAAATCATGGAAACGATAGCTTTTACAGGACAGCCGCGCACCGATATGGGTAAGCGAAGCACAAAAGCACTGCGCAAGGAAGGTCACATTCCATGCGTTGCGTACGGAAGTGAAAATCTGATTCACTTCTCCGTTAACCCTATTGACGTTAAGGATTTGATTTATACACCGGACTTCAAAATCGCGGAGGTTTCTGTTGACGGCAAATCTTTCCGGGCTATCGTCAAGGATATTCAGTTCCACCCGGTGACCGACGAAATCCTGCACCTCGACTTCCTACAGCTTGAGGAAGGCCGTGCGGTAAAAGTGGAAGTACCGATCCGCTTCAAAGGCACCTCTCCTGGTGTGAAAGGTGGTGGTAAGCTGATTCAGCGCCTGCGCCGACTCAAAATCAAGACCAAGCCGGAGCACCTGGTTACTGAAATGCGGGTTGATATCTCCAAGCTGGAACTCAATCAGTCTATTCGTGTACGCGACGTAGACCAGAAGCTGGAGACCATCGAAATCCTGAACTCTCCTGGTGTACCTATCGCCAGCGTTGAGACACCACGTGCCCTTCGTTCTGCTGCATCTGCTGCTGCTAAAGCAGGAACTGCTGCACCTGCAGAGGAGGAAGCTGAAGAGGCTACTGAGGAATAATCACTGTTGTGCCTGTTACACAGGCGGCGCATCAGAACAAAGAGAGGTGTAGGCATTGTGCTTTACACCTCTTTTTGTATTATGGAGCTATGAAAGAGCAATTAACCGTTTCATTACTGCAGACCGAACTGGCATGGGAAGATCCTTCCGCCAATTTCGGCTACCTGGATAGGATGTTGCAACGGCTTCAGCCCGGGCAGACCGACCTGCTGATCCTACCGGAAATGTTTACTACCAGCTTTTCCATGAATGCCGCCCAACTGGCAGAGCCTACAAAAGGCCAGGCTTACCAATGGATGGCAGAAAAGGCTGCCTACCTTCAGGCTGTGGTCACAGGCAGCATCATTGCTAAAGTAGACGGGCAATATTTCAACCGCCTCCTTTGGGTACATCCGGATGGCACCTTTTCCCACTACGACAAGCGGCATTTATTTACGCTGGCCGGCGAAGAAAAGGTTTATCAGCCCGGGCAAACCCATTTGCTGACCGAGCTTAAAGGCTGGACCATTATGCCACTGATCTGCTATGACCTCCGGTTCCCGGTTTGGAGCCGCAACACTATGGGGTATGACCTGCTGATTTATGTGGCCAACTGGCCCAGTAAAAGGCGTAATGCCTGGAAGAGCCTGCTTGTCGCAAGAGCCATAGAAAACCAAGCCTACACCATCGGTGTTAACCGGGTGGGAGAAGATGGCAATGGCTATCCACATGCCGGTGACACTTCTATACTCGACTACGCCGGTGAACCGTTGCTGCAGGCCGCTGATGTGGAAAGTGTTTTCACCGTATCGCTGGACCCGGAAAAGCAGGACGAATTCCGACGCAAACTACGTTTTCTGGATGACCGGGACGCCTTCGAATTGCGGTGAGCAGCAAGCTGTACCCCACTTCAGTCGCAGGAGTTTAACCTTTCATTTGGCAGTGAAGGAAAAATGAAGCATGCCGTCTGACGTTAAATTCAGAAGTACATCCAAATTTTATCTATAGACACGACTTTACAACGCAAGCAACAATGTATCAACTGCTCCCCCGATCTATGCAGCTCGCAATGGCACTGGCGGCCATTTTCCTACTCAGCTCCTGCGGCCTGTTCACCACCGAATACAACTACAATACTTCCCGGGGCGGGTCGCCTGCTCAGGAACGCCCTCTTTACGAAGAAGAAAACACTCCTCCCGAAGACAGCCGCCCCTCCCGTGAGGACGAAGAGGACCGCGACACCGAACTTGTCTTTGAAGAGGAAGATGACCCGGAGCCCCCTCTCGATGACCCCGCCGAAGCCCCTGATCTCCCCGATTCAGAAGAGGCGCTCTTAAGAAAAGAGGCTGTTGACTATGCCAAGACCTTTCTCGGGACCAAATACAAACTGGGCGGCACTTCGCCAAGGAGTGGCTTTGACTGCTCGGGGTTCACCTCCTATGTCATGAAGCAGGTGGACATTGCCCTCTCCCGCACCTCTCAGGAACAGGAGAATAACGGTGATAAGGTACGCCTGAAAAAAGTACAGCCCGGAGACCTGATTTTCTACCGGCGCACCCCACTTGGCAAAGTCTTCCATGTCTCAATGGTCGTCGCAAATAAAGAGGATGGCATTTATGTAATTCACAGTACCTCCCGGGGCGTGGTCATTGATAATGTCACCAAATCGAGTTACTGGTCACCAAAAATTTCTTCTGCCCGAAGTGTTTTTTAGGCGACGCCCTGAACAGAACTGCTTGTACGAAATCCAAGGGCAAGGCCATATGAAAGTCAAAGCCCTTTGAATGACGTCACTCCTCCTAAGTTTCTTAGCATTTTCGTATTTTGCCCGTTGCGATTCAGGCGGTGTGAAACTGCCATTTTATCAAAACAAACATGCCTTTCGGCAAGCTTCGGCTCCCAAAAAGGCAAAAAACCAAAAATGTTACTATATATGATCAATCTGATACTCTTCGGCCCTCCGGGCTCAGGCAAGGGCACACAGGCGGCAAAACTGGTTGAAAAATATAGCCTGCTGCACATTTCCACCGGTGACCTTTTCCGCTACGAAATGGGCAATGATACCCCACTCGGCAAAGAAGCCAAAAGCTATATCGAAAAAGGGGAGCTTGTGCCGGATAGCGTAACGGTGGGCATGCTCCGCAACAAAGTAGAGGCTAACCCCGATGTTGCTGGTTACATTTTCGATGGCTTCCCACGCACCACCCCACAGGCTGAAGCCCTGGATGAGCTGCTGAGCGAAAAAGACCAGGCTGTTTCGTCTCTCATTATGCTCGATGTGCCAGACGAGGAGCTGGTTAAGCGCCTCCTGGAGCGGGGCAAAACCTCCGGGCGTAAGGACGATGCCGATGAAAACATCATCCGCAACCGCATTGAGGTCTACAAAAGCGAGACCACTCCGGTATTCGACTACTACGCTGCCAAGGGCAAGGCGGTAAAGGTGCACGGCGTAGGCAGTATTGAGGAAATCTTTGGCCGTTTGTGCGCGGAGATTGACAAGCTGTAAAATGCCTACATTTGCCCTAACCAAATTTTAAACATGTCCGGAAACTTCGTCGATTACGTAAAGATTTGCTGCCGATCTGGAAAAGGTGGCGCGGGCTCTGCACACCTGCACCGAAGCAAAGCCACGCCCAAGGGCGGGCCCGATGGTGGTGACGGTGGCCGGGGCGGGCACATCATCCTGCGGGGCAACAGCAACGTGTGGACACTGCTGGCCCTGAAATACCGCAAGCATGTTATCGCCGGAAGCGGTGGCAACGGCGGCCGCAATCACATGTTCGGCGCTGACGGTGAAGATATTATTCTGGAAGTGCCTCTGGGTACTGTAGCCAGAGATGCAGAAACCGGCGAGGTGGAGTTTGAAATTACCAAACACGAGGAAGAACGCGTTTTGCTCAGCGGTGGCCGGGGCGGGCTGGGCAACAGCCACTTCAAATCCGCAACCAACCAAACCCCACGCTATGCGCAGCCCGGCGAACCGGGGCAGGAGTCCTGGAAAATCCTGGAGCTGAAGACACTCGCGGATGTAGGCCTCGTTGGCTTTCCGAATGCGGGTAAGTCCACCCTTCTTTCCGTGATCACAGCGGCGAAACCGAAAATCGCCAACTACGCCTTCACCACCCTCGTACCTAACCTGGGCATTGTTTCTTACCGTGATGGCCGCTCCTTCGTCATGGCCGACATACCGGGCATTATTGAGAATGCCCATCAGGGTAAAGGGCTGGGCTTCCGCTTCCTTCGGCACATTGAGCGCAATGCGACGCTGCTTTTCATGATCCCCTGCGATACGGAGAATATCCGAAAGGAATACGACATCCTCCTCAACGAGCTGCAGCAATACAATGAGGAACTGATGCACAAGCCCCGCGTCCTGGCCATCACCAAAAGCGATATGCTGGACGAGGAACTGAAGGAAATGCTCAAATCAGAGCTGCCAAAGGACTTGCCCACGCTCTTTATTTCCTCCGTTGCCCAGCAGGGCCTGCAGGAACTGAAGGACTTGCTCTGGACTACCATCTCTGAATATAAGGCTATCGATCAGGCGCGGGAGGAAGATCATTTTCAGGGTTGGGGGGAGGAGGAAGAGTAATCACTTCGCCACCCCCTGTCGCAACAACCGTTCAATCGCCTCCTTCTTCAGGCCTTTCCCAATCACAACCAAAGTGGAAGGGCTGTCCGTTGAAAGCGGTGCAGCTGCCGGCGTGATTTGCAACGCCTTGCCGGTGGACTGCAGCAGATAGCTTTTGCCATCTTCCTTACTCTTTACCACACCCTTAATGCGGTAAATCTGCTTAGCGTAGAGCATCAGGCTTACGGTCAGTACGTGCCGGAGCTGATTGAGGTCAAAGGGTTGGTCGAAAGTATGAGTAGTCGAGGAAATATCAGACTGCTGAAGATGGCCCGTTGTTTTGGGTTTTGCAGCAGCCGTTACGCTGGCGGGTAGTTGGAAAGCCATGCGGGAACGCCGGGTTTCGAGCCAGGATACGGGGATTTTACCGTCTTCACTGGGCACCACCGGCGCGAAGGGATTGAGCTGGCGGAGCAAATCACGGGCTTCTGCAATTTGCTCCTCCGTGGCTTCCTGCATTTTATTCAGCACGAGGAGATCGGCGGCGGTGATTTGACGGCTGACTTCTTCGGCTTCCTCAAGGCGCTCGGCGACATTGGTCGCATCCACTACCCCGATAACCTGAGCCAGCTCGTAGCGCTGACTGATATCCCGGCGCAAAAAGACGCCCGCCAGGCTGCCGCTATCGGCTACGCCGGTGGCTTCGATAAAGAGACGGTCGGGTACCGGATCTTCGTGGACAAGCTCGGTGAGTACATCAAACAACTCGTCGTCAAGCGAGCAACAAATGCAGCCGTTGCTGATCTCATATACATCGCTGGAATACTGCCGGACCAATCCGCCATCAATGGACACCTGCCCGAACTCATTCTCAATGACCACATTATTCTGACCGTTTAATTGTTGCAACAGCGCATTGAGCAGGGTCGTTTTGCCCGCGCCCAAAAAGCCGGTGAGAATGGTGACCTGTATCTTTTTCATGCACTCAAGGTATTAATTCCGCATAGACTCCGGGAAGTGAAACGGCCTTTTTCATAAAGACTATGGTATATACAACATGCTGAGCGCCCCTTTCGGACCTGCCCGAAACAGAAGCGGGCAAGCGCATGATGAATTGCACTTGCCCACTTTGTTTTTTAACCGGCCGGTCTACTGACCACTCAAAATTGAGTTGTACCGCGCCGTGTCATTAAGTAGCGCAATAGCTTCCTCAATTTCCTTATCGTTGCGCAGCCCCATTTTGATTTTACCTTTCTGATAGTAAAAGCGGCTGGCTACATCTTTCTCAATGAGGTCAATAATAACCTCCTGATTCTTTTGCAAAGCATCTTTTTTGCTGGCTTTGATGTCCTGCTGCAGGGCGGCGATTTCTTCGGTCAGGTCATAGCCGTCTTTCTGACTCGCTTTCTGAAGTTTTTTGAGCAGTTTTTCGCTCTCTGTATCGTATTGGAAAGCCTGCGCATCAAGGTAATCGACAAAAGCCTGGAAATCATCGAAGCGATAGTCTTCTACTGAATCAATGCTGTCCACCCCTGAAAAATAGGCTGTTACGAAATCAAAAATCAAGTGTTGATCAATCAGGCTTTTGACGATGGAGGCATCGGTGAATTTGTCTACCACCACATCCGGCTTCACCCCACCACCATCAAGTACAGTACGCCCGTTTCGGGTGGTGAATGGCGTACGGCGGTCATCAGGGATATCCACAGGCTCGCCATCTTCGTACTCTACACTTTGAATGCAGCGCCCGCTTGGGATGTAATACTTAGCGGTGGTGAGTTTGAGCTTGGAATTGTAGCCGATATCGCGGGTATTTTGTACCAGCCCCTTTCCATAACTCCGCTGCCCCAAGAGCACGCCCCGGTCATAATCCTGAAGCACGCCGCTCACTATTTCTGAAGCAGAAGCAGAACGGTCGTTGATCAGGACAACCACAGGAATTTCTTCATCGGTAGGATTACCCATTGTACTGAAGGAGCGGTCCCACTCCTTAACTTTACCTTTGGTGGTCACCACCACTTCTCCACGGGGGATGAATACGTTGGAGACATTGACCGCCTCAGTGAGCAAACCGCCGCCGTTGCCGCGCAAGTCAAAGACTACGCCCTTCATATTGGGGTTTTCCGCTTCGAGCGCTTTGAGCGCACTGCCCACATTTTTGCCGGCATTTCGGGTAAAAGTAGTCAAGGCCACATAACCAATGTCATCATTGAGCATGCCATAATAAGGCACGTTCTCCACTTCCACTTCCGTGCGTGTAATGCTCACTTTAAATTGCTCTGCCTCACCAGGACGTTGGATTTCCAATTCAACCTCCGTGCCAGGGAAACCGCGCAGGATGTTATTGACCTGCTCCGGCGTTTTGCCCACTGCATCTTTGCCATCGATGGAAATGATGCGGTCACCCGGTTTCAGACCAGCCTGATCTGCAGCCTGATCTTCGTATAACTCAACGATCGTAACGAAGCTGTCAATTTGCTGGCTGATAGCGCCAATACCGTTATATTTGCCTTCCGTCATGAACCGGTACCCTTCAATTTCCGACTCGGATATGTAGTTGGTGAAAGGGTCAAGCGACTCCATCATGGCGTCGATCCCGGTGCGCATGAGTTGCCCCGGGTCCACATCGTCCACGTAGTAGGTATTGATTTCTTTGTAGAGATTGGTGAAAATCTCCAGATTTTTCAGGATTTCGAAGTACTTGTTGCGGGGTGACATCGTAGCCGACATACCGATGACGACGATCCCTACTACAGCACTAATTTTTAGAATACGTTTCATATGCATGATTTTGTCCATCCCTGAGGGGGGACCGGGTGTTGTGAACTTACCGGTGTGGCCGGGCCGAATGCCTTGGATCCTGTTTCAATACCATAGCCTTTGCCATCAAATGTGTACGGCGGAATCCACCAGGTAAGCAATATATGTTTTCAATAACGTTATTTGATGCCAATCGTATGCGGTAAAAACCTGCTTTTTTGTTAAAAAGCCAATAAAACCGAATGTAGAACGTGTTTTAGGCGATCAGCTATTAAAAAAGCGACGAACATTAATAAATGTTTAAGAACCTCCTTTGGCCGTTAATTTTGTTGGTGCCCGTGTTGACGCACGCGCAGTACCGCCTGCAATGGCTGGTCACGGACACCACGCAGGCATTCGTGGAGGAGGTTTTCTCTGAAACGGTGTCCACCTGGCCAGACACCGTTGCCCTGAAAGCGGGCCTCGCCGAAAATATACGCACGCTGCACGCCATGGCATTCGCTGAAGCCTCGGTGGACCGGCTTACACGCAAAGACAGTACCTTTTTCGCTACACTGCATGTAGGCCCGCACTACCGGTGGATTGCACTATCAAACGGCAATATCTCTCCGGCGATCCTAGATGGGGCCGGATTTCGGGAACGGCTTTACCGCAACAAGCCTTTTCGCTACGATCAACTGCACAAGCTGCAGGAGAAACTGCTCGACTATGCCGAAAATCATGGCTATCCCTTTGCCAAATTATGGCTCGACAGCATTCTGATCAATAAAGGGCGGGTAGCGGCTCAGCTGATGATAGACCGGGGGCCGCTCATTCTTGTGAAAGAGCTGGACCTGCGCGGCAATGCACAAATCAGTCAGGTTTACATGGAGAACTACCTGGGTATCGCTCCGGGCCGGCCCTACAACAATCAGCAGGTCCGGCAAATCCGTAACCGCGTACAGGAACTGCCTTTTCTTACCCTGGCAGAGGACCCCACGGTCACCTTCATCGAACGGGAAGCGACGATACAGCTGCCTTTGGAGAAAAAACGGGCGAGCCGGTTCGACTTTGTCCTCGGCGTACTCCCTCAGAACGAAGCCGGCCGGCAACTCAATAACCGCACTGTGCTCGTGACAGGCACCTTCAAAGGGGAACTGCAAAATCAGTTTGGACGGGGCGAGCGCATCTATGCTTCTTTCGAGCAGCTAAGGCCGGAGACGCAGGAACTGGAGCTGGAGTTCAACTATCCTTTTGTACTGGGGCTGCCCTTTGGCGTGGATTTTAGCTTTGATTTATACAAACGCGATACTTCCTACCTCGACCTGGAATCGGACCTGGGCATACAATACCTGTTTGAAGGGGGCAACTACCTAAAGGTATTCTGGAACAACCGCTCTTCCACCCTGCTTACTGTAGATGAAGCCCGGCTGCAACTGCAGGAGCGCCTGCCCCAAAACCTGGATGTCAGCAATGCCTACTTTGGGCTGGAATACGCGCTGCAGGACCTCGACTACCGCTTCAATCCCCGAAAGGGCTGGTCTGTACGGCTGAGAGGGGGCGCAGGGGTAAAACGCATTGAACGCAACAACCGTATCCTGGAACTAGGCTACGGTGAGCTGTACGACACCCTTGAGCTGCGCAGTTTTCAGTACAAGCTTAGCGGACAGATAGAAGGCTACCTGCCTTTATTCAACCGCAGCACCCTGCTCGGGCGGCTGCGCGGCGGGGCGGTTTTCTCAGAAGCGCCGGTATACTTCAATGAGCAATTCCGCATTGGGGGCAACCAAATCCTGCGTGGCTTTGACGAGGAGTCCATTTTCGCGACCCGCTATGCTTTATCCACTTTGGAATACCGACTGCTGATCGGTCAAAACTCCTACCTTTATGCTTTTGGGGATGTGGCTTATGTGGAAGATGTGACGCCCGTGAAGGACGTGACCGACTGGCCCTATGGCTTTGGGGCCGGTATTTCTTTCGAGACCAGTGCAGGCGTTTTTGGCGTAAGCCTGGCGTATGGCAAGCAACTAGGCAACCCCATCGACTTTAGCGCACCCAAGGTCCATTTTGGGTATGTGAGCCTGTTCAATTAAGCATACGTTTCCTCCGCCTCCTTCACCCGCTCCATGGGGTAAGCAAGCCGGAAGTATAAGCCTGCTGCAAAACCAAAAACAAAACCGCCAATGTGCGCCCACCATGCAGTGCCACCCCCTTCAGCCCCTACCTGCAGTGATGCCCAGCCACTACTCCACTGCATCCAAATCCAGATTCCCAAAAACAGGAATGCCGGGACCCGAAAGATCAGAAAGAAGAACCAAAGCTTCACGCGGGAAGAAGGGAACATGACCATATAAGCGCCCATTACGGCAGAGATCGCCCCACTTGCGCCTACCGTTGGCACCACACTGCCCGGATTGAAGTAGATGTGGGCGGCGTGGGCGGCCATTCCTCCCAGGAGGTAGAACAACACGAATCGGACGTTGCCAATCGTGGCCTCGATATTGTCTGCAAACACCCAAAGGAAAAGCATATTGCCCAAAATATGACCGAACCCGCCGTGCATAAACATACTCGTCAGCAAGGTGAACAGGTTACGGCCCGACTCAATCTCCGCGGGCACTGCCGCATATTGATCAATCAACATGCCCGGGCTCGTGAGCTGAAAATAAAAGGCTATAACATTAAGGACGATAAACAAATAACTGAACAGCGGGAAATGCCCGCCTTTTACCTGATCATCGCCAATGGGAAAAAGCATAAATTATGGTTTGTTATGCGGCTGTCGGTAGTGGATTTATATCGCCTCCACAATGAAGGTCACCACGTATTCCTCCGGCTGTATGGATTGCCCTGCCACCGGATAGGGCGTAACTTCCGACAAGCGGTAAATATACCCACCCATACTTTTGCTGGCCAGCTCCGGCTTGCCCTCACGCAGGGTCAGATCAAGCGTTTTCCGGTCGCCGTTGCCAAGTGCCAGTTGCACAACCGCCTGCCCTTCCCATACACAATTGGTGTATTCGGGGCAGCGGGAGTCTTCCTTGACCGCAATTAATTGAATAGGGGTATCCTGGCATTCCACGGTGCCCCCAATTTGTAGCTTAATGGGTTCGCCCATCGGGCAGCCCGAAAGGTCGTCGCTGCATTTAGCAGCCGCCAGCGCTATAGCCAGCAGTGGCAATAGGTATTTGATTTTCATGCTTCCTGTTTTCAAAAATTAACGATTGGCGTAAGCCCTGAAGTACAGGCACTCCTCGATTATCTGCTGATAAAAATCTGTGCCGGCATAGTTCTGCACCAATAACTCAAAGTTTTCAAAGCTCTGCACCGCATCCGGTCGCCACCGGTTGACGTAGTACTCGTTGCGCTCACACTTGGCCGCCATAAAGGTGGCTTTGGCGGCCAGCTCCAGGCTGTCGGTAGCCAACCGCGCCCTTTCAAAGTAAAGCCGCGCTCTGGAACAGTCAAAATTTTCCTGATTACCGTACGGAAAAATCGGATGAGGGGTCACATTATCGCCATCCCGGAGGTAAGCGGTTTGCAAGCTCGCTCCACTGCGGTAAAAATCCATGGCTTTCCAGGCCTGCCCAAAGTAGGACATATTATAAAGCGCCAAACCAATCTCATAGTTCAGTACGCCGACGTTGCCGGTGCCTGCTTTGGCCTCATATTCTTTGGTCAGCAGCGCTTCAATGAGTTCTCCTTTGTTGTACAAAGGGACGTTAGACGGCAGCGGGCACCGTATGCAATCCCGGATGCGTTCCACGAAAGGGTTATAGAGCCCATAATTGTCCCAGTCTACCCGCTCCATGCGCTTGAGGGTCTCAATGGCTGCTTCAAATTTGTACTCTGACATCAGGTAGCTGGCCTTAATGTTTAGGAGCATTTGCTGAATGGTACTGTCGCCATCGGCAATGATTTGTTCTTCCAGTTTGGAGGGGTTGGCTTTGCGGGTGACTGCCAACAGGTTTTCGATCAGTTCAGGCTTGATATTGGGCTTCAGGTGCTGAGGCGGGTGCTGCATCAGGAAGGCCTTGCCGGGCTGCCCGTTCTCTTGGTATAATTCAGTGAGGCGGTCGCGGAAAAAGTCCTTGAAGTCTTCAAAGACCTCATAGGCTTCATTGGTCTCCTGCAGGCCTACGATTTTGTTCTCGATTTCGTGATTGATATCGTCGAGCGCATTGATGTACAGGGCCAGCTCAAAGGCATCGAGCTGCTGCTCAAGGATAGGCGGCAGGTCCATGTCCCGGGCCTCGCCAAAGGACTTACGGGCATCGTAAAAACTACCAGATAGCATAGAGAGGTAGCCTTGTGCAATTTTCCAAAGCCCGGGCCTGGTGATCACGCCTTCCTTCAGTACCTGCGTCACGAATTGCTCCAACCGGATAATCCGCTGACCGGCATCGGCCACCGGAACGCCGTAGTAAAACTTGTTTTGCCGACGCTGATTATTGAAGGAAAGCCCGAGCAGGTTGCGCTCCAGTTTCAGCATCTCCTGAATGAGAAACATGGGCAGATAGGGGCTATCGGGATCGCGCTGATAGATCTCCTTCATTTCCACCTGCAGCTTGCTGTTCGGGAAGCTGGCGCGGATGGCAAAAAGGGTGGCCTCTTCCTCGGGGGTCTTGCATTTCGCCAGAATAGCCGCCCATTCCTCATCGTTTTTTACCGAGAAGCTGCGGTAGGCAGATTCGCGTTTGCTGGGGCAGCGGTCGAACAAGCGGGAATAAATGTATGCCGCCTCCACGCGCTGTCCCAGAGCGAGCAGCGCGCCCGCCCGGTGGCCTTCTATCCAGTCCTCGATGATGCTGGGATCATTATCGATTTTGGGCATCAGGTCATCGTAGAGGGCTAGGACTTTCTCATATTGCTTGCTGTAGTGGGCCAGGCGGATGACCTGATAAGCGTACCGGAGCCGGATGTAATGGGACTTGGTTTGCAGGAGCTGATCCACCCCGTAAGTGATCCAGTCGTCCATCTCCTGATAACGCAGCTGCGGGTTGTCCCAAGGGCTGCGGCGGGTGGCGTAATACTCACAGTTTTTGGCGAAAGCCAGGTAGGTGGCCGTCTCCTCGCACTGATGGCTTTTGAGGTATTTGGCGAAAGCGTTGTTGGTCAGCCGGTAGGGCAATGGCGCCCGCTTGCTTTTCACAGCAGTGACCAGGCTTTCGAAATCCGAACGGGAAGATTGATAAATCACATCGCCAATATCCTGCACCGTATGTAAGTCACAAAAGCGCTCCTGCCATTCCTCAAGATTCCCTTTGACTTGCGGGTCGCCCTGCTGACGGGCGTAGTCCTCCAGTTCCTTGAGGCTGACAAACAGGCGGGCTCCTGGCACTGCGGGGCTGATGAGGTTGGTATTGATAAAACTATACCCCTGAAAAGGCGGCCGGTTGTCGCTGCACCCTTGACCATTAAGCAAATCTAATGGGCTCAAAATCACCAGGAAGATAACAAACGTAAGCTGACGCATACTGAATATTTCGTGAAGTACCTGACCGGGCCGGCACTGCACATGCCATTACCCATTAACAAGAAATGAAAAAAATGCTTACATTAATCCAATATCTTTCGTAAAACTATGCCTACCGATCCACTTTACAGTTATTCTATTACGCTACTGGTTATTCTGATTACCGGAGGGACAGCGCTGCTGCTCTCCCGGCAGCGCATTCAGGCTTACCGGGCCAGCCGGTTGCTGACCTTATTATTGCTTAGTGTCCTGTTGCAGGCGGTTCTGCCCCTGGTCAAAGCCCCTATTGCCCAATCGTTAATGGATGGGCTGCTCCTGGCTGTTGCCCCGCTTTTCCTGTTGCACCTGCGCAGCCTGCTTGGGGACTGGCTCAGTAAGGGGCGGGATGGCTATCACTTCACGGCTTTTGCGGTTTGGAGCGTGCTGAGTCTTTTCCCTGCTCAGTTGACCGTCATTCAAACCTCTTGGTATGCGCTGTTTCCAGAGCTATTCCTGCTCATCTACCTTGGGGGCAGCTACCTTTATTTGCAAAGCCGGGTCGAAAGCCTGGTGCAAATTCGAAGCCGGATCCCGATGGGCAAAATCCGCTGGGCAAAAATATCCCTAATTCTTCTGGGGCTTTTCGCCCTATTCAGCGCGGCAGCAGATGTGATAACCATTCGGGCGGTTGCAGAAAACGACACCCTATTCTTCGCCCTGGCTCAAGCCATGACTGTGCTCGTTGCTATAGGGCTTGCCGGGATTGGGCTGACCCTTGAGCGCCCGGTGGTCCCGGTCGACCTGCAGGAGGAAGCCTTTCTACAACTTATTGCAGATCGCAGCGATCCGGAACCTGAAGACATTCGCGAGAATGCCACGCTTTTCAAGACGCTAGATGCCACCATGCAGTCCGAGAAGTACTTTTTTGATGACGATCTGCGACTGAATCAGCTGGCTGAACTGATGCACAAACCGCCCCGGGCTATTTCCCGGGCGATCCACCACGTAGGCGGGCAAACGTTTTTCGACTACGTCAATGGCTACCGGGCACTAAGTGCACAGGTACTTATCGATGACCCGGAAAAGCAGCTTACCCTGGATGAGGTACACAGAGCCAGCAATATTGAATCCCGCATGGTCTTCAATACAACCTTCAAGCGGCTGACCGGGTCGGCGCCCACCGCTTACTACAAGCTCAATAATGGTTCGAAGGACTAGGAAATCAGCGACGGCAGCTTCATAGCCAGCCCCATATCACCTTTGATTTTCACCTTGCCGGTCATCACGGCAGACATGGCGTTGATATCTCCTTTACGGATTCCGTCCAGTGTCTCTATGCTGGTGGTAATCACACAATCGGCTTCTTTGTCTTCATTCGTTACCTGGGCTTGCTCGCCGGTCAGGTCGATGTGGACGATGCCCTGGTCAAAGACAAACTTGATGGATTTGCCCAGGCTGGGCGCTTTGGCAGCTGTTTTGCTGAACTGTTCTGTAATAGCTTCTAGTGTCATAACCTGATTTTGGAGGCAATATAGTGAATTCATTTGTGGAAAAGTGCCACGCAGTCTTCCTGCAGCACCCCGCCTTCCACCTTAATGTCGTACCAGGCCTTTTCTGCGACCTCCCGGCAGTAGATTTTCACCTGATGGCCGTGGGCAGCGGCATCATCGATAGTGGCGCCAAAGTAAATCTTGGAGACCCCCGCCCAAACCGCCGCCATCGCACACATCGGGCAGGGCTCACAGGTAGAAAACAAGATGCTGCCAGTGGTTGAGATGCCCAGCTTTCGTACCTGCCGGATAGCATTGACTTCTGCATGGGCGGTTGGATCTGCATCGGCTTTGACGCTATTAGCGACGATGACTTTTTCACCGGTTTCCGGTTGCAGCAGCACGGCACCATAGGGCGTGCCCGCAGCTTCAGCTTTCCGGATAGCAGCCTGCATGTAGTAAGCCTTCAGGTCCTTCATTACTTCATGTGTTTCGCCAGGAAGCCAAGCATGGCTTTGTAAAATTCAAAACGGTTCTCTTCATTGGAGAAGCCATGCCCTTCGTTGTACTTCACCATATAGGGCACGTCGATCCCCCGCTCCCGCAGGGATTGGACGATCTGGTCCGATTCGTCAATATTTACACGGGGATCGTTAGCACCCTGCACCACGAAAAGCGGGGTTTTGATTTGATCAATATGGAAGACCGGAGAGCCGGCATGCAGGCGGTCTTTGTCTTCTTGGGGATGGCCCACCATTTCGTACAGCATATCGAGGTAAGGCTTCCAGTAGGGCGGGATGGTCTCCATGAACGTGAAGAGGTTCGATACCCCCACGTAGTCTACTGCACAGGCATAGAGGCCCGGCGTAAAAGCAATGCCGGCCAGCGTAGCGTAGCCTCCGTAGCTCGCTCCGTAAATGGCCACACGTTTGGGGTCCGCCACACCAGAATCGATCAGCCACTTTACCCCATCGGTAATGTCATTTTGCATATCGTGCCCCCACTGCTTGAAACCCTTCATCCAGAAAGCTTTGCCGTAGCCGGTACTGCCCCGGTAGTTGGGTTGGAAAACGGCATAGCCCCGGCTGGCCAGCAGCTGTACCTCCGGATTGTAACCCCAGCTGTCGCGTACCCATGGCCCGCCATGCGGATTGATCACTACCGGCATTTTCTCCCCTTCCTTATTTTTGGGCACCGTCAGGTAGCCATGTACTTCTTCTCCATCCCTGGCTTTGTAGGACACCGGCTTCATGGGCGCCATATCTTCTTCGTTCAGCCACGGGCTGACCTCCGTTATTTTCCGGATGCTATCCTGCTGCAAGTCGTAAAAATAGTAAGCGCCCAGTGACCGGTCACTGAAGGTGCGGACCATGTATTTGTCTTCCGCCCGGTTGCTGCTCACTGCTACCACTTCATACCCCGGGAGGAGACTTTCCAGGCGCTTTTGCATTTGCCTGCGCGGCTCGTCAAAAAACTCAATTTGCCGTTTCCAGGTGGTGTATACAGCCCCGAGCAACACTTTACGCTTACGGGAATAAAGAAGGCTGCCTGCGTCTACCTCTGGGTGTGCGAAAATCGGTGGGCCTACTTCTTCTCCCTTTTCAAAGTCAAAACGGATGATCTCGCTGCGGTCGCGACCAATATCGCTTACACAATAGACCACGTGGCCATCATCAAAGTCAAAGAACAACGGGCTGAGGCTCTCCTTGAAATTGGTTCTTACGACCGTACGGAAAGGCTGGTCTTCAGCAGACCGGTACATGATGTGCTGGTTGACGCCGTTGAGGGTTTTGATGGCGATGCGTAGCCGGCCGGCGTGGTCAGTCATCCAACCAGTAATGGGCTCCTCAGGATTGTCGTTAGGCGCCAGGCGCTGGTATGCTCCGGTGTGGATATTGAGCCGGTAGGGCTCAAACAGCATGGGGTTTTCCTTATTCATGCCGATGATGAGTTCATCTTCCTGGTCTTCCAGGTCATCGATGAACTCGATTTTCACATTTTGAAAAGGCGTCAGGTCGCGAGGGTTGCCCCCATCCCGGTCTACCGCAAAGAGCTGGAAGTTCTCATCTCCGCCGCTATCCTTGACATAAACGATGCGGTTATTATTGGCCCAGAAAAAGCCGCCAATATCGCGTTCTGTTTCATGAGTGATCCGTACCGGTTCACCTCCTTCTGCCGGGCAGACGAAAACGTTTTGCCTGCGTTCGTAGGGGCCGGCGTAGGCCAGGTAGTCTCCGTTGGGAGAAAGCTGAAAGCCTGTTTGCTCAGGATTGCGGAAAAAATCTTCGACTGAATATTTATAATCGCCTTCCTCCCTTCCAATCAGGCGCAAAAGATCCTCAGCCGAGCTGGGCAAGGAAAGATTGCCGGGCAGTTCGTGTTCTTGTTCGAGGTTTGACATAGTTATACAGGGGTAGATTCCTTACAAAGGTAAGAAAAGGTAGCAGAGCGCCGGAAGGCAACAGAAAAATCTACTGGATCAATAGGCTATCCCTGATCCGGGTACTGCATCTTCATGTAAGCCACCGATTCCGCTATTAACTCTCTGAGGACCAAAGGATCTACATCTGAAAGACGCTTCACATACAGGCAGGATTTACCGGTTTTATAATTACCCAGCTTTTCCATTAAACTTTCATACCGGCTAAAACCCGACATGATATATATGGAAAACTGCCGCTTGCGGGGCGCAAAACCGGTCAGAAAAGAAAAGCCTTCGTGCCCGCTATCGTAACGGTAGTGGTAACGGCCAAAGCCAATGATGCTGCTGCCCCACATTGCTGCTGCTTGGCCGGTAACTTCCTGCATTATTTTGAGCAGCTCGTAACTGTCCGCTTTTTTCTGTTCGTCTTCCAACTGATTCAGGTACTCCTGTACGCTCTGATCCGTAGGTAGTGTTTTTTGTTTTGCCATACTCAGCTGATTTTATCCAAAAAATACGGAAAAGGTTAAGAATACACCCTTCGAATGCGTATTAATTTATTTTTGTCAAAACCAGCCTTGGCATTATGTGTTATTGTTCGTAGAATAGGTCTAAATAAAGAAAATTACAATGAGCAATCCCGTTACCAAAAGCCCTGTAATGCTATATACCGAGCAGACCCCAAACCCGGAGTCGCTCAAATTCGTGACCAACCGGATGATTTACAAAGGCACTGCCGACTTCCGGGAAGAAGAACTCGCTAAGGAATGGTCCCCGCTGGCTACAGAACTGTTTGAGATGCCTTTCGTGAAAGGGGTCTATATCTGCAACAACTTCGTGACCATCACCAAGGAGTTCAACTACGACTGGGCAGATATCATGCTTAAAGTCAAAGAATACCTCAAAGGCTACATTGGGGACGAAAAGCCTATCATTAAGGACGGCTTTGAAGAAGCAATGGCCAAGATTGAGGAAGAGCGTGGCGCCAGCTATGACTACACTGAAAACGAGGCTGAAATTGTCAAGAAGATCAAAGATTTGATCGACACCCACGTAAAACCTGCCGTGGAAATGGATGGCGGCAATATCGAATTCAAATCCTGGGACCAAGGTAAGGTTACGTTGGTCATGCAGGGTGCCTGCAGTGGCTGTCCTTCCTCTACTGTAACCCTGAAGCAAGGTATTGAAGGCATGCTGCAGCGGATGATCCCTGAAGTAAAGGAGGTGGTAGCAGAAATGGGGTAGCCCGCTACAGCGAACCGCCTCTAAGCCAAAGCGCCCCTATGGAAATCCATCCATAGAGGCGCTTTTTGTTTTTTCTCCGTCAATTACAAACTGAAGCCTACAGATACCTGTATATTCAGGTTTCGGTCGTTATCGTCCCGGGTAACAAACTCACTTGGGCTATTAACCACCTGACGGGAAATGTCCCGGCTGGTATTCGTGATATCGCTAAGCCCATAATTCAGGCGCAATCCCAGAAAAAGTCCGCGGTTGAGGTAGTAGGATACACCGCCGACCAGACCAAGGTCTAAGGTTTTGTACAGGTTCTCATCCGACGCTTCTTCCTGATAATACGCCCCAAGGGTTTGAGGAATTTCTACTGGCTGGTTATCAATATCCCGCCTAAAAACAGGTGTACTTTCTCCCTGCTGGAAAGGATCATTAAAGTAATTGTAGTCAAGAGCTAACAAAAAGGGCGTAATAATATCCCCCTGCGATGAAGCTCCTGCGAAACGGGTTTCTCCCGCAGCCCGGGAGGCCACCAGGAACCCAAGGCTCATGCCAGCACTGATTTCAAATTTATTGAAGCGTGCCACGCCCATTACCGGAATATCAATATAGGAGTTGGTGACTTCCAGTGTAGTTTCGCGGTTACCGGTGGCTACAAACGACTCACTGCCATTAGTGGGCGTAAAAATCCAATACGAATCTCCATTGTAATTGTATACTCCTCCTTTCTGAGAATAGAGCAACTCTGCCCGCAAACCAAAAATATCTGTAAAGCGGAGTGTTCCCATAGCCCCCACGTGAAAGCCATTAGAATACTCAAAGGCTTCCAATTCGGCCCCATCTGCGCCCATATCTAGCGGGCCATTGAACGTTGTAAAATTAAGCCCGGCCCGAAAACCACCCGAGAACTCCTGAGCGTTCAACATAATAGTACTCAACAGCGCTAATGCAAAAACTAAGCTAAAGCGAAGCATATCTTTCCAATTTGATGGGCCCCGTTCGCAGCGATTCAGGCAACCTACCTGTGTTCGCCAATCCCGGCTTACCCTAATTAACGAATCAGCCCTCCTAAATTAAGACCTTCTCCAGCCATATTCGGTTGGATAGCGGGTCGGCTCTTTTTTCAACAGCTGTAATGTAAAAGCCATTGTTTAGGGCAAATATAAGCATAGGCTTCAGGTAGTTGCGGGTTTTAAAGCGGATATGCCGGTACCCTTCCGCTTTTGCCCAGTTTTCCTGTTCCCGGGCCAGTGCCTGAGCGACGCCCTGCCGCCGGTATTCAGGGCATACACCTCCCATCCACGAATAAAAAACTCCAGCCCGCTCATAACCGGCCTTGAAGCCAGCCATATCACCGTCCGACTCTGCCAACAGCAGTAAGTGGGGCACACCGGACAGCCGCTGCTCATATTCGGCAGCCGGATAAGGGTTTTTCAATTCCGGGATTTGTCTTGAACACGCTACTGCTTCTTCAACAGAGCAGCTTCTGACTTGCAACATGCCTATAAGTTGTAGGTCGCTACAACAGGGCAGTGGTCTGAGTGCACGGCATCTGTCATCTGATAGCAGGCCTCAAGTTTTGAAGCGAAAGCCTTGCTCACAGAGTGATAGTCCAGCCGCCAGCCTTTGTTATTGGCGCGGGCGTTAGCGCGGTACGTCCACCAGCTGTATTCTTCTTTATCGGGGTTAAGTTGGCGGAAGGCATCTACAAAGCCACTCTCAAACCATTTGTCCATCCAGGCCCGTTCCTCAGGCAGAAAGCCGGAAGTTTTTTTATTCCGTACCGGGTCGTGGATATCCATTTCATGGTGCGCGATATTGTAGTCTCCCACAATGACCAGATTGGGGCGCTCTTCACGCAACTCCTGTACCCATTTAAAAAAATCATCGAGGAACTCCATTTTGAAAGCCTGCCGCACATCCCCGGTAGTGCCCGAAGGGAAGTAGCAATTCAGTAAGGTCAGCTCACCAAAGTCGGTCCGTAGAATCCGGCCTTCCGCATCGTACTTTTCGATCCCACACCCTTCGGATACCAAATCAGCCGGGTGCCGGGATAGCGTTGCGACCCCGCTGTACCCTTTTTTTTCGGCGGAATGCCAGTAGGCATGTCTAAATCCATTTTCCCGAAGTTCGGCTTCTTCCTTTTTCACCTGATCAGGCTGCGCCTTGGTCTCCTGCAGGCAGAGTACCTCAACCGGGTGTTCAGCAAACCAGTCAGCCATACCTTTTCGCATCGCAGCTCTGATACCATTTACATTATAGGAAGCAATCGTTATAGACATATTGTAACATTTAGCGCAAATATAAAAATTGGCACTGTTTTTGGTCTTTTTTAGCTCAATCTGATCAGGCTTTCTCTCCCCTCAACAATATACCTACACTTTTTTTTATTTTTTTTCTCGCTTTACGCATAAAAAAAGAAGGCAAAAAAATACAAATATCGAACTAAAAAAAATATCAATCAGCTGATAATCAGCATATTAAAAACAATCAGTCCTATATTTAAATCACAGTAACCATACAGAATGTACTTACAATGCCGATTGTTATGTAGCACCTTTGTATTGTCAGCAGGGAAGAACAGATACAGAGGATGATTGAAAAAGAAGCTGACGAACCCTGTCACAAGCGGCAGGAAAAAGGTTGAATCCCACGAATGCAATTATAATCTCATGAAGATTTTGAGACATCAAAGGATGTTTCAATTTGGTATGTAGATAGCCTCTCAAAGCTCTTTTGGAAACCGGTCCCTCACAGGACCGGTTTTTCTTTTTCTTCTACATTCTACGTGCCTTTTTCACTTAGGTTACATACCACCTTAACAAATTTCACTTTTTCTTTATATTTCTTTGGCTACTTCTCAATAATCGCTACTTCGGTTCGCCGGTTTTGGGCATGCATATCTTCTGTACAAGGGACACTTCCTCCTGTGCCGTCACAATCACAGTCCACTACCGGATTAAGCTCCCCATAGCCAAATGCCAGAATTCTGTCTCTTTTTATTCCCTGCTGTACCAAAAAGCCACGAGCAGCTTCCGCCCGCCTGAGCGAAAGCTTTCGGTTGTAGTCTTCCCCACCGACACAGTCCGTGAAGGCCCTTAACTCAACCCTCATTCCAGGGTTGTCCCTCATCAACTTTGCCAGGGTCTGTAGGTCTGCCGCAGCTTCTGCCAGTATCTCTGCCGACGCAAATTCAAATTGCAGATTGTCGAGCAGGAACCGGCTGCCTACCTCAACCGCGCTCCGATCGCCAAGACTTGGTGCCGGGGTATCGTTATAGGAGCCTGATGGCGGGTAGCTGCCGCTACGAGGCATAGCCGGCAAAGGCTTAAGTGAGAGAGAGACGCCAAGTGAGCGGTTACCACGGCGGTTGACGGTTTGTACATAAGTGGTGTCATTCTCATATCCTACATGGCTCCCCACAATCGTGAAACGGAAACCGTCAGGTAAACAATATTTGAAAACACCTCTTTCATCCGAACTAATAGTTACCCGCCGCTGCTCTTCCTGATTAAAAATCAAGATCGTCGCTTTTGATATCGGAGCCCCTGCCTCCCTATTACTCACCACGCCTTCCAGCGTGATACAGTCATCTCTTTTCAAGGGTATGCCTACCGGCCGGTTGAACCGGTTGTCTGTTGGCATGTAGTATTCTTCTGCTGCGAAAAATCCCCGCTTCTCCACCTTAATCCTGTACTCTTTGGATACATCAAGCATGATGTAGGCTTTGCCTTCGCTGTTGGTCACTTCGTCCGGCTCTTCGAGGTCTTCACTCCGCTGATCAATCTGAGCCTGCCCGTCTCTGCCCATGCCTACGCTTGCACGTGGCAAACGCAAGTATTGTATGTTGCCTGAACTGCCAATAACCCGCTCATAAATTTTAATTTCTGCCCCGGATACCGGGCGGCTTCCCTCCTCAGAAAACACCTCAATGGTAGTGGTCTTAAAGTCAGGAAATACGACGCCCTGTATGCCTTCGGGAGCATCAAAGCTGTAAATGTCATCCCTACCAACTCCGCCTTCACGATTAGAAGAAAAATATCCACTTTTGCCTTCTTTATCCAGGATCAGCCCGAAGTCATCTGCATCTGTGTTAAAGGGTTCTCCCAAATTGACCACTTCCGCCCACGAACCATCGCCTTTGCCTTCTACCATATAAAGGTCATACCCCCCATAGCCCTTCTTGTAGCCATCTGAGGTGAAAAAAAGTGTCCCGGACTGATGCAAAAAAGGAAAAAATTCGTGCCCGGGCGTATTAATCCGTCCTCCAAGGTTCATTGGAGGCGACCACCCTCCGTCCATTTTCAGGGAAACATAGAGGTCATATCCCCCCTTGCCTCCCGGCCGGTTGGAGGAAAAGATCATAAAAGTGCCGTCATGCGACAGCGTGGGGTGCATACAGTTATAGGCATCGCTGTTGAATGGAAGGGGTTTGATCTGTTCCCAGTCCAGAAACCCAAAAGTCGCTTCGTATATCTTCATCCGGATTTTGCCATCAGCCACTGCGGGCTCAACCCCATTTGTGGTGTTGTTGCGGGTAAAGTATACTTTGTTGGCTTTCAGATCAAACGTAGACTGCCCTTCGTGTTGCGCAGAATTGAGATTGATGGAAAAGGGTTTTGGAGAGCGAAGGCTACCGTTTGGCCCAATAGGCGCGAAGTAAAAATCAAAGAACGATTCGCCGGTGGCGGGGTCTTTAGGGCCAGCGTGGCGGGAAGAACAGAATACCAGCGTATCACCATAAAAAGAAGGTGAGAAGTCCGAGGCTGTGGAATTGATTGCAGTCTCGTTGTATATGCGGACCTTTTGATTAGGTTGTACAACCGTGCGCAGGTTTACAGGTGCAGGATCCTGAGCTTGCAGGCCAAATGCAAAGCTAAGCAGCAATAGAGGCAGATAGAATCTCATTATAGGGCGTCTTGTTGTGAAGGAACGCCTGCAGGCGTTCCTAAATACCATTATCCAGCAAGGTATCAGGTTATCTCATCATATAACCAGAGGCGTCAATTATGGCACCTGTCTAAAGAGCAGTGCCAGCGCCTCAAAAGATTAACACAAGTTAGCCATTATCTGCCATAAAGTAAACCTTCCTCCATAATCCTTGAGAGCGCCCGGGCTTAATGAAATACTAGTAAAAACGCTTATTGCTCCCATTGCTATTAAAGAAGCGTGGATTATCATAGGTGGCACCTTTCCCACTTTTACCACCGAAAAAGTGGTGGATAAAGAGCTCCGCGCTGCCGTCATTATAATCCTGTAAGTCGGAAAGCGTAAAATCATAGGAGGCGCCAATCATCCATTTGTCGCCGATCCGGCTGGAAATAAGACCGGACACAGATTCTCCAATGCTGTTTTCTTTATTGCCCCCCGTGCGGTAGGATGCTCCCGCGGTAAACTGCTCGAAAAAGGTAAAGGAAAGGTTGATATCTGCATCAAAAGGCGCTCCGTCTACATATTTCAACAGGAAATTGGGCTGCATAACGATATCATTATCCATAAGGCGCACATTGAACCCTGTCATTAAATACCAGTGCTGGTCCTCCTTGGAGATCGTGCCCTCGTCATCTGACAGGTCAATGCTAGACTTCAGAAAGCGGGGTATCGAAAATCCAACGTAAAAATCATTGCTGTTGTAGTAAATCCCTCCTCCAAAATTCGGCGTTACCCGGCTCTGAAAGCCTGTCGGTATAGCATTGTCGATCTCGATCGGCTGATTGGCCCGAAGCTCGCCAAGGCTTGCTTGTATCAAGCGGATAGAAGCAGAAACCCCAATACCGAAGTAACCATTCCCTAACCGGAAGCGATAAGCGTAGTCCCCTTCCAGGGTATAGCGGTCCATAATACCAATACTGCTGCGCACGAGACTCCCCCCAATGCCCACCTTGGCGTTGAGCGCAGAATTAAAGGTGATCAATTGCGCCTCTGGAGCGCCTTCTATCCCAATCCACTGCTGCCGGGCCATAGCCGTGAGGCGTGAGCTTCCGGTCGAACCTGCATAGGCAGGGTTGAAAGCCAGCTTATTGTGCATGAACTGGGTAAAATGGTCTTCTTGCTGCGCTTCCGCTAAAACGGCCAGCAGCAGGAAAAGTATAGTGGTCAGGTAGTAGTTTTTCATAAGTACTTATTTGGGATTTTGCCCCGGCTTGTACCGGGGCAAAAAGATTCCTTGTTTAAATTATTTCTGAAGCAGAAGATATCCGGTAATCGGCCGGCTCCCATCTCCAAGGTCCAGAATATAGAAGTAGGTATCCACTGGCAGGTCTTCTCCATTGAAAGTTCCACGCCAGTTGTTCGGATAAGGGCGAGGTGAATTGTATACCTCGTCTCCCCAGCGATTAAAAACAGAAAGCTGGCTGTTTGGATAGACACCTGTGTCCAGCAAACACGGAATGATAAAGGCTTCATTGACCCCGTCACCGTTTGGCGTGAAAATATTCGGGGGCTCGCAGTCGACCCCTTCGCCAACGGTGAGCCTTAATACGGCATCAGCGCAGGCACACCCTTCGCGGCATACCTGATAGACCAGCTCGTCCGTTCCGGCAAAATCAGGATCGGGTGTGTAGGCAATCCGGTTATCTGCCGTCACCCTGGCACGCCCATTGAATGGCTCCATAATCACTTCCAGGGTACTCCCCTCCGGCACAGCGTCATTAGCCAGCACATCCACAATTGTTTCCACTGCAAATTCAATAGTCCGCTCGTCATTTTGGACTACCGGTGGCAGCTGAAAGTCGATGATCAGGGTATCCCGGGAATTCTCGCCGCACAACCCTCCGTCCAGCGTCCAGATGGCTAGGTTATCGCCCACTGTGAGGTTGGCCACCTCCGTATCGGTGTTGTTCCGGTTGGAAAACACCAATTGCTCATCCGGTGAACTCCATCTGCCGGAGCTGCCATCTGCCGGCTCTCCTGCCGCCAGCATGGCCACGCCGTCTTCCTCACACACAATCACATCAAACCCGGCAAACGGGTTATTGTCCGCCAGGGTAATGAGAACACCAGTGCTGTCCATTCCGCATTCGCTGACCACCGTCCAGGTAAACGCATAAGTGTTGCCCGGCAGCAGCCCTGGCCCGGAAATTCCGGTACCAGGATCTTCCGGGTTATCAATATCCACATTAAAGTCAGCCTGCACAGCGGATTGTGACCAGCTGCCTTCTCCTGCCTGCGGGTTGGAAGCATTTAAGAAGATCGGATCACCAGGGCAAAGCAACGTATCCATGCCAGCCTCGGCCGGCTCAGGAACGTTTACCTGGATTTGCAGGGTGTCAGAGCTAAAGCTTTTACAGCCTCCGTTGGACAATACCCAGACCAGTTGCCGGATGCCTTCCTCTTCAAAGCCCGAAACATTAGTTGTGGCGCTTCCTGGATTTTCAATAGTGAGGGCTCCACCATTAGCATTAAGTTCCAGCCAGGTGCCTACGCTTTGGGATACTGGCGTGGCGGAAATCAGCAGATCTGCTCCTGCACAGGTGGAGGTGTCTTGCCCGACCATGGCTACCTCATCCGGTATGGTATCCAATGCAACCGAAAGAGAAGGGGAAGGATCGGATATACAATCGCCGGTTTGCACTTCTGCCTCCAACGTAAGCGACCCCTCGAAACCGGAGAAGTCTGTTATCAGTAAATTGGGCGTAACTGTAGTATCCAGTGGCGTCCCGGCATTATACCACAGATACTGAATGCCACCACCCGTTTGCCCATTTGGAATGGAGATGGTGAGGGTGGCACCGGGTTCATCCACGCATATGGGCCCGTTGCTAACGAGGTTAGTAGGAGCCGGTAGCGTTTCGTTGATGACTACCGTAACCGTGTCTGGTTCGGACTGGCAGCCGTTGCGCTGAGCGGTTACAATAAAGGCGCCGGTATGCAGGTCCGGATTGGCGGAAGGAATGTTAATATTTGCTCCACTTGGTGTCGTGCCCATTGGTGTCTGCCAGGTATAAGTAGACCCTGCTGGCCCGTTTGCGAAAAGCTGCAATTGTGTACCCTCACAAACAGGACCATTGCTGGAAGCCTCCACCGTTGGATTGGCATTCACCTGAATGGTACGAACGGGGGAAGGCACAGAGGGGCAGCCATCTTCAATGAGAGACACCTGATAACTTCCCGCATCATTCGTAGTGAGATTGGATATCGTAATGCTATTGTCCGGTCCTGTATTTACGGGCCCCGAAGGGGTATCCCAGATGTAGGTGGCATTGGCCACCATTGGTGTGGTCAGTGTCAGTTCCTCCCCTTCACAATAAGAATACGTAGCAGATGGGTTCGTGGGAGTAGGCGCACGCGGGGGAGCATCCTTCACCTGCAACGTAGTACTTACCGGTAGAGAAGGACAGCCTTCTTCGGTAAATACGACCAGGGAATAGCTGCCTCCATTTAATGCTTCCGTTACATTCTCAATAATAGCGACCTCGTCAGAAGAAGTGTAACCCGGGCCTGTCCACAGGAAATCGTAGGTTCCATCATTTACCGGGAAAACGGTAGCCTGAAGCGTCACATCCGTAGCTCCATACAAACATTCGGGAGCGCTGTTGCTGACCCCGATGATATCGATGGCTTCAATGACCTCCACACTGACTGAAGCCGTATCGCTGCAACCCTGCGAAGTGGTAACGGTCAGGGTGTAGGTGCCGGTGCGCAATGGCCCCACTTGATTGATGACTGGGTTTTGGTTTAATGAGATGTAGCCGTTGGGACCATTCCAGGTATAGGATTCCATTAAGTTCGGCGTTCCCAAAAGCTGCAGGGCACTTCTCTCACAAAGCGGATCTTCAGGAGAAATGCTGGTCACCGCCATAGCATTGGGCTGTTCGTTGACAATCACATTCGCGGGAGGAGAAACATCGGAAACACAGGAAAACTGGACACCGCGTACAGTCCAGGCTCCATTATGCGTCTCATTTGCATTATCGAGAATGAGTGTATTCGTAGTCGTGGTAATCTCGTTCAGGTCTGGCCCGGTCCAGATGTAGGAAGCTGCACCGGCTGGCTGTGCTTGAAGGGTTATTTTGTCCCCTTCGCAGAAAGGGTTAGTCTGCACCGCAATTTGGTATGGCCCTGGCTTTGGAATCACATTAATGATGGAAAGCACCGGTTCAGAAGGGCAGCCATTTTGGAAAACAGTCAGGCTGTACACCCCGGCATTTTCTTCTTCCAGTGGATTGATCACCGGAGGAATCTGTGCCATAGAGAAAAAGCCATTCGGACCGGTCCATTGATGGGTAATATTCGCTCCTGCAACAGTGGTGCCCAATGAAGCCGAGCCTCCCTCACACTCGGTAATAACAGCTGCGTTGACCGATGCAGTAGGCCTTGGTGTCAACGTAACATGTGCCGATAGGGAGGGCTCTGACTGGCAACCATTGGCTTCAATGATAAGGTAGTAGAATCGGGTCTCAGGCTGCGGGGGATTGTAGGCGGGCAAGGTTAGGCTACCCTGGTTCGTGGTGGTTATCAATGTCCCATTTGGGAACTGCCCTTCGTACCAGTAATAGGTAGCGTTGCTGAGCACGACGGAGGAGCTCAATTCAACCGGCTCATCGCCACACTGCTGGGCGCTTGCTTGCACAACCGGGGTCAGAGGCAACCCGCTGACGGCCACGTTGACCACGCCTTCCGCTGTACATCCTGATAACCCTTCAATGGTTACTACATAGGCACCTGAATCATCTTCGTCCACATTGGGGATAACCGGATTTTGCTGGGTGGAAATGATGTTCCCATCTGGCCCACGCCATTCATAAGTATACACTATGCCCCCCTCTGCTGCGGGCGGATTTGCAAAGAGGTTCAACGTGTCTCCGCCACAAATACCAGAACTATAGGTGGGTATTGGCGCCTCTGCCTCAATGCGGATCGGGCGGGTACAGGTAGAAACATTACCCACGACATCCACCACCGTAAGCGTAGCCATCACTGTAGTGCCGGCCTCATCACAGGTGAAGGTATTAGGTGAGAGGAACATCGTATCAATCGAACAGTTGTCGAAACTACCGGCATCAAACTCGTCCACACTCACCGTATCCGGCTCAATACCGGACGGATTGATTTCCACGACGGTAGGGTTGCAAAGGGCAACGGGGGGCTCATTGTCAAGGATATCGACAATGAAGCTGCAGGTATCCGGATTACCGACCTCGTCCTGCACAATGTAATACACTGTTGTTTCGCCCACATTAAACTCGTGGGTTGGCGACAAGGCTGGTGCAGTCATCTGCGTATAGGGAATTTCTGTAGCCCCTTCAGCGTAATAAAAAGGCGTCACGGTTTGGTAAACCAGGCTTACAAAAGCATAGCTGAGACTGTCTGTTTCACCGTCTGCGTCTACCGCCATGGCATCACAGGGGTTGATCCCATCACCGGGCCCGCCCGGTGGCACCGGAATGAAACTAGGCTGCAGGGTGAAGGTTACACTGCCATCACTTGCCCAGGCGTTGAAATCGGCGGCAGGAATACTGACGGCGTATTGCCCCGGATTTGAACAACTGGCAATACCCTGCGGAGTGACATCTATGGTGTCTCCGCTATCGCCAATGATGTGGAAGAATGCCCCGGAGGAGCTAAAGTCCCCCTGCAAATCAATCAGCAAATTGATATCATCAAAAGCATTGGCTGCCACGTCGTTGAAAGTATAGGTCTTCGGGTTAGCGATATAATCGTTGAGGTTGGGGTCAAAGGTGTAAGTCAGCCAGGCACTTGCGGTATCGCCAGGCATAGTTTGGCTGTAGGGTGACTCGAGTCCGCAGTTGTCTGTGATATTGTCCGGGAGCGGCAAGGTCACTTCAGCGGAGCAGGTGCCCGGTTCCAGTGGCTGAGCAATATCAGAGGGGCAGGTCAGCTGAGGCGGTTCCTGATCTTCCACCACCACCTGCTGAACACAACTGTCAATATTGCCCGCACAGTCTGAAATATAATAAGTGATGGTGTTTTCGCCAATAGGCAGGGTCACCATAGTGGGAGCGATTGGGTCAACCAGTACGCGGGGATTATTGTTGGTCCGATATTCATAGCGCAGGTCATTGAGGTCTGCTATCGGGAAGATTAGGTTAGCCTGAACGGTACCAGCAGGGTTGCAAAGCGCATTAATGGCAAAGCTGCCCGGCTGTGTGGTTGGAATATTGGGCTCCAGGCGGATTTCAATCACCCCATCCACTGCCCAAAGGTCCAACAGGGGCTTAGGCACACTGAGCAAAGTGTCTGCATTGCCGCATTGTACCATCGCTCTTCCGGTACGGCCAATCGGCGTGCCATCTTCACCAATAACGTTGAAGTACTCTGTAGTCCCCTCTGCATCTACATTCTGAAGCTGTAGGCTGAGCTGCCCGCCGGCTTGTGCATTGATCGGCAGTGGCTGGCTTACAGGGAAAGACAAGACAATAGGATTGACGGGCACGCTCGCCTCCTGCCCCGGAGAAGCATTGGAAGTGATAGTTGCGTTATCTACTAGGTTTACCACAGAGGATGAACTGGCACACTCCTCCTGAATAAAGGGCACTTCTAAAGTATAATTAGCAGAGCACTGCCCAAAATTGGTGCCAATCACTTCATCCTCCGGACACTCTACAAATGTAGGCGCCGTATTATCAATCACGATGAAGGTTGCCTGCTCCAGGCTGAAGTTTCCGCAGCCATCATCCACTACAAAGTCTACGACCTGCACCAGCAAGGTGTCACTTCCTGAAGGGCAAATAATATTAGGTGTATTGCTGACCGGCTGATTGGTTCCGGCCTCAAAAGCATTCCAGGTCAGGCTGTCCACCGGCGTACAGGCATCGCCTGCCTGAGCACCTCCGTAGCTTTCCAGCCAGTTGCTATACAGGGTTTCAATATTCGTACCCGCCATACAGGTGACCGTCAGGTCTGAGGGTGCTGACAAAAAGACCGGTGCAATGGTATCAATAACGGTAACCTGCTGAATCTGAATGCTGTCATTCCCACACTCATCCGTCACACGCCAGGCGCGCTCCAGTACGTAGTCATTTTCACAACTGCCCGCTATGATTGTTTCTGAAAGCAATTCAGTAGTCAGTTCGTTGAGCCCTGAGCAATTATCCGCTTGCATTGTGGGCTCCCCGGTAATGGAAAAATCATCCTCGTCCCCGCAGTTCACAGTAGTATCGGCGGGCACAAGAAAGGAAGGCGCAATGGTATCCTTGACGGTGATCAACTGATTCACAGAGGCAGAAATGCCACACACGTCTTCTACCACCCACTGCCTTTCTATAAAGTAGCTGTTGGCGCAATTTCCCGGTGCTGTTTCATCCGTAAATGAAACGGTGATCGGCCCGCCACAGGCATCTACCGTATCGGTTACTGTACCTGTAATACTGAGGTCAAGAGGGTCTGCATCGCAGGAAATGGTTATATCTGGCGGGCGGTTGAAATCAGGGGCTGAGAAATCACGTACCCGGATCACCTGAACGGCAGAAGTGAAGTTGCCGCAGGAATCTGTAACAAACCAACTGCGGCGGATATCCAAATCATGCTCCGGGCAGGACTGTGGCCCGGGAATGGTATCCTGTTGGAAACCTACCGTAAGGTTGTCCCGGCAGTTATCCATAGCCGTTACCATAGAGGGCGGGTTGTTCATCAGGTACTGCTGTATGGTATCACAGCTCACTTCTATGGTGTCCGGCACATTTTGCAGCTCCGGCGCTACAGTGTCTATGGTGATGAAAAAGGCTTCATATTCGCGGGTGTTTCCGCACAAATCCCCCAAAGTGAAAGTGACCATTAGAGTATCACAAGGCTCAGGCACAAAGGAAGATGGTGGCATATCATTGTTAACCGTAGATATCACATTATTGCAGTCAAAAAGATTGCTATTAACTGCAAATACGGTATTCGCCCGCCATGAATCAAAAACCAGCTCTCGATTTTCACAGGTAACAACCGTATCAAGGCTAATGGTGAAGTTTGAGACCGGCGCGACTGTATCCTGTTCAATGACTATTTCCTGTATGACCTCTGTGTCGGTCATATCTGCAAAAGTGCCCCTCCAGATTCGGTAAAGCGTATCCGGGCCTGCGCAAACATTAACTGCCTGTTCTAAGGTTACCCCTGCTGTGATGGCACCAAAACTTGCCGTACTATCGACCGGAAGAATGAAAATAGAGTCATTCATATCCATTGGATTGAACAGCAGGAGGGTGTCCGCCATAGGGATGTTGCAAATGCCATCCACTATGGTATCGTTGGGTGGGCTCAGGAGCGGCGGCAATTCTTCCATTCCCCGAAAAGTTGATGACGGTTTCTCAGGGGGGGTAGGACCATCCGCAGCTTTAGACTGAAGCGGGGCTGCAAAGCTGATGAGCAGCACTCCCCAGACCAGTAAAGCGTGTAGTCGTCTCGTCATGATTGTGTTAATTTATGGGATGATTCCATTGTAGGGCCCTCAAAGAACGACCCTACCAAAGTATGTTTGGGTAATAAAATTTTCCTGCTTGAATGACCAACACCTACAGGCACAGGAATGCCCGGAGTTTGGTCTTAGGTTGCCTAAGAAGTGCATGTTCAATCGGTTTTGGTTTTATGCTCAAGCGGTTGTCATCGATAGACTAAACACCCGGAGAATACGCAAAAACTAGTCACAAAATATATAAAAGCTGGCAATCAAGCTCACAATTAACGTCTCTAATTGCCTAAGTAGCATCTAATTATCAATTCGCTCTACACTGGCGAATAGTAATTGAATCGCGTAACAAACTTCAATAGCAGCCAACCCAAAACGGAAATCCTGGCTGCTTGCTTTATTCTTGGGCTGTGCTGGGCTTAGGGCTGTCCTGACTTTCGTCGAACGGCAGGTGAGTTCATGCTTTTGCTTTCGTCCGGAACAGGGCCAGAAGCGTCTATTCTTCTTCGTCTTCAGACTTCCGGCCCTTCAGTTTCTTATCTTCTACGTTCTTATCCAGAAATTGATTCAATTTTTCGACATCAAGGTTTGAAGATATTTCTCCAAATTCATTGATTTTTATCTCAAAGCCTTTCAGGTCCTTGTGTACACCGGGTTGCTCCTCCTTTTCTTCTTCTTCATTTTTTTTCTTGGACATCGGCTTGTTATTTTAGGATTGTACCATGCTATCAAAGGCCTCAAACCCGATTTTCAAACGGGCCACAGCTTCCTCCTGCCCCAACAGTTCCATCATTTCGAAGATCGCCGGCCCTTTCATGGTGCCCGCCTGCGCCAGACGCAACATTGGCAGCACATCCCCAAACTTCAGTTCGTACTTTTCCATGAACCGTTCGGCAGTGGCTTTGATCTCATCAGCAGAGAAATTACTGAGCTGCTCCATTTCCTTAACGAGCTCCGCAAAGTGTTCGCTGCGTTCCGGCTGCCAGCGTTTTTGAATCATTTTCTCTTCGTAACTCCGGGGGCGCTCAAAGAAGTAGTAGCCGTTTTCCCAGAATTCAGGCAGCGTCACAGCCCGCTCTTTCATCAGGCCGACAAAGCCCTCTACAAAGGCATCCGAAGCCTGTTGCCCATTGGCCTCCAATATTGGACGGACGAGCCGGGCCAGGCGGGCATCCTCCGCTTTGATCATATACTGCTGGTTAAACCACTTCGCTTTGTCGATATTAAAGCGGCTGCCAGACTTATTGATTCGCTCGGGCGTAAATGCGCCTACCAATTCCTCCAAAGTAAACATTTCCTGCTCATCGCCGGGGTTCCAGCCCAGCAGGGCCAGGAAGTTGAGCACAGCCTCCGGCAGAAAACCGTACTCGCGGAAGCCTGTAAAGCTGTCTTCTGCCGTTGCGCCCTTCCACGAGAGTGGGAATACCGGGAAGCCTAAGCGGTCACCGTCCCGCTTACTGAGTTTACCATACAACGCACTTTTGAGAAAGGCTTTGAAGGCAGCCTTATCGGCTTGATCTTTTTCTTTTTCTTTCAGATTGGCAGGAATATTTTTCTTATCCTGAAAAGTTTGCAGGGCGAATGCCTCCGCCTTGTAAGCGGCATGCTCCGGATGCTTACGGGCAAACTCCTCTGCCATACGGCTCGCCATTGCAGGAATTGTCGACTTATCGAGGTAACTTTCCGGCGCAGGCTTAAGGATGAGCGGCAGGTGGGCAAAAGCAGGCATATCCTGCTCCCAGCCAAGACTCCGGTAGAGCAAAACGTGGTGTGCCGTGCTCGACAGCCACTCCTCTCCCCGCACCACATGGGTGATTTCCATCAAGCGGTCATCCACTACATTCGCCATATGGTAAGTAGGCATGCCATCGGCCTTGAGCAGGACTTTATCATCCAGCTCAGAGCTGTCAAAAGCAACTTCTCCCCGCACGATGTCCTCAAAAAGGATGGTCTCATTATCCGGAACTTTCAGACGCACAACACGCGGCACTCCTTTTTCCAGTGCTGCCTCTACCTCCTCCGCACTCATACTGATGCTGTTGCGCATCCGCATGCGGGCAGTAGAATCATACTTGAACGTCGGGTCTTTTTCCCGGGCTATATCCAGCTCCTCAGAAGTGTCAAAAGCATAGTAGGCATGGCCGGATTCAATCAGTTGCTGCGTGTATTTAAGGTAGATATCCTTTCGCTCTGACTGACGGTAGGGCCCAAAGTCACCTCCAATGCCGGGGCCTTCGTCCGGAGTGATCCCCAACCACTCTAATGCTTCAACAATGTATTGCTCTGCCCCTTCAACATAACGAGTCTGATCAGTATCTTCGATACGTAGTATGAAAGTGCCGCCGTTTTTTCGGGCCAGCAGGTAGTTGTAAAGTGCGGTACGGACACCGCCAATGTGTAGTGCGCCGGTGGGGCTGGGGGCAAATCGAAGCCTCATATTTTCCATTGAATTTGAATGCTTTTTGTCATTTCAACGAGCCGGGCAGAATGGGTTGCGCCATTTAGAAATTTTTTTTGAAAAAACTGGTGTTTTCAGGCAGCAAAAAAAGCACTTGATACGTTGTACTCTTTAAATGCCCAGTCTGACCAGTTATTCATCTACTTTCTTCGACACTAAGCCGATACCTCGGGAGGCACAAAGGTAAGCATTTTCGCAAAGCCTGCCAGCGTTAACCCGTTTAACGGGGGAAATCCTCCTTAGTCTGAAAATCAAACACGGCTGCTTCTGAAGGAGCGCCCGTTTTCCTATACCATGAACATTTAATCAAAAGGAGTTATGTACCTCGTTAAGACACCTCAAATTATCCAAAATCTCTTCCCCAACTTTACGTGGAAGATCCCCACTGATGAGAAAGTCATCTACCTGACTTTTGACGATGGGCCTGTGCCTGCAGTTACCCCATGGGTGCTGGAGCAGCTCAAAAAATACGACGCCAAAGCGACGTTCTTCTGTGTAGGCGATAATGTCCGCAAATATCCGGATGTTTTCAAACAGGTCCTCAGCGAAGGGCATGCGGTGGGCAACCACACCTTCAACCACCTAAATGGCTGGACCACAGAGAACATCCCCTACTTCCATAATGTACGTCATTGTGCCAACCGGATGAACTCCGTGCTGTTCCGCCCGCCTTATGGCCGATTAAAGCCTAAGCAGGCACAGTTCCTGCAGCGCCACTACCGCATCGTGATGTGGGATGTGCTCAGCGGTGATTTCGACCCGAAAATCTCCACCGAACAATGCCTCGCCAACGTAGTCGACAATGCAGAGCCTGGCTCGATTGTCGTTTTCCACGATAGTGTAAAGGCTGAAGATAAGCTGCGTGAGGTGCTGCCACAGGTCCTGGAGTACTTCACTGCCCGGGGGTATCACTTTGGCAAACTCAACGAGCAGGAGCTCATTACCCAGCGGGTCAAGGTGAGCGCCTAAAACGGATGCAGCCAACTACTTTTGGCGGTTAGCTGATTAATAAATTCTGCAATGCTTTAGAGCAAAAGCTGCCCCCGGAGACTCCGGGGGTGGCTTTTTACATATTAGAACTCAACAGGCTCAGACTCAGAAATCACCAGCGGGAAAGCCTTGCGGACCGCCCGCTGCTCTCTTTGCCTGAGTTGTTGGTAAGCCCTCCCGTACAACCGTTGGGCTTCTTCCTCCCAAAGCTTCTGATAGCCTTTCAGCAACTGATCATAAACAGTAAGATAGACCTCGTAGCTTGTGCCCCGATCGTGCTGCAGTGCCACTACCGCATGCCGGGGAGAAGAGGGCAATTTTGGCGACCGGGCAGGATTTTGGACAAAGTGGGTGAGTTTTGCTGACAGTTGGTCAACAGGCAGCAATTCTTGCTCTACCAGCAGCTGATTGCCGGCGTTAATCTTCACACTGAGCACATTTCGGTCTGGCAAGGGCTGCACAGGGGCAGGCAGATAGGCCGGCAAGCGTACCTGTAGCCCGCTTTCCTGGATGATGGTTGTGGTGACCAAAAAGAAAATCAGCAACAAAAAGGCAATGTCTGCCATAGCCCCCGCTTCTACCTGATGGGTGGCACGGCGTTTAGATCTCGGAAACATAATTGGTGGATTTGATGGCCCTTTCTGGTAGTCTCCGACACCTGTAATGATGCACAGAAAGTGTATTTTGGTGGCTCACCAAGCCGGATTGTGCTATGCAACACCTCGCTGCCCGATGGAAAGCCCTTTGGAATCCCGACCGCTACCATGGATGGGGCAAGTACCAAAATTACTTTGAAGGCTGGTACTTTAAGATTGTCAGCCCCTGCGAACGCCATGCCTTTGCGCTTATCCCTGGTATCTCAATGGATGAGCAGGGGCAGCAGCACGCATTTATTCAGCGGTTGGATGGCAAAGCCTGCACCTCAGCCTACCACAAATTCGTCTCCTCTGATTTCAAACCCCTTGCAGACCGCTTTGAGGTGCAACTGGGCAACAATCTTTTTGCAACTGACCAACTGAAAGTCGCCCTACCGGAATTATCGGGCCAACTTACCTTTAAGGGCACCACCCCCTGGCCATCCGCCCTTGGCGCACCCGGAATCATGGGGTGGTACAGCTTTGTCCCGTTCATGGAGTGCTACCATGGCGTTGTCAGCCTCCACCACAAACTAAGCGGGCACCTGAGCGTTTACGGTGAGCCCGTGGACTTTACGGGAGGGATAGGCTACATCGAAAAAGACTGGGGAAGGTCCTTCCCTTCCAGCTGGATATGGATGCAGACCAACCACCTCGCCCAAACGGAGGGCGCCTGCCTGATGGCATCCGTAGCCCGTATCCCCTGGCTGGGCAGCCACTTCCCCGGATTCCTTGCCGGGCTCAGGCTGGAAGGCCGGCTTTGGGCTTTTACCACCTACAATAATGCCCGCCTGAAAGTCCATTTGGACGAGCCTTCCCGAACCGTACAGCTCGTGCTAAAGCGCAGAGGGGCTATTTTGGAAATCAATGCACACCAACGGGGCGGCACCGGCACTCTTGCCGCGCCAATATCCGGAGCAATGGCCGGAAAGGTGAACGAAAGCCTCCAGTCTGTAATCCACATCCGGCTGCGAGAGGGCCAAACCACGCTCTACGAAGGAGAGGGGCGGCATGCGGGCCTGGAAGTCACCGGCCCTGTAGCGAAAGAGCTGGTTTAAATTAAACCCTGTCCCGGCTCGGCTGTTGTGAACACCAAAACCCTGCGATCATGCCGATACGATTACTATTCATATGGTCCGGGCTCTGCTGCCTCAGTCTGAGTTGCGGACAAGCACAAAACCCACAAGAAACAATGACTAGAGCTAAAAATGTACTTGGTGAGCCCCTTCAATCCTGTTGTACCGACCCGATGACCGGCTTCTACCGGGATGGCGTTTGCAATACCGGCCCCGATGACTTTGGCACCCATGTGGTCTGTGCCGAAATGACCGCTGAGTTCTTGGCCTTTACCAAGTCAAAGGGCAACGACCTCAGCACCCCCCGCCCGGAGTACCGCTTCCCCGGCCTTAAGCCCGGCGATGGCTGGTGCTTGTGCGCATTGCGATGGAAAGAAGCCTACGACGCTGGGGTTGCGCCTCCGGTCCGCCTGGCCTCTACTCACGAAAAAGCACTGGAGTTCATGGACTTAGAGGCTTTAAGAGCCAATCAAGTCACGCCCTGACCCTGACACAAGGCACCTGATCCAAAAGTCCAACCCCGACAAAGCGCAGATTCCCCCCTCTTTCACGGGCAGAATTAGTACATTTGTTTCTGAACTGCTACTGTACAGACAAACTGCAACTGCCCATGCGCCAACTACTCGAAACAGATCAGAAAGCACTAGAAATCAACCTGGACTCCTCAATTTACGGCACCTTTGCCGAAATTGGAGCAGGGCAGGAAGTCGCCCGCTATTTCTTTCAGGTGGGCGCTGCAGCAGGCACGATTGCCAAGACCATGTCCGCTTATGACAAAACCTACTCCGACAAAATCTATGGAGAAGAGGTTTCTGGCCGTTATGTATGCGAGGCGCGCCTGTACAAAATGCTCAACCACGAGTATGACCTGATGCGCTCCCGCCTGACTAATGAGCGCCCGGATACCCGCTTTTTCGTTTTTGCAGATACCGTGGCAGCCATCAACTACACCCGCACCATCAAAGGCAATGGTTGGTTAGGGATTCGCTTTCAACTAACACCCGGGGGGGGCACCAATGACCTCGTGCTGCATGTGCGCATGCTCGACAACGACAATCAGCTACAGCAACAGGCGATTGGCATACTGGGGGTCAACCTCATTTACGGCTGCTACCGTTACCACGATGATCCGGAAGTGATGCTACAGTCGTTAATGGACGGGCTACACGGCCGGGTGAAAGTTGATATGGTCCGCCTTACCGGACCAGACTTTGAAGACCTTGACAATCGCCTGCTCAGCCTTTGGATGGTCAAAAACAAGCTCACGGATGTAGCTATGTTCGGCCCGGAACGGCAAAATGTCCATGCTTCCGAATTTCTGTACAAAAGGCATGTGATGATGGTCCGGGGCAGCTTCCGGCCGGCCACGCTGGTCAACATGGATATGATCAATGCCTCCTATGCCCAATTTAGGAACGAAGCGGAAACCGACCCCCGGCGCACTTTTTTGCTCACAGAAATCACAATGGATAACCTCTGCAGCACCGGCGAACTGGACGAGCAGGATTTTCTGGACCGGGCGGAACTTCTCAACACCATGGGGCAGACCGTGGTGGTCTCCGACTGTCAGCAGCAGCAGAAGATGGTTGCCTATCTTTCTGATTTTAAAGTCCAGAAGCTGGGCTTTGTCCTTGGGGTGCGCGAGCTGCTGGAACTGATCAATGCCAAGTACTACCAAAACCTGGATGGCCGGCTCCTTGCAGCATTTGGGCAGCTATTTACCCGCAATGTAAAGTTTTACGTTTATCCGGCTCTTCAGGAAGGAAGTGGCGAAATCATCAATGCCCAGAATGTACCTATCCCGGAAGGCGTAAAATTTTTATACAAGCACCTCCTGGACAACCGGCAAATTGTGGACGTGGAGGGCTTTAACCCAGATGTCCTGCACATTTTCTCCAAGGAGGTCCTGCATATGCTCCGCGCCGGCGATGAAGAGTGGGAAAGCATGGTGCCCACTCAGGTCGCCAACCTGATCAAGGAGCGCTACCTCTTTGGCTACCCCGTAGAGCAAAAAACCTTTGAATTCTAAGTACTTTATGAAGCATCTCATTTTTCTGATTTTCCCTTTTTGTCTGGCCTGTCAGCCTGCAGCGGATACGGCGCAACAAGGCACGCAAGCGGATACAATCGGCTATACTGGTAATCATCTGACCGAAAAAAAGGATACCTCAGACCTCGAAAAAGCCCGTGCCATGGGCTTCGATACCCCATACCTGATGGGGCAATTTGACCCCGCCAAGCACCCTGACTTTGTGCAGGTACCCGCCCGGTACGCCGACCGCGAAGGCCTGTTACTCCGAAAAGACACCTACGAAGCCTTTTTGGCTATGTACGAAACAGCACAGGCAGAGGGCATACAGCTCGTTATCCGATCTGCCACCCGCAATTTCAATTACCAGAAAGGCATTTGGGAGCGCAAATGGACCGGGCAGCAGAAGCTTTCTTCAGGCGAGCATGCCGCCCAGTCTTTTCCGGACCCCAAAGAACGCGCGCTGGAAATTCTGAAATACAGCTCTATGCCAGGCACTTCCAGACATCACTGGGGCACAGATATTGATTTAAATGCTTTCAATAACCGTTACTTTGAAGAAGGCAAAGGGCAGAAAATCTACGCATGGCTTACTGCCAACGCTCCCAAATTTGGGTTTTGCCAGCCCTATTCCCCCAAAGGCCCCGAACGCCCCAATGGCTACAATGAAGAGAAGTGGCACTGGTCTTACCTGCCTGTTGCTCAACCACTTACCGCTTTGGCACGGGCAGAACTTCAGGATGGGATGATCTCTGGATTCAAAGGCGCAACTACCGCAACAAGCATTCAGGTTGTTGATAATTACGTTTTAGGAATCAGTGACTTATGTATATAAAAATAAAACAAATCCCCGCCTTCTATGTCACAAAAACTAAAATTTTAAACACCCTGCCGGTATCTTTTTCCGTTACTTGCACGTAATAATTAACATTACAACAGAAATACGGGGTTTAAACAGCGATTAAACTCAAACAAAAACACACACAAAAACTTTTTTATTTCTTTTGATTACTTGAGACAAGGGTTTCTGAATTGCTGAATTCTACCAACTCCTTGCTTCCTCCACATGAAACGGATATGCACAGTAATTTCGTTTTACCATTGATCTAAAAAGCTCGAAAAAGAGTAAGAGGGAGTAGACAGAGAATCCTGAATTTCAGCTTGTGATGTCTAATTTTCCAGGAAGTACCAAATTTTTGGTACGCAGGCACTAACATCTAATGAGAATTTATTCTCAGATAGCTGACCTCCCTAACCCGGGGTCAGCTTTTTTTATTTCTGCGCCACACCTATCACTCAGCTCCAAACAAAAGTGCGCCTTCCGGCTTTCTTATAACAAAGCAACGAATGTATGGCACTTACTGAATCAAAAATGATGCAACTGGGTACTGTAGCGCCCAACTTTAGCCTGGAGGACACCGTCACCGGAGAGACCGTTCAGCTGGGGGATGTGGAATCCCCCCACGGCACAGTCATCTTTTTCCTGTGCAACCACTGCCCCTATGTTATCCACGTCAACCCGGAATTGGTGCGCCTCGCCAATGCCTACAAGAAAAAAGGTATTGGCTTTGCCGCTATTAGCTCCAACGATGCCGTGCAGTATCCTCAGGATGGGCCGGAGGCAATGAAAAAGACGGCCGCTAAAGTAGGCTACCCCTTCCCCTACCTTTATGATAAGACGCAGGAGGTGGCGATGGCCTACGATGCCGCTTGCACCCCGGATATTTTTGTATTCGATGGGCGTGGAAGACTTTACTACCGGGGACGCCTCGATGGCTCCCGCCCTAACAACGATGTACCACTGAATGGCGAAGACCTCCGGGCTGCTCTCGATCACCTGCTTGCCGGCGACCCGCCACCGGAGCGCCAGTACCCTAGCGCGGGCTGCAATATTAAGTGGAAAAATTAAGGTGCCTTGACAAAGGGCAGCGTGCCTCGTTTACCCGCTGCTTCTATTGTCAGGTAGTACACACCCGACGGCACCTCAAGGGGAGCTGTAAAAATATTCCGCCCCCGGCTGACTGAAGCGGCACCTTCCCGGACGACTTTCCCCAGTGCGTTATGGCATGACCACTGCACCGTGCCGGCGATGTCTGCAACATAAGCCCATTGGAGCTCCGCGCCCACTGGGTTGGGAAATATCGAAATGTTGTCCAGCAACCGGGGCGCTACATCCGGGTAAATTCGGTTAATCAGCAATCGGTCCTCCGGGCTGAGACCAGAATCATCGAGCGTCCCACCGTTCATGTATACATTGAGCAAAATGCCAGTTTCCTGCACCCCAACACGCTCCAGGCGGCTCAGAGGGCCAAATTCCAGGTGGTTGCCTGGCTGCAAATCTATGTAAGTTTGATTATCGGGGGATACCTCGTGGTTCCACAGTACAACCCGGTTGTTAATAAAGAGGCGGCTGTCTTTGCCCAGCACAATTTGACCTCCTTTGCCGAGCCCTAGCAAACCGTCTCCATCTGCCCCGTAGTGAAGGTCTATACCTGGCTGCACTTCCAATTCTGATCCATTCAGAAACATCAGGCAGGCGGTCTCCCCGCCAAAGTCCAGGTGGCCGCCGCCGTATATCAGATTTGTAGAGCCATCGAAGACCAAGTCAATAATAACACCAAGGCACCAATCCATACCTTCATTGATGATATTCAATTCGTGCCGGACAGAGTCGCTGCCCTCCACCAACGCCCCCCGCACCTGCGTGAAGGGCTGAAAACGGAGATTGCTATACTCCCCGGCATACAGATTCAACTCCTGTGGAGTGGTCGTGTTTGTCTCCGGTTGCGCCTCAATGAAAGAGGGCTGGTCTACGCTCGGGTAGGTGGTATCTGCATAAACCCCTAGATAATTAGGCGCCCAGGGTTCCCCATCTACCACCTCCTCAATCGCAGCATCGTAGGAGTCACCGTCAAAAGACCAATCTGGGAATACCAGCTCAGGAAAAAGGCTGACTTCATCGTATATGCCCACAAAGTCACTAAAGAATAGCCGGAGCACTTGTCCACTTAGGTCTTCTTCATCGAAGGTGAACTTGATGACAAAGGTTTCCAGGAATTGATCTTCAAAGCGTTCCGTGGCAATGCAGCTTTCAGCATAGAAGTCGACATTGTCGCCGCCAATGCCTGCTTTATAGGTACGGTGTGAGCGCTCGCCCGGTATTTCAGCGGGAATATTGATCCGCGTAATCAATCCGGAGCAAAGTCCGCCCGGACAGCCCGTACCCAGCTTCAGAATACTCCCGGTATTGGGCTGTACATCGGATGCTGACAAATAAATATGGTTAGGGATCAGGAGTGCATTCAGGATATCTGTGCTTCTGATAAACAGGGACAGGTCCGGATCGATCTGGCCTAAATCAATGGTAGGGTTAAAGCCATCTGCTTCCACAGTGATACAACGTGTGCTATCTACCGGTCCATTCCATAGCCCATTCGTAGTCTGGTAAACCTCCCAGCCCACCGGCCAGAGTACAGTTTCTGATTCATCATAGGGGCAGGGGCGGCTTTCCAGGTCGTTGTAGTAAATATTCGCTAGATAAGGCTGAGCATGAAGCGCAAACAGACCGAAACAACTGGCTAGCAGTAAGGCATAAAGCTTTTTCATACGAATTGGGTTTAGTCAAATTCAAATTAGCCCTTCAGGAACTATATTTCAACCCCAACTTTGTCTCGGGGATTGCCAGAACGGCACATTGAACGAAAATCCAGGCTGTGCTGTTGATTGTCAAGCGAATACCGTACTTTTGCAAGTCCGAAAATTACAAGACCGATAACGATTATGTTTCCAGAATACGATGTGATTGTAGTGGGTGCCGGGCACTCGGGATGCGAAGCCGCCGTAGCAGCAGCTAACCTGGGCTCCAAAGTGATGCTCGCCACTATGAATATGAATACCATCGCGCAGATGTCCTGCAACCCGGCTATGGGCGGCGTGGCAAAGGGTCAGATTGTACGTGAGATTGACGCCCTGGGTGGTTACTCCGGTATTGTGACCGACCACACGATGGTGCAATTCCGCATGCTCAACCGCTCCAAAGGGCCGGCCATGTGGAGCCCGCGGGCCCAAAGCGACCGTATGCTCTTTGCGGCCAAATGGCGGGAGTTGCTGGAGCAGCATCCTAATATCGACTTCTGGCAGGAAATGGTCACAGGCATTGTGGTGAAAGACGGACGGGCAACCGGTGTGCGTACAAGCCTGGGGCTGGAAATCCCGGCAAAGGCAGTCATCCTGACCAACGGCACTTTCCTCAACGGCATTATCCACATCGGTGAAAAGCAATTCGGTGGTGGCCGGGCGGGCGAACGTGCTTCCAAGGGTATCACCGAGCAACTCGTGGAGCTGGGCTTTGAAGCCGGCCGCATGAAAACCGGTACACCGCCCCGCCTCGACGGCCGCTCCATCGACTGGTCGCAACTGGAGGAACAACCGGGCGATGAAGATCCGGGCAAGTTTTCCTACACCGATACTCCAACGCTGAAAAAACAGCGCCCTTGCCACATCGCCTACACGAGTCAGGAAGTGCACGACACGCTGAAGGAAGGCTTTGACCGCTCCCCTATGTTCAACGGGCGTATTCAGGGCCTGGGGCCACGCTATTGCCCTTCCATTGAAGATAAAATCGACCGCTTTGCTGACCGCGACCGGCATCAGCTTTTTGTAGAGCCTGAGGGTTGGAATACCGTTGAGATTTACGTCAATGGCTTCTCGTCCTCCCTGCCGGAAGATGTACAGTACAAAGCGCTGCGGAAAATCCGGGGTTTTGAAAATGCCAAGATGTTCCGCCCGGGCTATGCCATCGAATACGACTTCTTCCAGCCTACGCAGCTGAAGCTTACGCTGGAAACCAAGCTCGTCGACCGCCTTTACTTCGCCGGACAGATCAACGGCACCACCGGTTACGAAGAGGCGGGCTGTCAGGGACTGATCGCTGGCATCAATGCCCACCTTTCCATCAGAGAGGAAGCGCCATTTGTGCTGCGCCGCTCCGATGGTTACATCGGTGTGCTAATAGACGACCTGGTCAATAAAGGCACCAAGGAGCCCTACCGCATGTTTACCTCCCGGGCCGAGTACCGCATCCTGCTCCGGCAAGACAATGCCGACCTCCGCCTGACGCCCCTGGCCCAAGAGCTGGGCATCCAAGGTGCGGAGGAGCGCATGCAGCGCGTACTGGCCAAGCAGGAAGCCGGCGAAGCCATCAGCAAATTTGCCCGCAAGCTCAGCGTGGAGCCCGGTGAAGTCAACCGTTACCTGGACAGTCTGGGTTCGCAGCCGCTTTCGCAAAAAGTGAAGCTGCACAGCCTGCTCCTGCGCCCGCATGTGGATATTGCCAGGCTGCGCACCGTCCTCCCTGCCCTGGATGAGTTCCTCGGCAACTACGAGCCTGAGTTTATCGAGACGGCCGAGACGGATATGAAGTACGAGGGCTACATTGAGCGCGAGCGCGAGCGGGCCGACAAGATGAACCGCCTGGAAAATGTCCGCCTTTTCGATAACCTGGACTACCAGCAGCTGACTTCCCTCTCCAAGGAGGCCCGCGAAAAGCTATCCCAAATCCGTCCGGAAACTGTGGGGCAGGCGAGCCGAATCAGCGGGGTTTCTCCGGCGGATATTTCGGTGTTGCTGGTGCATATGGGGCGGTAGGTTTTTCTGTGTTTTTTGGTCAACTGTTTTCAAGAATTGATCGTGACATTTCCACCCCCTGAATCCACCTCCAGCGGGGGACAGTCGCTGCGCTTGGGGTGAGGGCGTTGAGGTGATCGCAGTGGCTTCAAGCTTCATACTGCAACATACGAAGCAGCCCTAAACCTTTGGCTCCAACCTAAGACAAAACGCTACGCTACCTCACGCTACCCTGAAATCAACCAAAAACCTACTCCCAAAGCCGCCCCTGCTCTGCATTCGGCAAAAGGCGGAACGACTGCCGGTGGTGTGGCGTAGCCCCGTGCGCCTGTATGGCTGCCCGATGTGCTTTGGTAGGGTAGCCTTTGTTTTTGTGCCAGTCGTAGTGGGGGTGTGTTTCGTGAATCTGCATCATATAATCGTCGCGGTAGGTTTTGGCCAGTACGGAGGCGGCAGCGATCGACAGATACTTCCCGTCTCCCTTGATGATGCAGTGGTGGGGCAGGTCCTGATAAGGTTTGAACCGGTTGCCGTCGATGAGGAGGCATTCCGGTATGGGGTCGAGTTGAGCGATGGCCCGGTGCATAGCCAGGAAGGAGGCGTTGAGGATATTGATCTCATCGATTTCTTTCGGGGCCACCTGCGCTACAGCCCATGCAATGGCTTCGGCTTCGACGATTTTACGCGCTTCGTACCGCTGTTTTTCTGACAATTGTTTGGAATCATTGAGCAACGGGTGCTCAAAATCTGTTGGTAAAATCACAGCCGCTGCAAAGACAGGGCCAGCAAGGCAGCCGCGACCGGCTTCATCGCAGCCTGCTTCAATTTGATTTTTGTCGAAAAAGGGCAATAACATTATCGCGAACAGTTGAATTAGTGGCCACAAAGATATAGCTTACGTCCAAGAGATGATGAAAAGTCCAATATTTATACTACTCCTCCTGCTTACAGCCGCTCCACTCCTGGGGCAGGTGACGCTGCGTGGCCGGGTGATCGATCAAGATACCAAGGAGGGCGTACCTTTTAGCAACGTATTCTTCGAAGGCACTACCAAAGGCACCTCAACTGATGTGGAGGGTTATTATGAATTTACGGTCGAGGAACCCGGAGACAGCCTGAGCGCGAGCGCTATCGGTTATGATGTGGTGCGTAAGCCAGTGCTGCCGGACCTCGCAGAGCAAGAGATCAACTTCTACCTCGGTGGCTCCAGCCTGACCCTCAACGAGGTGGTGGTTATTGCTGGTGAAAACCCGGCTAATGCCATTGTAAAGGGCATTATCGACAACAAACCGCAAACCCGTATGAGCGCCCGGGAGTCCTACGCTTACGAAAGCTACGCTAAAATTGAGCTGGACCTGGAAAACATAGACGCAGAGCTGCGCAACAAAAAACTGCTCAAGCCTTTCGACTTCATCTTCGAGAATATCGACAGCACTTCTGACGAAAAGCCTTTCCTGCCGATTTACATCAATGAAGTCCTTTCCGATGTGTTGTATGTGAAGGATGCGGGTCAGCCCAAACGCATTATCAAAGCACAACGCGCTACCGGCACGGACAATCAGACCGTCATCGAGTACATCAAGCGCATCCACCTGGAGTACAGCATTTACGACGACTGGATTTACGTGCTGGACAAGCCCTTCGCCAGCCCTTTTTCCAAATCGGGGCTCAACTACTACGAGTACTACATCATCGACAGCGCCATGGTCAACGGGCACTGGAGCCATCAGCTCAAGTTTAAGCCCAAGCGCAAACAGGAGCCAACTTTTTACGGTGATTTTTGGGTGGCAGATTCCACGTTTGCGGTACAGCGTGCCAATATGCGGATGACGCCCGATGCCAACATCAACCTGGTCAGCCGTATCATTATACACGAAGAATATGAGCCGAGGGGTGAAGCCCCCAACTGGGTGCCGGTCAAGAAAAAGATGGTGGTCGACTTCTCCCCCGCTGAAAATGCGCCCGGGATGATCGCCCGGCGGACCGAGACCTTCAAAGACATACGACTCAATCAGGTTGGCACCAAACAGGATTACATTGAGAAGGAAGAATTTTACCTGCTCGATGAAGTCAAGGTAGAGAATGACTCCTTCTGGCAGGCTGCCCGCCACGAGCCCCTTTCCAAAACAGAACAGCAGGTCTACACCATGGTGGACAGCATTCAGAATATGCCTTTGTTCAAGACCTATGTGGAAGTCCTCGAGACCATCTTCGTAGGCTACCTGCAAATTGGCAAAGTAGAAATCGGCCCTTACTCCTCCCTCTACAGCTTCAACCCGGTGGAAGGCGACCGCTTTAGTATTGGCGGGCGGACTACACGGGAATTCAGTGAGCAACTGCGCCTGGGTGGCTTCCTAGCCTATGGCATAAAGGACGAGCAGTTTAAGTATGGCGCTAATGTGGATTGGATCATGAACCGTAAGCCCAGGACCATGGCGGGCATAGCTTATGTGAACGACATCAGCCTCAACAGCGAAAACAGTGAAGAATTTGTGCAGGGCGATTTATTTTCCGGGCTTTTCCGCCGGGACCTGTTGCAAAAGCTGATGCGTGTACGGGAAGGCAAAGTGTACTACGAACGCTTTTGGAAAAATGGCTTGTCCAACCGCGTCACCTTCCTGCACCGGGAGATGGACCCCTACGGCGGTATTTTTCCGGACGGCCGCGGCTTCAACTTTTCTTATCTTTCCGACCCTGGCCGACTCACCGACATTGATACGACCATCCGCACGACAGAAATCATTTTCAAAACCCGTTACGTAAAGGATGAGATGATTGTGGACGGGGACTTCAGCCGCAACAGCTTTGGGTCTAAACACCCCATCATTGAATTCCAATATACCCTGGGCGTTGACGACCTCCTCGGTGGGCAGTACACTTACCACAAGCTCAACCTAAGCTACCGGCACTACTTCTACATGAACCCTGTAGGCTGGATGTCTTACCGCATCCGGGCCGGCAAAGTTTTTGGCAACGTTCCCTTCTTGTTGATGGAAGTCCATCCCGGTAATGAGGGCTATCTGGTAGGGCGCAGCATTTTCAATATGATGACACGGTATGAGTTTGCCAGCGATACCTACGCCAGCCTGATGCTGGAACACCACTTCGACGGGTTCTTCCTGAACCACATCCCGCTTTTGCGAAAGCTTAAGTTCCGTTCCTACGCGACCTTCAAAGCGGTGATGGGCCGCCTTTCAAACGCTAACCGAGATGTCAACCGGCTCAATCTCTTCGAGCCTACGGATGCCAATACTTATCCGGGCTTCCGGGCACCGAGCCATCATCCCTACATGGAGGCCAGCGTGGGTATTGAGAATATCCTGAAAGTCTTTCAAATCGAGGCTGTCTGGCGCCTGAACTACCTGGACAATCCACAGGCACGGCGTTTTGGGCTAAGAGGGGGCGTGGCTTTTTACTTCTAAGTTACTTACCGGTAGGCTCTGAAGACCATATCCAGTTGGGACGCGTAGTTAGCAGGTGGCGAAAAGGCAAAGAAAACGACGATCTCCAGCCGGACACTCTCCCGGAATAAATCCCGTTTGGCATTCCGCAGCCCGGGCAGCAGGTCAATGCGGTCATCTTCAGGGTAGCGCTGTAGCTGATCGATGTAGAAGACTTCATCGGCTGGTGTGCAATTTTCTGTGCCATCCTTGCAAATCCGGACTGAAATGCCTTCCAGAAAAACATAGTCAAAACCATCAAGGCACCGCAAAGTGGCCGAATAAGCGCTAACCTCAGAAATCGCCGAGGTATCTGTGTTATTCTGGTTGAGAAAGAAGTTGATATTGGTGGCCACCCCACGGATAGCATAAGCTCCCGGGAGCACAGGGCTTTCCCCGGCTTGAATGGTGAAGCGGAAATTCGGGTAAGCCAGGTCAAACAACGGCTGACGGTTATCGCGACGGCAGGCCGCGAAGATGAGCACTGTAAGGAGGATGTAAACCAATTGCTTCATAATGTTCATAACAACCAAATGGCCGTAAAGATTGTGTGCGTGGGCTATCTTAAAGATCACAGTTTTTCACACAGCTCAGGCAAGCAAAATTAAAAACTAAAATTATGCCTGCCTTTCCAATTATCAACTATATTTAAGCAGCTGAACAAAACGACACACTTATGGGCGAGCAAAGAGTCTCTCTGGTACAAGACGAAGTATCTATGCAACAGTTTGTTAAGAAACTGCTGCGGGATGTACAGGCATTGGAATACATGCTGGACAATGACTGGTTTGAAAAGGACATCGTCCGCATCGGGGCAGAGCAGGAGATGTGCCTGGTGCACCGAAAAACCTACAAGCCAGCTACGATTGCCATAGAGGCACTCGAGCACATGAAAGAATACGACTGGGTGGAGACGGAGCTGGCAAAGTTTAACCTGGAAACCAACCTCGACCCCAGGGAGTTCACCGGGCACTGCCTGAGCGAGCTGGAAAAAGAGAACGCAGGCAAGCTGGATAAAATCAGTGACAAGCTCAAGGACCTCAAGGCACGGCTCATTCTTACGGGTATTTTGCCTACGCTCCGAAAGTATGACCTGGAAATGCACAACCTGACGCCAAAGAAGCGCTACTATGCACTCATGGAGGCCATCAATTCCCAGCTGCAGGGCAATGCCTATGAACTGCGTCTTTCCGGCATTGACGAACTGCTGCTGCGGCATAATTCTCCACTGCTGGAGGCTTGCAATACCAGCTTCCAGGTCCACCTGCAGGTAAGCCCAAACAACTTTGCCCCCTTGTACAATATCTCACAGGTACTGGCGGCCCCCGTTATTGCAGTGTCCGCCAATTCACCTATTGTCTTCGGCAAACGCCTGTGGCATGAGAGCCGTATTGCGTTGTTCCAGCAGGCCCTGGATGTGCGTACCACCAATGAGCACATGCGGCAGCGCAGCCCAAGGGTCAGTTTCGGTACCAACTGGCTCAACGAATCCATCATGGAGATTTATAAGGAAGATATTGCGCGTTTCCGGGTGCTGCTGAGTGCGGATGTGGAAGAAGATTCGATTAAGCTGCTTGCAGAAGGTAAGGTACCCAAGCTTCGGGCCCTGCAGGTACACAACTCTACAGTGTACCGGTGGAACCGTCCCTGTTATGGTGTAAGCCCGAACGGACAGCCCCACCTGCGCATTGAGAACCGGGTCATCCCTGCCGGCCCAACCGTTGTGGATGAGGTGGCAAATGCTGCTTTCTGGCTGGGAGCTATGGAGGGCATGTACGCCGCTTACCCCGATATCCGGGCTAAAATTGGCTGGGAAGATGCGCAGGATAATTTCATCAAGTCCGCCAAGTTTGGTATTGATACCAAATTCACTTGGTTTGGCGACCAGAAGGTAACGGCCACTGATCTCCTGCAGCAGGAACTCATCCCACTGGCACGGGAAGGCCTGAAGCGGCGCAATGTGGATAGTGGCGACATCGACCGGTATTTGGGCATCATCGAGGAGCGGGCTAAAATGCATATGAGCGGCTCGCGCTGGCAGCTGCGGGCTTACACCAAACTGTCCAAGGAAGTAACCCGCGATGAAGCCCTCTGTGGCCTGACCGCCTCCATCATCAAAAACCAGAAAGCTAACAAACCGGTGCACACCTGGGAGCTACCGAATGCAGAAGACATGCCCGATTATAAACCCGCACGCCTGATGGTCGATGAGTTTATGGAGACCGACTTGTTTACGGTGCAAAAAGATGACCTCATCGAACTCGTCGCAGAGCTCATGGATTGGCGCAAAATCCGCTATATGCCTGTGGAGGACTCTAAGGGAAAACTCGTAGGGCTCATTACTTCCCGGCTGTTGCTGCGCTACTACACGCACCAAAGCCGGCTCAACGGCAAGGCCGCAACCTGTGTGAAGGACATTATGATTAAAAACCCGATCACTGTGGGACCCAATGAGACGATCGTGCAGGCCATGCGTACGATGCGCGACAAAAAAATCGGCTGCCTGCCTGTGGTGCAGAATGATGAACTGATCGGTATCATCACAGAAATGGATTTTCTGCGCATCACTGGCCGCCTTATGGAACGGCTGGAGGCAGAATTTGAGGACTAATCAAGAGCTGGCGACTTCCCCCGGTTGAGTGGAAGTCACCAGCCTTTCAAGGTGAGACCTAGTAATCAATTACTGGGCTTTATGCTGATTGAGCTCTTTTTTGCGCTGCTTCATGGCCTTTTTTCTGGCCCTGGCTTCTGCTTTAAGCATTTCCTTTCGGCGCTCCATTTGACGAGCCTGGAGCTCGTGCTGCCGCTCCAGTTGATGCATTTGGCGTACGCGAATTCGGTTCTGGGTTTCCAGTACCCGCTGTAGTTCTGCTTCCTGCAATTCAAGCTGCCGCTGCTGGTCTTCCAGTGCAAACTCCTGGTCTTCTAACTGCCGCTTTGCCTCTTCCAGTGCCATCTCCTGTTGCTGGAGGGCACGCATTTGCACAAGGTAAGCTTGCTCCTGCCCCTCCTCTTCCAATGCTTCCAGTTTTTCTTCCTGACGCTCCAGCTCCAATGCTTCTTTTTCCAATTCAAGCTCCTGAAGTTCGAGTTCGCGCTGCTGAGCTTCCAGTTCCTGCATAGATTGTTCCAGCTCCAACTGGGCTCCATACTTTTCTGACATTGCCTCGTACAAAGCGCGCTCTTGCTCCATCAGCTTAGCCTGCAGCTCTTTTTCGAACTCAATCATCTGGGCTTCCAGGGCTCTTTCCTGTTCGCGTAGGGCGCGCTCCATTTCAATCATCTCTCGTTCAATCCGCTCCTCAGCTTCCGGTTCCGGAGGGAGGGTGTCCTTTTCTGGTTTTATAAGAAGGTCTGGTTCTGTATCTCCGTTTCTTTGTGGCTCAGGCTGTAGTTCCAATGCAGGCTGTTGAACAGAGTCTTTGTGTGTTGCTGCAGGTGGCCCTTCTGGTATTTTCAGAGCTTCCAATCCTTCAGGTTCCAAAGTCACTGACTGTTCAGCCTGGGTGGGGGTAGAGAAAGCCAATAGTATCCCCGCAAAACCTGTGACCAGGATGGCCCCGGCTGTCCTACCTGAAATTAACCGCCCGCCAGTTTCCTGCCCTAGGATTCGCTGCACCCGCTGTAGTACAGTACCTCCAGCAAAGGCCATCGACAATCGGCGACCGTCTACCCGCCAGGATTCTGCATTGGCCAGCGCCGTTACATAGGTAGCTGCATTGCCGGAAATTTCGATGGCAAGATCATCGCAGGCGTGCTCCCGTTCCGTCCGTATCCGGCTGCCCATCCACCAAACGAAGGGATGGAAAAAGAAGACCGTCTCTATGGCAGCAACCCCGATATTAACCAGGTAATCATAGCGACGGATATGCGCCAGCTCATGCAGCAGAATCTGCTCCACCTCTGCTGTGGAAAGGCCGTTGAGCATACCCACTGGCATTAAGATGACGGGCTTGAGCACGCCGCTCACCATAGGGCTGTGAATGCGGGCCGTTTCCTTCAGGTATACTGGCCGGGTGAGTCCGGTTCGCCGGGCCAGTTCCCCCAGGCGGCCCGTCCAGCCGGCACTTGCCAGGCTGCAGCGATAGTGCCTCAGGTGCTGTAAATACGCATACTCTCCTATCAAACGCAGCGCAAGCAGTATCACCCCGAGCAGCCAGCCCCCTGCAATGAGCGGTAAATAAGGCTCAAAATAGTTGGGTGAAACAGTCGGGTGACTTGAAGCAGGTGTTGGCAAAGCTACATCAGGGGTTATTACTGTTGGGTTCAATGCTACTGCTGCAACTGCGTTCAAAACAGGTGCAGCGGGATCATACAGCCATACAAAAGTGGCCAAAGCAGCCAGCAGTAGGCTAAGCATCGCGCCAATGGACATTAAATACCGAAAATTAGGTGTGCGGCTACGGCTGAAAATCAGCAGCAAAGCCAGGCTTAGCGCAATGGCAGCCCCTTGCCACAGGGAATGCAGAAGAGTCCACCCCAGCGCTTCGGCCAGAGCGGGGTCAATGAGTCGGGTGAGATCATTCATGATTTGGATTGATTTTCAAGTTTTCGGATGATTTCTTTTAGTGCTTCCAGGTCTTCCGAATCGGCTTTGGTGTGCCCAAGGGCTTGTATCGCCAATTGCAGGGGAGAACCCTGGAATACGGTATCGACCATTCGGTCAACCAAGGTCGTTTTTACGGCCTTCTCTGTTACAATGGCTTCATAGAGGTGGGTCCGGCTGGAGGTGTCCCGCTGCAGGAAGCCTTTTTCTGTCATGACTTGCATCATCTTCAGGGTTGTCGTGTAGACCACTTCGCGGTTTTTGCTCAGCTCGGTATTCACAAAGCGTACACTGCAGGGGCCATGCTTCCATAGGATTTGCAGGACTTCCAATTCTGCTTCGGTCGGTTTTTTCTTCATCGTTGCTTTGTTGACTCGGGTACTGCATCGCAGTAGGTCTTTTGCTAAATTCAAGTACTACGATAAGCATCGTAGATACAAACATATACGATAATTATCGTACTTGCAAGTTTTAGTACGATGATTATCGTATATCATGGCTCCAAAAGGAACTCCCCATGCTACAAATAATTAAAAATCAGTGATTTGCCCTTAAAATAATTTAGCTTAAATGCATTACCATTAATGCTCCGGAAAAGATTTACACAAAACTGGCAGCTTTAACCCTCACTTTTTCTCTGAATATGCCGTTAAGTCTATTGCAAAAGTTGCTATATCAGGATAATTTCCTGAAGTGTTTGACAGTACTACAATTACTGTCTGGCTTTTAGGGATTATCATCAATTGGCTTGTACAGCCTGTTTGCCCGCCACTGTGCCCGATAACTAAATTCTCATTTGGAGGCGGGCCGTACAAAAACCAACCAAGCCCGTACTTGTTGCCGTCATATTCCACAGGTTGTACTTCCAACATTTGATCCAAACTCTTTTGAGCGATTAGTTTGCCCTCAAGCAAAGCATTGCCGAACTTCATTACATCTTCCAATGTGCTGAGATAGCCACCTCCGGGTACCCGGTTACTCAAGTCATTTTGTTTTCCTGCCCTTGCTCTCCTTCCGTTATTGTGGTAAAGGCAAGACTTACCTGGGTACTCCTTTTTAATATCCTCAACGTAAGTGTGCTCCATTCCAGCTGGTTCAAAAATATACTGGTCCATATATTCCGCATACGGCATAGCAGTGACCGCTTCAATAATTCTTCCCAATACCACATAGCCATAAGTGGTATAAAAATACTTCTCCCCGGGATCAAACAATAAAGGCCTCTGAATGAAAACCTGCATTGCATCCTGCAAAGTGTTGTAGTGGACCGTGTTTTCAATTTCCTCCTCTCCCAGGTACTGAGGCATTCCTGAAGTGTGGGCCAAAAGTTGTAGCACAGTAATCTGCTTTTTGTCTTTGGGCAAATCGGGCAAATAAGTTTCGATAGGGGCACTCAGGCTAATACGCTCTTTTTCTACCAGCTGCATGATGGCTACCGCTGTAAAATTCTTAGCTATTGATGCGATCCTCGTCAGGGTAGTTGCGGTGAAGGGAGATTCACTATCCTGGCAGCTCCATCCGGACGAATTGGACCACCGGGTACTGCCATTGACTGAATAAGCCGCTGTAATTCCGATGTTTTCTTTCTTTCCCGTTAACTCAACCAACCTTTGATCGGGGTCAAATTCCTGACCTGAGCTACTGACTACAGCCGTAAACAACAGAAATATCAAGACTTTCATTTTCATAGTGGCTATATTTTATTCGTTTAAAGGGCATGATAGCCCGCAGGCCCAACAGGACTTAGCACCTATATTTAATCCAAAGCACGCTTCAAATCGCGCAGCAGGCGGCGCTGCCCGAGCTCTATCCGAAACTCCATACGCTCGTTGAGCAGCCGGCCCTCTTCCGTTGAATTGGAAGCGCGGGGAGCAAAATCCCCCTTGCCCGCCACCGTTACCCGGCTGGTGCTTAGCTCGTATTTCCGGGTCAGTTCGTTCACCAGAGTTGCAGCCCGCATGGCACTAAACTCCCACTTGCTGTTGATGCTGTTGCGGCGCAAGGGCTCGTTATTGTTGTGGCCGATGACGGTGAGCTGTAGCGTGGGATAATCTGCCAGATACCGGCTGATGATCAGCAGGGTTGAGTCGGCCTCCCGTTCGAGGCGGGTGGTACTGCCCGGATAAAACAGATAATCCGATAGCACAGATAACGACAAATAGCCACCGGGTTCCACATCAAGGGTAAAAGCAGCGGAATCCCGCCTTTGCAAAGTATCCAGCAGCTGAGCACCAAGGGTATCAAGCTCGGCATTGCGGGCTTCCAGCAAGGCCTGAAAAGCGGCAATTTTGGTATCTCTTTCGGCAATGAGGGCATCGCGTTCCCGCAGGCGGGCATCCAGGTCCTCCACTTCATTGGAGCGCTTTTGCTGCAACTGTTCAATTTCATCATCCAAGGCGATGATGCGGTCTTGCAAATTGCGCTGACTAGCGAGCAGGGCTGTATTCTCCCCGCGGCGCTCAGCAGTATCCAGTCGCAACTGGTAAACGAGATTTGTGGTGGAATCCAACCGGTAAGTTAAGCTGTCTGCCACCGCATCAGCAGTAGCGAGGGCAGCCAGGTGCTTTTTTTTGCTTACACAGGATACCAGCAGCAGGGGAAACAGTCCAATCCAAAGTATTTTCCTCATTTGCAGACGATTTAGCCCCACAAATATAGCCTTCCTGATCTGTCCGCTGAAAAATACTCGCGCGTTCCTGAAATCAGCGAGCCCCGAAAAGGCGCAGAAGCTTTCCCGGGGCTCGAATAGTTTTATTGGAATTTATTCCGGCCAGGTTTAACGCAGCCGTATGCTGGAGGAGCCCAGCATACCGATTTCCGTAAAGATGGACACCCGGTAAAACCCAGCGTCAAGTTTATCTTCCAGGTCGTATACGAAAGATAGACGTTGGTTCTCAGCAATATCCACATCTTTCGCTTTGACGGCGATGATGTCCATTTCCTGGTTATTGACAATAGTTTTTGCCTTTACCGGATTGGCAGCAGCAATTGGCGTTCCCTTGTCATCGTTAATGGTCAGATAAAGGGTACGCAGTCCCTGCAGCTCGTCCGGCACACCAGTCAGGTCGAAGCTGACCCGGATGGTCCGTACACGGCGCGCTTTGGAGGTTACTTTGTCATTGCCTTTTTCCAGCTCTACCTGAAAGGCAGAAGCTTTAAAGTTTTCCAGCGTCAGCCGGCTATTTTCCTCTTCAATGGTTCGCCGGATGTTGTTCAGCTGCTCAATCTCTTCTTTGGAAGCCGTGAGTTCGCCTTCCATGACGCCCATAGCCTGACGCAGGGAGTCATTCTCAGCTACTAACCCCTGAATATTGGACTGCAGCTCATCCTTCAGAGACATGAGTTCCTGAATCTCAGCCCGCAGGGCATTGATCTCCGAGGAACTTTTCGCACGGATATTCCGGATGGCAGCCTCTTTTTGCGCGATGGTTTCCTGCGCTTGTGCAATATCGCCTTGCAATTGGCCATTTTGCTCAGCAAGCATGGTATACTCACCCTGTAGGCTATCCACTTCTGAAAGCAGGTCTTCTCTGAGGCTTTCCAGGTCTTCCACTGTACCTTCCAGTTTATCCCGGACGCCTTCCAGTTCCTTACGTTGATTGTTTTGGTTGAGCCCCCAAATACCGGCGGCGATAAATAGGATGGCTAAGATAACGATGGCGGCAATCATGCCTTTCTTCTGGTCCATAGTTGTTACAGTTAGTTGGTTTTGATGATGAAACTTGTCTTTTTTTCAAGCGTGCTTCTTCCCCCCTAACGAAGTGCAATGGCCAAATCGCATGATTGCCTCCACTTTTTTTAACATTTTTTTAATTATTCCACAATGGTCATTCTCAGCGTGGTCCGGGACTGCCCCTGACTGAGCTGCAGGTTGTAAGTCCCCGCCGACAAGCCCTCCACAGGCAGCTGTAGTTGATGCCCTCCTGCCGATATTTCCGTTTGACCGCTGCGCAGGCGCTGCCCGAATTGGTTGGTCAGGCTCCAGGCCATGACACCTGCCTTGGGGCTACGAACGGACAACTGCGCCTGATTGACTACCGGGTTGGGGAATATCCGCGCTTTGAGCCCACCGGTCTCTGCAAATGAAGCACTAGAAGGGTCCAGGTCAAGCACTTCAATCAGGTCCAGGTAAATGAAGTTGCCATAGTCACCAACATTTTCAAATTCTATTGTCACAGCTTGTCCTGTGAAATCTGCCAGGGAAACGGTTTCCGTACGCCATTCCTCACAACCTTCAGGCACGAACGGGCTAATTTCCGGGCTTGCTGTTGCCAGGTCGCTGCCAAAGGCTTCATACACGGTGGTTTTATTGCCATCGCAATCGATCAGGTTTACCCTCAGCCCATCGGCAATACCGGTCGTCTTCTGGGCATGAGCCACATCAAAACGCAGCGTGGGGTCATTCAAACTGCTCAGGTCGAAATTGGCACGCAGGTAATCGCTTGTATTGCGGGTATCGACCAGGAAGTTGTTGATGCGCATGGCACCGGGGTCGCAGAAATCAAAGTCAACCCGTTCCCAGGCCGCGAGGTCACCCTCAGGGTTCTCCACCGTCCACGTTGCTGCCGGGAAAGCATCTTCAAAGGTCTCCAGGTAAGGCTGTTGCAGTTGCCGCACTTCCACATGGTTCATTTGTGCCAGGGTATCAGCAATACTGCCTTTGTAGGCGATTAGCTCCACGGCATAACTGCCTCCTTCCGAATAAATAACGGTTGGCATTTCCGCCGTTGAAGTTGCCGGCTGCCCACCTGGGAAATACCAACGGATACTGTCATAGACACCGGTCGTCAGATTCTCAAATAGCACCGGCTCGCCTGGGCAAATCTCGCGGGCTTCCGGCCCAAAGGCAGGCTGAAGAGCATCCACTTTAAACCGGAAATACCCCTCCGGTGCCACGATAGGGCGCACCTGAGATTTCCCGCTATTGGCTTCGGCAGCCAGGTAGTATTCCACTACCGTATTTTCCGGGAAGGGTGGAATGCTGCTTGTCCAGACGGACTCGGATGTATCAGAAAGCACCATATTAACTGTGGTATAATCAGCCTCGCCAGCCGTTCGGTAGTTCAGCGTGGCCTCTGTAATGCCGCTCTTGTGCTTGATGATCGCGCTGAGTGGGTAGGCTTCTTCCGTACTTTCCTGATCGCGCAGGCGGGCGTGGGCTATCCACAGCGGATCGTTCACGCCTACCAGCTTGGTTATGCAGTGGATCGCACCAAGGCTGGGGATGATACCGTTGCAGTCAATGCCCACGATATTGTAGCCGGGCAGGGCTTCTTCATAAATGCGCAGGGCGGTGGTATCGTACTGCTCATCGTAAGTAGGCACAAGCACTGTGCCATTCACAAACAGCGAATTGGTGTAGGTGCGGTAGTCCCCATTTTGATCCGGATAGCGCCCCTGGGCGTCCGGTGGCATGGGGGTTCTTATGATTCGGTAAGAATTACCGAATGGTGTCGGCACCTCATTGAGCAGGTACTCAATATTGGCTTCGATCTGCGGGCCATCGGACACGCCTTCCGGGTACTCCCCAATGATAATGGTTTCTTCGTCAATGAAGCGCATGTGCATATCGAGGTGGTGGATCACATCGTAAGGCAGCGCAGGCAGCTTCACATAGCGGTCTACACCGAAAAAGAGGTTGGCAATCTGGTCGATCTCTGCTTCGGTCTTGAAGGGGTTTTCCTCCAGAATCAGGTCAGAGGAAAAAATGGTGCCCATACCATCGCGGAGGTTATTCCCACCGCTATGCACCCAATCGTAAGGCGGCTCAATGGCTTCATAAATGGGCAGCCCGAGGTGCTCGGCGATGAAGGCCGGGATTTTATCATCATTGGGTCGCCAGGGCCGGTTGTAGATGTAATCCGCAATCATCAGGCTGTCTACATCATTGTGGTAAATCGTCCAGGGCCCGTAGTCCCGAATCCAGATGGAATCGTACTCCGGGCTGAGGATTTCGACATTTTCCAGGGCAACGTTCCCCGAGCTGAGGTAATTCGAAACGGCAGAAGGGTTATCAGCAAAGATGATGACTTTGCATTCGGCTGAGCCGTGCCGCACGATCTCCCTGAGCAGAACCGCATGCTGATTGCGCCAGCTTACCAGCAGTGCCTGTGATTCTTCCCACTCGGCCATCAGGCGTACCGGGGCAGGGGGTGGATCTGTGCTGACCTGCTGCGCCAGAGATGGGGTAGCAGGCAGCAATAATAGCCAAACGAAGCAGATAAGAAGTGTAGACCTTAGTTGCATAGGATGAGTTTTATAACTCTTAAAGATACACCGATACCGCTACTTTTTAAAAGACAACTTGGGATTGCGTCGCCGAAATTGCCAGAACGCTGCTATCAGCCTACCTAAAAGGTTGTACCTTTTCGTAAAGAAAAAACAGCGTATGCCCGTTTTTGAAGAAAGTGGCCTGCAGTTTGGGTTCGATAGCCGATGGACGGTACGCAAGTACGATGCCCACCGCTTTTTTCAGGGCTTCAGCGGTGCCGGGCTGAAGGGGGTAGACTTTATTGCCCTTTCGGGAGATACATTGCTGTTGCTGGAAGTCAAAAATTACCGCCGGCGACGGTCCTGGCAAACGGAAAACCCTTTTGACCGTATTTTGGAAGCGCCGGAGGCTTTCGCCGGGCATATGGCGGGCAAGTTTCTCGACACCCTGCGTGCGCTCCGGGCCATTGGCACTTACTATCGCCGAAAGTGGTTATTCCGACTATTCCGCCCCATCTTGCTGAGGCGTTCCGGAGGGCACTCCGACTGGGCATTCTGGGCACAGGTGGATGCACATCTGCAAGGCAGGCAACCGGTTATCGCGGTGCTTTGGCTGGAAACCGAACGAGACCAGGCTGTCTTCCGCGAGCAGCTAAGGCAGTCCCTGAAAAACCTGCTTGAAGATGCGGTTCAGGAAGTGCAGGTGTGTCATCTCGGCACAGGCCAACTACCAGAGGGTATTCAGGTGCGCCTTGCCCCTAAATAGGCTCTACTCTTCCTCCTCCACCAACCGCTGATTGTAGCGGGCTACCGAACGGGCGAATTCCAAAAAGTACTTATGTGCCGGGGTAAACCGGAAAATCTGATCGTCCAGCTTTTCAATGATGCGGCGGCGGTGCAGGCGGTTGTAGAAATTGCGGCGGGCCTGGGCGTCCTGCAGGTTGGTAGTAGCGTCAAGGACTTCCCGGAAGGAAGACATTTCAAACATTTGCTCTACCTGCTCAAACTCCAGCGTATGAAAAGAAAGCTGCTCCAGCAGGTTGTAGCCCTCCCGGTCGAGCTCATAGCATAATATGCCCAGGAAGATGCACACATCGCGCGAAAGCGGGTCGCTGTCCCGCCCACTTTGCAAAAAGGCGTACTCACTGTGGTATTCCAGGGACAACCCAAAGGACTCCCGAAAAAAAGCCTGGTAAAAATCCACATGCTGCTTAAGCGTCATAAAGGCAGGGTCGCCTTCCAGGAGAAAACGCCCGTCGACCAGCAAGGCTTCCACTACATCCTGATGGCCCTCGGGGAAATTGATTCGGCGTTCTGCAGAGGTATCCCTATTCATAGAGCAGTTGTTTTTTGAGCCGTAGCTTCCTGTGTTTTGCGGCGCACCTCCATGACCGGCAGGTCAAAGACAGCGGACTCGATTTGTAATTGGATGCGGCCTTCGCTAAATTCGGCTTCATACTCATCGGCTTCTTCAAAGAGCAGGCTGCCAATTTTGAGGAAGCGCTCGGTAGTGGGCATGGCTTCGTGTGCCTGCATCACCTCATAGCACCATTCGAAGTAGTTGCCTACGGGGGCCGCAGCCTTCAGTGCCTGCTGGTAATGGCGGCGGTTGAAGTAGACCTGACGGGTGTTCACCGGGGCGGCTTCTTCTTCCTTAAGGACAATATCGGCCGGGCGGCGCTCAAACTGCTGCAGGAACAGCTCCAGTCCCACACCTATATTACTGCCCGTGAGCGTGAACAACCGGCGCGCGGGCATCACCGGTACTTCGTGCAGGAAAGGCCGCTCCAGAAAAAAAAGCCAGCCACTGAGGATTTCCGACTCCGTCTGCAGGCGCTCAATCAATGGCAGCAGCTCGCGGGTCACCACATGAGATTGCCGGAGAATGCGGGCCTCGGCTTCGCGCAGCAGCTCATGCAGGCGCTCAAAGCGTTGCCGTATGCCTGTATGTGGATGGTTGAAGCGCTCCACATTAACATAAGCGGATACCTGGTTGAGCAGGTTGGTAATGGACTGCTTTTTCTGGACATCAAGGATGCGGTTGAGCGGTTCGATGTAGTATTCGATCAGGTGGCGGGCGCGGCGTACCCGCTCACTGTAGGGGATTTCGCCTTTGTTGGCCTTGAGGTACTGACTGTTGCGCAGCAGCTGGCTCGTATTGCTCTCTACATTTTCCAAAAACTCCTGTAGTTCCTGGTAAAAGGCGTCGAGGCGTTCAGCCAGGATGAGAATGTCATCGTCCCGGAAAGCCTGAATGCGCTTGAACAGCTCCAGGAAAGCCTGCCGGTACTTGGTCAGCTCCTCGGGCAGCAGTGGCTTAAACTCGTTAAGCAGAAAAGCCAGAAAGCCCCGCACCGGCTCGTTGATGCGGAAGCCATTGGGCTGGCTGACCACCAGTTTGTAGTCCAGCATCCGCTTGACGATAACGTCCGCTTTTTCTTCTGTGGCTTCTTCAAACAGATCCCGACCAATGATGCTGTGCTCCAGTTGCAGGCGGTAGAGCGTGCGGAACAGCTCGAAGTTGTCTTCGAGGAAGCGGAGGGCCTTATCTGGTTCTGCTTTTAAGATCATGCTATACCGCTTGGGCTACCTGAATAACGTGTTTTTGCTCATCGACCACCAACTGCCCGCTCGGCTGCCGCTGAATGAGCAGGTACTGGTCAAAGCCGTCCACGATGTCCGGGGCGGCAAAAATGGGATAAAAGTGGTGCTCTTTGCAGAACTCCACGAGCTGTGGCCGGTTCTTCCCGTCGATGGTGGCAATCTCGTCGATAAACAAGACCACCCGGTTGTCTGAGCTGCGTTGCGACAGCCGGCTGATGACCGCCATGACGATGATGAGGCGCAACATCCGGTCGGTACCATCCGACTCCACCTGCCGCCCGAGGTTGACCGAGCGGACTTTACCATTGATGGAGAGCCGCAGCTGCAGGTTGAACAAGTCGCTAAAGGCGATGGCTTGCCCTTTCTCGAGATACTCCCTCAAAATATCCAGCCGCTTGGCGGTATGGTCGGGCATGCGGAACAGGCCATCGGTGGTGAGGGACAGCTCAGCGATGGACCGCAGGTCGTTCTGCAGGCGCTCGTTGGGCTCAAGCAGCACATTAAGGGATTCCAGATTGGAGATTTGGATCTCGCCCATCGTCCGGTTGAACTCATGGTGCACAAAAGCTTTGAACTCCTCATAGGCATCCAGGAAACGCTGAGCCGGGTTGGCAAACTGCACGGCAATGCTTTCCAGCAGGCTTTCGATACTTTGCTGCTTATCCCCAATCGAGAGCATTTCCTGCTCCAGCTGGGTGACAAACTGTTGCTCGTCGGCCAGGTCAAACTGGGTTTTGTCTTTGAGCTGCTGGAAGAGGCGCTGCCGGGCTTCCCGTTTTTGAGCCACCTCTTTGCGCAACTGCTTGATCTGATTGAATAATTGCCGGATGGCATCGGGCGTGCGCACCATTTCCTGCGCATCAGGCTCCATAACGGGCAGGTTCATTTCCTCCACTTCCCGCTGATCGCGTTCCATATCACGGGTGGACTGCTCAATGCCCTGCACCTCTTCCTGCAGCTGTCGGATAGCACGCTGCCGCCGCTGCAAGTCCTCCTGTACGGTGCGGTATTCCTGTTCGAGGGTATTGAGCTGCTTCTCCAGCTTGCGGATGGCTTGCTGCTGGCTTTTCAGTTCGTTTTTGATTTCCGGCAGCCCACGCACCTGCAGCAGGGACTCCTCCAGGTCCTGGCGTTCGGCCTTGGCAGCTTCGAGTTGTTTTTTGAGTTCGGCGCTGTTCTGAGCGGTGTCCATCAGCTGGGCATAGCGATCGCGTTCCTGCTGTAGTTCGGCGACTTCTTCCGCCAGTTGCTCGGGGTTGCTTACTTCCTGCATAGGAAAGTCCTCAGGCAGCTCAATCTGACCGTCGAAGAGCTCAATGAGGCGGCTGGCCTTACTGATGGGCTTTTTGATTTGCGCCTTAGGCAGGCGGGCGATATCCGGATGCAGGATGCTGTTGAGCAGGCGGCGCTGGGCATCATCTTTCGCGAGGTGGGCAACGAGCCAGTCGTTGATATCGGCCTGCTGTGCCGCTTTGCGCTGTATTTGCTGATCAAGGCGCTCAATGCGGCGCTGCAACTGCTCTGGTGGCTGGGCGGCATTGGCAGCATACTGCTGCAGCCGGAACCAGAGCTGCTCCACTTTCTCCTGCTGATTTTGCAATTGTTGCTCCAGCAGGCTTTCAGCGGGGAGTTCCAGGGCTTGCTGCTGCTGTTGCTGTAGGGTTTGGGCGTCGCTCTTCAATTGCCGAAGCTCATAATCAAGACGGCCCTTTTGCTGATTGATGCGGTCGTTCTCCACGCTTTTAGCCTGAAGCTCGCCCTCCATTTGCTCAATCTCCTGCTTTTTGCGATGGCGCTGCTCCATGAGTGTGGCCCGCCGCAGGTTGGCACTGGCGAAAAAGGTAGCCGCCTGCTGGCAAAGCAGCTCGTAGTGGGCTTTCACTTCGCTGACCAGGCTTTTGAACTGGGTGAACTCTGCCTCAATATTTTTAAGTACAGACAACTGCTGGCTTTGGTAGCGCAGGCGGTCAATCTGCTGTATATTCTGCCGGCTGTAGCTCAGCTCGTCCTGATCGCGGCTGTCGGCAATCAGCAAGATGTCCTTGAGCGCCCGGTTGTCGATGAGTTTAGAGTTGATTAGGTAGCGGTAGACTTTATTAAAGCTGTTGTATGTACCGCTGATCTTGCACTTGTCGGTAAGCCAGACCACGGCATCATTTCGGTCCCCAACCTGATAGATGTGCTTGAGGATTTCCTGGACCTGATCGATTTTTTTGACCTTAGCGCCTGCTTTGACGGCGGTGCGCATTAATTCCTTATAATTACGGAGGTGCTGCCCATCTGCCTGTTCTTCAAAGAAATAGCTGCGTTGATAAGGCTGATCGATACGGGTGTAGAGCACCTCATTGTCGGCATTGCGGTGCACGAGCATGCAATAGCGGCGGTCCCGTTTTTTGACCTCGAAGAGGATAAAGCTCCGCTCCGGGCTTGGGAAGTAGTGCGCCAGGGTCTCCTTGTCGGCAGTCCGCTGCCCGCTGAAGTTCATCAGGCGTTTATTGACCAGGAACAGGAAGTTAAGGGCATAGATCAGGGAGCTCTTGCCTACGTTATTGGGGCCTACCAGCTGCAGGGAGTGGCCGTGTTCGAATCCGACCTCTGCCATTTTGTAGGCACAGGAGTTAATGAGTACGAGTTTGGTCAGCATAGCCGACAAAGATAAAAAAACAAGGCTAAGAATGCAGGGCTACAGTACTTTCATCAGGGTGCGAAAGGATACGAACTTCCCTTTATACCGGTCCTGATGGTCTTTCTGCAACAGGTAGGCATGCTTTTCCTGATAGAGTTGGTAGGTGGTCATATTGGGGCTCAGGTACTGAATGCTGTAGGTGAAGCCATCGGACTCATCCGTACCCAACAGGCGGGAAATCCGGTGCTCGATGAACATGCCGGTTTCCATGACCGCCGGGATGTGCACCCGGCGCATCCACCGCAGCCAGTCTTCATGCACATCGTGGTCTATTTTCACCGTAACATTATACAGGATCTTGCTCATGTTTATTTTTTAGCATTTGGTAGGAAGGGCTATTCCCCAAAGATTTCGGCCAGTTTGACTTCAAGGGCTTCTGCGCGAAGTTTGTTGGCAATGACGCTGCCGTCTGCGTCAACCAGCACGGTGTGCGGGATGGAACGCACTCCATACATTTGAGCGACTTCGTTCTGCCAGCCTTTCAGGTCACTTACGTGAGGCCAGGTCAGCCCATCGGCTTCAATAGCTGCCAGCCACTTATCGCGGTCCCGGTCCAGGCTGATGCCCAGTATCTCAAAACCTTTGTCTTTGTACTTTTCGTAGACTTTTACTACGTTAGGGTTCTCCCGGCGGCAGGGGCCACACCAGCTTGCCCAAAAGTCAAGCAAAACGACCTTTCCCCTGAAGTCCGACAGGCTCAGCGGTTTTCCCTCGGGGGTATTCTGCGAAAAGTCCGGCGCGCTGCCGCCTTTCATCAGGTTTTTCATCTGCTCGATCTCCGCATACATGCTTGCCGCGGCATCCGGGTCTTTCTCTTTGTAAACGTCAATGAACGCCTGTGCGAAATGGGCAAAGCTTTGGCTGTTCCTTTGCTTAAGTCCTGCCACGACCCCGGAGAGCGCCAGCTTGTGTGTCGGTGTGCCAGGCGCTATGCCGGACATTGCACCCTCGATAAGCTGCTGCTGCCGTTCCGCATTAATACCGATGCTCGCCAGCGTGGTGGCATATTCCTGGAACTTTTCGAAGGTCCAGGGCAACTGTCCGTATACTGGCTGGGAAAAGTCCACAAGGCCAAAAAACTCATTGGCGAAGTATTCGATTTCATTGCCGTAGCCTTCCGGGTGGTTGTGGTAGCTCAGGTAGGTATTCAGCCGTACGATGGGGCCAAACAAAGGGTGTTGTTTTTCTGCTTTTTCAAGCAAGGCCAGCTTCTTTTCGTCCAGGGCTTTCATATCAGCCACGACTGCAGCCCTGCCGGCGCTGTCCCGTTTAGACTGATAACGGCGGATCAGCCCCGCGCCTTCCTGCTTGAGGGCATTGATTTCTGCTTTTAGCGCCTGATAGTTCGTGTAAAGAGGGGAATTGCTGACGGTAGCCGTCCTGATCTTAAGGCAATTACCGGACAGTCGGACGGTATCTTCTTCACCAAGCAATAGAGGGATCATATTGCTGCGGCTTGTCCCGATGTAGAAGAAGCCCGTCTCCTGCTTTGGCAATCGGACCTGATACTGATCCTCTCCGGTTTTCTCTACTGATTGGACCGGATAGAACTTGCTGCCGTCAAACTTCAGGAGGGCCAGCGGTTCCTGGCAACCGGCCAGATTCACTTCTACCACGACTTCCTGAGCCGGTGCTGCAAGAGTAAAAAGGCATAGTATCCATATGGAAGACAGTAACTTATGCATGGTCTTATATTTTGGCGTTCCAAAGGTAAAATACAAAAGGTGAAGCATTTTACCACTCCACCTTTTGCCCGATCTTAATTCAGTCGGATTTCGTCTTCGTTCTCATCATAGAACTTGTACTTAGTCAGGTGGAAATCGTTATTTGCCTGAATACGCACCCACTTGTAGTAATTCATGTACCAGCGCATCTGAACGCTTGGTAGGCCCTTCTTGAGGTAAGCCTCGATGAAGGGGTGTACCAGCAGTTTGATTTTTGACTTGGGCCGGGACTGCACGATGAAGTTCAGGTCGCGCTCAATCTCGTCGTAAATCAGCAGGGAAGCATTGATCTTTCCGGTACCGTTGCAGGTTGGGCAGACTTCGGAAGTGCTGATATTGACCTCCGGCCGCACCCGCTGACGGGTAATCTGCATCAGCCCGAATTTACTCAGAGGCAAAATCGTATGCTGAGCGCGGTCCTTCTTCATAAACTGCCGCATGGCCTTGACGAGCTCTTTGCGCTGCTCAGCCTTGCGCATATCGATGAAGTCGATAATAATGATACCACCGATGTCCCGCAGGCGCAACTGCCGTGCAATCTCTTCTGCTGCTTCCAGGTTGACCCGCATGACGGTATCTTCCTGCTTTGAGCTGCCCATTTTGTGCCCGCTGTTCACGTCGATCACGTGCATAGCTTCAGTATGCTCGATAACGAGGTAAGCTCCGCTCGGCATGGTGGCGGTTTTGCCAAAGGACGCCTTGATCTGCTTGGTTACGCCATGGGCATCAAAAACAGGCTTGTTTGTACGGTGCAGATTGACAATCTTAACCTGCTCCGGAGATATATTCTCGAGGTAGCCGCGGATGTTTTGATACATCTGCTTGTCGTTGACGACAATCCGGTTGAAGGAGTCCGTCAGTACATCTCTTAGTATACTCGAGGTTTTATCCAGTTCGCTGAGCAGCTTCAAAGGTGGCTTGGCCTTATGCAGCTGTTTGTGGATGTCCTCCCAGCTCTGCATGATCTGAATGATCTCTTCGTGCAGGTCTGCCACTTTCTTGCCCTCGGCCGCTGTGCGCACAATTACGCCAAAGCTCTTTGGGCGAATACTCTCTACCAACAGGTGGAGGCGTTTGCGCTCTTCAGCGTTGCTGATTTTTTTGGAAACAGCTACAACGTTGGAGAATGGCGTAAGGACGATATAGCGCCCCGGCAGGGTAAGCTCACAACTTAGACGTGGCCCTTTGGTGGAGATCGGCTCTTTGAGCACCTGCACCAGTATAGGCTGCTTTTTACTGAGCACCTGATCAACTTTACCGGTTTTGATGATATCCGGCTCCATCTTGAAGTTGTCAAGTGTATGGGTGTTGATCCCGCCTGACATCGCACCATTCGTGAATTTGAGCAGCGACTTGAGCTTAGGGCCCAGGTCGGTGTAGTGCAGGAAGGCGTCTTTGGGGTGCCCGATATCCACGAAAGCGGCATTCAAGCCAGGCATGAGGCGCTTAATGCGCCCTACAAAAATGTCCCCTACGGTAAAATTGTCGTTGGTTTTCTGATAGTGGATCTCTACCAGTTTTCCGTTTTCAAGCAACGCAATTTGAACCTCCGTGGGGGTGGAATTGATGATAAGTTCTTTTTCCACGGTCATGTTTTTGGGCTCCTGCCTGAATGTCCGGGGCTCGCCTTATACCAAAGTAACGGCAACCGCCCGGCACGGGCAGAAGTCAAAGATAAACTCGGTCTCAGCGATCAAGCGAGATACGAACAGCAGTGGAAAAGAACCGTTGAAGTGCCACCCGAAGCCAAGTACAAGGTGCCTTTTTTAACATAAGGCAGGTCGTAAAAGCTGCGGGCTCATTTATTATAAAGCTAGGTCTGCTTTAACAGGAAGGAAGCTGCTTTCTCTTTGTAAGTGGAGCCTGGTTAGAGGCAAAATATCTTATTGCATGACACGCGCTTGATACGCCGCGTCGTTCTGTGCAGCTCTAAATTGTCCTATTACACAAGCTCTCCGATAGCCGCTCTTTCGATTCGGGCTAAACTGTTGGGCTTGATAACCTGTCAAAGAAGTTTTTTCTTTCCTCTTTCAGCACACCATATATAGTCTGATGTACTGAATTGAAGTAGATCAGCGGTTATTACAGCTGAAAGGGTATGAGGTTGCAGGCTGCATGTGAATAACGAGCTGCTAACTTCAACCGGCATAGCTGATGTACAATACCACGCCTGAATACACCGCTTCCGGGGTCAGGCACAGGCCCGACTCCGGAAGCAACCGAAAATCACTTACTTATTCTTCTTCTTATGACGATTCTTGCGCAAACGCTTTTTACGTTTGTGCGTAGCGATCTTATGTCTTTTTCTCTTCTTTCCACAAGGCATAGTCAGAATCCTTTTAAAAATGAAAAAATCAAAATATTTAATGATGTTTACTGCCTCAGTTGCCGGCACTGCTCAGCATATGCATTAGCCTGCTCAGCGTTTCCGGCACCTTCATAGGCTTGAGCCAGTAAACAAATGGTGGTCGCATTCTGTGGGTCTGCTTCCAAAGCGGCTCCAAGGCGTTTGATTGCATTTTCAAACTGCCCGGTACGAATAGATAGCCGACCAAGGGCATTAAGTACTAAAACATTGTCAGGCTGCTCTTGGTTGAGTTCTCTCAACATCAGCACCCCTTTCATTGGGTTATCTTCCGGCGGATTATTGGTATAAGTCAGCGCCAGGTTGACCCGGTTGGCCAGGTTTTCCGGATTCAGGGAAATGGCATTTTCAAAAGCCTGAATGGCCCGCTTTGAGCAAAAGGACTTTATCCGCTCCTCATCTGTACGCTGGGTACAAATAGAATAGGTAGTCCCTGCAATGGACCAGGCCCCTTCGTTGTTTTCCACCTCAGCCACCTGCTGTGCATAATAGCCGGCGATGGAGAACCGCTGCAATTGATACCATTCTCCGGAGAGCTCTTTGTACAGGCCTACCCGGATGCTGTCTTCCAGTGAAGACTCCAGGTCCTGCTCGAGCCCCGAAATCAGCGTAGCTTGAGCAGGCTCAAGCGCCGCTTTGGCTTCCTGAATGACCAAATTAATGTCTGTACTTTCAACCGATAGTGCCCTGGACGTTTCCAGACTTGCGATATCTTCAGGTTTTCGGTCGCATCCCAAATAGAGTACCAGAAACAGGGCAAGTGCCCCGGCGATAACCGCCCACTGAAGCTTTGTCATATCAGCAAAAGTTATTTCGTATCTTCATCAGGGAGCGCATCCACATTCTCTTTCACCTGCTCCACGAAAACCTTCGCTGGCTTAAATGAAGGGATATAATGCTCAGGGATTTCTATGGCGATATTCTTCTTGATATGACGGCCAATTTTTTTGGCGCGCTTTTTAATCACGAAAGAGCCAAAACCTCGAATGTATACGTTCTCACCATCAGAAAGGCTGCCTTTCACTTCTTTGAAGAAAGTCTCCAAGGTAACCAACACGTCTACCTTTGGCACACCTGTTTTCTCTGAAATTGCTGCAACCAAATCAGCTTTTCTCATCGTTAGTTCTTGGTTTATAGTCAGTTATAGCAATTCTTGCTTTTTCAAAACGAAGGGCAAAGCTCGGTATTTATTTTTTTAATCGAAAATAAATGTTTGGTTTATTTTTACTTTTTTTGGTTCGCGCTCAACTGGTTACAGCAAAAAATGACTTTTCCATTCCTTTCTTTATCTTTGCACATTGCAAAATTTCGGCTGTATTAGCCTACCTTCCGGGCTTAAAGCCTAAACTTATTCTTATGCTGCTATCAATGACGGGCTACGGCCGCGTGTCACACCCTTTTAAGGATAAAACCATTAATGTAGAGCTCCGGTCTCTCAATAGCAAGTACACTGATATCCGGGCCAAAATACCTCAAAACTACCGGGAAAAAGAGCACGACCTCCGCAAGCTCATCTCCGACCGGGTGCACCGGGGCAAAATTGAGGTTAACATCGAAGTGGCCTCAGACAGTGGAGATGAGGAGTATGGCCTTAATGAAGCGCTCTTCCGCAAGTACCACCGGGAACTCAGCCGCCTTTCTTCCGAACTGAATATACCGGACGGGGATATGCTGCAGGCTATCCTAAGGTTGCCCTCCGTAGTGGCGACTGCCGCCGATAGCATAGATGAAGAAGAGTGGGCCGCTATGAAAACCGCCCTGAACGACGCGATGGAGAAGTTCACTGCGTTCCGCACCGCCGAGGGCAACGCTATGAAAGAGGACTTGCTGCTCCGGGTTGAAAACATCTCCAACCTGCTCCACCAACTCGATCCGGAGGAGGAAGAACGCGTGACCAAACTGAGACAGCGGATGCGGCAAAGTCTGGAAGAACACCTGGGCAAGGACAAGGTCGACGACAGCCGCTTTGAGCAGGAAATACTCTTCTACCTCGAAAAAATTGATATTACGGAGGAAAAGGTCCGCCTCGAACAGCATTGCAAATATTTTATTGAAGAACTCAGCAAAAAACAGCCCCTCAAAGGCCGGAAGTTAAGCTTCATCAGCCAGGAGATGGGCCGGGAGATTAACACTATGGGTGCCAAAGCCTATTCTTCCAGCATCCAAAAGCTGGTAGTTGAGATGAAGGACGAGTTAGAAAAAGTTAAAGAACAAGTGGCCAACACCGTATGAGTAAGTTATTTTTGTTTGCCGCCCCCTCAGGAGCTGGCAAAACCACTATTGTCCGGCACCTCCTTGAGCGCTATGACCATTTGTCTTTTTCCACCTCAGCCACCACCCGGCCCAAACGGCCGCACGAAACAGATGGCAAGGACTACTATTTTATTGCTCCGCAACAGTTTACAGAGTTGGTGGAAAGCGAGGGCTTTGTAGAATGGGAGGAGGTTTATGAGGGTTTGTTTTATGGCACCCTCAAAAGCGAGGTGGAACGGCTCTGGAAAAAGGGCAAGCACATCGTGTTTGATATTGATGTCAAAGGCGCGGTCAACATCAAAAAGGCTTACCCTAAGGAAGCAACCGCCGTGTTTGTCAAGCCCCCCTCACTTGAGGCGCTGCGTCAGCGGTTGGTTGCCCGTGGCACCGAGGACGAGGCTAATCTCCGGAAACGGCTGGACAGGGCGGCTGAAGAAATGACCTACGAAGACCGTTTTGATATCGTACTCATCAACGATGACCTGCAACAAGCGCTCCGCGCAGCGGAAAAAATTATTGAAGATGCAATAAAGGAAGCCTAAACATGGCAACGCAAACGACTAACGGCATTCAGATTACGGTACAGCCTTCCTATCAGGCCGCTTATTCCCGTCCTGCTCAGCACCGCTACATTTTTGCCTACGAAATCACCATACAGAACAATAGCAAGGAAACGGTACAGTTGCTTCGCCGCCACTGGTTCATCTGGGATGCCAACGGACACGTGCGGGAGGTAGAAGGGGAAGGTGTGATTGGACAGCAGCCTGTACTGCCGCCGGGTGGTAAGCACCGGTATGCCTCCTGGTGCGACCTATCCACGGGGATTGGAAAAATGCACGGTGCCTTTGAAATGGTCAACGTACTGGACAACAGTACCTTCAAAGCGATTATCCCTACCTTTTTCCTGATCGCGCCTATCCGGCTAAATTAATCCGTGTACGCCTTGAGGTCCGGAAAGTCAATGATATGCCTGCGGGCACGCATCTGATCGGCACGCCGCCCATCCACATAGGCTACCACATAAGCCGATGCAAAAGCGCCTTCGAGCAATTTCACCTTAAAGGCCTCCGCCTCTTCATAAGTCGTAAATGCGCCTACTGTATACCGGTAATACGGGCCATCCATCTGACGCTCCACCATTACACCTTCATAAGCATCAAGACTGGCTGTACCATAGGCCCCGCTCAGTGCCCCTACCTGTACTTTGTACAACAGCCGTTCGTGGACAGGATGCCTGGGCACTGCATTAGCGTACCGGAGACCTACGACCGGAAGGGAGGTCGTTGCCGCCTTGCCTTCGGGAAGGTAGAACGAAAAATCAAGGCTGCATTCCTGCTCACCTACTGCTTCCGAAAGCAATCCTCGAATAAAAATACGGTCGCTGGGCACTCCTTTTGCTGACAGGGCCTCCGCGACAGCTTCTGCCTGCTGAACACCTTTAAAAATCGTTGTGCCTTTGCCGCTTTCAACCTCTTTTTGGTAAGCGGTCAAAATCAGGTAAGTATCCTCTTGGTTCTGCATGGTATCTGCGATGGTCTGCAGTTGCCGAAGCTGATCTGTGGAGAAGGCTTCCGGGGCATCCATCTTAAAGTAGATCGGGGGTAGGAATAACAGCCCGGCCGTCCCGTTTTCGGAAGCGGTCTCCGGCGCACCGTCCACCTGGGTCTGAACGGGAATGTCCTCCTCATCAGCTGTGACTTCCGGCGCTGTAGGGATTGCCACATCCGGCACCGACCCTGACTCTTTAGCAGGGACAACCATTCCAGGCAAATCCGGCGGCGCTTCTCCTTCAGGATTAGCAGCCATATCCTCCTGTGGGGCGGTCACTTCGGGTTCGACAAGCCTGGACTCTGCATGCCCGTAATATTCATCCACACGCAGCTCCATCTCAGGCAAGAAGTTGTCAAAATGAGCCGCATAAATATCGCGCTGCCCCATGCCATCTTTCCGGGAAGAGGCAAAAAAGCCTGTAAATCCGTCCTTAGCAATCCGAAAGTAAGCATCATCTTCAGAAGAATTGATCTTGGTCAGCAAGTTTTCGGGCGTGGTCCAGGTCTCGGAGTTGGGGTTGAAAACCGCCTTTACCACATCCAGGCCACCGATACTGAAATCAGGATGGTTCGTACTGTAGTACAGGGTCATCCGGTCCCGTGCCAGGAAGGGCGTGGTCTCGTCGTAGGCGGTATTAATTTGAGGCCCCAGGTTTACGGGATTGCCCCACTGCCCGTCTTTGAACTCTAGGCGGTAGAGGTCGAGCCCACCGTAGCCTCCGGGGCGCCGGCTGGCGAAGTAAACCAGGTAGTCGCTGGCGAAGAAAAACGCTTCATCGCCAATAGCAGGATTGATTGGCCCTTTGAAAACATCAGAACTCACCGTTCGCTCTTCCTTATCATTGCGGAAAGTATCCACGATAATTTTGGCATCCTCATGGTGCCAGCCCTGAAAAAAATACAGCACGGTACCGTCCGTATTGAAGTCCAGGAGCACATCGTGCCGGGTGCTATTGACCAGGTAGCCTACCGAGCTTACTTCCTGCCAGTTCCCTCCCCCACCGGTGGCAGAACGGCAGGAAAAAATATCACTGTAGAATTTTCCGGTACGGCTATCCGGCATTCCATTCTCGTCTCTCCGTCCTCCCAAATTACCACTACGCATGGATGAAAAATACAACCGGTTGCTAAAGTTAGGGCTTGGCACGGGGGCAAACTCATCCCCAGTGGTGTTCACTTTAGGCCCCAGGTTTTCGGCATACACATCAGAAGGCAGGTACTGTAGCCGCATGCCGGTTGCGCAGCGGCGGATATCGTCCCATACCATTTTCCGATTGGGGTTATTGGCACGGATACGCCTTAAATAGTCCTTGTAGTATTCCGCTGCTTCCGCAAATTGGTTCATAGCATGGCGGATCTTGCCCAGGTAGAGCCAACATTCCGGAAAAGGGTCTTTTTCACTACGGATAATAGACTGGAACAAGCGGCCGGCGGCTTCCAACTGGTTGGTTTGATAGTAGGACACCGCAAGGATAAAGCGCGCTTCCTGGTCCGTAGCGACCAGGGACTCCGCTGTTTTCAATACAGCAAGGGCTTCTTCGTACCGTTGGTTGACGAAGAACGCCTTGGCTTCTTCTTTCTTGTAGGCTTGTGCCTTGAGTGCGTGCCCCGCTGTCACGGACAGCAAGACAAGTAGCAATATTCTCATAGCGCCTATTACTTTTGGGGAACGGCCGTGTGCAAAGACCGCTCAAGGTTAATGTCGACAGGTTACTACAGCTCTGCGCCAACAGGCAGCAGAGCACAAAAGGCGTCATTCATGATTGTGCTTGTAAGGCATCAGGGTTGGGGGGCAAAAAACTTTTCTATAATAAAACTTAACCGCATCGAATGCAAGGAATATACCAATTTTTCTATCTAATTCCTGCATTCGATGCGGAAACAATGGTTTTTAAATGGTTTGAGTATCATCGAACTGCTCCATGTAATCCCCTACCCGGCGCAGGAAAGAGCCACCCAGGAAGCCATCTACCACGCGGTGGTCGTAGGAGAGGGAAAGGAACATCATGTGGCGCACAGCAATCAGGTCACCATATTCTGTTTCCACTACTGCAGGCTTTTTGCGGATCGCACCTACTGCCAGAATGGCCACCTGCGGCTGATTGATGATAGGTGTACCCATTACGTTGCCAAAGGTGCCGACATTGGTCAGAGTAAACGTTCCGCCCTGTATCTCATCCGCCCCCAGCTTATTGGCCCGGGCGCGAGCTGCCAACCCGTTAACCTGCTTGGTCAGCCCCATCAAATTGAGGTGGTCTGCATTTTTAATGACAGGCACGATCAGATTGCCCGAAGGCAGTGCCGTCGCCATACCAATATTGACGTTCTTTTTACGTACAATCGTATTGCCGTCCACCGACACATTGACCATCGGGAAGTCTCGGATCGCTTTGGCTACCGCCTCCATGAAAATCGGCGTGAAGGTAATTTTCTCACCGTGCTTTTCCTGAAACTGTTTTTTCACTTTGTTGCGCCAGTTGACAATCTTCGTCACATCCACCTCCACAAATGAGGTGACGTGCGGTGAAGTCTTCTTGGAATTCACCATATGGTCTGCAATAATGCGGCGCATACGGTCCATTTCAATAATTTCGACATTATCGGATGCCGATACCGGGGCGCTGCCGGAAGCAGATTGAGCAGCCGGTGCTTTTGGCGGTTTTGGCGCAGCGGTTTCCTGTACAGGAGCCTTGGTTTCAGGGGCGGACACAGACTGGCTTTTGCGGTTTTCCACGTAAGCCAGGATGTCTTTTTTGGTCACCCTGCCCTGTAAGCCGGAACCTGAGATCTGCTCCAGCTCAGCCATGCTGATATTCTCTTTTTCCGCAATGGTGCGTACTAAAGGAGAGTAAAAACGGCTGCTGCTGTCTGTGCGCTCTACAGGCGCATCAGCGGAAGCCATAACAGGCGCTGGCTGAGGCGCTGGCTTATTGATACCATTGCTGCTCGTCTTTTCGGCAGGCGCCTCGGCTGTCTCTTTGACGCTTGGGCTGGCTTGCGGAGTAGCTTCCTCTCCATCCGTACCAATGATCGCAATAACTTTACCAATCTCCACCGTCTCGTCCTCCTGAAAGCGAATCTCCTGAATTACTCCGTCTACTGGAGAAGGCACTTCGGAATCTACTTTATCTGTGGCAATTTCAAGAATGGTTTCATCCTCCTCAACGGAGTCTCCCACCTGTTTAACCCATTTGAGGATGGTTGCCTCCATGATGCTTTCCCCCATTTTGGGCATAATCAGTTCGACTTGAGCCATAATTCTTTCTTTCGTTGTGTATTTGGTTCTATTTGGCCGGTCTTTGCCTGTGCCTTTTCAGACCGCAAAATTAGCCGTTTTGCATGTGTAAAACAAATAAAGCGCCGCATTCCGGAAGCCCGCGGCCTGTACCGTAGTTTAAGCGTCGGTCAATATGGCGGGATAATGTTTTTTCAGGAACCGGCGAATGAAATTCAGCGCATGCGCACCGGTGTATTCAATATTTTTCTCCCGGTCTTTTCCTGCCTTAAGCAGGTAAGCCTCTGTCACATTGTGGTCGCCCACAGCAAGCCAGATGGTCCCCACCGGCTTTTCCGGCGTACCGCCGCCCGGGCCGGCAATTCCGGAAACGGCAACGGCAATATCGCCTCCGAAGTGCTGCAGGGTGCCTGCTACCATTTCTCGGACGGTGGCTTCGCTTACGGCACCCTCCGTTTCTAATGTAGCAGCACGCACGCCCAGCTTTTCCTGCTTGAGTGTATTGCTGTACGCTACGATACCGCCCAGAAAGTAAGCAGAGGAACCAGGAATACTGGTAATCAGGTGCGAGAGGTATCCGCCGGTGCAGCTTTCAGCCGTACTGAGCCATAAGCCGCGTGCTTTAAGCATTTGCCCGACTACAGCCTCCAGGCGGTCTTCCTCTTCTCCAAAGAGCAGATCCTCCACCCGTTCTTTGAAACGGTTGGTCCACTGCTCGAGTTCGTCCAGGAAGCTGTCAGACTGGCTCCCCCGGCTGCTGAGCCGCAACCGCACTCTTCCTAAATTCGGCAAATAGGCCAACTTGATATGGGACGGAAGGGCACTTTCAAGATCAGCAACTCGCTCGGCAATGCGGGATTCGCCTTCTCCGGCCGTAAGTAAAGTACGGTGGGCAATCCGTTCCAGCGGATACCGCTCCTTAAGGCGGGGCAAGACCTCGCCCTGCATAAGTGCTTTCATCTCGTAGGGCACGCCTGGCATAGAGACCACCACCTTGGTTTCCACCTCAAACCACATCCCCGGTGCCGTGCCCATAGGGTTGGTAAGCAGTGTAGCGTTATCGGGCATGTAAGACTGCAGCCGGTGGGCTTCCGTAGGCTGACGCCCCAGCTGTTTAAAAAATCGCTCGATCCGCTGGTAGGTTGGTTCATGGAAAGCCAACTGCCCCCCGGTAAACTCGGCCAGGACTTTTTTGGTGATGTCGTCTTTGGTAGGCCCCAGGCCTCCGGTCATTAAAACGACATCTGCCGACCGCAGCCCTTGTTCCAAAGCCTGAATGATGCTGTCGGCCTCATCCGAAACGGTCATTATTCCCGTAATGTGGGCTCCATTAAGATTGAGCTGCTGACCCATCCAGGCAGAATTGGTATCCACGATCTGCCCGATAAGGATCTCATCACCTATTGTGATCAGGTATACTTTCATGAACTTTTTTTTCTGGAAAAGACCAGGAGGGGGCGATTTGTTGCGATAAATCAGTAAATATCGGGCACCAAAGCGATTTCCTTGAGTGCAAAAGCCTGGAGCCGACCGTCTATTCTCAAAAGTAAGCGACCGGCTTCATCCACTCCGGCAGCCTCTGCCTCGAACTCCCTGCCGTCAGGCAAACGATAAGTGCGCAGCTCCTGATACCCGGCCAGGTATTGGTAATAGTCGCGCCTGAGCCGGGCATCCTGTGCGGCTCTCAGCTGAAGGTAGCGCTGCTCAAGGGCCAGCAAATAAGAAGCCGCCACTTCGTCCAGGTCATGTGAAACGCCAGTATCCAGGTACAATGAAGTGGCAAATGGCAGCTCAGAAGGAAAAGCCGGTTGATTGATATTGACCCCGGTCCCGATGATGCTATGCTGAACCTGCTGCCCGGCCAGCTGATTTTGAATGAGAATACCCGCCACTTTGCGCGGCCCCAAATAGACATCATTGGGCCACTTTACGCTTACCTCCGATTTGGCGTAAGCCGACAGCGTATCGCGAAGTGCCAGCGCGGTAGCCATATTCAGCACAAATTGCTTACGGGCCAGTAAAAAACGAGGGTACAGAATGACACTCAGGGACAAGCTCTCCCCTTGCGGGCTCTCCCATTTGCTGCCAATTTGTCCACGCCCTGCCGTCTGCGTAGCTGCCGAAATGACCGTTCCTTCGGTTGGTTTGCTTTTTGCAAGGAGTTCCTGTGCGTAGCTGTTTGTGGAAGCAAGTGCCTCGAAGGCATGAACAACCTTTCCGATAAAAAGGGTGTTTTTGTTAGGCAAGAGCAAATTATTTGATAATTTTATTTGTTGTAAGCCCCAGATGGGGCTATTCCACCTCAGAACCTTATATATTGGGGCAAAACGACCAAAAGCGGATGCCTCCTTTTTTCATTGCAAAATTAACAAAATCTGAGTTTGAATTCACACACCAAAGTTCAACAACGCGAACTCACCACCGAGGCGCTGAACGAATTGATCATTGAAAGTATTCAGGACATCAAGGGCAAAAACATCATCAAGCTCGACATGCGCAAACTGGATGATGCCCCCACGGACTACTTCATCATTTGCGAAGGCGACTCCAACACCCAAGTAAAAGCCATTGCCGATCACATTCAGAAACGGCTCAAAAGAGAGGCAGACACTTTTGCCAGCCATGTCGAAGGCGACCGAAATGCGCTTTGGGTTTGCATTGACTACTTTACGACTGTAGCACACGTATTTCACAAAGAGCGGCGCTCCTTTTACGAGCTGGAAAGCCTTTGGAGTGACGCGCAGGTTACGGAATACAAGAGTTTATAGTCTGCCCGGAACTCTTGGCCGAATTCTGGCAACGAAATATCGTAAAGAACGTTACTAGATAAATTCTCAGGGTATCCCCCAGAGCATTTGGCTTTGGTTACAGTCTCATGGAAATACCCTGATTTTGGGAAGCTACAGGACGGCAAGCATTACAATCAGATGGGACAGGGCACAGCCCTGCCTGATTCGATAAACGTATATTTTAATGGAGAACAAGAATAATCAAGAAGATAAGAACAAGCCAACCGGGCCTAAATTCAACACTTATTGGATTTATGGCATCATCGCGCTGTTCCTGCTGGCACTGAACTTCTACAGTATGTCAGAAGGGACTATGGAACAGGTGAGCCGGCAAAAACTCGGTGAAATGATCACCGACCAGGATGTGGACAAACTGGTGGTGGTCAATCAAAAGCGGGGCTATATCTATATCAAGCGGCAGGCTTTGGAGCAAAAAACCGAGTTTTACAAGGATGCCGAAAGCCGCTCCTCGCTAAGCGGGGAAAACTACCAATACTGGCTTGAGGTTGGCTCGGTGGAAGCCTTTGAAAATTGGTTGCGTATCACACAGGAGCAGGCAGAGATTCCCGAATCAGAGTGGATTTATCCCACTTTTGAAACCCGGCAAAACTGGTTGACGCCATTGTTGGGCTGGGTGCTGCCGATCATTATCGTGGTGGCGATTTGGGTTTTCATCATGCGCCGGGTGAGTGGCGGTGCCGGTGGGCCGGGTGCTCAGATTTTCAACATTGGCAAATCCAAGGCAACCCTTTTCGATCAGAACAGCAAAGTCAATGTCACCTTTCAGGATGTTGCCGGGCTTGATGAAGCCAAAGAAGAGGTGATGGAGGTGGTTGACTTCCTGAAAAACCCTAAGAAATACACGGCCTTGGGTGGTAAAATCCCCAAAGGAGTTTTATTGGTTGGCCCTCCGGGTACCGGTAAGACGCTTCTGGCCAAAGCAGTAGCGGGTGAAGCGGGTGTACCTTTCTTCACGATCTCCGGTTCTGACTTCGTAGAGATGTTTGTGGGTGTCGGTGCCTCACGGGTACGCGACCTGTTTAAGCAGGCAAGGGAGAAAGCACCTTGTATCATCTTTATTGATGAGATCGATGCGATTGGCCGTGCCCGTGGAAAAGGTAATATGCAAGGAGGTAACGACGAACGGGAAAACACCCTCAACCAGCTGTTGGTGGAAATGGACGGTTTTAGCACCGATAAAGGTGTTATTCTAATGGCCGCTACCAACCGCCCGGACGTACTCGACAGCGCCCTCCTGCGCCCGGGACGTTTTGACCGCCAAATCGGCATTGACCGCCCGGACCTGAAGGGACGGATATCCATTTTTAAGGTGCACCTCCGCAATATTAAGATTGGTGAAGGGGTCAACGCAGAAGCACTGGCAGAGATGACACCGGGCTTTGCAGGAGCAGATATTGCCAACATTTGCAACGAAGCCGCGCTCGTAGCTGCCCGCCGCAATAAGCAGGCGGTGGATATGGATGACTTCAACTTCGCACTGGACCGCATCATCGGTGGATTGGAGAAGAAGAACAAGCTCATCTCGCCCAACGAAAAGAAAATCATCGCTTATCACGAAGCCGGGCACGCCATCTGTGGGTGGTTCCTGCCACACGCTTCTCCGCTGGTGAAGGTAACAATCGTGCCACGCGGCGTCGGTACTTTAGGTTATGCCCAATATCTTCCCAAGGAAGAGTACATCACGCGTACCGAGCAATTGCTGGACCGTATGTGCATGACCTTCGGAGGCCGGGCTGCGGAATCTATCGTGTTCGGCAAAATCTCTACCGGTGCACAGAATGACCTTGATCAGGTTACCAAGATGGCCTACAGCATGACAACCGTCTTCGGCATGAACGAGAAAGTCGGTCAGGTTTCTTTCTACGGTATGTCGCAGGACCAGTTCCAGCGACCTTATTCCGACAACACGGCCGCTCTCATCGACGAGGAGGTCAGAAAGCTGGTAGAGTCCCAGTATATCCGTGCGAAAGAACTGCTGACAGAACACCGGGAAGACCTTGAGAAGCTGGCGCAAATCCTGCTGGACAAGGAAGTCCTCCTCAAGTCTGATGTAGAGCGTCTGCTGGGCAAGCGCCCGAGTGAAGCAGAAGATGATCCGGAAAGTGGCTTTGATGACCACATCGCCGGCCAGATGAAACCCGTCAAAAAAGACGAGCCTGAAGTTTCCGCTGATTTGCCTACCGAACCTCATAGTGCTAAGCAAAACGGCGAAGAAAACAAACAAGACGAACCTCAGGAGGAAGAAACGCCAACCAAAAATGTATAGCGCCTTGTAAGGCAGGAAGCATCTTCCTTCCTAACTGCAAAGCCCCGCTCGCTTCATTGGAAGCAGGTGGGGCTTTGCTTTTGACGCCCAATTAAATTTTATTTATTCATATGTTTTTTATTCCTGCTTATACTATTGGGTGTTAAGGCCACGTTAAGGAGCCAAATTTCTACATCCTCAAAAGCAATTGAGCCCCAAATGACCCAAGCACCTAACTTCTGAAGCCAATAATAACGAAGCCGGGCCGGAGAAATTGCCGCACGCCCAAACAATTTATATTTTTTTTCATATAGAGAATTTTTTAGTTTAATACTTTGCGAATGTGTCCAAAACCTGTTAACTTTGAATTATCCTAATCAGTTGTGGGGTAAACTCACATCATCCATCAAACCAAAGAGTGTTTCGGGAGCAATAATGCAAATTTATGCTCAATCCGGTAAGCTGTTCTGCTATGCTAAGACAGCTTCTGAAAGAGCAGCTTGTCATTATTCCTTTTCACTTTTTCTGAGAACGACTTCAATACAAACTTACCTTGAGAAAACGCAAATAGTACGCCGTGGCCGTGATCTGCACGTTCCATGGGGTTATGCTATTGCGATCAAGCCATCATTTTTGACCTCAGTCAGCAGGATTGACCCCCTGCGCGAAAAGCAACTGTACTGTCAAACTGAACCCGGCAGATCCATTGTATTCAAACCATAATCTTATGAAAAACAAAGCTGTGGGCAGGCTTCATGCTCTAGAGGCTTAGGCTTCTGAAGTGTACCCCGGCACGAATCCGTATGCCTCATTTCATTGGCCTTAGGGCGGATAATACGGAGCTTTACGGATTCACACAGGTGCAAGCACACGTAGCAGTGCCATGCCCTGACTAATGATGCAAACACTCACCTGCTGACAATGAAAGCTTTGTCAGCAAACGGGAGTGGTGTGCCCCAACAACTGATTGAGAACAAGAACCGATTGTTAACCAAAAACCGTTTTACACCATGAGATTCCCACTTACGTTGCTGGCGCTGCTGGCATCACTGCTTGCCTTTGCGCAACAAGGCCTCAAACCCATTGACTTGATAAACACCGCTAAAAACGAACGTACAACATTTGAAAAGCTTGAATTATTTACCTCCGCTCAACAATCTGATTACGTACCTGCACGGCAGCTCGATGCCAATGACTTTACCTTACTCGAACTCGACGAAGAACCCCTTTCTGCTTTGGTGCATCTAAAACCCGACGCCATTGAGCTGTCGCTACCTGCCAAAGGCCGGTCCGGATCTATTGACCTGGAGATGGTCCGCGTCAATCCGCTTAGCTCTGGCTTTGTGGCAATTGCAGCTTCTACAAAGCGGCCGGTCAAAGTACCACAGGGGGCGCACTACCGGGGAGTCGTCAAAGGGTCGCCGGGCTCGGTCGTCGCCCTAAGTTTCTTTGAAGACGAGGTCATGGGTCTGATCAGTACCCCCGGGCAGGGCAACCTTGTGCTCGGAAAAAACCAGGAAGCCCGCTCCCCTCAGGAGTACATCTTGTATAATGACCACAATGCGCTCCGCGAAATGCCTTTCGACTGCGCTACCTCTGACGATGCGCCGGATTACCGCCCGGAGCAACTGGAGCCGGTAGTGGGCGAACGCGGCCCTGGCGATTGTGTACAGATCTACCTGGAGATTGATTATGATGTCGTGCAAAGCAAAGGCGGTGTGGCCGGAGCAACCAACTACATCACCGGCTTATTCAATCAGGTAGCTACTTTATACGCCAACGAAACCGTCAACATCCGCCTGTCCGAGATGCTGCTTTGGGACCAGATCAGCCCTTACAATGGCAGCAACAGCTTTGTCGTTCTCACTCAGTTTGTCAATGAGCGCCCCACTTTCAACGGCGACCTTGCCCAACTGATCAGCTATCAGGCTTCCGGCGGCATCGCTTATCTGTCTGGCTTGTGCAATGAATACTCGCCCCGCCACGGGTTTAGTAGTATCAATGCAACTTACGCTGCCGTACCCACCTATTCCTTTTCGGTAATGGTGGTCGCGCACGAGCTTGGGCATTCCTTTGGCGCCCGTCATACCCACGCCTGCGCCTGGAACGGCAACAATACGGCTATCGATGATTGTGCAGGGTATACGGAAGGGAACTGCGCCTCCCCGGGTTGGCCCTCCGATGGCGGCACGATGATGAGCTACTGCCACCTGCGCAACGTGGGCATCAACTTCAGCAAAGGCTTTGGCTTTCAGCCCGGTAACGTCTTGCGCAACGCCGTAGCTGATGCGGCATGCCTGCAAGCCTGCTCTACAGATGGCGGAGGCGGAGATGTTGACACCTGCGCCGGACAGGAAATCGCTCTGGAGATTGTCCTTGATGCTTATGGCATTGAAACCACCTGGGAAATCAGGGACACCAGTGGCGAACTGCAATACAGCGGCGGCCCCTACCCCAATTCCACCAACGGCACAGCAATCAACGAAAGCCTCTGCCTCAAGGAAGGATGCTATGTATTCGAAATCCGGGACACCTACGGCGATGGCATCTGCTGCGACTACGGTGATGGCTATTACGCCCTTACAGACACAAGTGGCCTGCTGCTGGCTACAGGCGGGGAATACGGCACCGGAGAAGAGGTCAATTTCTGCCTCCCCGCTGAACAACCGGAGCCTGGAGACAACAATTGCCTGCCCATCGACTTTTCGGATTACGAAATCCTGTCCTTCGGCGGGCCACAGGATGCGGGTTCTCACAATCTGCTCGATGACGGTGAGGTACTCCGCATTCAAAACAACGCCTGGAAAGCCATAGAAGTCAACTATGAGGTGACGCCAAATACCGTTATCGAACTGGACTTTGGCTCTACCCGTCAGGGAGAAATACATGGCATTGGCTTTGACGAAAACAACAGCATATCCTCCAATCGCCTGATCCGGTTATACGGTATTCAAAACTGGGGTTATGGCAACTACGACAACTATCCCGGAGGAGCAATCTGGAAAAAATACGTCATCCCGATTGGTGAATTTTATACCGGGGAATTCCAGTACCTGTTCTTCACCGCTGACCATGACCGCCCGCCCCGCAATGGCAATTCCTACTTCCGCAACATCATTATTTATGAGGGAGACGACTGCTCAGGCGGCAATGGATTGGGCACCCCTCTGGCAGCCTTGGAAGAAAATGCGCCAGCTGCGGCACTAAGCCTGTACCCCAATCCTGTAGCGGATTTGCTCACGCTGCAGCTTGATCGGCCACAATTGGAGCAAGCGAGGGTGGAAGTCTATGCCCTGACGGGGCAGCGGATGCCGATCGGTACACAAGTGTGGATGCCCGGTACCGTGCAACAGCAAATCAACGTCAGCCAACTGCCAGCCGGCACCTACGTCGTGCGGGTTCAGGCCGGGCAGCAATATTGGACAGAAAAATTTACCGTTTCCAGGTATTAACGCAGAGGCAGCTGTATAAGGCTGTAAAGACACGGCATTAATTGTGTGAATTTCGAGCGCTGGGGCAACGGAGCCACAGCGCTCTTTTTTATTTATCAAAAATGCCGTTTTTTTTGCTTATACATTAATTTTCACTACATTTATCCCCATCGAGACAGAACAAACCTCTTGTTTTCCACTAACACTCCAAACAATTAAGAGCCACACACCACCCTGGTTATATCCATTTATTGGGAGCCCGAAAATTTGAATAGGCTCAAAGCCAATCTGGATTAACATTTGCCAGAACAAATACACCTGTACTCCTAACAGGTGTCTTCACCCGCATGGCACTAAAGTGCCGAAAAACAATTGGATAGTAACGCTTACTTTGAATCATTTATAAGCTTTGGATCGCAGAATATGACCTGTTAAAGGTTATGCTCCGGACAGTAGTTCCTTTACAGTCTTTCTGAAGCTATACCTCTTTTTCTGCTGCCGCAATTATGTATTGGCCAGCAGTGGTTTTTGTATGCCCTTAAGGCTGCTTCTTCATTCGGAAATTCTTTTTAACCATTAATAATTAGTATGAAAACTCTACTTACAACAATCTCCTGTTTCCTTGCCCTGTCCCTCTTTGGGCAAGGCATCCTAAAGCCCGCCGAGCTCGTTCAGGCGGAGAAAAGCAAGGGCATGCCCTTCCAAACGGTAACGGCCTTCGACCAATCTGAAGGACGGGCAAACCTTGGGGACGAAGCCCCTGAGCAATATGATCTGCTTGAAATGCGTGACGAGGTGGTACAGCAACTCCATGCCGAGCAGCCAGATCGCATCACTTTTGCCTTACCCTCGACCCACCGCAGCGAGCTCGCTATTGAGCTGGTCAAAGTGGACCTCTTTACCGACGACTTCCAGGTTACGGACAGTCAGACCGAGTCTGCCGCGAATGTGGACTACGGCGTGCACTACCGTGGCATTATCAAAGGGGAATCCGGTTCAATAGCTTCCCTGAGTGTCTTCGAAGATGGGATCATGGGGCTGTTCAGCCCGGCAAGAGGGGGCAACCTCGTCCTTGGCCAGTTGGAAGGCAAGCGCGATGAAACCCGCTACATCCTGTACAACGATAAGGATGTGCTGGAGCGCATGGCTTACGATTGCGGCACGCCCGACGATGGCGAAGGCTACACCCGGGAGGAATTGCAGCCACAGGCTGGCACACGGGCACTTAGCGACTGCGTGCGCTTTTACTACGAGGTAGATTATGATATCTTCCAAAACAAAGGTGGTACACAAGGCGCGACCAACTACGTAACGGGCATTGCCAATGAGGTGGCGACACTCTATGCCAATGAGAACATTAACACCGTAGTTTCAGAAATCTTTGTCTGGAGCTCCACCAGTCCTTACTCCAGCTCCTCAAGCTCAGGCATGCTGTCCGACTTCCAGAGCTACCGCAATGGCGTGAACGGCGACCTGGGGCACTTGCTTTCCTACCAGGCAAGCGGAGGTATTGCAGCTGGTTTCTCCGGGCTTTGCAACAGCAATCCTGATAACAGCTTATGTTTTTCCTCTATCAATTCTTCGTATTCACAGGTGCCGACTTACTCTTTCACGATTATGGTGACTACGCACGAGTTCGGGCACCTGTTCGGGTCCCGCCATACCCACGCCTGTGTCTGGAATGGCAATAACACCGCTATCGATGGCTGTGCCGGATCAACAGAGGGCTCTTGCGCCCTGCCAGGTTATCCCAGCAATGGGGGTACAATCATGAGTTACTGCCATGTACAAAACGTCGGTATCAACTTCAACCTCGGCTTCGGGCCACAGCCTGGCAACGTTATCCGCAACCGCGTGTCCAATGCCTCCTGCCTGCAGGCCTGCGATGGAGGTGGTGGCAATCCTACCTGCAATGATAATGAGCTTACGCTCACCATCAACCTCGACAACTACCCTGGCGAAACCACCTGGAGCGTGGTCAACAGCAGCGGCACAACAGTAGCCAGCGGTGGGCCATACAGCGGTGCAGGGTCTACCGCCACGGAAGACATCTGCCTGCCGAATGGCTGCTATGACTTCACCATCTTCGACAGCTACGGCGATGGTATCTGCTGTGCTTACGGCAATGGCTCGTACAGCCTCACCGATGGCAGTACGGTACTGGCTTCCGGAGGCAGCTTCGCCAGTAGCGAGACGACCAACTTCTGCGTAGGCAGCACCCCTCCTCCGCCCCCTCCCAGCTACTGTGGCTCAGAAGGCAGCAACAGCAACTTCGAATGGATTCAGCGGATACAGTTTGGCAGCATCAACAACAACTCCGGCAACGACGGTGGCTATGGGGACTACACCAACCTTTCCACCGCACTCACGCCCGGAGGCTCTGTTTCCGTCACACTGGTGCCTAGCTTCTCCAGCTCTACCTATACTGAATACTGGCGCCTGTGGATTGATTACAACCGTGATGGCGACTTTTCGGACGCCGGAGAGCAGATCGGACAGGGAAGTGGCACAGGCACTTTATCCGGTACCTTGAGCGTATCTCCCAGTGCAACACCAGGCACCACACGCATGCGGGTAGCCATGAAGTACAACGCCTACTCTACTCCATGTGAGACCTTCTCCTACGGGGAGGTGGAAGATTATACCGTCACCATTGGCACTGCGCTCCCGGGTGAAAATGGCATCGCAGTAGGAAATGTCACCGGCCTGGAAAGCAATGACCTGACCAAAGGCGCTGGCTTCCGCATCTTCCCCAACCCGGCGAAGGACCTGGTCAATCTGCAGTACCGTGCCGCAACTGAGGGCAAAGTGGAAATCGAACTGCTCGACCTGATGGGCCGCACGCTGCAGGCATTCACGGATCAGGCAGTAAGTGGTTCCAATGCTTTTCAGCTGGAAACCAATCAACTTCCGGAAGGCACCTACCTTATCCGGCTAACCCAAAACGACCAACAGCATGTGGAACGAGCGGTCATCAGCCGATAGTGAGGTGTAACGGTCTCGATAAATTGTCTCGATAAAATAGCAGTGCCCGGTATAGCTTGTAAGCCGTACCGGGCACTTTTTCGTCCGCAATTAGCCGTTTTTACCAGCGCAGGGCTTGCAGCATCAAGCCGAAAATATCATTGTTCTGATAAATGCCCATAAACTTAGCTGCACCGGGGCCGTAGGCATACACCGGAATGAGCGTAGCGGAGTGCCCACCAGTGCTGAAGGTAGGGTTGATATGCTCGTAAGTCCGCTGCATACGCACTTCAGCGGCAGAAAGCGACATCCCGCCTGTTTCATGATCTGCGGTAACAATCACCAGGGTATTCCCATCCCTTTCTGCAAAGTCCAGCGCCGCATCAATCGCTTTATCGAAGTCTTTCACTTCCTCAATGATGTAATCGCCATCATTCGCATGGCCGCCCCAGTCAATCTGTGAGCCCTCTACCATCAGGAAAAAACCATCTTTGTCCTGAGAAAGGAAATCAATAGCCATGGCAGTGGCTTCAGGAAGAAAATCGCCACGGCCTTCTGACATTTTCGGCATACCGTCAGAAGCCAGTAGGTAGCCATACTTTTTGCTATAGTCCCAGGCTGCAGGCTTGGCAAGAGCCGTGGTATCCACAAGGTAACCGTAAGTTTTCAGAGAATCCAGGTAGTTTTTGCCATCCTTACGGCGGGCGAAGAACTCAATGCCCCCCCCCGCAAAGAAGTCAACAGGCGCCGTGGATAGCTGGGCCGCTATTTCATCTGCCATGCCACGGTCTTCAACGTGCGCGAAAAAGGAAGCGGGCGTAGCGTGCGTGATCGAAGAAGTGGCAATGACACCCGTAGCCTGCCCCCGGGCTGCGGCCATTTCGAGTATGGTCTCCCTGGCGATGGTGTCCTGATCAACCCCAATGGCACTGTTGTAGGATTTGTAGCCAGTTGAGAATGCGGTAGCGCCCGCCGCAGAGTCCGTGATTTTAGCATCTGTAGGCTCATTCTGGTGCAACCCTATATGCTGAAAACGGGTAAAGCTCGGCGTTTTATCCTGGTAGTAAAAAGCAGTGGACATCTGCGTAAGCCCCATGCCGTCCCCAATCAGGAGGATGACATTTTTTGGCTTTTTACGGATGGCCATTTGCTGGTAGCTGTTGTTGCAGCTCTGTACCACGAGGATAGTGGCGAGGAGGAAGAGTAGCTTTTTCATATCGCGTAATGCAGTTTTCGGCAAAGGTAAGGTTTTGATGTTGTTTAAAAGTTAACTTTGTACATCGACTCGGATGGGCTGCCCAAGGGCCATTCCGTAATCAAAAGCTTAAAAAACCATAACCGATGAGCCAAACCATTTTTCAACTCAAAATCACGCTGATGGGCTCCCCAGAGCACACGTCCGCTTAGTTGAGTAGTACAAAAATGCAGCAGACGCTTACGGCGAACTATTTTGATTAACCTTTTTGTACCAATTGCCGGATGGCTTTTTCAACCTGCTCAAAGGGGAAGCCCTGAACCGTCCGCTCCCACTTCGCCCGGATTTCCGGCAGGCATAAATTCCCAATACTGCCTTCGTGCGTGTGTTTCAGATCACGAGGTGGCTCAAAGCGGCCATTAGCAATCTGTCCGCCCACAATCTGGTAGGCTTCCCGGAAGGGCTTGCCTTCGAGTACCAGCTGATTGACCGCTTCCACGCTAAAGAGGTAGCGGTAGCGCTCGTCTTCCAGCAGCCGCTGAGCCGGGCGGGCGTGGGGCAAAGCATAGTTGAGAATGCTCAGGCACTGCTTGAGCTGCTGTAGGGCAGGGAAAATCGCCTCCTTTAATAACTGAAAATCGCGGTGGTAGCCGGAGGGCAGCCCGGCCGTCAGTTGGCTGATCTGCACCGGCAGGGCCTGCAGGCTGTTGCAGCGGGCGCGCAGCAGCTCGAAGACATCCGGGTTTTTCTTGTGGGGCATGATGCTGGAGCCGGTGGTGAGCTCATCCGGGAAGGATAAAAAGGCGAAATTCTGACTGACATAAAGCACCACGTCGGCAGCGAGCTTGCCCAGGGTAGCCGCAGTGCCCGCGATGCCATAGCTGAGCTGCTGTTCGGATTTGCCACGCCCCATTTGAGCGTGGACGACGTTGTAGCTCAGGTCCTCAAAGCCCAACAGTTCTGTAGTCATGCTGCGGTCGAGCGGGAAAGAGGCCCCATAGCCCGCCGCCGAGCCCAGCGGATTGTGGTTGATGGTCTGGTAAATGCTCTGCCACAGCCGCAGGTCGTCCACCAGGCTTTCCGCGTAAGCGCTAAACCACAGCCCAAAGCTGGAGGGCATGGCGGCTTGGTAGTGGGTGTAGCCGGGCAGCAGTGTGTCTTTATGCTGTTCGGCAAGCTGCAAAAGGGTTTGAAAAAGCTCTCCCATGAGTTGGGTGACCTCCTCTATCTCCGAGCGGAAGAAAAGCCGCAGGTCCACCAGCACCTGATCGTTACGGGAGCGGCCCGCATGTATTTTCTTGCCGATATCGCCTAGCTCCTCAGTCAGCATATATTCCACCTGTGAGTGAATATCTTCCATGCCTGCCTCCACAGTCATGCCCTCTTCGTTTGCCTTTCTATACAGTCGGAGCAGTGCGGCTTGCAGCTGGGTCAACTCCTCTTCGGTAATCAGCCCGATTTTGGTGAGCATTTGCACATGCGCCAGAGAGCCCAGGATATCCCAGGGCGCCAGGTAGGCATCGAGTTCCCGGTCCTGCCCTACGGTGAAGGCTTCAATTTGCTGGTCGAGGGTGTAGGATTTTTGCCAGAGTTTCATAATTGCTGTTTGTTCTAAGCCCACCTACGGCAGTTAATGAACTAAAAATGGCTAATTTAATGTTTCCTGTTTATTAGCAATAGAAACTTAGGAGATGAAAGAGCTTACGCTGAAAATACCAGACCCGTTGCCCCCCTGCATCGGGTGGAAGCCCATTCCGAGTTTAGAAATTCAAAAAGGAGTAATAGGGTTCGTTTTATCGATATAGATAATACCATCAAAATTTGTTGATATATTGATCGGATAAAATTGAATCCCTATGGCAACCGCTCCTATACTTCGATATGTTAATCTGGAATTAAGCCAATTAGCGTTTGCTGAATGGGCTGGATTTTTCACCTCAAAAAAAAAGGCAGATTGACCAACTTGATTTAAACAGTTCTCGATACTTCCAGGCTCTGAATCGAGCAATGGATTTTTTAGTGACAGCCTCCCATTTTTCATTGCGGCACACGCTCCGGTGTTTAAGAGGAAACCGATGGAAAAGAATCGATCGGAGTAATGCTTTTGTAGATACCCCCGCGGGGCACGAGTATAGTGTACACTCCCAAAAAATCATTAACCTTTCACGACCTACCTCACCACTATAACATACCTACTATTATTGAGGCAGTACAGCCCGCCGCACAATCCAAATGTATTAGCATATGGTTCCCAATAAGTCTAAGAGATGCTATGTTAGCATCTCTTAGCAGGCGCGTGAAAATCCGTATATTAATGACGTTAGAGCGATTACAAAAAAGAACATAAAGCGGGCAATGCTAAAAAAACCAAAAAAGTTGTTCTGAATGAGCAAGGTTATACGGTATAGCTGAAAAGGGCTGCATGGTTAATTGCGGGCTCTCTAGGGAGCCTAAAGAATGGATTGGCGGATATAATCTGCTACTGAAAAGCGTACCTGATGGAAGAGGTGTTCATCGTCTGACTAAAATAGAGCCATATGAATATCGTTAGGTTAAGAAAAGCATCTAGTAAAGATAAAGCCATCGTGGTTGGCTTTTATAACAGCATTGAGCAAGAGGAGCCGTTCAGCTTAAAACGGGAAAAAAAGATTGCCAACGCGATATTGGATGAGGCCTGCTTTATCATTTTGGCGAACAGAAAAGCGATAGGGTTTGTGATTTTTGATTACCGCTTTTTCGATCAGGGGTGGATAGAGCTAATAATCCTGGACGAAGCCTATAGAGGGAAAGGCATTGGCGGGAAAGTATTTGATCTTCTGGGGGAGCAATGTAAGGCGGGGAAGTTGTTCACTTCTACCAATCGGTCCAATACCCGAATGCAGAAAGCACTTGCCAAAGCCGGTTTCTCTTTTGCCGGTCAGCTGACTGGGCTGGATGAGGGGGACCCTGAGCTTTTTTACTACCGCCTAATAAAGGAAGAGAACCAATCAACGGAGCAATCATGACGGTAAGGGCACTACGGCAAGCGGAATCGGGCTTCTTAGCGGACATGCTTTATGAGGCGATTTTTATTCCGGAAGGGCACGACTTGCTGCCCAAAGCAGTCATTAAGGACCCATCCCTGTCTATTGCTTCAGAATACCTTAAATTAGGCGTGGAATACTTGTCGTTGAGTGTCGATAAGGCCAACCCTGCGGTGAATTTGTACCAACGGCTGGGGTATGCGGTTGCCGGAGAGACGGCAACTTCACTGACGATGAGGAAAAGGTTGAAAGGTCCGCTGCGGTGAGTATAGACAGGCTTGTGAGTTTAGCATTTAACCACCGTAGCTTTTGGGCATAATCGAATGAAAACAGGAATATCGGTCTGGTTTGTAGGCAATCTATTGATTGGTGTGAAAAAACCACGCCATTTAAACAAATAATTCGATTTAATGGATTTAATCTGATAGATAAAGTATATTGCGTGAAAAATTCACGCTATGATAATTAGGTTCATTGTGGAAAATCTGTTTTCTTTTGGTGAAAGAAGAGAGTTTAACTTGCTTCCAAGTCCAAGGTATTCAAGATTATCGCATCATAAGTACTCTTTAAACAGCTTCGATTTTTTGAAGTTATCAGTTTTTTATGGTGCAAACGGGTCAGGTAAATCGAATCTTATCAAGTCAATTGCTTATCTAAAGGATATAGTCTTAGAAGAAGAAATTCCACCTCGTTTTCAACAGCATAAGTTTAAATTTCACAATGAACTCAAAGAAGTGGAAGTCTTGCTTGGTATTGAATTTATTAGCGAAGGGACCCCTTTTATTTATGCTTTGAAATTTAACGAAGGAATCATTCTTCACGAAGAACTATATATATCAGGATTGGGCGTTAAGGATGACGTTCTGATTTTTGAAAGAGAAACAAATCAGGATGGGCATATCAGTACCAAGTTCTCTGAAGATTTCGAGAAGGATACCGAAAGCAAAATACTTCAAAAAGTTATCGAGAAAAATTTAAGTAAACCAGACAGGCCGCTATTGAAGCTCTTGTCTACGCTAGATAGTCCATTTTTAGAAGATTTAGGGAAAGCGTATAGGTGGTTCGAGCGGACAATCCAAATTATTACACCTTTATCGAAGCCTGCTGCATTAGCACAAAGAATTGATACTAACGACAATTTTCGTGAATACGCCAATGATACAATGTGTGCATTTCATACTGGAATTAAAAATCTCAAAACTGAAAAGAAGTCTCTGGTTGAGTTTTTCGGGCAAGACAACATTGGTGAACTCGATGAATTGATTAGAGAGTTAGATGATTCTTCTAAAAAAATGATAGGCTTGCCAACCAGAATGGGCGAAGAAATTTTACTCGTGAAAGAAGGTTCTGAAGTCTTTGTAAAGCGGCTAAGGCTGGAACACCAAGGTCTAAACAAAAAGACAGCATTTTTCTATATTAATGAAGAATCTGATGGGACTGTACGATTACTGGACTATATACCAGCATTCCAGGATATCGTAAATAAAGAAAAAGTGTATATAGTTGATGAAATTGAGAGAAGCATCCACCCTCTTTTAATAAAAGAACTGATAAGGAAATTCTCTAGTGACTCTAATACAAAAGGGCAATTGATCTTTAGCACTCATGAATCAAATTTGCTTGATCAGGAAATATTTAGGCAAGACGAAATTTGGTTCGTAGAAAAGGACAAAAATGGGAGCACCGACCTGTATCCTTTGAGTGAGTTCAAAGAACATCATACCAAAAATATCAGGAAAGGGTATTTAAACGGCAGATATGGAGGGATTCCATTTTTAAGTAATCTGCAGGACTTAAATTGGAATAAATATGCCATTGCTGAATAAGAGAGAATACGAAAAGAAAATGCCTTGGAGAGACGCAACAATTTTCATTATAGTCTGTGAAGGTAGCCACAAAGAACCCGAATACTTCAATTTCTTTCATTTGTTGACGAAGAGCATAAAGGTGATAGCGGTTCCAAGTAGCGAAGGCAGAAGCTCGCCAACTCATTTAATACCTAATGCACATCAGGCAATAGAAAAGCATAATTCAGATGATGGGGATTTTGAATTATGGTTCGTAATTGATGTAGATCAATGGAAGGGTCAAATACACGAATTGCAGCAAGAGGCTTTGCAAAAGGGCTGGAATGTAGCTATTTCAAATCCTTGTTTTGAAGTATGGCTCAATGATCACTTTGAATCCTCCCTGCCACCTGCGGAAAATGAAGAAAGCTGTAAAAGTTGGAAGGCTCACGTACATCAACAACATGGAGGTTTCGATCACACTAAACATCAGACTTATCTTGCAAGAGCGATTGAAAATGCACGTGCCAAATTCAGTGAAAATGGGTACATTCCCGACATAGGAAAAACACAGGTGTTCAGACTTGGCGAAAGAATTTTTAAATTGACAGAAGGGGAGCTTAAGAAATACTATAATGTATAAAATAACTGCCGAAAAATGGCTGGAATGCAATATCCCTCGTTTCCGGGCTTCTGAATTTAGGCTGGCCGGTTGTAATTAATCAAACACCAATGAAAAGCATTTCTAAAGTCATCATCATCTGTTGTCTTACACTCCAAACTGCGGGCGCCCAGGATTTCGGCGATTTTCCCAAGATTGAGAAAGAAAAGCTATTAGGTGACCTGGAAATACTGTATCAGGGGCTGGACAAATTCCACTCCGGCATGTATTGGTACACGCCCAAAGACAGCGTGGACAGGGCTTTTGCAGACGTCAGAAGGAAAATCACGAAGGATTTAAATGTCCTTGAGTTTCACAAGCTGATCGCGCCGTTGGTGGCCCTTTCCCGGGAAGACCATACGGATATCTTTCGCCCTGCGATCGTGAAGGAAAAAATAAACAGCGAAGTAAGGTTGCTGCCCTTAAGCGTGGTCTTCCTGGGTAAACAACTCTACTGCGTTAAGAACGGCTCCGACTTTGAAGCCTTTGCGCTCGAAGGCCAACCCATCGAATCCATTAATGGAGAAACGCCGGAGCATATAGTAGGCAACATTGGCAATCTCTTTGCTTCCGATGGGTTTATCAAAGCCGTTAAGTACAGTGACCTGGAAGGGTTGAGCTTTTCGGTGTACCACTTCTACTACTACGGGCAGGTGGATCAGTTTGAGATTAAGTTCAAGGGCATTAGCGAGCCCGTAACCCTTCAACCGCTGACCATAAAGGCGATTACCCGGCACCTGAACGACAGGTATGGCAAGCCCAAAAACACAGAGGAGGAGGTGTTGGAATACAAAATACTCAATGACTCGGTAGCCTATCTGGGCATTCATACTTTTGGCAATGGTGAAATAAGAGCGCATTCAAAAGAAAAGAAGCTGAGCGTTTTCCTGAGGAACAGTTTTAAATCCATAAGGGAAAATGATATTCAAACCCTCATCGTAGATGTAAGTAAAAACACCGGCGGGTCGGAAGGCAATGAAGGGTTGCTGTATTCCTACTTCGGCGACAACTATCAGAAATACAAAAAGGTGAGGGTAAAGGCCCAAAAGGCGGTGTTGGATAATGGAACGGACAAGCCCATTACCCTAAAGGCATTCGGCTTTTTTGAACGGCTGCTGACCAACCGGAAAATGGAGGATGGCTCCTTGGAAAGGAGAGCGGCACCCGGCAAAGGGCTGATGGCCTATAAGAAGGAGCCGGATTACAAATTCAGGGGCAAAACCTACGTCCTGATCAGCCCGGTCACCTATTCCGGGGGCAGCGAATTCAGCAACATGATGTACAGTCAGGGTTTAGCCACTTTTGTAGGGCAGGAAACCGGTGGGGGCTACTACGGGAATACAAGTGGCTACGGCAGAGCATTGGTATTGCCACATTCAAAGATCAAGGTGTCTGTCCCGGCTTTGCAGTTTGTGATGAATGTGAAGCCTAAGCTCCCCTTCGGCAGAGGGGTCATTCCCCATCATGAAGTCATACCCACTTTTGACGCGTATGCAAATGGGGAAAATGCCTACTTGAACCATGTATTAGAGCGATTGGAAAATTAAACACAATCAGCTTGCAGCGTGAGTGTTTATGTGGGGCAAAATCCCGGTAGGCCCAAACCCTTGCAGGGTAATAAAACCATACACTAAAAACCAATTTTAAAATCATCCGATCTGAGATGCCCCTGGATTTAACATCAGCAGCAAATAGACTTAGAGATCTTTATTACCCTAGGCTCTACCCTATAATCCTTGGTTTTTTATCCGGATTTTCTGTATTCTACTTTCTGTATACATTCGGAGCGTATGGCATTCAAAAAGGTTTATCTTATTCAGGCCATTCTCATCTTTTTCGAAGTATTAGCTTCGGGCTGTTAACCTTTGCGTATCTGACTGTTTTTGAAGCCTGGCTCAAGCCAAAATTGAATATTTCCCAGCTTAGCCATACAATGCTTTGGTACCTGAGTCTAGTGCTTTTAGGAAGCCAACTCATATTTCTCCTATTTAACTTCTTTTGGAACTGGCAAGAGTGGAATCCGGAAGCCTACTGGCTGATTATGAAGGAGTTCCCCTTGATGGTGGTACTGCCGCTCTCCATTTATTTTGTACTAAAAAGAATTTTAGCTCCCCAAAAGCCAAATGCCCCCTACTTTACTTTTCAATCTAAAAACGGGAAAGACCAATTAAGAATTAACCCACATTACTTTCTCTATGCCAGCTCTTCGGAAAACTATATCACAGTGGTATACACTTCAGACGGACAGCGCAAACAGCATCTCATCCGCAAGCCGCTCAAAGCTTTGGAACAAGAGCTGAAAGTTTACCCGGAAGTAGAAAGAACGCATAGAAGTTATCTGGTCAATAGCCGCAACATAGAAGCCGTAAAGCAATTCAAAGGGAAAGTTACACTTGAGGTTAATGGAAGTAATATACCCGTATCCAAACAATATCAGCATCATTTTCTCAAGGGCTGATTTTTTTCGTCACATATAGGCGTTTTTTATCCCAAAACCGACTTTCCGCTCGCTAAATCAGGTTTTTAGCCTTCACCTTTGCCGGAAAGGAAAACCCGATGAAAAAGCTATTCCTGTTATTCTGTGCATCCGGGGTTATTACCCTTACAGGATGTCAGCCAAGAGAAAACCGGCCGTCTGATGGAGCAATTTCGACTGCGGCCCAGCGGATTGATTCCCTTTTTAGGAATCATTTTGAACAAGACCTGTTTCATGGTGGCGTGGTAATCGCGTACCACGGGGAGACGATCTATGAAAACTATTTGGGCCTGGCCGATAGAAGTTGGGGTATTCCCTTCGATAGAGAAGTAAAGCTCGATATCGCTTCCGTAAATAAATCAATGATTGCGGCTTTAGCTTTAAAAGCGGTGGAAGAAGGGCGGCTGAAGCTTGACGATCAATTAGTGGAGCTGCTTTCCGGGTTTACCTACCAAGGTCATTTTAACCCGGACATCACCTTGCACCACTTACTGAGCCATAGTGCGGGTTTAGCTGATTATGACGGGATCAGCGAAGCCTTGCGGCAGGAGAATTACTTGAAATTCAAACGCTCGCGATTTACTGATGAAGCCTATGTCGATTTTATCAGCCAACTTGCCCCGGTTGCAGAACCAGGAAAGCAATTTCATTACAGCAATTTTGCCTATCATTTGGTAGCGATCATACTGGCCGATACCTACTCTAAACCTTTTGCGGAGGTCCTCGAAGAAAAGCTCACCGTTCCTCTGGGCCTGAAAAACACCGTATCAGAGGGGCTCAATGAACGCGTGATCCCTAAATTAGCCCAGGCTTACACGTATCAGGTATCCACAGGGCAATGGCTCGAAAACCCATTCCTGGATCTAAGCCTGAGCAGGAGAATATTTTCCACAGCTGCTGACCTAAACCGCTGGGCGCAGGTGATGAACAACCCCGGTTGGTTGTCAGAAAATTCTTTAAAGTTGATACAAAAAAACCACCTTGCCGGCATCAGCGAAGACTTCACCTATGGCTATGGCTGGGTCATTATTGATAAAGAAAACAAAAGTGCGATGGGCGATTTAGGGATTGCCAGGCCCTATATTATTCATGGAGGCAGGACGGACGGCTATAAATCCATGCTCATCAATGTAAATCAGGGAGCGTATGTAATCAGCTTTTTAAGTAATGTGGGAAACCAAACGGACGAAATGCAACTTGCTCAAAAAATTGTAAACCTCTTAATAAAGTAAATAATGGAAAAAGGATTGAATACCTTGCTTGTGGGCGCATTGATGCTCGTATCGTTTTACACCTATGCCCAACCAGAAAGGATGATAGGCCTCTGGGAAGTAGAGAAGGTTGCAGTTGGAGAAGAAAACATGACGCCTGTGGCAAAGTGGTTTAGAATAAACGCTGAGGGCACTTACCAGGCTGGAAATGGTTGGCTGCAAAACGGAAATGGTTTTTGGAATTATGACTCCTCTAATCATCTCTACACCGCCTCAGACCCCTTAGATGTGGCAGACGAGTTCGGAGGCTTTAACGTATCGTTTGATGGGGCAAAAATGATGTGGGAAAGAGCAGAAGAAGGGATGCCCGTAACCGTTACATTAGTACCTGTTGAAAAGCTGCCCATGTCGCCTGCCGACTACCTTGAAGGTATTTGGGATTTAGTAGAAATCACGGAAAATGAAACCTCCATTTTAGACGATTTCGACCAAGAGAATAAACACAAACTATTCATTCGGTGGGATAGAGTTTATATCAACTTCAGTTCAGAAGGAAAGAGACTGACCGGGTACTGGCATATCCACGGACACAAACCTGAAATCACCTTGCTACCTCACCAGGAGGGCAAAAAACCCGAAAGCTGGAAAATAGAAGTGAATGAGAAGGAATTGTTGATGACAGGCATTTCCGATACCAACCGTAAGATTCAACGGAAATATGTGAGGCGGAATAAATTTTAAGCCAAAGGAAACTCAGCGTAACAGCGCAATACATTTTATCGAAATCTTATTAATTGTGCCAGCACCTCCGTGAAATCTGTCAGGACAAAGCGAGCGATCTTTGGTTTGGCAAGAATGTATGTGGAGACACGCTGCACTATTTCAGGGTACAGCGGGGGCAGAGTAACCGGGATAGCGGAGGATGGCGACTGGTTTCGGGCGCAATAAATACGACGGGCCCCCCTTCACAGTATTCAAAGAAGAAGACGGGCTACTAAATAGGGAATTTGGTCTATGTATACCAATTCCGGGTGCGTCATCTGGATCGGGCACAATGAAGGGCTTAGCCGTTTTGATGGAACGAAAATTCAAGTCGCGGTTGCTTAATTCAAGTTTCTGAATTCACTTGGGCTAAAACCGGTTTTTGACTTAAATAAGTTGCTAAAGTGCTGAGGATATTCAAACCCCAGAGCATACCCAATTTCACTGATGGAGTGATTAGAACTTAAGAGAATATTTTTCGCTTTTTCAATGACAAAAAGGTGTATATGTTCCTGAGCAGTCTTTCCGGTTTCTTTCTTCAAAAGGTCGCTCAGATAGTTGGCAGAGAAGTTTAATTTTTTTGCCAGGTACTGGACATTCGGCATGCCTGAGTCATGCACTTGATCTGTTTGATAATAAGCTTTTAAAAGCCGCTCAAATTTTGAGACGATGTCGGTGTTGAGGTTGGTTCGGGTATAAAACTGACGGTCGTAGAACCGGGTACAATAATCCAGCAAGAGTTCGATGTTGGATATAATCAGGTTCTGACTGTGCTTATCCAAATTTTGGCTGTATTCCTTCACTATTTTATCCAGCAGACCCTCTATCGTATCTAATTCTTCCTCTGACAGGTGAAGGGCTTCATTGACATCGTAATTGAAAAATGAATACCCATCTATTTTAGCGGATAGGGGGGATTTCCTGATTAAATCCGGGTGAAAGGCCAATATCCAACCTTTGGGGTCATCCTCTGATTCCGGCATTTCGCCATCGGACACCGTAACCTGGCCGGGCGCAGTGAAAACCAAGGTTCCTTCTTCATAATCGTAGGAGTTTTTGCCGTACAACAAATTGCCGCACCCTGGTTGCTTCAGCGTAACCTGATAAAGATTGTTGATGACTTTCACCCCATTAAAATCGAATTGGGCGTCAAAATCTTTAGTTAGCACTACCGTAACCAAAGGATGCTTTGGCGAGGGTAGCCCCATAGCCTGATGCGCCTGAGCAATTGAATTTATTTCATAGTAATCCATACGGTCACTTTTTGTACGGTTCAAACATACGAGCATATTTGTAGTGCGGGATTTACATCCCCATCATCTGTTTTTGCATAGCGAAGAATTCCTCATCAGACATCTTGTCTCTTGCCCCCAGCAATTGCTCGCAATCTGCACCCGCTCTGTAGCGTAGTTGGTCCGAACCATCGGTTGCCGCTTCAAAAATAACTTCAGCAATCTGCTCAGGCTGCGTCATCGTTTCAGGATTCATAGCTTGTGCCATGGCAGCCATAAAAGTATTTACGAATGCATTGTATTCGCTGAGCTCCTGATTATGCTGCATATCCAGGGACCGGCCTCCAAAATCAGTGGCAACGCCTCCCGGCTCAATTATCTTCACCTTTACACCAATTTGTGCCATTTCCCATCGCAAGGATTCAGAGAAACCCTCCACAGCCCACTTGGTGGAATGATACAAAGGCATTAACGGATACGTCATTCTTCCGCCAACTGAAGAAATGTTGATAAACATTCCGTCTTTGTTTGCTCTAAAGTGCGGCAATGCTTGCTGCGTTACATCGAATAGCCCCTGCACGTTCACACCAAACTGTCGAATGATGCTTTCACGGCTCGCAGATTCGAAGGTGCCCATGAGCCCGTACCCGGCATTATTGAGCACCACATCAATATTGCCAAATTGCTCAATGCCTTCCTTAATGGCGCTTTTTATGGTGTCTAATTCCAATACATCGAGTTGGGTAACAAGTGTATGGTCAAGTGCCTTAAGTTCAGTTTCTTTTTCGGGCGAACGCATGGTGGCGATCACATTCCACCCCTTTGCCTGAAATAACCTGGCAGTAGCTCTTCCGATTCCAGAGCTTGCTCCGGTAATTAAAATGGTCTTATTCATGTTTGTTTAATTTAAGGTAATTTCTGACCGAGAGGAAAGAAATGGACTCAAGAATTAATAGCCCTAAAATAATAAACTGTATTCCCATTGCTTTCTGGGCAGCGATGTAAGTTCCCAACTGCCTGAGAACTTCTGTTTTTGGTGAATTGAAGGGCTGTTAACGAACCTGCAATTCTTTAAAAAGGGCGGCAACCGTTATCTTCCCCAGCTCATCACAAGCCTTGGGGCTATCTCCAGAAATGAGCTTCCTGTCGACGTGAGTGGCTCCCGTTATTTTATCGTTGATTACTTCAATGCCCTCTTTTTCTAAAGCTTCGCACTGAAACCAGGTCAACTGCCCGGGCAGATAGCCCAGTGAAGGTGACTGCTTATCGAATTTATCCGGGAAAGCCGCCATTTTATACCCTTTATAAGGATTGGGGGCATTGCTGTTGTCTTTTGCTATCATAGCAGCAGGCCCATGACAAACGGCAACAAGGTACCGGTCAGAGGTTTCTACCCAGCGGAGCAGTTTGCCAACATTTTCATCGTCCGGTAGCCCGACCATAGAGCCGTGCCCACCTGGCAGAAAAAGAGCGATGTAATCCGAATCCCCTTTTAATGCATTGCCTGCAACGAGCGCTTTTAGGGAGAGAGGGGTGTCGAATTTGGTTTGATGTTCTTCCCGGAATGCCAGTACTGCCTTGTCCTTTATGGGTACCGACCACTCTTCAAGGATAGCCGGTTTACCGGTTGAAGTGACTACGTCAAAACTAAATCCTCCATTGACGAGATGCATTAATGGAACCATAGTTTCCTGCACATTATTTCCTGTGGAAAAGAGCTTTCCATTGGCCATTTCAAAGTAACGCTCTTCGGTGCACAGCACTAAAATCTTCTTTTTTCCTTTATACTTCCTGCCCTCAAAATCGGTCGCTTTGTAACCGCTTACTTTGTCTACACCAAACTTTCTTCCCATTGGGGAGGGGATATAGCCGGGACCATTTTTTTCTTTAGTGGGTGCTATTCCGAGTACTTTCCTGATCATTGCGTTTTGTTTTTTACTGTTGTTCCGCAAATATCAGTTGAGCAAAGGGAGGGCATTAAATGATTTCCCGGAAAGGCTAAATGAAATTACGGAAAGTGGTGCAGCCGGTATCTTGCAAGTTGGGCAAAGACGCCAGCCCCAATAGTCACCAAGGTACCCATTGAGGCCGGAGCCGTCACACAACGTTAGGAAAAGTACAGAAAAGCTCCTCCGTTAGTCGTTTTTGAACCCAAACATCCCATTATCATTCGCCAAACCCTCGGTGGGGATGGGCTGAATGACATCCCAATGCTCTACGACTTTATCGTTCTCAATTCGAAATAAGTCATAGAAGACATTGCTGGTGTTATTCCATCGTCCCTCACTTACCGTCAAAACAAAATTCCCTTCACCCAGTACTTTGTGTATTTTGGTGTACTGAAACATGTTATTCCGGGCAGTTAGATATTCGACTGCTTCTACAATACCCTGCAATCCGTCTTTGATGTCTGGGTTATGCTGATGGTAAGTTTCAGCACTGATGTAGTCAGTAATTTTGTTTGGATTTTTGCCCATCAATACATCTTCAACGAGGGATACTGCCAGGGCTTTGTTCGCTTCGGTTTTATCCAAATCCTCAACCGTTGTGGGACCGTCCGTTTGCGTTCTCCCGCTGGCCGTTTCTGTAACTAATGGGGTCATAGCATCCCAGTGTTCGGCTACCTTGCCATGTTCATCCAACCGGATGATATCAAAGGAGACCATCTCGTCTGCCCCAAAGGGCTTGGCATTCCGCCAGATGTTGTGCATGAACACGTACTGGCCGTCCTGGAACATCCGGATATTCTCGGCAGTCGTGCCATTTTCCTGCAGGACCGGCAGCATTTGAATGAAAGGCTCGAGCCCGGTGGGGATGAATGGGTTGTGCTGAATGTAATCGGCATTGGCCAGTTCCCGCATCGTCGCCGGGTCATTTTGTAAAACGGCGCCAAGGAAAGTGCCTACTGTTGCTTTGGTACTCATGGTTGAAGGTTTTGCATTAGCGTGATCAGATGAAGCAGCCGTTGGAGACTGCGCTGTTGAATGGCTGCAGCAGGCCAAAATGCCCGACAGCAGTAGAAGAGGTATTGCTTTTTTCATTGCTTAAAGTTTATTACTTTTGTTATGCAAGCAAAATTACACTTTAGCTTTCAAATTGCAAGCAAAAACAGAATTACTTTTATTTTAAAAGCAATATTTAACAGGAGCTTAACATATGCCACAGGATTTCAGATGCAACTGCCCGTTTACTTCAGCCCTCGACATCTTAGGGGACAAGTGGATGCTGGTGATTGTAAAGCAGATGCTGGTCGAAGGCAAGGAGACCTTCAAGGACTTTACGGAAAGTGAGGAGGCCATTGCGACCAATATCCTTTCCACTAAACTCAAGCTATTGGAGGAGGTGGGGATCATCATCAAGACCAAACGGCCGGGCAACAAAAAGACCAACCTCTATCTTCTAACGGATATGGGGCTAGCCCTGACTCCCATACTCGTGGAGCTGGCCTCTTGGAGCGACCGCTATCTCAGGGGCCTGAACCCGTCTATTGTGGATGGGGAAGCTATGGAGTCGATGCGCAGGGATAAAGCTGCATTCGCGAGTGCGTTGGAGCAGAACTACCGGGCAAAGCTGGCTTCAATGGTGTATGAATAACGGTTGAAACAAAGTAATTCAAATCATTTGAGTTTTATCCAATTTGTTCTTATCTTGCCTGCATGATACGGCGCGATATACTCTGGAAAGGCATTATTGAAGATTTAGCAGAAGACTTTTTGCATTTCTTTTTCTCCAAATACATTGACCAGATAGACTTTAGCAGGGGGCTGGAGTTTTTGGATAAGGATTTGGAGCGGATTATGCCGGAAGCGGATACCAAACGGCGGCATGCGGATAAACTG
>NZ_JALEGS010000012.1 GCF_022763345.1 Phaeodactylibacter sp.
GCCTTGATTATTTGGCTCTCTGTAAACTTTGATTTCTTCATAACAGCTTAAAGTTAGTGAATTTTTAAACTGTCTTATTTTTACGCAAGTCTACAAATTCTATAAGCTTACTACGGTTGACAAGCCTGAAATATTAGAAGGGATTCTAATGCTGACTTTGATAAATGGAGAAATCCTTTATATGAATAATATTGAAGTGGCACCTCACAATTATGGGTCGGACGGAAAATTTGAAAATATTGCTGGATCCCTACTAGCGTTTGGATGTTACAAGAGCTTTGAACTAGGAAAGGAAAACTATTTAGGTTTTTTATCATTTGATAGTAAAACCCAACTTATCGAATTGTATCAAGAAAAATATGGTGCAACTCATGCTATGGGACAAAAGATGTTTTTTAGCCCCCAAGCAGGAAAAGAATTAATGAGGAAATATTTATTGATCGAACTTGATAAATAAGGAAAAAATGGCAAAGGATAAAGAAGTGAATATTGGCGGGATTAATGGTCTTGGAGAGGGACTTATAAATACGAATGCAAAAGACTTTAAGGAATTGGAATCGATGATAAAAGAACTTTCTGCAGATCAAAATGAGGAAGAAAGAATAAAAAATGAATTTCTGTCTATAAGATTTCAAATGGAATCTTATTTGAATTCAGCCACTGATAAAATAATACTTGCAGGAGAGTTTATTGAAAAATATTTAAAAGTTATTAAGATCAAAAAGAAAGACTTTGCTAAATACATAAATTATGAAGAATCAAATCTGAGCGCATTACTAAAAGGACGAAGGAAAATAAATACAGATATCGCACTTAAATTAGGTAAGATTTTCAAGATGAATCCCGAAATTTGGTTACATCTCGAAAGTAAGAATGAGCTGATCGGGGAAACAAAAAATAAAAAAGAAGATTACGATAAATACAGTCTTCAAGACTTATTGAAGAAAACTGGTTAAAAGTGGATACGGCACACACAAAGACTAGCCGACAATACTGCGCTGCGCACTGCGGCTAGCCGGGCTGTACAACCCATACCTCACCCACACCGCTCCGCAAAATCCTTAGCAAAGTACGTGATGATCACATCCGCCCCGGCCCGGTGCAGGCTCAGCAGGGTCTCTGGCATGGCCTGTTCATAATCCAGCCAGCCGTTTTGGCAGGCGGCCATGAGCATGGCGCACTCGCCGCTCACGTGGTAGGCCGCAATGGGCACCTCGAAGTGCTGCTTCATGGTGAGGATAACATCCATATAATGCAGGGCAGGCTTGACCATTAGGAAATCTGCCCCCTCTAGCATATCTAGCTCCCCCTCAATCAAAGCTTCCCGGCGGTTGGCAGGGTTCATTTGGTAGGTCTTCTTGTCGGCGGGGATGTCCTCGCCCTCCACCGGGGCGCTGTCGAGAGCATCGCGGAAGGGCCCGTAGAAGGCGCTCGCGTACTTAGCGGTGTAGGACATGATGCCGGTATCCGAAAAGCCTTCTTCATCAAGTGCGACGCGGAGGGCCTCCACCCGGCCATCCATCATATCAGAAGGGCCAAGGATGTCGAAGCCGGCTTTGGCTTGTGCCAATCCCATTTTTTGCAGCACGTGGAGGGTTTCATCATTCAGGATTTTACCGTCGTGCACGATGCCATCGTGCCCATCCGAGCTGTAGGGGTCAAGGGCTACGTCACTGATCAGGCAGGCTTCAGGAAAGGCGGCTTTGATCTCAGCGGCGGCGCTCAGGTAGAAATTGTCATCGTCATAGCTGAAGGTGCCCCGTTTGTCCTTTTTGTTGTCCGGTATTTTGGGGAAAAGGATGAACGATTGCAGCCCCAACGCCATACAGGCTTTGACTTCCTTCAGGGCTTCATCCACAGAAAGGCGGAAGGTGCCGGGCAAAGAAGGTATGGCTTCACGTACGCCACTGCCTTCCACCAGAAAAAGCGGCTGTACGAGGTGCTGAGGGGTAAGGTGGATTTCCTGAGCCAGGCCACGAATGGCGGCACTGCGTCGGTTACGTCTTGGTCTTCTGAGCATTTAGGAAGGTTTGTGTTTTTTTGGATTTTTCGGCACCGGGTCATAGCCGTGCGGGCCCCAGGGATGGCATTTGAACAAACGCTTAAGGCCCAGCCAGATCCCCTTGATGGGGCCCCATTCTTCTATAGCGCCTACCATATAGTGCGAACAGGTTGGCGTGAAGCGGCAGCTTGGCCCCAGCAGTGGTGAAATGGCCACCTGGTAGAAGCGGATAGGCAGAATAAACAGCGTTTTGAAAAAACTTTTCATGCCGAATGTCGTAGATTCACTCCTATAAACGGCTCGGGGGCGCATAGGGTTGCCCTGATGAGGCCGCTAAAAAGCCTATTATTTTTGTAGGGATTTTCGCTACCCTTTGCTTTATTTGCTCTTCACATTTACCTATGGCTACAGGCGCAATTATTACCCTTATTGTTATTGCAGTTGCAGTGGTGCTCTTCGCCACCGAGGCTTTGTCTATCGACCTGGTCGCTATGCTTATCATGATCAGCCTGGTGCTGACGGGGGTTATCTCCCCGGAAGAGGGGGTAGCCGGCTTCAGCAATCCGGCGACCATGACCGTGGCTTTTATGTTTGTACTGAGTGCCGCCTTGCTTAAAACCGGGGCCCTGCAGTCCGTTGCCCATCAGCTTTCGGCCATTTTCCGGCAGAACTTCCGCCTCGGGCTGGTGCTCATGATGCTCCTGATCGCACTCATTTCTGCGTTTATCAACAACACGCCTGTAGTGGCGGTATTCATCCCGGTAGTGGTGCAGATTGCCTACTCCTCCGGGCAGGCGCCAAGTAAGATGCTCATCCCTCTGTCGTATGCCTCAATCATGGGCGGGATGTGCACTCTTATCGGTACTTCCACCAACATACTGGTCAGTGGTATCGCCGAGCAGGAGGGGCTGCCGGCATTTGGAATGTTCCAACTAGGGGCAGTAGGGGTACCGCTCATGCTGGCCGGCATGGCCTACATGATGCTCATTGGGCGCAAGCTGCTGCCTGAACGGCAAAAAGAAAACCTCACCGAGCGCTTTGGGCTGGGCGACTACCTTACCGAACTGCAACTGCTGGAGGGCAATGAACTTTCCGGGCAGCGCATTATGGACTCCGCCCTGGTGAAGGAGCTGGAAATGGACATCATCGAAGTGGTCCGCAATGGGCAGCGCTTCACGCTCCCACCCGGCGATTTCACGCTGGAGGCAGGCGACCTGCTTAAGGTGCGCTGTGATGTGGCCAAGGTCAAAGCGCTAAAGGAACGGGTAAAAATCATAGCCGATAACACGCTAAAAGTAGGTGATAACTTCCTGGGCGAAAAAAATACCAGCCTCGTGGAACTGGTCGTCACCGCTGGCTCCGTCTTTTCCAACCGCACCCTGAAAAGCCTGGACTTCCGCCGTACCTACCGGGCCATCCCACTCGCCATCCGCCACCGCAACGAGGTTCTGCATGACCATCTCTACAGCGTTCCCCTGGTACCAGGGGATGTCATCCTGGCTGAAGTCAAGCAGCATTACATCACCAACCTCAAGCAGATGGAAGCGGAGCAGGACGCGCCTTTTGTCATGCTTTCTGAGGACCGCCTCTCGGACTTCAACCGCCGGCAGTTTGCGATTGTCATGTCTGTGATTGCCTTTGTAATCCTCACGGCTACCTTTAACCTGCTGCCCATTATGGTCGGCACCCTCACTGGTGTATTGGCGCTGGTGCTCGCCCGCAGCCTGAGTATGAAGGAAGTCTACGAGGCCATCAACTGGAAGATCGTATTCTTGCTGGCAGGGGCACTTAGCCTGGGCACCGCTATGGGCAATACCGGGCTGGACCAGATGATCGCCGGCGGCCTTATTGGTTACCTTGGGGCCTATGGGCCGGTAGCTATTGTGGCGGGGCTGTACCTGACCACTTCCCTGCTGACCGAAATCATGTCCAATAATGCCACTGCTGCCCTACTTGCGCCCATTGCTATTGCAACGGCTACTCAACTTGGCGTCAGCGCCACACCGCTATTGGTGGCCGTGACCATCGCTGCCTCGGCTAGCTTTATGACGCCGATTGGCTATCAGACCAATACCATGGTCTACAGTGCAGGCGGTTACCGGTTCCGCGATTTCTTCCGGGCAGGGGTGAGCCTCAACCTGATGTTTTGGGTGCTGGCGAGCCTGTTGATCCCCTGGCTGTTCCCGTTTTAGGAGGATTTGTTGAGTTTCAGGCTGACGTGGAAAGTCTCGAAGTCTTCCCGCTGAATGTCAAAACCTTTCCGCTCGAAAAGCGTGAGCATGCCTTTGTTGGAAGACAAGACGGTGGCGTAGATTTCGCTTAGCTTCATATCCCGCCCGATTTCGATGATGTAATCGGTCATCTGACTGCCGAGGCGCTGCCCCTGCCATTCGTCCGCAATGAGGATGGCATACTCGGCGGCCTCCCCCCATGGATCGGCAATGATGCGCACTACCCCAATCATTTCCTCTTTCCCATCTTGTTCAATGAGGGCCACAACAGCCATTTCCCGGTCGTAGTCGATTTGGGTGAATCGGGTCATCAGCTCGTGCGTCATTTTGGGCACGTAGCCAAAAAAGCGGAAGTAAAGCGACTCCTTCGACAAACGGTTGACCATTTCGAGTTCCATGGGCTCGTCCTCGGGGCGTATGGGGCGTAAGAAAACCGGCGTCCCGTTTTTCGCCTTGATGGTACGGCGGTAACGCCCGGGATAAGGAGGAATAACCAAATGCGCATGGGGCCTGCGCTCTGCCCGGCTGACATTGGGGTCAAGGACTACATGGGCATCCAGCATCACGCCTTCCTTGTCGTCCATCACAAAAGGGTTGATATCAATTTCCTGGATTTCCGGAAAGTCCATCACCAGATAGGCAAACTTGCAGAGCGTGAAGGCGAGCAGGTCGAGGTCCACCCCCTTTCGGTTGCGGTAACCTTTAAGCAGCGGATAAATTTTGGTCTGCTCAATCATGCGTTGTGCCAAAGCCATATTTATTGGCGGCAATTCCAGCCGGGTATCCCGGTAGACCTCCACTGCAATACCACCTTTGCCCACCGCAATAACGGGGCCCAGCAAAGCATCCTTACGCGAACCGATTAGCAATTCAAAAGGCTTGCTCACCATCCGCTCAATCACCACCCCACGGATATCCGCCTTAGGAGCGTGCTTGCGGGTATTGTCCAATGCCTGTTGATAAGCCTCGCGCACAGCAGTTTCATCCGGCAGATTGAGGCATACCCCGCCAATATCCGACTTGTGGTAAATGTCCGGGCTGGCCACCTTGAGGGCCACCGGATAACCGCACTGCTCCGCAAAAGCCACAGCTTCATCCGCCGAATGCGCCAGCTGGTAATTGGTGACTGGCATCTCATAAAAAGAAAGCAGCTCCTTCGCCTCACTTTCCATAAGCTGCTGCCGGCCTTCCGCGAGCACTTTCCGGATAAGCGCCAGCGCTTTTTCCCGATCGGGCTTGAACTCCATAGGTTCTTCGGGCGGCGTCTCATAGAGCAATTCCAGGTTGCGGTTGTACTCAAAAATACGCAGGAACACATCCACCGCGCTCTCCGGGTAGCGGTAATGCGGTACTTTGCCCGACTCCAGAATTTCCCGCCCTTCCACTACCGCCTGTTCGCCCATCCAGGTCGCCAGTATAGGCTTGCGGGCACGCTTGTTGACTTTCACGACGGCTTCGGCTATCGCCTCCGGGTCGGTATTCGCCTGATAAGTCAGGATAAGCAGTACCCCATCCGTATTTTTATCTTTCAGCAGTATTTCAAGGGCAGTTTGGTAGACTTCTGCAGAGGCATTGCCGCGCACATTCACCGGGTTATTGTGGCTCCAGTTGACGGGCAGGCTTTCGCTGAGTTTTTCATAAGTTTTCTCGGTAAGCTGGGCCAGTTCGCCTCCCTTGGCCACCAGATAGTCCGTTGCCAGAATGGCGGGGCCACCGGCATTGGTAAGAATGGCCATACGGTTGCCATTGGGCCGGGGCTGCATCGCCAGCGACTGCGCGCTGTTGAAAAGTTGCGCGATAGTGGATACCCGGATGATACCCGACCGCTGAAAGGCAGCAGAAAATACCCGGTCGTTACCCGCCAATGCGCCGGTATGGGAACGGGCCACCCGTCGCCCCTCCCGGCTGCGGCCGGCTTTCAGTACAATAATCGGTTTGTGCCGTGCAAAAGCCCTCGCCGCACTCATAAACCGGCGGGCTTCCTTCACGGTCTCCATGTATACCAGGATACAGGAAGTGTGGTTATCGGTCCCGAAAAAATCGATCAGGTCGGCAAAGCCAACGTCCGCCATAGCGCCTACGGAAACGAAGTAGCTGAACCCTACATTCTGCTCCATCGCCCAGTCGAGCGTAGACATACCGAGTGCACCACTTTGAGAAATGAATGCGATATTGCCCGGGTTAGCCATCCGGGAAGAGAAGCTGGCATTCAGCCCCAGGTAGGGGTTGATGAACCCCATGCAGTTGGGGCCGAGGATACGCATATTGTATTCCCGGCCAATCTTTTTGATGCGTTCAAGCCGGTGCAGCCCTTCTTCGTCTGTTTCATTAAAGCCTGCTGATAGTATGGCAATGCTGCCCACGCCGAACTTGCCGCACTCGCGTACGATGCGCAGGACCGCATAGGATGGTGCCGTAATGATGGCCAGGTCAGGTGCCTCGGGCACATCCCCGATATGATAGTAGCTTTTGAGCCCAAAGACTTCCCGGTGCCGGATATTGACCGGGGTGATGACGCCCTTGAACTCGCCTTCCAGCAGGTTGCGCATCACCGTAAAGCCGATAGAAGTGGTTTTATCAGAGGCGCCAATGACGGCAATAGAGCGGGGCTGAAACAGCCTTTTGAGTTGCTTGCGCATGTATTAGAATTTCCAGTAAGAACGTAAGTTGCCCATCACGGCGTGCACATAGATTTCGAAAGTTTCCCACACCCGCATCCCGGAGAGCGTTTCCTCCTCGTGGTAGGGCTTGTCGAGCCCATTCATGCCGGCCAGGAAGTTGAACAGGCAGCGGGGCATTTCGTCAGTATTATACCCGCCCTCAAGCGTGGCAAACATATTGCTAAAACGTTTGCGCAGCCGCTGCCCGAGTTTATAATAGAAGCCGGACGAGGCTTTCAGATCGAGCAGCATATCGCGTTGGTGCATATCAAAGCCGGCAGAAAGGGCCAGCACATCAGGCTGGAATTGCTCAATAATGGGAAAGAAGTAATCCAGGGTCTCGCTCAGGATATCATCCGCAGAACCGGGCGGCAGGGGTACGTTGATGTTGAAGCCTTTGCCTTTGCCCACACCAATTTCTTCGACAAAGCCGTGCCCGGGATAGGCCGGGTATTGGTGCATCGACCAGTAGAGGACCTGATCCGTGTTGTAGAAAATCTCCGAAGTGCCGTCACCGAGGTGCCCGTCAAAATCGAATATGGCTACCCGCTTGCCTTCTTCCACCAGCCGCTGCGCCGCCACCGCCACATTATTAAACAGGCAGAAGCCACTGCCCCGGTGGGCGTAAGCGTGGTGCCCGGGCGGGCGGACCAGGGCAAACCCATTGGTATCGGAAGCCATGACGGTAGCACCGACTGCAAAACGTGCGGCCTCAAAGCTACCGGGGGAGGTGGGGGTATCCCCATCGAGGGCTTGTCCGAACTCACAAGCAGACTTGATGCTTTTGATATGGTCTTTGGTATGCACCAGCGGCAAAAAAGGCGCCCCGTCAATGAGCTCTGTCTCCGGCAATTCGCCCATCACCTCAAACCGCTTTCTGTTTTCCGGGTGCAGCCCGGTATCGTGCTCCAGCACAACAGGATTGTAAATTAGCTGCATAGGTTTTGTATCGGGATGCGGTGGTGGCGCAAAGGCACCGGATGAAACATTCATAAGGGTTGTTTTTCGTTTGCGTTGCCGGACGCCAATGCGCCGGTCTTAAAGTAATGGTTTTACCACTGGTTGCCAAATAATGCTCTGAAATCGGAGTCGGTCAGCAGGCCAATAAGCTGCTCCTCCCGTATGACGGGCATACAGCCAATTTTATGCTGCTTCATCAGATTAGCGGCTTTCTCCAGCGTAGTCTGTTGGGTAGCCGTGATGAGTTCCCGGGTCATAATCACACTAACCGCTTCGTGATCGTCAACTTCGGCAGCAGCTTCGAGGTTGGTACGGGTCACCAACCCCTTCAGGTTGCCGTGGTCATCTTCGATGGGCAGGTGCCGGACCTGTTTCCATTCCATAATCGCTTTGGCCAGCCCAATGGGCTCCTGCTCGTTGAGGGTATACAAATCGGTTTTCATGACCCGCCCGATGGTCGTCGTCTCTTTTTTGAACACGTAAATCTGCGCGGCATCGATATCAGGCCATTCGTGTACCGGAATATCTGCTTCCTGCCCATGAATCATAGCATCGGTCACTTCCCGCACGGCCACACCGGCACCGTAGCGTTCTCTAAGGTTACGGAAATTCCTGATGGTCCAGCAGGCGCCATTGGAATGCCCTGTAACTCTCCGCTCAATGATGGAAAGGTAGGATGCCGATTGTTCGCTCGTGAACCCGCACTTCTGCAACCCCTCAGCCGCCAGGGGCAGCAGTTCTTCCAGGATAATCCGGCGGACCGGTCGGTGTTTGCCGTTCCAGCCAAGGGACGCATGCAGACTCGACCGGGCTGCCCGGTAGAAGTTGCTCTTGGCGTGCTGAAAGGAAACAGTGTCGTGCAGATTAAGATACCGCGGGGGCAGCCCTTTCATCAGCCCGATCCAAAAGGCGAAGTTGGCCATCTGATCTTTAATGGTAGGGCCGGCCGGAATGTACCGGTTTTCCAGCCTCAGGTGGGCTTGCTCATCGTCGCCTACGCCATAACAAGGGCGGTTCCAGCTGTAAATGGTGCCGTTGTGCAGGCGCAAGGCCCGGAGATTAGGTGTACGGCCTTCATCGAGCATTTGCAAGGCATCTTCCTGAATGTCGCCGGTGAGGATGAGGGGGAAACGGGTGATGTTGTCCTTAAACAATTGCACAGGCGATTCCTCCAGCCACCCCCGTCCAAAGTTGACACGGTTGTGGCGGTCCCGGATTTGATTGGCCGACCGGCGGGTATCAATGCTCTGCTGGAATACAGCAATACGGGTTTCATGCCAGAGTTCCCGCCCAAACAAAAGAGGGGAATTGGCAGTTGCCGCTAAGACAGGTGCGGCAATGTATTGAGCCCAGTTATACATTTCTGAAAAAGACCTGGGGTCAAGCTGTAGGTGGAGCTGCCAGCTGGTATTGGCCGCCTCGTACATCACCGATGGCAGTGAGGTGGTCAGCTCATCCGCTCCGTGGATATTAATCTCGAAAGCACCGCCCCGCAGCTCTGTCAAACCTCTGTTCAGAACATCAAACCGCTCCAGCGGAGTCATGTATTTGAGATCAAGGTGGTGCCTGCGGATGGTGGGAAGGATGCCCGTGATAATGGGCTGAATACCCTGCGGCGCCCCTACTTCTTTAAGTTTTTTGAGCAAGGCCCGGAGCTGGTCTTCGGTCTTTTTAAGCGCACTGTTGTTGAGCTCGTAAGGGGAAAGATTGGCTTCCAGGTTGAACTGCCCAATTTCGAAGGTAAAATCTTTCGGAAGGTCAGGCAACAAGCTAAAAGCCAATGAGGAAGGCTGACGGGCAGCGTCAACCATACACAGTTCCTGTTCAGCACCAATACGCTGATGCCCTTTTTCGAACCGGTCTTCTTTGATCATTCGTTCCAGTGCCTGTACGTCCCTGATCAAACTTTGTAAGTAGGCGGCACGGTTTTCTGTGGCAGGCTTAACGGCTAGGTCTCCCATGATGCAGGGGTTTGTATGCGCAGGCCCACGGCCGGCATGATTTTAAGGTTTCAGGTGCAGATCAGTCTAATGTTTGAGCATGAGCAATGGGATTTTGGAATGCAGGGCCATGTTTTTGGTTTCACTCCGGCGGAACAGCCGGTCCCACCAGCTGTGTTTGGGGACATACATGGCCAGTACGTCAATCTCAAAGAATTGGATAAAATCTTCCAGCCCCTCCGTAACCGTTGCGCCTTCCAGGGAGTGAAAACTAATCTGCAGGGCGGGCGCGTGGTTGTCAAAAAACGTGGATAAGCCGGCAATATCCAGGGTCTTCTCCACAGAGTTATCCAGGTTGACATGAGCGCATCTGAGTACGGGGTGGAAAGGAGCAAGGAGTTTGCCATACTCCCAAATATGGTAGGGGTCTGCATCGCCTAAATTGGTGGCAAAGCCCGCGACGTTGATATCGTGGTAGGAGGCATGTTCGGGCACAACCCAGACATGGCAGTCGGTATGCTCAACCACCGCAGTTGTTACACTGCCCCAGAAGCGGTCCAGCGCATTGTGCTCCCCACGGGTGCCCATAACGATAAGCTCCACTTCGTCCCGGCGGGCCACATCTGCAATCAGGCTGGCGGGCGTACCGATTTCCACATCAGAGTTAATCTTGGGGACACCCGACAGCTGCCCGGTGGCATGCATCTGTGTCAAGCCAATTTCCACAAACTCTTTTATGGCTTCACCGGCTGCAGCGGCTTTTTCCTTGGTAGCCTGAGCTGCCATTACCGGTAAGTCCAGGGCTTCATATTCCGGATAAATAACATGCAGCAGTTCTATATCCGCTTCGAATTTATCGGCCAGCATGAGCGCATATCGAAATGCATTCAGAGCCGTATCGGAAAAGTCCGTTGGTACAAGGATTTTATTGATGGTATCCATGGCTTTTGGTTTTGGATTTGGTCAGGAAGGGCAAAGGGCTTAACCGTAGTACAGGATAAACCCCAGCAGGCTGATCACAAAGAACAAGCTGAGGCTTAAAGCCAGGCGGGCGGGCCAGTAGCGCCCTCGCTCCGGTGAAATGAGCTGAGTGCCGGCTGTTATAAAACCTGCGAAGGCCAGTATCCAGCCAATGGCAAAGAACCCCAGCAGAAACGCGATGATGCCAGTTATGGAGAGCCAGAGAGCTGCTTGCCCCTTGAGCTCGATGGCTTCTTCTACCTCAACGGGCATCTTAGGCACACCGGGCTTTGTGCCCGAAGGCGGTGCTAATTCGGCTTTTCCGGGAACGGTCCCCGGCCGGTCGGCTACCAATAACATACTGTGGAAAGACAAGCCCTGTTGCATAATATCAGGTTTTAGTACTGTCTTTCAAAACAGCATTATTTCCACGGTATTCCGGATGAGAAATATCAAGCCCGGCCCCTGACTTTTATCAGGGGCCGGGCTTGAAACGCCCATATTGTAAAGCCGCACTAGTCGCCTATGCTAAAGGTACCTCCACTGATGCTGGAAGCTATACCCACAAGTATGCCCCAGTCGCGGTAGCCTCCATTGTCAAAACCGGCAACCACCTCTACCCGGAAGAACCGCAGGATATTGTCCAAAGAATACCCAAACTCGTAGTAAGTACCGGAATCCGGTGTGGTCAGCACATTAGCAAACAGGTTTTCCTTAATGCCCATCAGGCGGACTTCCAGGAGTTGGGTGGCCAGTAGCTTTCTGAACTGATAATGGGCTGAGGCACCTGCAAACCGGTCCATGGTGCTGAACTCGTAATAGGGCAGCCTCCGGTAACTTCCCGCCGGCGTGGCGGTCGTGAGGGTAAGCTGATTGCCGGTGAAGTGGTGGTAGTCAGCAAAACCTACGTAGTCGTTGTTGAGAAAAATACCGGCTTCGGCCCGCAGGTCGAGGCGGCCGCGCACACCGATATTCAGTTGGTGCTCAATGCCCATTTCAAGGTAGGAAAAGTCCGTTTGGCTGCCCTCGATGCCTTCCAGCCCCTGCCGGTAAGTGAGGTGCAGCGTGGGAGAACTGTTTGGGATGGCCTCCCGCTCTCCATTGTAGATTTTATACTTCTGCCAGGGCCGTGCGGTAAGGGTGGCCCTCAGGATAAAGGCACGCTCTTCTTCAGGCAGGGTATTGCCGAGTTCGCGGCTCATCGGAAAGTTGGACGCGTAAGTCCGGTCGTCGAAGTCGATCCACACCTGCCGGGTTTGATTGTACAGTTGGTAGCGGTTGGCCCACTCTGCGGAAAGGTCGAGGGAGAGGTTTTCCCGGAACTGCTGATGGTGGGACAGCCGCAGGTAGTCCTTCTCGTACAAGCGGATGAAGTTGCGGTCAGTGAACAGGTTGACGTAGGTGTTAAAAAAGAAACCGATTGGGCGATCCCCATTATAGCGGTGAATATACCGGCCAACATCGACGCCAGTGTAGTGGCCGCCGTAGGAATAACCAATCGCAGCTTTTCCGGTTAGCTTCTGCCTTGCAAAAGCATAGCGGGGCGTTAGAATAGCAGAAAACCGGCGGTCGTCCTTTTTATAAGCGTAACCGATATCGGTGTGGAGGCTGAATCCTTCCACAGGGTTGAAGTAGATGCGGGGCAGCAGTGCTGTGTGGGATACCAACTGATTTTCCCCCACTTTATAGGAGCTGCCCAGGAGGATATCGCCCAGAAAGCCAAATTTGCCGCTGTTGCTGTTGGATGCCAGTGAGTCTGCTTCCTCCTCTGCTTTTTCCTGCTTAGCCAGGCTGTCTAATTTTTCGTAGCTGCGGGCCTCGATTTCTGTGAGCGGCACCGGCCGTATAGTGGCCCAATAGACCGAATCTTTTTCGTAGGCTGTGGAGTCAATGATGTATTCCCGATTTTCGACCACTTCGGGTTCGTCCTGTTCCTGCTGCTCCTGCCGCTCGTACTCCCGCATGAGCTTCCGGAGTTCTTTCCGGGTGAGTTCTTCGCCGCCGATCAGGCGTTCTTCAGGAGTAGCGACCCCTTCCTCCTTTCGGCTTTCCTTCAGCTGTTCGGCCAGTTCTTTGTTGAGCTTTTCATCAATGACGGTGAAGTCGCCATCCAGGTCAGGGTTTAACGTAATATCGTAATTGCTGACCGTAGCGAGATAGCGGTATTCAAAACCAAAGCCCAGAAATCGCCCTTCTACATTGAACTGATGGCTAACGGGGAGCCAGGCTTTTTCTTCAATGGGGGCATAAATTTGCTCGATCTGGAACCGAATGCCCTGCTGCAGGGTGCTCAGGTTGAGGCTGTAGATGCTCCACCAGTCCTCCACAATATAGAGGTAACCTTCAAAGGTCCCATCGCCGGCACTGCGGGGCGTGACTTTGATTTTGTTGATGCCATAGCCCCGGTCCATGAAAAAGCCTTCCAGATCAAAGCGGTAGTAAGCAAATGCACGGGGCGAAAGCGGAGAAACTGCACCCGATATTTCCGGCTCGTAAAAACTGCCGTTGATGTAATTGGTGGGAGAGGTGGACCGGTCGTCCCCATTGGTGTATACCGAGATGACACGCTCCCGGAAGGTAGCCGGCCGCTCGTATTCTACGATGCTTACGGATTCGGAGGTGAAGGCCGTTGCCGTATCGAGTCCTTCTTTTTCAAGCGTCCCGCGAAGCAGCCCGGGGATTTTTTTCAGCCTTCCGCTACCCTTGATGTACACTTCAGCAGAGTAGGCATCAAGCTGCTGACGGTGGTAGCTGGCTTTCGCAATCGCCCGGCGCATGATGGTGTAGGCCGGGTTTTCAGCGCCTTCCATGACATCCACTGCCTCTAACTGTACGGGCTGTTCCTGTAGGGATATGTTGAGCAGTTCTATCCGGTTACCAACAACAACAGGCTTTGCTACCGTTTTGTAGCCCAAAAACTGAAATACTAACTGGTAATTCCCCTTAGGCAGGCGGATCTCATAGTACCCTTCCTCATTGGTGGTGGTGCCGGTACCCGTTTCCTGAACGAAAATACTGGCATAAGAAAGAGGTGCGCCACCGGGGCCGGTCACTTTACCGGATAGCCCCCGGATTGTGCCAAAAGCAAGGCGGTGGAAAAAGTCAGAAGAAAAGTAGTCCATATGAGCTTCATAGCATTGGGTTTGTTCGGTCAATCAGGCCACAATAACGGCCAGTCAGGATAAGCGCGCACTTCTTTTAGCTGAATGACTGCATTCTGACGATCAGGCGAACCACCAAAAGAAAGGAACCTTGCATCAGTAACAAATAACCATTCCTGGAATAGGTTTGTTAGAAACATTATTGTATTTTACCAGAAGAGCTCTTGTCAACACGAGTAGAAGTAAACCATGTTTGTTTGTTGCGCTCCGACGCAGGCTCTTACGAATATACACTGTAATTATGGCGTTTATTAAATTTTCAAAGTTGCCGAGGCACCAGCAGTACCAGTACAAGCCCCGCTTTTGGAACCCCGAAAAGGAGGACCTGGAAGAGCGGCTCAAACGAGTAGAGGAGCTGAAAGCCGGTGAGGCAGAAGGCGTTAAGGCGCGCCTGTCCGGAAGTTTCCGCCGGGGCTATCAGAAGGCGGAGGACAACCGTTTCCGGCAGCGGCAGGTACAGCGCTCCAATTTGGTTTTGCTGGGGGTAATCGCACTGCTGTTACTTTTTTCTTACCTGTTTATCAGCGTATATTTGCCCGAAATAGCAGCAGCTATCGGAGAATAGCAGCTCATTGATGAATAAAACGAGGAGTTCCCCATATGGCTGATCTCATTCAGCTCTTGCCCGATGCCATCGCCAATCAAATTGCAGCTGGAGAAGTTATTCAGCGGCCTGCTTCAGCAGTGAAGGAGTTGATGGAAAATGCCATCGACGCAGGTGCCACCGAAGTAAAGCTGGTCATCAAAGATGCCGGAAAAGCCCTGATACAGGTGATTGACAACGGCTGCGGCATGTCCGAAACCGACGCCCGCATGGCCTTCGAGCGGCACGCGACCTCTAAGATCCGGTCGGCACAGGACTTATTCGCCATCCGGACCATGGGCTTCCGCGGCGAAGCACTGGCCTCCATCGCTGCTATTGCACAGGTCGAAATCAAGACCCGCCGTCATTCCGATGAACTGGGCACCCGACTGGTCATCGAAGGCTCAGCAATCAAAATACAGGAGCCCTGCCAATGCCCACAGGGGACTACGATTTCCATTAAGAACCTCTTTTTCAATGTGCCCGCCCGCCGGAACTTCCTGAAGTCAAACCCGGTGGAAATGCGGCACATCAATGACGAGTTTCAGCGGATTGCCATTGCCAACTCTGATATCTTTTTTTCCCTTCATCACAACGACAGTGAAATCTTCCATCTGCCCGGGGGAAAGCTCCGGCAGCGGCTGATTGGCGTCTTTGGCAGCCATTCTAACAAGAAACTAGTGCCGGTAGCGGAAGAAACGGAGGTGCTCCGCCTAAACGGGTACGTGGGCAAGCCAGAGTTTGCTAAGAAAACCCGGGGCGAACAGTACTTCTTCGTCAACAATCGTTTCATTAAAAGCCACTACCTGAACCATGCATTGGTCTCGGCCTACGAAGACCTCCTCCCAACGGGTACTTACCCACTTTACGTTATTTTCATAGATATCGACCCCAAGCGGATAGACATCAACGTGCACCCCACCAAGCAGGAAATCAAATTTGAAGATGAGCGCCTGGTGTACAACTACCTGCGTGTATCGGTACGGCATGCACTTGGGCAGTACAATGTGATGCCAAGCCTCGATTTTGAACAGGACCCGACATTTAGTCAGCCAACACCCATACGCCCACGTTCGGAAGCCTCTACGGGCATAGGCAATGTAAAACCAAGTGGCGGGAGCAACCTGGCTGCCGGCCATGGAGAAGCCTCTTCGGATGCGAGCCGCCACGCAAGCAACCTCAAGCACTGGCAGGATGTGTACGAGGGGCTGGACGAATTCGATGCCGAATCCGAAGCGCAAGCCACGCCGGGGCCGGAGCATGAAGAACCCCTGACGCTGGAGAGCGACTGGAAAGAGGAACAGGGCAGTATGCCGGGCGAGCCGGTACAGGAAAAGAAAAAGCCCACACAGCTTCACAACAGTTACATTCTCACGCAAATTAAGTCAGGTATGATGCTGCTCGATCAGCAGGCTGTCCACGAGCGCATCCTGTATGAGCGGTACCTTCACGTACTGTCGCAGCAGAAGAGCACGACCCAAAAGCAGTTGTTCCCACGTACCCTTTCCCTGCCTCCCGCTGATGCAGAACTGCTCAAGGAACTCCTGGAGCCGATCAATCAGCTGGGTTTTGATATTCAGGAATTCGGAGCCAATACCTTTGTGATCAATGGGGTGCCTGCCGAACTGGCTGGCAAGCAGGACGACCTCAAAACCATAGAATCCCTGCTGGAGCAGTACAAGGGCAACCTGGAACTCAATCTGGGCACCCACGAAAATATTGCCAGGGCCATGGCGCGGAGCGCTGCAATTAAAAAAGGCAAAATACTGGAACCCAACGAGATGCAAACCCTTATTGATCAGCTATTTGGGTGCGAAGTGCCTTACCTGAGCCCCTCCGGCAAACGGTGCTTCATTACCATGGAATTGGAAGAACTGGCCAAACGATTTGAGTAATAAAGCGTTGTTTAGTTGCTTACAGGAGCCTAATCATCATCTACGCTATTGCCTATGTTCAGAGTAACGGAAGTTGTCAAACATCTGCTCATCATCAATGTCCTGATGTATTTGGGTACGATGCTGCTGGGAGACCCCTCTCATGGGACCTCCCTCGATTTGGTCAATGAAAAGGTAACTGATTTCTCCCTTTGGGGCAGGTATCGGTTAGCCATGTTTTTTCCGACCTCAGAATATTTTCGCCCGTTTCAGATCGTAACGCATATGTTCATGCACGCAGATATTGGGCATCTGTTTTTCAATATGTTTGCGGTGTTCATGTTCGGTCCGCCACTGGAAGCGACCTGGGGCCCAAAGCGCTTCCTGTTTTACTATCTGCTGACCGGGTTCGGCTCTGTATTGTTGCACACCCTGGTACGCGGTATGGAAATTTACTGGTTTGGAGAGTCTATGTTTGCAGCCAATGTGCCTTCTCTCGGAGCATCCGGCGCGGTTTTTGGGCTGCTGGTCGGTTACGGTATGTTATTTCCAGACAACCGAATTATGCTATTGTTCCCGCCTATACCGCTTAAGGCAAAGTACTTTGTGCTCATTTACGCTGGGGTTGAACTATTCATGGGGCTCGGCAATTTAAATACCGGTGTGGCGCACTATGCGCACCTGGGAGGGGCATTGTTTGGCTTTTTGCTCATCCTGTACTGGCGGAAGTTTGGGTCAAGGTTATGACTTTGGCCTAAAGGCTGGGCAGATTAGTCCCGGGGACTGGACTAAATCATCAGAAGCTAGTACCTTGTGGGTCCCGGGCTCAAGCAGCTCCAAATATTAATAATTATTTAGAACCGATAATGCATGCTACAGTCAATCTGGGACGATGCTAAGCGAGAACTCAGCCGGGGGAATATGATAACCCAGCTGATCATAATAAACGTTGCCGTATTTGTCATCATCAACCTGGTCCGCCTGTTCCTCTTTTTGGGCAATGGCGGTTCTGTGCCAGAGTTGTACAGTACAATACTGCACTTCTTTTGTATGTCTTCCGACTGGAAATTTTTCCTGACGCACCCCTGGGGGATGTTTACCAGTATGTTTCTTCACGAGGGCTTCTGGCACTTGCTCTGGAATATGTTGTTCCTATATTGGTTTGGGCGTATTGTAGGAGACTTCATTGGCGATCAGCGCATACTGCCACTTTACCTGCTGGGCGGGCTTACGGGGGCTATCGTGTTTTTTATTTCTGCCAATCTATTGCCCTATGGTATGGGAGGGCGATTCGCTCTGGGCGCCTCTGCCGGTGTCATGGCCATTGTGGTGGCGGCGGGGACCATTTCTCCAGACTACATTATGCGGCTTTTGCTGCTTGGTGATGTCAAGCTGAAGTATATCGTTGCGGTCTTGGTTTTCCTGGACCTGATCCTGATTCCCAACGGAGGCAATACAGGCGGCCACTTTGCTCACCTCGGTGGTGCCTTTTTTGGCTGGCTGTTTGTCACGCAATTGCGTAATGGCAACGACTTCTCCGAACCTGTCAATAATATTCTGGACCGCATCCGGGATTTATACGACCGGGTGACCTCTGGCAAAAGTAAGGGGCGCCGCCCAAAAGTGGTCTATCGCAATCCCAACCGTAAGCGCAGCACGACTTCCAGCCGTGGGCAAGCCGCTTCTGATACAAACACCGGAAACAGCAGTGCCTACCAGGAAAAGCTGGATAAGATACTCGACAAAATCAAAGATTCCGGCTACGACAGCCTGACTAAGGAGGAAAAAGAATTCCTGTTCAATGCCAGCAAGCGCTAGACAACCGGAAGTAGCACGCATACGAAATACGCACGAAATACCCTGAAAAGCCTATGCAAAAGCTGCTGAGATGGTTGAACATACTGCTGGTGCTCATCACCTTAGCCAGCTTTCTGGCATCGAGGGTAAGCCCAAAGGTATTTTGGCCGCTTTCGTTTTTTGCGCTCCCTTTTCCCTGGTTATTGTTAGCGAATCTGCTCTTTATTATTTTCTGGGCTTCTATCCGCAAGTACCAGGCCTTCCTGTCACTGGGCTGTTTGCTGCTGGGGTGGGCTCATCTGACCAGCTTCGTAGGGCTCAACCTGCCCGGCCCTATCGATGAAGCGGCACTTACCGTCAAAACTTTCAATGCCTACGGATTTCGAAAAGAAGCCGCTACCGGCAAAAGGTATACCGCAGAGGAAATGCCCCGGTATTTCCCAACGGAAGGCATTGATGTGCTGTGCTTGCAGGAATTTCCAACCTACTACCCAAAGAACTACTTCATCGACTATTTTAAAAACGAGGCCGGCTTCAAATACGTGCATGCCATTCCCAACGGCGCATTGGCTATATTCAGCCGCTACCCCATTGAAGAAACCCATACGCACTACTTTGTCAAGCATTTCAATGGCTTTCAATGGGTGGATATCAAAGTGGAAGGAAAGCCGATCAGGGTCTTTAACCTGCACCTACAGTCCAACGGTGTTTCCGGTATGGCCAATGAAGTGGCGAAGGAAGGCAACCTGCAGGATAAAAAAACCTGGAATAAGGTCAGAGGTATGGCCGGGCGTTTCAAAAGGGCCGAAGAGCGGCGGGTGGAGCAAACGGAGGCCGTCGCTAAGGAAATCCAAAAAAGCCCTCACCCGGTCATCGTCTGCGGCGATTTCAACGCCACCCCGCAGTCCTATTCCTACCGGCAATTGTCGCGTGGGCTAAAGGATGCCTTCCGGGAAGCGGGTACCGGCCTGGGTACCACCTACGCCGGTAAAATCCCGGCTTTGCGCATCGACTATCAACTTTATAGCCCTAAGCTGCAGGCGCTCGATCAGGATATCCGTACCGAGCGCCTCTCTGACCACCATTCTGTTATTGCTTTTTACAAATGGGCATCGGCCGACTGACGTACTCAAAGCCTCCACTCACTAGGCCAAAAGGGTAACCGAAGAAAAAAAGCCATATCCCACCCAACGATGGCCTACTTTTGTACGTGAGGGGTTGTACAACAGCTTTGAAAGCTGCTTCTAATGGTCAGGTGATCGTTTTTAATCTCCTAAAACATCACCATCGTATGAAAAAGAAAAGTATAATGCTGCGGGTAGCCACGCTTCTCCTTGGTTTGAGCTCAGGTACCCTATCAGCACAGTTTGTTTCCTTTGTGCCCAGTCCATCTTCCTGTGGGCTTGATTGTTACGTAATCTACACAAGTTCCGAATGGCTTCAGCCACCGCTGACCTATCAGTGGAATACTGGAGAAAACTCCGATAACATTACCATTTGCCAGCCAGGCTGCTACTCGGTCACTATTACTGATGGGAACGGAGTTTCCTCAGATAGTACTCTTTGCCTCGATCTGGTTTTTGACCCTAATCCTACCATACAGGCGACGCCCGATTGTCCGGCTTCCCAGGAACCCATCTTAGTGGACAGCAACTACGTGGTCTGTCAGCAAGCCTGCATAGGCAGCACCATCCGCTATTCTTCCAGTATCAGTGGCTTGGACAGCCTTAGCTCCAACTGGTCTGTATTTAACGAGAATACAGGCCAACCTGCAGATTATACGACGATAGAAGACAACATCATCGAAGTGACCTGGTCTCAGCCGGGTATTTACTCCATCTATCAAAGCGGCATCGTCAATGAGCCGCCCTTCTTTTGTGATGCGCAAGGCTACACTTGCGTGAATGTCGTGTCTCCTCCGGAAAGTGCGGTCAGCAGTGTACCGGAAGCGGTAGAAGGAACGGTGACCTTGTGCCAGGGACAACCCCTGTACCTGGAGTACACTGGCGAAGAAGCCGATAGCTTGTACTGGGACTTCGGCAATGGCGTTACCGCTACAGGCGAGCAAGTTGATTATACCTACCCCGAGGCGGGCACCTATGAGCTGATGCTGATCGCTTCCCGCTTTTGCGCCTGCAACGACACCACGCTGCTCACCGTAGCCGTTGAACAAACAGAAACACCGATTGTCGACTGCGTGGGTACGGTCTGCGAAGGCATGCTCGGCACCTACACCGCTCAGAGTGACTGTAGTACCTTCCTGTGGTCGGTCAGTGAGGGCGGTGTTATTGTGGACGGAGGCGGTCCTGCTGATGACTTCATTAGTGTGCTTTGGGAAACGGGCCCTGAGGGCACCGTAGAGCTGCTAACGGAGGATTGCCCGGGCACCAATTGCCCGGTGCCGGCAACCCTGGTAGTACCGGTTATTTCCGATCAGGCGGAGGTGGAAGGGCCAGCTTTGGTCTGCCCTGGCAGCCGGGCAGTTTACAGCATACCGGCCTACGAAGGCGTCAGTTTTGAGTGGGATGTGACCAACTTCGGCAGCATCGTTTCCGGGCAGGGAACCCATGAAATCGAGGTGGAGTGGCTGAATACCATCCCTGCGCCCACGCAAACCGTCAGCGTAACTTTTGATAACTGCTACCTGGGCTGCGGAGGCAGTGCCGAGCTGGAGGTGGAGATTCAGCCGGCTTTTTATCTGAGCGGCCCAATCGAGGTATGCCCCAATACTCCTGCCACCTACGATGCCATTCAGGCCAATACCGGCAATCCTATCCCTGCCATTTGGCGGTTGACGGATGCGTCGGATGTGGTAGTTTGGCAGTCCTCGGGCAGTACCGCTTCTGTGGAAATCCCTATGAATGTAGCGCCCGGTTTTTACCTGCTCACAGCAGAGCCAGGCAGCGCCAATTCATCCTGTACGCCCAAAGCGACCCGCCGGGTGCAGGTGCTGTCCCCACCCGACCCGGTAGATGCCATCGCTGGCAATACCGTGATTTGCCCGGGATCTACAACCACCTACAGCGCCACCCCGGTTGGCGATAATGTCACGCTGGAATGGACCGTCAACAACGGGGAGACGCTCACCACCCGCATGGGCGAAACGATCAATGTAACCTGGGGCACTGCGCCGCCCTACGAGCTAAGTGTAGTACAAGTCAATACAGTAGGCCCACCTTGTGCTTCATCTCCGGTTAGCTTAGCTGCCGAAGCTTTCGACGATTTAGAGGTCAGTGGTGACCCGAATGCCTGCTTTGATGGCATCAGTACCTTCACCGCTACCGACGCGGAGCACCTCGACTATGAATGGACCATCATTCCTGCTACTGCGGGTACCATTGTCTCGGAATCAGATGAAAGCACGGTGGATATTCTCTGGCACGAAGTGGGCAACGTACAGGTACAAGCAGCCATTTGTACCGAAACAGCGGTTTTTGAAGTAGAAGTACACGCCCTGCCACAACCTACCGTTACCGCGCCTGCCTTTTTCTGCCCCAATGAAGAAGCCACCGTCTCCGCGGCTCCGGGCTTTGACTCCTACACCTGGTACAATACCAATGATGTAGCGGTGGCTACCGGCATGACGCCTGAATTGGCACCTGGCAGTTATGCATTGGTGGTGACCGACGAGTTTGGTTGTGAAGGTACAGAGACCTTCCAAATCGAGCCCTATCCCAGCTCCGAGGTGAGTATTTCCACCCCCGACCCCTGGATTTTCTGCAACCTGCCCCCTTCCACCCGACTCGTTGCTCAGGCCTCTTCAACTGGCTTTTCCTATCAGTGGTTTCAGGATGGGGCGCCCGTGGGCACAGATGCGCCGGAGTATACCGCGACTGAATTCGGCATCTACACGGTCGGTATTACAGATCAAAATGGCTGTACCTTCCTCAGTGCGCCCTTTGAGGTAGAGGAGAACTGCAACGATGTCATCTGCGGGAACCCACCCGGGCCTTCCTGCTCAGGTGTGGATATGGGCTTCGAAATCACCGATGGTACCGAGTGCGAAACCAAGCTATACACCAATCAGTCGGGAGATATGCTGCCCGGTACCGCTTACTGGCGCTTCTTCTTCCGGGACGGTGTCCTGACCGATGCCAGCAACGATGAAAACCCCACTATCGAGCATCAGGAAGTGGGCTATTACCGGGTAGTACTTTCCGGCAGCTTTCCCAACCCCGACGATCCCGGAACAACTCTGACCTGCCGTTTTTCCGCAGTAGACTCGGTAGAAGCGCTGGCTGATTTTCATGTGGCTCCGGCCTGTGCCAACAGCCCTACAGCATTTGAAGACTTGTCCACCTTCCTGCCCTCCTCAGGCATTGTCGACTGGTCCTGGAACTTCGGTGATCCGGGCAGTGGGGCGGATAACACCTCTACGCAGGTCAATCCTACTCACGTTTTCAGTGCGACCGGCGATTATCTGGTCACATTGACGATTACGACAATCAGCGGGTGTACAAGCAGTACCACGAAAACGGTATCAGTAGTGGCCCCTCCGCCAGTAGTCTTCGATTCGCCCGAGACCAATTGCGCCAGCAGCCCCACGGCATTTGAGGTGCCCGCCGGTGGTTTCGCCCTCTACGAATGGGACTTTGGCGACCCGGGCAGTGGTGCCGCCAATACCTCTCAGCGGCGGGAGGCTTACCACCGTTATGAATTGCCGGGCACTTATGAGGTGACCCTGTCGGCGACCAACATAGAGGGTTGCATACAATCCTTTTCCCAAAATGTCCTCATCGCTCCTAACAACCTAAGCGGCGAAATAACGCTCGATCCCATACCGCCTGTTTGCCAGGGTGTGGATATCAATGCCGAATCGCCCGGCGGTGGCATCGGCTGGCAGTGGAGCACCGGAGCGGATACCGAGTCGCTCACGCTTACCGAAGAAGGCATTTACGAACTTACCGTCACCGACGCCAATGGCTGCACCTACGAGCCGCCCGCAGCAAACGTAGGCATAACGCCCGCCCCACTTGTGGATATCCGGGCTACCGACTACGACGAGTATGGGCAGGCTACGGCCTATTACTACGAAAGCTACAGTACCTGTCAGGGGGAGGGTGTTTTCCTCGAAGTGCCTAATAGCGAACTGTACCCTGGTTATACCTACACCTGGAGTACCGGTCAGAACGGCCCGGCTATCGAATTCTCCGAAGACAAGAATAACCTGCTTGATGCGGGCAATTACACCTTTGAAGTTACTGCGGTGGATGGGGCCACAGGCTGCTCGGCAGTTGCCATGCTCGAAGTCATTGTGCACCCACTGCCCGATGTGCCGGTCATCCTTGCGGATCAGCCTGCGCCCATTTGTGAGGGTACTATGGCGACCTTATCCGTGGACGCCCCGCTGCCCGGGCTGACTTATGTCTGGAGCACGGGGGAAACGGGTACGGCTATTGAGGTCTCTGAAGGGGGCGAATACACGGTGACGGCCACCAATGCAGAAGGCTGCACACAGGTAAGCGAAGCTTTTGAATTGCTAACCGGCCCGGATATTGCCCGTGTACCAAATGGCTGCTACACCCGCTGCCGCCCGGATACGATTTGCCTGCCCGATATTCCCAATGTAGCAAGCTATCAGTGGTACTTCAATGGCAGCCCGGTGGCACCGCCGGAGGGTACGATGCCCGAACTGATCGTGGAGGATGCCGGCGATTACTACCTGGAAATGGTGGCCACCAATGGCTGTGTGCTGCAGTCTGACCCGCTTAGCCTCGAACTGTTCGATGGGTTCGGCAGCTTTGCCGGGGAGGTTTACTTCGATGTGAATGACAACGGAATCATCGATGCGCCGGATACCCTCCTGAGCGGTATTGATATCCTGCTGCTACAGAATGGCAGTATACTGGATCAGAGCACCTCCACACAGGATGGCGGCTATGGCTTTACCGATCAGCCCTCCAATGAAGACTACACCCTCGCCGTGGATACCGCTAATCTTGAGGGCTTCCTGGAAGCGGTTTGGGTCAATGCAGACACCACACTTGTAGGGTGCGATCAGGTGGTCGTAACAGACTGGCTCATCCGCATCAACTGCCCGACGGAGAGCGACACCACGCTCACCTTTTCAGCCTGTGAGGGCAGCAGCATTACTTATGATGGAGTGGAAATAGCCGCCGGCAGTCAGGACGTTTTCCACTTCACCAATACCGATGGCTGCGACTCTACGGTCAATGTGCTGGTAGAGGAACTTGAGGTGTTCACGAATGCCTTTGACCTCTCTTTCTGCGAAGGTGAAATCCTCGAGCACGACGGGATGGCACTGAATGAAGGCCTGAATGAAATCACCCTTAGCAGCAGTGCCGGTTGTGACTCGGTGCTACAGATACAAGTTGCCTTACTCGAACCGGTCACTACAGAACAATCCGTGCGAATCTGCGAGGGCGAAACCTATTTCTTCCACGGCGAAGAACTGCTGCCCGGTGAATCCGGAACGGTCATGCTCATCAGTGAGGCGGGCTGTGACTCTATCGTGAACCTGAGCGTAGAATTATCGCCCGACGTGATGGCGGGTATCTCAACCGAGGCGGCTTGCCCCAACGAGGAAACCGGCACGCTCTCGGTAAATCCGGTCAGCGCGCCCAATCCACCCTACACCTATGCTATCGGTCAGGGCAGCCCACAGGCTTCACCTGACTTTGAAGGGCTGGCCGCAGGTAATTACACCGTGACGATCACCGATGGAAGTGGGTGCGAAACGACCTTCAATGGCCTTGTAGAAGCCTTTGAACCCCTGGCAGTAATGGTACGCTGGGATACCCTAAGCTGTGAAAATCCGGAATCCATCGTCACCGTCGATATCACTTCCGGGGAAACGCCTGATTTGGCATTTACCTGGTCAGACGGAGCAGCGGCGCTCGACCGGGTCATCGGTACCGCAGGGACTTACGATTTGGAGATTGACAACGGTTGCGAAACCTTCAGTGAAAGCATTATGCTGGCACCGCCCCTCATGGAAGGCCAAAACTGGATGTATGTACCGAACGCATTTTCCCCCAATGGTGACAACAACAATGATGTGTTCCGGGCCTTCACCAGCGATGAAGTCGCAGGGGTGCTGGACTACCGGCTTCGCATCTTCGACCGCTGGGGCGTACAGGTTTTTGAAAGTACCGACCCGGACAGTGGCTGGGACGGCGTCATGAATGGCACCTTGCGCAACGGAGGCGTCTTTGCCTGGTCTATTCAGGCGAAGGTGATCAATTGCCTTCAGGAAGAAGTGGCGGTGGATCGCCGCGGTGAAGTGGTGCTATTGAGGTAAACCGTGGAGTTAATGGTATAAAAAAAGCCCTCGGAACTTCCAAATGAGAAGCCGGGGGCTTTTTTTGAGCGTACCATTATTAGAATGGCAGGTCGTCATCCGCCTGACTGGCCGGCTCATCGTTGGCAGAAGGGAATTCCGAGTCCGGGAATCCGGAATCTGCAGATTGCGGAGCTGCGGTGGGAGCCGCATTCGCACCACCCTGCTCCAGGCGCCAGGCATTCAGGTTGGTGAAGTATTTGCCATTCCACTCCCGGCCACGCAAGTCGAAGTGGACTTTGATCATCTGCCCTTCCTCAAAGGGGTCAAGCAGGGCGCAGCGGTCCTGTACCAGCTGGAATTTCACAAACTGCGGATAGTTGCCCTCGGTCTCGATGACGAACTCCCGGGCCTGGAATGAATCGGTCTTTTGCTCCGTTTCGTATTTCTTATGTAGCTTTCCTTCTACTTCGAATGACATAGGATGGCGTTGTTAAGTGGTTTAATAGTAGATGAGCAAAGGTAAGAAATCTTGGGGGCTATGCCGCAGCAAAATCGGATGGATTGCGAATGTAGGCTGGGCAGTGTTCTGCCTACCCCTGAACGTACACCACATACTTCTCAATGTAGTAATCCATCTTAAAGTAATCCGTAATTGGGAACAGCTCCACATAGTGGCCTTTGCCGAGGGCTTTGATCTCACTTTTGAGGTCGCCCCCCTTGAGGGTCAGCAAGCCGTTGGGCAGGGCGTGGCGTTCTTCCCGTTTGAGCAGGCGCTGTGTCCAGGGCACGAGCTTATCGAGGCTGGCTACAGCCCGGCAGACCACAAAGTCAAAGCGGTCTTTTAGTTCCTCTGCCCGGACGTGTTTGGCTTCGGCATTGTCCAGCCCGATGGCGTCGATGATTTCCTGCACGACTTTGATTTTCTTGCGCGTGCCATCGATGAGGGTGAATTGCACATTGGGGTAGAGAATAGCGAGGGGGATGCCCGGCAATCCGCCACCGGTTCCCAGGTCCAGGATTTTGGCGCCCGTCCGGAACTTCACCACCTGCGGTATCGCCAGCGCGTGCAGGATATGGTGTGGGTACAGCTGGTCGATGTCCTTACGGGAAATGACGTTGATCTTATCGTTCCACTCCCGGTACAGGGGGCCGAGTTGTTCAAACTGAGCGATCTGCTGCTCCGTCAGCTTGGGAAAGTGCTCGAGTAAAGCTTCCATATTAATCGTTGAGGTTAAAGGCATTCCATACCGGATCCTGCTGGGGCAGTGGTGCGGTAATGGTCTCTTCCTGATTGGATACCGGGTGGCGGAAAGTCAGCTTCCAGGCATGCAGGTGGATAGACCGGTCGGGATTGCTCCGCCGGAAGCCGTACTTGACATCACCTTTGATGGGGCAGCCAATATCCGCCAGCTGTGCCCGGATTTGGTGGTGGCGCCCGGTATGCAGGCGGATTTCCAGCAGGTGGTAGTGATCGCTGCTGTCCAGATACCGGTAGGACAGCTCTGCCTGCTTGGCATCTTTCTGAGGATCTGAATAGGCAATAGTTTTGTTTTTTCGACCGTCGCGCCTGAGGTAATGGACAAGCTTGCCCTCCATCGCTTCCGGGCGGTTGGCAACGGCAGCGAGGTAGACTTTTTCCACCTGCCGTTCACGGAACTGCTCATTGAGGTGGGCCAGGGCATTTTCAGAGCGGGCGAAGAGCACGACCCCGCTTGCCGGACGGTCCAGCCGGTGTACCAGACCCAACGTGGATTTGCAGTAGATTTCACCCAGTTGATCCATGGCCTTGTCCCCGGTTTTATCGGTTGTGACCGGCAGCCCGGCAGGTTTATTGAAGGCGATAAGCTGATTGTTCTTGTAGAGCACGAGCTCGCCGATGTCGAATTCAGGTTGTGGCATTGGCCGTTGTTTTTTGTTCTGTGCCGCCTTTGGTGACGCGGCGGATTTTGTAAGGGCGTTTTTGCTGGGACTCGTAGTAGGTCCGCATCTGTATTTCCACCACAATACCGATGGTGATGAGCTGAATGCCGCCAAGGACCAGCATCAAACCCAGTATAAGCAGAGGCTTGCCCCAAATATCCTGCCCCAGGATTTTCAGCACTCCAAGATAACCATTGATCAGCAGACCAACGAGGAGGAGGAGTACGCCAGTATTGCCAAAAAGGTGCATGGGGCGCTGCATGTACTGCTTGAGGAAAAGCATCAGCAGGAGGTCGCTCACCACCTTGAAGGTCCGACCGAGCCCATACTTGGACTCCCCAAACTCCCGGGCGTGGTGCTTGACGGGAATCTGAATGATGCGTGCGCCTTCCAGGTGAGCCAGTACCGGAATGAAACGGTGGAGCTCGCCGTAGATGCCCATATCTTTGGCAATCTCAGACCGGAAAACCCGGAGCGCACAGCCGTAGTCTTTCAAGTGCACCCCTGAAGAGTTGCGGATGATAAAGTTGGCGATCATACTTGGAATCTTGCGGAGTATCCAGCCGTCTTTGCGCTTGGCACGTTCTCCAGCCACCATATCGTAGTCGCCTTCTTCCGCCAGTTTGAGCATGGCCGGAATGTCGGAAGGGTCGTTTTGCAGGTCCCCATCCATGGTAGCGATGTACTCGCCCTCTGCGGCGTCAATGCCGGCCATGAGCGCGGCACTTTGCCCATAGTTTTTCCGGAATTCCACCACCTTCAGCCGGGGGTGGTCAATGCTGTACAGCTCCCGCAGGGTATTGTCCGTAGAGCCATCGTCCACATAGACAATCTCGTAGTCCATCCCGTCGAGTGCGGCGGTAATGCGCTTTACCAGCGGTTTGATGTTCAGTTCTTCGTTGTAGACCGTGACGACGGCTGATATTTTTATTGACATAACACTAGAATTTCACAATATCGTAGACTTTTCCACCATGCCGCATCAGGAGCTCGTCCTGTTTTTCATAGGGCACAAAGGGATAGGCTTTGGGGTCAATGATGTAGTAAGCCGAGGTGTCGTGCGTTTCCCGGTCAATGGGAATAATCCGCCCTGCTTCACGAGTCATATAAAAGGACGTCATCGGCTGCCATTCAGTATCTTTATAAACGCGTAAGTCGGCCGATTGATATTCGGCTGCCACCCTTAGGGCATCTTTCCGCACCACATCGCCAAAATCATTGGCATGCCGGTCGGGCAGCGCAAACCAGTTGAAGGCGATACGCACCACCAGCAAGACAGCCGCTGTGGTCAGCAACCGGGCTTCGCGGAACCGCCATGCGCCGTAGGCCAGCGCGCTCAGCACCACAAACAGGCTCAGGCTTTTGGCCCATAGCCAGGGGGTGCCCTGCAGGCGTTCCATAAAGAGGGGCGCCAATGCCGCGGGAGGTAGAATGAGGCAGCAAAACAGCAGTAGTTGCATCGTCACCCGGTAGGGCCAGGGCCGGTCTACCTTCTGTTGCTCGTGCAAGTACAGCAGCGTAACGAATAACAAGGGGACGATCATGAAAACGTACCGGGGGTGCACCTTAGGCGCCGTCCAGTACACGGTGATATTAACCAGGAAGGTCAGAAAAACAAAGGCGATGAACGGGTGCTGCCAGACCTGTGTCCACGATCTCCTGCGAAACAGGTACAGTGCCAGTAAGCCCCACGGCATAAAGTGGTAGATAAGCAGCTCAAAGGGGTAGGTGAACAGGTGGAAAAGCGTGAACCAGAGCGGATAACGCCCGGCGGTACGCTTGGCCGATTCGTTGAACAAAACCGAAGCTAATTCCTCCAGGCTATTGTACTGCAAATAAGTCGCATAGTAGCTGCCCACCACCGCCAAAAAGGTCAGCCCACCCAAAATATGCTGCCACTGAAACAGGCGGCGGAACTGCTTTTGGTACACCAACCAGGCGATGAGGGTAAACCCCTGAAAAACCACCGAAGGGAGCCCTTTCATCAGAAAACCCACTGCGGCCAGAAAGTAAGAACCGGCAAAAGCAGCCAGCCACCGTTCCCGTGCCGCCAGGTGGTAGAAGACCATAAATGACAGAAAAGTCACCCAGGAATAGCTGATGTCGATCAGCCCAAGAAAAGAATCGTAAAACAGGATACGCCCGCAGGTCAGGAACGCCAGGGCGCTCAGGAAGGCCATCTCATGGCTGAAGTGCCGGCGCACAAAGTAGTAGATCGTACCGCAATACAGCAAAAGGAAGGCCACGGTAGGGATGCGGATAGACCACTCGTCCATACTGCCGGTCAGCTGGAAAACGCCCAGTAGCATCCAGTTGTAGACCGGTGGTTTTTTGTAGTAAAACTCCCCATGCAACTGCGGGACGATGTAGTTGTCGGACAGCCGCATTTCCAAAGCCACCCACGCCCGCAGCGCCTCATCGTCAATGAGGGTGAGCACGCCCAGGTTGATGAGCAGGGCGGGCAGTACCAGTAAAAGGATGAGCCCGTAAAGCCAGTGTTGATAACGTTTTGTGTTGCGGTCCAAAAACTTAGGTTTTCAAATTTGGGGGCAAAAGTACGCTAAGAACTTGGCTTAAAACTACTTACATGGGTATTAATTCCTTTTCGGGGTAGGTTTTTCAATGCCAGGGCGAAAAAAAGGTAAGATTCGGTGGTTTCCATACCGGTACGGTGCACCTGTAAGCAAGCTATTTTTGGCAAGAGCTTACAAAGGCCCCGGCCTGACAAGCAGAAAAACCTTTATATTTCCGCCAAATCAATACGCCACATGCCAAAAGTAACGCTCAACAGCACCTACGAATTCACCAAAACCTTCCAAGCCGAAGATGTTGCCCAATTTGCCGGGCTTTCCCAGGACGACAACCCCATCCACCTCGATGAAGCCTACGCAAAAGATACGGTATTCAAAGCCCGGGTGGTGCATGGGGTGCTGCTGCTTAGCATGTTCTCTAAGATATTTGGCACGATTTATCCCGGTCAGGGTGGCATCTATATGTCACAAAGCGCTGAATTCCTCCGCCCCGCCTACATAGGCGATGAGATTACCGCCAAAGCAACGCTGAACAGCTTTGAGGATAAGAAAAAACAGGGAGTGTTCTCCTGCCAGGCTTTCAACCCCAGGGGCAAGTTATTAGTAAGGGGAGAGGCTAAGATTTTATTCCCGAAAGCGTTTGAGTTGTAGAACAGCGACAAGCTTTCCATTTTCCATCCTTCATCAGATTTTATTTTTTAGTTTAGAGCTATTAAAAGATGAATCATGTTGCTACATATCATGCTTGGTGTTCAGGCCTTACTGACGATGGCTGTGCTGCCAAATGAAAGGATTACCGGAGAAGACATGAAAAACAATACGCGTAAGCACCTACACCCCGTTGAATCCGCCGGAGATGACCTCACGACCATGATGCGGCGTTATACTGCCTATAACCACTGGGCTAATCAGCAGCTTGCGGAGTGGTTACGCACCGCCTCTGAGGAAGGCCTGGACCGGGAAATCGAATCCAGCTTTTCCAGCCTGAAAGAAACCGTACTGCACATCTGGAGCGCCGAATACCTCTGGCTGCAGATTGTAAAAGATGAATCCGCGGAAAACAACCCTGCCAAGCATTTTAATGGCAGCAAAGAGGACCTGCTAAAGGGCTGGCTACAGGCCTCCGAAAACTTTAATACCCACGTACAAACCATGTCTCTTGAAGACCTGCAAGCCAAACGCCCGAAGTCGCGCGGAGAAGGCTATACGGCCATTGCCGACATGATCCATCACTGCATGAACCACAGCACCTACCACCGGGGGCAGCTGATTACGATGGGGCGGCAGGCAGGGTTGGGCAGCCCTCCGAGAACGGATTTTATCTATTATGTTAGCCTGCCTGGGGAGTAGGCGGGGTTGGAAAACTCGAAGACCAGACGTAAACAAACGGACTGCCGGGATTCCAGGCCGTATTTTTTCTGAATTTAGAATTTTACTTTCGACTCGTCCAAAAGGGATGAAGGCTAAAGCTATACTGACAATTAAGTGGTTTGCTACAGCAAACCTACTCAATGCCTGCCTGCGTACTGGTACTTCGGCAGACAGGTCAGCATTTACGCTGAGAAGTGGCTTGCGCTTGCCCTGACAAGCTATGCTTCGTCAGTGGCCGATGTCGCAAATCCAAGATTCCAGACGATGAATGTCTGGACTGTAAGCCCGACATTCATCGTTCCCCGTGCTGGCCGTCAGCGCCAGTAGGTGACCACTTCGTATTGCGTATACAATGGATTTTCTGCGTTTTATTTGCTCAAATGAAGGTTTAGCAACTTAGCTTGTGGCCTAAATTTAAGGGTGTAGCAACATGAGTTAATAATACCACGTAAGCCCGGCATAAATATTAGAAGTGGTTTGAAACTGTCCCCAAAAGGAGAAGTCATTCTTTCCTGTAAAGTAGTTGCTGCCCAGTTCGAACTGTAAGTTGTCCCTGTACTTGAAGGTAATGGTGTTTTTGGAGAAAAAATCCTTTTCATTGGGCGAGTAGTAGTTGAAGAAGGAGAATCGCAGCCGCTGTTCCAATGCAAAGTACTCCAGGCGAAGGGTCAGCATCGTCCTTACCTCATCCCGAAAGGCAAAGCCCTCGAAATTTTCCAGGTAGCGGTCGAAGTCGTTGATCCGTTCGATGTAAAGCTGTGTGCTCGCCGTAAAGTTTTTGACGACCTCTTTTTCAAAGCCGACTAACAAGCGGTCTTCCGAGTTCCGGATAGGCTTGAGCCTGTTGTTTTCATGATCTCTCGAAAAATAATGCCCATACTCAACATTAAAAACGCCGGTGAAAAGAGGTGTTCTCAGAGAAGCGCCGATCACTGATAATTGGGGAAAGAAGAACTGTCCCTGATCGTTGAAGCCTTCGGGTGTTTTCCAGAAGCCGTCGTAACCGTACAGGTCCAGTTCCACACCTTTGATAACCTTATGTACGCGAATTGCAAACTCGCTTTCAGAAAAGTATTCATCCCGCTCACTGGGTTGTATCATCGCCGATTCACCGACGATACCCCCTATAAAAGGATTGAAATACTCGATATTGCTGCCGTTGATGAAGCGGTCGGAGGTAAAACGGGGCGTCCATACCAGATCAAGCGTAAACCATTTATTGAAATTCGACAGCTTCACGGAATTGCTTGGTGCTTTCAGGTAGTTGACTTGCCGTCCGCTAAAGAAGGATTGCCAATCTTTGGGAAACAGGTCATTGATGAACAGCATGTCACCGGTACCCCAGGTCAGGATTTGCCGGCCCGCCTTTAGCTCAAAACTCGTCCCAATCGATTTACTAAAGGAGAACTCCCGGATATCCAATATCCCCACGCCATTTTCAACGTCCTCGAAAGGATCGGTTTGCAGCGGGCTGTACTTCAGATCCGTAACCAGGGCCAGCTCTAAATTATTAGTCGCGTACTTGTAATCAAATTGCGCGCGCGCTTCCCCAAGCGTATACCAGGAGTTTTCTTTCGACTGAGCGATACGTGGGCCAAAGCGCGCATCTAAAAAACCTTTGATTACGTAGGGAGAAACCTCCTCCTCTTCCTCCTCAAAATCAGCAAACAAATTCTCCAAATCATCATTTTGTGCCCATGAGGAGAGCGTGCAAAGTGTGCTAAGCAAGAGGAGAAGGCTACATTTAAAAAGGTGCATACACTAGTAATTTATTAATTCCATGGGAGCCTTTCTCAGGTATCTTTCTGAAAAGATACTGTCGTCGATATTGACATCGTACTCTACATCGGTGTAGCGATTGTAGGTTTCAACCCCTGTATCCAGATCTTTCATGCTGGAGATAATGACTGTTGGTTTACCCTGGACCATCTCCCATTTCTTATTTTCATAAATGCGGTACACTTTGCCCTTGCTGTTGTAGTACTCTATTTTTAGGGGGATAAAGCTTTTCTTGTCTACGTGAGCGATGTACTTTGAAAATTTCACCCCGCTTTTATCGACGGGAACACTTTCGACCACATAGGCGTCGCCGGTAGTTTTTAAGAGTTTGTGCTTATCTGCGCTCAACCTCCGACCCGATACATCTTCATAAAGGAACGTAGACCCCACAAAACTGGTTCTCTTGTCTCCTCCGGCAATCCGTTTTACCAGGTCGAGAGCGGGGAAGTACATCCAGCGGTCATCATCGCCTTCCATTTTTTTCCACACCAAAAAAACAGTGCCTTGCATATCTGTGGGGCGGTTGAAATAGACATAGAACTTCTGTTCGCCGTCCGCATTGGTATTGATGTTTTTGCGCAGTATGGTGAAGCTCCTCTTGCGGCTCCTGCCCTGACTGTCTTTGATCAGCATTTGCACCTTCGCACGGCCGTCTTTGCCATTGTAATAGGCAACGTGGTTGGCCTTTTTTATGATTTGATCAACCGATTGGGCATAGCCCGTCATTGAAAGGAGCAGAAACAACCACAGTGTGTGAACTATAATTAACCTCTTTCTCATGCTTAATTTTTAACGTCTTTAAATAATCTTTTTTCTAACAACTTAATTAAGGCAGGCAGGAGCAATATCGTTACCAAGCCTGCCGAGATCAGGATAGCTGCAATGAAAAAGCCAACGGTTTGATAGGGAACCAAGGGTGAAAACAAGAGTGGAATAAAACCAAATCCAACCACGAATACGTTTCGGACGATGGCTTTAGCAGGTTCCTCGAACACGATTTTACTGGCTGCTTCCCAACTAACCTGATTTTTGCGGATCTCTCTGGAACGTGCCAAAAAGTGGATGGCGTAATCCACAGCCAGGCCAAGCGAGAGCGAGGACAGTACAGCAATCGGAATGTCATACTCCTTGCCTGCAATACCAATTATTCCGTAAATCGTAATGATGGTAAGACTCAGCGGAAGCATAGATAATAATCCCCACCAAAAAGACCTGAAAAGGAAGAACATGATCACTAAAACGATGGCAAAAGAGCTCAAAAAGGCATTGAGCATGCCGAATACCATTTTGTCTTGCCAGATGAGGTTGATATAGGTCAGCCCATACCATTTCCCTTCCAAACCAAACGGCGCGGGGTTATCTTTCATAAACTGCTCGGTGACAGATCTTACCTGCTCCATATCGATGTTGTTCCCGGAGTTTAGCAATACCCAAACGTTGGCCACATCGTAGGTAGGCGTTGTAAAGTGCCACAAGTCGTTAGGGCGGTGCCCGCCCTGAAAGGTTACATAGTGTTGTCCCGCCACCCTTTTATTTTCGGGGATAACATAATGCTGGTCCTCGCCAGAATAAATTTCCCGGTTTACGATTTTTTGCAGATCCATCACGGATAGTGTTTTGCCCACCACATCCAGCCCTGACAATTGCGTCTGTAATTGTTCCAGATACTTCAAAGCTTCAGGGTTTTTGAAAATGGCAGCATCACTTTTCAAGTCACTGATGGTGTTTAAGGCCTCGTCATACACATCGTCCCCACTTTCAAACAGCAGATCATCTAAGCTGGACTCCACATTCAAGAGCCAATCCATGCCATTTAAGGAGGGATCCACATCAAAAACCGACTTATCAAGGGCTGGATAGCTCCTGATCAGCTCCTGCTGGACCTGGTCTTTGTCGATCTGCTCATTCGTGGGGCTAAGGGCAAAATAGGTATCGTAAGTCCCGGCAAGGTGCTTATTCATCTCCGTATCCGCGAGGCGAATGGGGTGGTCTTCTTCAAACCAGCGGGTGGGGTTATCGTTAACCACGATCTGCTGAATCCCCCACACGGAAATGGCGATAAGCACCAGGGCGCTAGCCACCACAGCTTTGGCGTGGTTGAAAGAGATTTTCCTAACCGAACTAAGGAAGACATCCAGCCAGCCTCTGTGGTCCCCGGATGCCGGCTTTTGTCCAAAGTTTTCCAGTGTTTTTCCGGGCAGCAACATGATGTAAGCCGGGATGAAGAGGATCGTCCATAGCCAGGCCATAGCGACGCCTATCGCCACAAAAATACCGAACACCTGTACCGGAGGAATAGGGGTTAGCACCAAGGCACCAAAACCAATCACGGTCGTAATAGAGGTGTATAGCATGGGCGTAAAGAGGTGGTTCATCACATAGACCAAGGCCTCTCGCCTGTCTTTTTTGGATTGGTAGACCTCAAAGAAGTCTGACAAAATGTGCACCGCATCCAAAACGGCAATCGGCATGATAAAAATGGGAATCATCGAACTCATAATGTGAATCGTGTTTCCCGTAAATACCAGAAGCCCCATACTGATGATAACCGAAACCAGGGCTACAATCAGCGGAGAGATTACCAACACCACACGCTTGAAAAAGGCGAGCATCAGCAAAAAGATCACCAGCATGGCAGCGGGGGCTGCAATGGCCATCTGCAGGAACATCTCAACACCAAATACGTCCTCGGCCACAGGAAGCCCTGCCACATGAAAGGCATCGCCATTACCTTGCAAAGACTCAATCTTCTCCCTTAGCTTCGTATAGATGTGGTAGCTAACATCCTTAGAGGAGATGGGTAGGGTCATTGCCAGCGCTTTTTCATCCTCCGAAAACATCATTCCCTGGATATAAGTCAGGCGAGAGACCTTCTTTTTCAGTGCTTCAACCTCCTCCATGTTTTGAGGGGGCGTTTGCATGAGCCAGTCGAAGCGCACAACACCTACCGACTCCTGCTCTATATTATCAGTCGTCGAAGGGGCCATAATATCCACTTCAATCACGCCTTCCTGTTCGCCCTCTTCATTTTCCCAGGTCAGGGTTTTGGCAAATTCAGCAAGCTCATAGATCTTCCGGAGTGTTTCTACATTATAAACCCCGTCTTCGTGGGTAGTATTGACGATCCCCACGCCGATCAACTCGTGCAGGTTCATCAGCTCTTTCATCTGATCGTGAAAAACCCGGACAGGCTCATCCTTGGGAAGCATGTTTTCGGGATCGGTATCCACTCTTATGGTGTGGAAGGCGCTGAAAGTATTGGGGAAGAAAGAAGGTAAAAGTGCCCCTAACAGCACAATCATAGCGGTCAGGATCATCAATCTGACGACCGCTTTGGGTTTGTTAATGGCAAAATGGATGACTTTTTCCTGCATTTATCCGGGGTTTTAACTAGTGGAGAAAAGACGTCTTACGGGCAGCTGTTATGGCTGTCGGGCACCTCCCCACTTGAAGGGAGACCCTTTTGCAAGAGTATTTTATATTCCACAATTGAAAGTCAATAAGGACGAGGCGAAGGTAGGGTTAGAGCGGGGCTAAAAACTGGACATCATTGGCTAAAATCCGGACATTATTGGCTGAAAACCAAATTATTAAGAAGCTGCACTGTTTATTCCAAGCTTTTCAAGGGCATGGGAAAGGCAAGGACAGGCAGGCTATTAAGCTTAATCTCTAAAATCGCAGCCTTTACCCCTTCAACACTGTCTGTAGCAAAGCAAGCAGGTGATATTGGTGCGATTTTAGGGAGAACAACCTTTATTCTAGAAGTTCATAACGGAAGATACCCAAGGCGGTAGACTGCCTCTGCAAGTACCTGCAAGTACCTGCAAAGGGCTGCAATTTTCCGGTGCAAATTTTGGTGCAAAAAATCTCAAATAAGGTCCCAATAACCCTCCATAAAACACAATTAGAAGATGTAGGGAAAACGGGCTGGAAGCCTAAAAGCCACATTCGGCGTGAATACGGCTTTTCATGAAAGTTTACTCAGCGGTCTCCGGCCGCCATAGCCCGGTGGGATTGAGAACAAAACACACCCTTTATACAAAGACCATAAAAACAGAAAGCCCGCCAACATCCTTTCGAATTTTGGCGGGCGAAGGCGGTCCGGACGGGTACGGAAAACCGGCCTAAAGGTCTGGTTTTCAGGAAACCCTTGGCTTTTGTAGCGTATTTTTTGAGGTTTTTTGCTTGACTCTAGTAGTTTCTTTTGCCACCCACCTCAAGACATGGGCTCTGATTGCCATCAGGTCGAACTCCGGTATATTCAGCCGGGTAAACCGTCTCAAAGCTATTGCCTGTAAGTTTTCTTATTTTCTTTAGTTCTGGCACCCTACAGCTCTCCAAGACCCTTTAAGACCCTTTCGATTAGTTTTTTGTCCAATCGAAACCCAATCTCAATAAGTTGATTGATATGCGGCTTAACAGCTGATATTGCTCCTTTCTGCTTAGCTTGGATCAAAACACCCAATATTCCCACTATTTTGATACCATATGAATCCGCGATCATTCTTCCTTTATACTCATCAATGATCAGGTATTTTGCCTGTTCCTCCATAGCCAACACAATGGATTCTGCTTCCCCAAGGTCGATTTCCTCCAACAATTGGACGATCATCCCTTGATCCTGAGGAGTTTTCACTTTTATCCAGTCAATTTGTTCAATTTGCTTTTCCTGATCCGGCAAGTGGTATAGTTCTCTTCTTACAGCTGGTGTTATCGTTATCTCACCGTAGAGCACATGAAGAATATCAATCAACCCAATTTGCAGCAAGTTGGAAATAGAAGAAGTATCACTAACAATGATCATAATTCGATACCCAGATTCTGTAAATCTTTTTCCAGATCTTCTGCTGTGTAATGAATATAGATATCTCGTTTGGCCAATTCTTTCTGGAAGCTAATCTGATCCAAGCCGGTCAAGTGCCTGGCTTGCCCCATACTCATCCGTTTTTTGTCGTATAAGTAGCAAGCTAGATCAACGAGGAGTTCCTCTGCTGACAATTGAGCTTTGGAAAGTGTATCATCGGTGATTATAAGGGCCATTATCTGTTTTTTTATGCCTTCAATTCATAACTTATCAAAAAAACAATCTTTCTCTTTTTTAGGTTCCTGTCAGCATTTTTAAATGTGGGCAACGCCAGCCTCCCGCAGAGCAGGGCAAGCTGTGAAAAACCGCCATCGTAAGTTACTGCTTTTTGATTTAAGCCGTTAGTGTTACAGCCTCATATTTGTAAAGAAAGCACTGCAAAACATCAACCAACAGCTGAACTGAGGCTAGGCCAAACAAAAGCTAACAACAACCCGGTAAAAACCTCCGAAAAATAGCGGTTGAGCTGAAGAGGCAGGTCCGGACGTAACGAATGGTATTGAGCTACTGACGATCCCGGGGATGTCAGCACAGGTTTCCCCAAACCACAACGCCTCAAGTAGGTATCTGAGTCATTAGCCTGCCCACACAAGAACGGCGTGAAAAGGCCAAATGCTACAAAGTATAAGCATGTATTTCACTAAAAAATTGTAGCAAAAAAACCTCAACAACCCTCAATAAGGCACAATAAAACACAATTAGAGAAATCAGGCAAAACGGGCTGAAACCCAATAAAAATACGTTTTATTTCAGCACTTTTGCAGCATTGAATTAAAGGGTTTTCGTCTTCCCGTTGGAAGGCTTAATTGAGGCTTTTGAGCAACGCTGCTCCTAAAATTAATGAAGTCCGATTGCAAGCAAACGGTCTGCCGGAATTGCGGGTAAGCCTTATTTCCTGAATTAGATGTTTCAATTTTTACTTAACCAGTCTAGAATATATTGAGTTGTTTCTTTAGGCTTTTCCTGTTGAATCCAATGGCCACAGTCTATACTCACTTCTTCCACATTGGGCACAAACGCTGATAATCTCTCAGATTTAGGAATCATATCCTGGTCACCATAAATCATAAGTGCAGGTTGTTGAATGACCGGATTTACCTCCGCTAATAAGTGCCAATTGCGGTCCAGGTTTCTATACCAGTTGATGCTTCCAGTGAATCCTGACGATTGGAAGGAGGAGACGAAAATGGCTAGCTCCTGTTCACTCATGACAGGCTCGCCCTGCGGGTCTTTAGCTCTGGCGAGATTGATCATTAACATTCCGGGCTCCGGAGGTGTCAGAGGTGTATTCTTACGGAATAGATTGCGGAGAAACTGCTGCGTGTGTTCATCCAGAATAGCATCTGCAACACCCGGTTGCTTATTGAAGTGGACAAAATAGTTATCGCTTCCCAAGTACGCTTCCATAAGCTCAATCCAGGGCTTTTCGCCTCGCTCTTGATAAGGCAGCGCCAGGCTGATGATTTTATTTACCCGTTCCGGATGTAATTGTGCCAGACTCCAAACGACATTAGCACCCCAGTCATGGCCAACAAATGTGGCCGCTGCGTATCCATAATAATCGAGCAGCGCAACCAGATCACCCGTCAAGTGTACAATGTCATAAGCCGTTATTTCTGCTGGCCGTGATGAATTACCATAACCTCTCTGGTTAGGGACAATGACGTGGTAGCCGGCCTGAACGAGTGCTGGAATCTGGTGCCGCCATGTGAAGGCATGTTCGGGCCACCCGTGGCAGAGCACAATGGGTTTTCCTTTATGCTGCTGGCCGGCCTCAAAGACTTCCAGTTCTATCCCGTTTACAGGGATAATAGTGGGCTGTGGAAATCTGCTTGTTTCCAAAATTGAATTCATATCGTTTATTTTTTCTTTAATTTTTTCTTTAATGCCGGTGACTAAGCGCCATTAGCTGAAGATGGATGGATTGTTTTCAATAACTCGCCAAAAGCCTATTGTCTCAAGGCTTTTTGCCCGTAGAGCGAAAATGACTTGAAGTTATCCTCTTGGAGGAAGGCCACTTCAATACCCGTATTGGGGTGCACGAAAGCGAGTTCGTCACCAACTACGGGAACAAGCTTATACTCCTCACCACTTGGAAAAATGAGCACTACGAGCTTCTCTTTTTCATCATACCTGATATTTAAGTCGATTTGATCATTCCATTTATACGCACCCGCCAGCGCTTGCAAAGTTTGGGTATCCCTCTCCTTGCGATGAGCCTGAGTTTGTTGAAAATGTTCCCAACCGTATACCTGTGCAGCAGACAGAAGGAGTTCATTACCCAGATTGCCACCGTTATCCGAGTTGATTAAGTACACCAGTCCATTACCGGTTGTCAGACTAATGGTCATAGCCGTTCTGTACCCCGCATTTCCTCCATAGTGCGTGATGGCAAGATCATCTTCGGTTTGGTTGACGATAAACCCATAAATATGGCCGTCTCTCTCGTCCTTTATCAGTGATTCTACGTCTGACTGAGAAAATATCGACGGTTTGCCTTGATAGGCATTATAAATTGCCGTCATGAACCTGGCAAGGTCCACAGCATTGCTCCAAAGACCAGCGGCAGCCTGCTCCGGATGGTTCCGCCAGCCGCCTTCCAATACCTCTCCTGAGTGGGTGTGCCCTTTGGCCACCCGGTTGGAGTCTGAGGCAGGTAAGGGTTGTGTAAAGGCCGAGTTTACCATATTGGCGGGTTTCAGTATCCACTTTTCCATGATCTCGGAGAACGATGCCCCATAGATATCCTGGAGCGCCTGCTCTGCCAGGGTGTACCCACCTCCGGAATAGGCCAGCGTTTCATTGGGTTCCCAAACCACTTCAATGGCAGGGGAATTAACGCCGTCGTTTCCCATTAGAATATCAGGGTCAGATGGCATGTCGAGGCTTCTGTTATAGCCCTGATAGCCACCGGCATTAATCCCGGAAGTGTGAGAGAAGATATTTCGAAACGTCACGGGGTTCTCTACAGTTTGTTTACCCTGAGGGAGTTGGAAGCTTTTCAGGTAGTCCCCGATGTTTTTATCCAGATCAATTTCTCCGGCTGCATGCATACGCAAGGCCGCCATAAAGGTGACCGGTTTGGACAGAGAGGCGGCCTGAAACAGGCTGGTGCAATCCAGTCTTTGACTTCCGGCTACTTCGGCATTCTCATAAGTCTCCGACCATTCGATCTGGCCTTCCCTGATGACCGCGAGGGACATTGCCGATATGGTGTATTCTGACATTTTATCAGCGATAGAGTTGAGTTGCTCTGGTTCGCCGATGAATTTCACTTTACCGCGCATACCATTTTCCAACCGAGCCTTGAGTTCGGCGGCATGCTCCTGATTTACACAACCCTTTGCCATTGTTGCTGTGTGCTCAGTATCAGCAGCCCTGTAGGAACATGAACCCAAGACAGTGAGCAAGACAGTAGGAAGGAATAGCCACTTCATATCTATATTCATTTTCATTCAGAGTTCTTGTTTTTCGAATCCAGATCCTGGTTTAATTCCTGTTTCCGTGTATAATCTATCGCCACACCAATGGCCAGTCCAAGGCTTATCCATAGCCCAGGGTTATCTTGTGCGACCCCTATGGCTATTCCCAGCAGGATTCCAAAAGCCATTCCGGGTATCCTGCTCCTGTTTTCTTTCATGCCTTAAATTTAAATTCAAGGCAAAGTAATAGATAAGCATATAGCCGAACGTTCGGAATTATAGACTGGAACCCAATCGTCTGTTTATACCTGCCTTTTCTGGTGCTCCTCTAGCATCATGCGCACTGCCATTTTAAATGCCGTATGGAATGTAGTCTTGACGCTGAAACCATTCAATAACCTTATACTTTTAAATTGCCCTGTCTTTGGGGAAGGCCGTGCCTTTACCCGGGTAAAACCTCTGTGAGGATTAGTTCCTGAACGTTAAGCCTTCATCCAGCTCTATTTCCACAAAATTTTTGCCTGGGATAGCCCTCTTAAATTTTTCATTTCTTCAGGTCGATACAGGTTACCAGGCGCCGGAACTAAGGGTTTTCGGCTTTCCATTGGAAGACATAATTGAGGCTTTTGAGGAAGCACCGTCGATGTAAATAAGTAGCAATTGTTTGTAAGATGCCTGTTGAACTTCCACGCATTCACTTTTTGAGTTTTGGGATTTTCACATGCTTACTTGTCCTAAGGGGTTAAGTTTTTCCAACCCAGCTTGTGTTGTAAAATTTCAAGGGTATTATAGCCAGACCTACGCATGAAACTTGCTTCTTTCGATACGGGTTTGGAGTGAAGGCTCGCCATGGTTTCCATATTCAATGAGTTTGGTCTGCAGCCCAATTGAGTCATATGTACGGACCGTTTAGCTACAACCCGGAATAAAAACCCTAATTTGAAGTTTTCAATATCATTTCGAAGAAACTCTAATATGGCATAGTAAAAATGAGCAACCATCTGCCCATATCTTCATCCAATAAATCCATTGCGGTTCTCCCTTTTGTTAATATGAGTGCCGACCCTGAGAACGAATACTTCAGCGATGGCATTACTGAAGAAATAATCAACGCCCTCACCACCGTGGATGGCTTGAAAGTCATTGCCCGCACCTCCTCTTTTGCATTTAAGAATAAAAATATAGACGTGCGAACCATTGGTAATCAGTTAGGAGTAAGTACAGTTTTGGAGGGGAGCGTCCGGAAAGCCAAAAACAGGGTTCGTATTACAGCGCAGTTGATCAGTACTGACGACGGCACTCACTTTTGGTCAAAGAATTTCGATCGGGATTTGGAGGACATATTCGCAGTACAAGATGAAATAAGCTTACACATCGCTGACCAGATCCGGGAAAATTTTGGCCACCTCAATATTCAAGAACATTTAATTGAAGCACCAACACAAAATATGGAGGCCTATGACCTTTATCTTAAAGGCCGCTACCAGCATTTAATGTGGGATGGTGATGGGATAAGAAATTCAGTAGAACTCTATGAGCAATGCGTAATGATAGACCCTTCATTTGCTTTACCCTACTTTGGTTTGGGGTATAGTTATGCCATGTATGGATCCTGGGGGAATAACAGCGCATTATTACAGTTGTCAGAAGAGAACCTTAGCAAAGGTTTTAAACTGGATAAACAATCCTACATAGGGTATTTTTGTAAAGCTACACTACTTTTTTGGGGTAAATGGGATTTCATTAATGGCCATAAAACCTTTCAAAAAGCAATAGAACTTAATCCATCCTATACGGAGGCAGAAGAAGGTTTATGCGAACTGTATACCGCAGTAGGTTATTTTGAAAAAGCGCTATGGCATGCTGATAATGTTTTAAGAATAAACCCCTTGTCCCCTAATCATTATTTTACCAAAGCGAATATTCATTATTTAAAAGAGGACTATACCAAAGCGCTGGAATGTATAGAGACCTCCTTGAGCATCAACCCCAATTTTACACATCCCATTGCATTAAAACAACTCTGCCTGATTCTTACAAAAGATTACGAAAAACTAGATGACTTCTTGAATAATACCTCATTGGCAGAGAGACCAGAAGAATGCAGAGTGTTATACAAACTAGTAAATCCAGAAGACAAGACTGATATTGATATCAGCAGGGTGAGCTCAATGATAAAAGAAGATTCTGGAGGAGCACTTTTACCCTGGCAACTTTTTTTATTGGTCCATTTGGGGAAACACGAAATGGCATTGGACTCTTTGGAAGATAATATCAAAATGCGCACCGGTCAAATCATAAACTTCATGAATATTCCACTGCTTAAACCTTTGCGCCGGCATAAGCGATTTCAGGAATTAGTACAAGCTGCTTTCCGAGAAGAACTATTGCCACCTAATCCCGAAATACAAATACAAATCACTCCTGCTAAAGCACTAATGTCCGCTGCTGAAATCGATATGGTTTTAGAAATCCTTGGCAAAGGAATGAAGGAAGAAAAGTGGTTTCTAAACCCATCTTTATCTTTACGCTCGCTTGCCGAAAACGTGAATACTAGCAGTAACAAGCTTTCCTGGTTGCTGAATGAACGGATTGGCCAAAACTTCAATGAATACACCAATAGACTTCGCATGGAGAACTTCAAAGAGATGGCCTTAAATCCTGACAATCGCCATCTTACCCTATTAGCACTAGCTTATGAAAGCGGCTTTAATTCTAAATCGGTATTCAACACTTACTTTAAAAAAACGGAGGGGATGACACCAAAAGCCTGGGTGAAGTCTAATCAGGTTTGAGCCTAATCAAAAGTGTCAAATCTTACCATAAAGTACCGAATTTCATTTCAAAACGATTAGCCTTCCTTTCCACGCCATCTTTGCATTATCAATTCGATAAAGCAGAGTAAATAATCATTGGTTGATGATTTCTTTCCTCTTTACCAAAAGAACTATATGTTAAAGGGAAGCACTTTGTAGAAATCGGATTTTTCACGAAAGAACAAAAATGTTACCATGAAAAATCTATTTGCGATTCTTTTATTTTTTTGCACACTAAGTGCTTTTGCTCAAACAAACTCAACAGAGGATAAAGAAACGGAAGTTACCCATAAATGGAGGGTAAGTATGCCTTATATTGTTCCTGATGAGCTTATCTCTGGTTATGACGATCGAACAAGTATTCAAATGGTAGAATTCCATGTAAAACGCAACCTGGATAATAAGAACATCGTTGGGGTAAAGTTTGCCACCTGGCGATTATTTCAACCCATGGGAATCACCTGGTGGGATGGTGTTGTGGATAAGATAGATTCCGGAACTGAATATTACGATGGATATTTAAGGGAAACAGGAATTGGCATCACGTACCAACGCATGCTTTGGAAGGGGCTGTTTGCAGCTGTTGAAGTTCTGCCACAGATTCAAACCTACACGGATTTAGACGGCAATAAAATTAAAAATGGGTTTAAGGTGTACAACTCGCTTCATTTGGGCTACCATGTGGCATTTGGAAAGAAAAAACGATTTTTCATAGAACCTCAGGTTCATTGCAACCAGTGGATGTTTGACAACAATTCTCCTGAAGGATTTAAGGAGATGGATGATAAATATGGAAACGTCTTTCTTTTTGAGCCGAACATTTACTTTGGCTGGAAATTTTAAGTTGTTGTCTGACAAGCCAGGATTAATTAATCCTGGCTTGTCAGACTATTGAAGTTAAAGGAGCTGGCACTACTGCGACTAGGCCGAAATATTTTCCAGTCTTCTTACCATTGAGCACTTGCTGGTGCTAGGCATTAACTGTCAAGCATCTGTAGACTTATGCTTCTTAAGACAGTCAATAATTGTAAAAAAGGGCTTAAAAGGGCGCAAAAGGGCAAGGAGAGAAAGCAGGCAAAACGGGCTAAAACCCAATAAAAAAGCCGCATTCGGCGTGAATGCGGCTTTTCGTGAAAGTTACTCAGCGGTCCGGACGGGTTCGACGAAGCAAACCTAATGCTCTGAATATCAAAAGTATATTTTTTGGTGTAGAACTGCCGTAGAAATACCCGGTTTTTTTCAATCGCGGTAGCAATCGAATAACTTTGAGCGAAGATCAGTAATAGGTTGCTAATTTTTTTTTCAGGCTGTAACACCCTGTAAAATAAGGGCTTATTGGTCAATTTGGTTGAAAAATGCTAGTTTTTTTGAGTTTTACTTTTGCTGCGCGCTATTTATTATAAAAAAAGATGAATAGATTTTTAATTGTAATTTCAATCGTACCGACGACCTACTATCGTACAAATACGAGAATTCACCTAAAGCCAGCTGTTGAGAGAGGAATTAGAGAGCAGAAACGATGCCCCAAGCCGCAAGGAGGTGGCGAAACGGCTAAAGACACAACCCGTGTTCATGAAGGTGACACCATTATGATTACAGCAATTACGACTAACATGAGCTTCGGCTACACACTCTTGGATGAAAGCCAGGCAAGGCAGGTATGGTATGGTGCTTGGCCTAAATTTCAGTAGGATAGTTTTACAATGATTGTCTTGAATCGCTATCGATAGTTCAGGTTCTGTTTAGCTCCTGAAATATTCGGAATATAGGTTACGCGCCAGTTGAAGGCTTATTTGACTGACCGGCGCGTAACCTATTAGTAATCAAACATTACTTAGCCCTTATCCGTGAATTCAATCACATGAGCAGAGACAATCACCTCGAAAATCCGGACAAATGGAAAAAAAGAGTGCTTAACCTCCACTGTCTCGTTAATGACGGCCTTGGAGCTTCCAATGAGGTTGGCATTGGATAGCATCTCTGACCTGGCTTCTGCCACCAATGCTTTTTTTGATATCCCTCCAATACCGAAAATGTACATGGCTTGGGATTCGCCCTGGACGCTTGCGACCACTTTGAAGTTGTTGCCGGAAAGCTCTACTTCGGTGGTGTGCAAATTGGCATTTGTTGTCAATCCTGCATGGATAGCGCAGCTTGAAGAAAGGAACGCTAGCCCAATCATCAAAATAAAGGCTTTTTTCATTTGTTTGAATTTCATTTGATTCCTACTCGTATGGCTTTTCAGAAGACGCCCCGTTTTTTTAAGTGGGTGCTGGGCTCCACTTTTAACCTGAGTTTTGGATCAATTGAACTTTGATCAAGGAAAGACAAACTCAAATCGGTCTCCGCAGCTCAGGTTTCTTTCTACTTCCTGGACGGTTGGGAAGAGAATAAACCCGCTCACTTGTTCTACTTCGAACTTGTAAAAGCCTTCGTCCAGCTCGCGCTCAATAAAAGTGTTGGGCTGGACTACCGCTTCAAACTGACCGTTAATGAATAGGTTGTACGGATTACTTGACGTACATGTAAAGCGGACTTCCGCTTTGGCGCATCCAATGTCGTTATCTTCGTCGCAACTGGAGAAAGAGAGCGTGGCAAAGATGGCCAGTAGGATAAAAACTAAGTTTTTCATGATATTTAGGGTTGATGAAAAATTGATTTTCTTTTCTTGTGCTGCAGGATTTTTAAGCACCTATCTCTGAATTTATCTAATCTTCACTACTTCCCATAGGATGTAAATACACCTGACAAAAGCAGAGACTAGCATAGTTGTGCCAATAATGACCAGGTACAAAAGTCTTCTTTCGCTCATTGAGCTGGAAGATCCAGACAACAGAGAAAAATACAGGAACAAACCAACGAAAACCAGGCAGCTAATAAAATAGATTCTCAAGACTTGCCCGTATCCTTTACTGTTGAAAAAAAACTCTTTTCCTGAATTGGTGATTTCGCCTTCGTCGTATTCTTTGACGCCTTGCTTGATACTGGCTAAAATTGCTAATGCGGCCAGTACAAAGCCTCCAGAGCTAAGAGACGCTGAAATTAATTGGTTACAGATTTCTATCAGGCTTTCCTTGTTATACTTGAACATGGTGAACCTTTCTTCACCATAAAAATGGATAAGCAGTGCCAGTATGATTCCTAATACGATATCGGAAACAATTGGGCGCTCCAAAAAGTGTTTTTGCACCTTTTGGAAAAAAGACAGCTCATGGCCTAAAATCTTCCTCCAATCGTTCCTTGATCGCATTGAAAAGTTCTCTGCTTTGGTAATATTGACTTGTTGGTCTTCTACGGTCAACTTCCACTTCACTTGCTACTCGCTGTTGTATTAGATCAAACAATCTTAGCTTGTTTCCAAAATTTACATCCTCAGCTCTAATGTATAGTTTATCGGCATTTCTTCGTGCTTCTGGATTCTCCTTCAAGAAATAAACGAGTTGCTTAAAGGTATTGAAAAGCCCATTAACAGGATGCCTTTTTTTCTTTTTAACAAAATCAACTCCTAGCTTGATTTCGACATATTCTGAATTGGTTGCCTTTTGAGCAGCTACCAGGATTTCAGCCAAACTTATGCCTGCATCCTTCCATGTGGCTAGGTGCTCATAATGGATTTTTGCATGAATAGTGGCTACGTTTTCCTCGTATATCCTGTCTAGCACCTCTAAATCTTTAAAGGCAAAAACGGGCTTGAAATCAAATTCATTCGGCTCTGGTAGCTGAAGGTCTAACAATAGCCGGTTGAAGAAGCGAACCACATCACCTGATTTGGGGCCTTTCAATGTACTCTCGATGCCAATCATTGGGTGATCAAGCTTTTCGCTCAAGGCAAGAACCATGTGTGATTCATCATAAACTCCTTTATCCGGATTTATTTCTTCCTCAAACATTTCCTCTCTGTCCAACTTCTTGTCAAATGCTTCCGGAAACTGATCTCTTACAATAGACCCTTTCAGGAAATAATAACTCCCCACTTCATTGACTATAGGAAACTGTAGCTCCCCGCCGTCTCGAAGCGACATCTTCCGTTTCCTATCCTTGTTTTGCTGGTGCACTAAAAGCTTTTCAATTACTTGCCGTAACCGCTTCCTGCAGTCTTCATCTCGCTTCATCTGAGCGTAAAAGAAGTTAATGGTTCTTTTTTGTGGCATATCCTACCTGATTTGATTTCTTCCTGTATTAAAAGCCCGGTTTTTTTGTCTAAAAAGTAATTATCCGAGCTGTTTAGCTTGATCGATCAGCTTTGAACTAGGACCGGCAATTGATTTCCCCTTATTGTGCTCAATAAGCTCTATGACAACAAGGGCAGTGCTCAATGATGAGCCAGGCACCGTTATACTGTGTGAAGTGCTTACGGTGGTTACCGTGAATAAATTCGACCGGCTCTGCCAGTATAAAAATACAAAGAGCCCGCTTAGCAGCATAAAAATCAGCGCTATCTCAAGGATATTAAGATATGAATAGGATACTGCACTAAGTACAGCGCAAAACACTGCAAAAGAAAGAGGTGATTTATTGGATTGGTGCTTCAACGAAATGCTTACGATATCTTTGAGGTAAAGGCTCCAGCAGGTCTGAGCGGATTCGTTGATGTACCGGATTCTTTTGTTTGTGATGGTAAGACCGCGCAGCGCTGAGCTGGCAATCTCTTCCTGGGGCATTAGTTTCATACGGGGTGTACCTGATTTAATTCAAAAAAACACTAGCCGCACCTTGGCTTTTTCAATTTCCGAAGCGCATCATTTATTACCTTGACCGCACTAACAAGCAACAATGTACGACTTTTATTCGATTCACTTGTACGGATATCTTTGCCGATTTGATTCAGGTCTTCCAGTCTTTTTTCCATGAGAGATCGAGATAAATGGGTTAGACTGGAAAATTAAAACAATATGTGTTTACAGCAAAGCAAAACAAACATATTATTTAAGCCCAAACGTCTCTTTGATCGTGTCTACGAAGATATGTAAGTGGTTTTTCTCGTATTCCTCCGGTGCTTCTCGCTTCAAAATTTCTATCAGCTCCAAGACCTTCACCGCAAGCATTTTATTCAGCAGCTCGTCGTTTTTGTACGCCGCCTGGCTCTCGTTGGCTTCGTCTTGCTGTACGGACGTGTACGATTCTGCCTCTAGGTCTTTGTTTACTAAGTCGTCCAGTGTGATGCCGTAGATGTCGCAAATCTGCTGTGCGACGTCTATTGGAGGTATACTAATATCCTTCTCATATTCTGATACTGAAGCCGCAGACTTTGAAAGTTGCTGGGCAAGCCATTTTTGAATGTGACCTTCCCTTTTTCTTAAATACCTGATATTCTTCCCTATAAGCATTGTAAAAATAAAAATGTACGGTTTTTCCGAATATAAATCAGGTCTTACTTGATTTTTTCGGAGTTTCCGTACTATATTTGTGAAAGAAGAAAGCAATAAAGTTGCCTCCCATCAAATGTAACAAAAACCATCAAGCAAAACGCAGTCTGTTTGAGCAGTATTCCAATGCCAAAAAATAAATAGGGATAAATGCAGGTAAGCAGGTTGGGTTTAATCGGTTCATTTTGGGGGGTATGTAGGATGAAAAATTAATTTCAACACTCGAAATTATGAATAAAGCCAAAATAAAACAAATAGCGGAGGAAGTATTAAGCGACGATTTGTACACCGCTAACTTAGAGAACAAGTACGACCGCAAGCGCCTGGCAGGTATGATCGAGACGCTTTTACTCCGCATCAAAGCCCAGGGCGGCTTCTTTAATAACGATTATCGCCGTGACAGAGGTTATACCGAATACCGTGTCACACAGATGCTTGGGCTGGCTACCACCGACCGGCTGACGGACATGCGGGCCGATGAAATTGCCGCATGGTCTGAGCTACTGAATATTTCTCCTTTTGACCTCATACAAGCAGGTGCCGGTTACGACAAGCTAACCGTCAACGAGCTGAACGCCCTGCTACGGAAGCTAACGGGAGAAAGCATCGTCTTGGAAACGACCGAATTCCTCGCTGCATAACACCTTGCCAAATGTCAGAGATTCAAGCATTTACCGAAGCAATTCATCAGCATATAGCTGTCCTAGAGAAACATAGGCTTGTTATGGAGGAGTTCATCGAGCTAAAGCAAGATGAGTTAAGCAGTTGGTGCGATCCAGAACAGGCGGCCAAAATTCTAGGGCTAAACATCACTGCTTCACGCAAGCACCGCAGGAAACTAAGTGCAATGGTAAACCGGGGCCTCATCACCAAATTCCGTGACGGGCGGCCACCAATGTACTGGAAGGAAGAATTAGCTACACTCGCGGTCAAAAGGGCTGCAGGACAAGTCAACTACTGATTAATTTGGGATTATCTGCCTGCCGCCGTATCAGCAGTTCCGGTGCCCGGACAATCGGTTAGGAGTGGCGGCAGGCCTCCCAATCAAGAGAAGATCACGCACTATGAACACTTTCACTTTTCCCATGCTGCCTGGCGTACGACTTTGCCGGGCAGCATTTTAAAGAAATTTTACCCTTAGGGGTTATTTGAAGTTGGTTAAAGCCCGGCAACTGCGCCGGGCTGCTTCCAAAATTTATACCGCCATGAAAGACTTAAGGTTTTTTAGACACCCTGAAGATGATGTGTACATTTCTACTGCTTTGTTTTGGGGCGACGAGCAAGTGAGCAACCGCTTTAGTTGCCAACAGAAAGATATTGACTTTTTAGAGGAATCAGTTATAGGGTGGCAAGTGAAGCGCCAGATTGAACCCATGATGGCGATGGCACCACTAGAAGCATTATATCTGCTACACACGGCATCTGAAATAGAGAATCACTACTACCTGTTAGAATGGTTTACCCCTAAGCGCATCAACAAACTCCGTGTTGCCTTTGAAGCTGCGGACGAAGAAACCGAAACCAAGCTACAGGAGCACCTGGCACTCGTACAGGTCTGTGTAGCGCATTATAATCACTTCCAAAAGAAAGTAGCATGAGCACCGTAACGTACGACATCCGTACAGCTAGAGAAATTATGTGGCTGAAGAAGACCTGGTTCCAGTGTCACTGCACCTTTGAGCTTCACACCGCCGAAGGGTTTGACTTCCATAAAGACGAGCTGGAAAAGTTTGAAAAGGAATGGCGTCACCAAATGGATGTTTGGGAAGAAGACCCTCACTACGACCTGTACGATAATTTGGCAACCAAGTTTCAACCTTTCGCTAAGGAGATCAAAGCGATTCAGGAGCATTACGCAAAACTTTGGGGAGATACAGCTTTATCGAGTAGCGCGAAAGCAGCAACAGAGCTAGGGATGAGCCCGCAAACTGCAAAGGAATTTGTTTACCTCAAAATGAAAGTGCGGCACCTGGAGAAAACGCTTATTAGGTTCACAGAAACGTGACCGGCCCCATCACCGTGACACCCCTCGCAAACGGTAGCCTAATCACTACCAAAATTCAATAGCAAATACAACCTTCAGAGCATGAAACCCACAATCACCCTTAGCGACCAATTTCAGCTGGACCCCACGCAGCTGACCACGACCCTGCGATTCGAGGGCAAAGCTATAGCCAGCAAGGATGTTCACGTATCGAACATCACCCAGGCGCACATCGAGATATTGGCGGAAGAAGCTAACAAGGCAATGCGGTATTTGTGCATTCATTTGCCAAGTGATTCAGAGACATACCGCTGGATAATGAATTATCACAGTCTTTGGAAATCTGACGCGGACCAGCTGGAGTATATCGCACAGCCAAAAAACGCCGCATTCCTGCGCAAGCGGGTAGCCGCGATGCCTGATACCAAGAACGGCAAAGGTTGCAAGACCAAGATGCTGTTCCTCAACGCCCTTATCACTTACTACGACAACCACTTTGGAGAGAGCCAGCCGACCGGAGGTGTGCCTAGCTGCCACCGGGAGGCTGGCTAAGACAAACTTTTTTGGTTAAGGGCCGGCACTCATTTACTAACCAGCAGATGAGCTGTCCTGCAAGATCAGCCGGCCCTTTTTTCGCTACTGGCGAGACGGTCGCCTTTTAGGGCTTCGATTCCCCTGGATAGCACGAACCACTGCAGATTTATTGCGGTACCGAAGGCAGCGCGGGGCCTTGTCGCCCTGGCTGTCCTTCTTTCAAAACTTTCACAAGATGCCAGCATTAAAAATTGCCCACAACGTACACGCTGAAGCCGGGAAGGCTGCCTACCGGGTAGACCTGCCCAAGAGCTACCGGACTATGGAGGCGAAGTTTGAGCGTTACAACCAAGGCCAGGAGCGACCATCGGACAAGATCAAGATGCCGCACGTCTTCCTGGCTAAGGAACTGATAAGGCTGTATGCGCGAAAATTCAGCGTGTGGCAGATCACTGGCGACCGCATCCTGAATAAGGCGGAAGACATGCCCCTCCTGAGTATCAATAACAAGTTCCTGGGCGACATTACCGGCAGGACCGACCGGAGCATCCGGAACTACCGAAAAGTGCTGCAGAGAGCCGGATTCTTCCTCCCGGTAAGCTACGATGAGCATGATGTGCCGGTATATGAGGTCCACCACGGCCGGCAGGCAGATTTCGAGGTGGCCATAAACCCCGATTTTTTGTGGACGGAGGTATCGAAAACGAAGGAGAAATTCCGCATCCCAAGCACCCCCCTTAAAGCCCTTACCCGGAAAAATTTTCCGCCTACAAGTACAAGTACAGTACAAGTACAACAAGAACAACAAGAACTAGTAGGCGGAAAAAGCTGCGCTTTTGCGGAAAAGTCTGCACAAGAACAGCAAGAACCTTCGAGCGGCGAGCCTATCGGCTCATCAGCAAGTGGACAAGAACCAGGGGACAAGAACGAACCACGCAGATTCGGGCCAGACGACCAAAAAACAGGAACAGAAATTCCGGCCGGCGGCGGCGATTTTGACCCCGATCGAGCCCAAAAAGTGCGAAATCAGTCGAAAACCCTGCTCAACGGCGCCCGGACCTACCTTTACCCGGGTGAAGCCTGGTCGAAGGAGTACCGAAAAACCATCCTGATCACGCTCGACCGGCTTTACGGAGCGGCTTCTCCGGAGCTTTTCGCCAAAATCACGGCCGTCTACTGGCAGCGCATGAAGCTGGCCCAGCTCTACTGGCACAAACAGCACGGCGAACTGCCCGAGCCCCACGTCTTTTTCGACCCGGACAACCCGGATGGTTTCCGCCGAACAAAGGGCTGGATCAATCAGCCGGAAAAATACCCGCCCCCCGCACGACAAACGTACCGCAAGCCTGGCGAACGACGGGCAAACGGCCGCCGGGGACAAGGCATAGTGACCCTTGGCGAACTCATCTGATAAATCACGAATACCGCAATGAACAATGGAAAATCGAAACCAAAACGACAGGGCAATGGGCAGTCTCATTACAAGCTTGTCTTTAAGCCAGCGAAGTACACAGACCGGCTGGCCCACTGGAACAACGACTACGAAAACGGCCCGCTTCTCACCTGGCACAATACCGGCCGGAAACGCTGCTACATGCTGGTCAAAAAGTACAAAATGGCCTGGGCAGCAATCTACGACGAGCACAACCCCGCTGAAACGCTCGATGAATACACCCAGCAGGACGGCTGGAGAAGCGGCGAAGGATAAATTTTGACAGTAAAAACCACCATAACCATGAGTAAGAAGACCAAAAAACGCCCCATGAGACAACGCATGCGACAGGAAGTCAACAACATCGGCAGAGACTTCGCAATCGGCATCCTCGTACTGTGCTTTATTGCATTTCTGATGAGCTGCAGCCGAAGCACCGCTATCACCACCCCCGATTTCTACGCCATGCCTGCCCTGGGCCCTTCGGAGACATCCGTACCCGCCTTAAAGGCAAATAGCGAGTGCGACCGCCACGGCGATGTGACGCACAAAGGCACTCAAACCTGCTTGTTCTGCGAAAAGCCCGTACGCGATGAGAATTAAAGAGACCAAAACCGGGCAGATTTCCTTAAAGATGGAGCCGGAAATGTGGGAGGTCATCACCAAAGCCCTACAGCGCCGGGTAGACCTGGACTGGCCCGACCTGGAAACGTACGAGTGCGAACTGGCAAAGGAAGTGGCGCAAAAGCTTTGGAGACACCACCAGGTGGGCGATACCTCCTTAAAGCTCCGCCGAAGTGAATTCCACTTCATTTTCTGCGAGGCCGTGATGCACTACGTACACGAAAGCCACCACGCGCAGATCAATCTCGCAGCCGAGCCCTTTAAGCACCAAGCGGTGCATTTTAAAGCAATCCCGATGATTGGACGATGAAAAAACGAAAGCTGACCTGCTACCTAATTTACTTCTCTTTTACCTGGACCGGGCGTGCCGTCTATGCTTTAAGGAAAAGACTGGAAGAATTGAATTACCAGATAGACCGGGTAGCCGGTCATTTTTCGCCGGAAAACGACTAAAAAACTGCAAAATCCCTTAAAGGAATTGCCATGGAAAATCAGGAAATACAGCATTACGAATTTACGGGCGAAACGCTGGCAGAAAGCCTTAGCCTGGAATGGCCGACTTTGCGGAAGAAAATCAACCGCATGGGCCATCGCTACGGCAAAGATGACCTCATTCCGGAGGATGTAGTGCAGGAAATCGTACTGGACTATGCCCAGCCGCACCCCCGCAGAGCGGATGAAGTGGTGGAAGGCGCTCAGCAGGTTGCCGGACAGCTCAATATTCAGATCAATATCGTGAATAACAGCAACACACCGGCACCAAAACCCGCCGAACCGCAGCACCCTAAGCCAGAACCAACAAACAACACCCCGGCCGTACAGCCCGTACAGCCAAAGGCATTGCCGCAGCCGACTGAAGAACTGCCCGAGCCCCAGGCAGACCCCCAGGCAGGTGGTAAGCCGGTCACTGCCCTGGTGTACTTCGCATTCATCTTCATCCTGCTGTACCAGGTAGAGCACCTGGCGACCATCGGCATGGACGTGAGCGCCTTCCCGGCGGATAGCCTTGCCCGGAAGATCAGCGGATGGCTGTTTGCCGTGACCGTGAGCATCACGGCACTGTTAATGACCCTGCGCCGGGGCATTAAAGCCCGAATCAGCATCTTCGGCAACGATATCAGCTACCTCATGGCATTCGCCGTGCTCGATGTGATCTTCTTCGTGCTCAGCTCTGCCCCCCTTGAAGAAAGCGGATGGCTGCATTGGGTGAAAAGCATCCTGGTCGGCACCACCACCGCATTTGTGATCTACAGCTTTAACGAACTCATCACCAAAAAGTAGACAAGGACATGATCAGCCAATTGAAGGACATGCTGGCGGACATCATCTTCTGCCGCTACCGCCCGGACAGACATACCCTGCCGGACAGACAGACAAAGACACGGACACGGACAAGCGGACAAGGACAGGCGGACATCAATCTAGCCGAGTACACATGGACAGGCGGACAACTGTGGGTGCCGGACAACGAGTTCAAGGACAATCAGGCGGACGCAGCCTGGAAGGTGGACAGCGTACGGTCGCGTACAACGGACAAGGTGAAAGAGCTCACCCCGGCGGACATCGAAGAACTGAATGCTAGGAAGCTTGACCACCGGAAAGCAATCCGGATCAAGCCCTTTTGGAGCCAGGGCTTAACGACACCAGAAATCAGCCGGGCACTGGGCCGCGTAAACGGAGAAAAAGTACGCGGATATGGCGAAACAACAGTCAGTTTATACTGCGCTGCCTTCTCTGCTGCCCTATCGGGGGGAGGGGTTGATCCATAGCCGCCACTCAAAATCACTCAATTGAGTGAAGATGGATTGAAAACCAAATAGTTACGAACTCAGAAATTGAGTGGCACCCCACTCAAAACCACTCAAAACCACTCAAAATGAATGAGCAACACACAAAATATCATCCTTACGAGCCGGTCACGGAGGACGCCACCTGGGAAGAACTGCCCCCGGTAGCCGATGCCCAGCCCCCGGCGAAGCGTATGGCAGAGCGCCCGCATGAAATTGTATGGAATGTGGAGCGAAAGCGGTTCAAAACATACCCCATCGCCGTGCAGATCGGCGAAACGGGGGCAGCCATTGTCCTGTACGTCTTTTTGAAATTCGGACAAGCCGTATGGTTCCTTGTCCTTGTCCTCTGGACAGCCCTTGTCTCTGTCCTCCTGTCCTTGTCCGCCGCAGTCAGGGACACAGCCGGACAAGCCATGCGGACAAGTGGACACGGACACGCGGACAACGATTATCCAACCCAACGGACAAGCCGTACGGACGTCCACGTGGACGTGGACGTGCGGGTGTCCGTCAAAAACGGTAGACATGATTAAGACGATTGAAACGATTGCCCTTGTCCTCTTCCTGGGTGCCATCGTGTACACGACCACCCAATGGGGGATGCCCGGCGCGGTCGTAGTGCTCGGCATCGGCATGGTACTGTACACCCTTTCCCAAAACTACCTGGAAGCCTGGAAGCGCCGGGAAGCCCTCAAGAACGCCGCCGTGCAGATCGACAACAGCTACATCTACAGCGAAGAAGGTGAAGACTGCACCGTGCGCAGCCGGGCCCAAACCGAAGCCCTGCTCCTGGGCAAGTCTGGCAACAAGGAATTCCTCAAAGGGAATATCAAAGTCCACGCCCTCTACTACCGCCCCAGCCTGACCCGGGAAGAGCTGGTCGAGATCAACAAGGAAGACAAGCAGATCCGCTCCTTCCTGGTCTTCAGCGAGGACTACGACCGGTTCCTGGACATGGTGCAGGAGCATCAGGATGCCGTGGAAGCCGATCACCACATCAAGATCGCCAAAGAGGATGGACACTGGTATTTGGATAACGCTTTAAAGCAAGACTGATGAACCCTTTAGATCAAATGCACCCATTCGGAATCGCCATCGCAATCTTAGGCATCTGCCTATTCTTCGCAATAGCCCTGGTTGTGCTTGTGCATTGGGGTATCAAACATACCTCGAAGCAAGAGTCAGAAAAATGGCAAAAACAACACCCCGACCTTGCCCTGATCGCCCTGCCCGTAGTGTACGTGCAGCCGTACGAAAACGGCGTAATGATTCAGGACAGCAAGAGCCGTCTGCATTATTTCACTGATCGTGGCTACCGCTGGGAGCCGCTGGAAAATATTGAGATATAGCTATGCAAAAACCGAAGATTAACCTGAACGCGAAGTCCATAGCTCAGACTTTTAACGTCTTAAATGTAGACCGATGGACCTTATTGCGAGATCAGGCAAAGCTGGAGGCACTCAAATGCTTGGCCTTATCCAGTTATTCTCAGGCACAGGCAATCTATGCGCTGACTGGTATGTGTGAAACGCTCGAAGAGCAGCTGTACGTAACGTATTGGTTTGCATCTTTTAAGGCTGAATATTCTAACCGATATGCAATCAAACTTAATTATGCCCAACCCTAGAAACCTCATCAACGGACAAAAGCCCGAGTTCGGCAACCCGGAGCACATCAAATACCACAACCGCATCAGCCGGGCAGTGGAGTATTATCAGGAAACCGGCGAGATACAATCTTCTGTCGAGATTATCGAAGAAAAGATTTATCGGCTTGACTTGTATGTGGATTTCATCTGCGTCGAATGCGGCAAGGAGAACAGAATGAACCGAGAGCATGAAAATACGACTACCCGCCGCGTACGGAAAGTAAGTGTAACCTGCCCAGCCTGCAAGACGAAGTATCTGGTCGAACTTGAAACTGAAACCATCACCAAACAACAATAGCATTATGAACAACCTAACCGAGTTCGACAAATTCTGGATCGCCCTGGGGCTGATCGCCTTCCTGATCGTAGCCGCCCCGGCGCTTATCCGGCACTGGATAGCCGACCGGCGCGAAATGCGCAAGTACCGGGAGAAGCACCGCCGCGGCCGGCAGCGGGCCATTGACCATCCGGACGAAATCAAGCTGTAGGATGGACACCGACTACTACGCGGAGGCACTTGTCCAGTTCGATCGCCGGACCAGGCGGGAAGACGGACGGGCAAACTATCTGGCAAGGCTGGAAAAGCGTCTGTTCGAGCTCTCCCGCGACCTGTCCCTGGCCGACTGGAAAGCCATACGCGATGAAGACTACTGGAGCGACATCGCCTGGGTACAGTCCCGCAGCTGGTCAACGATCGAAAAGGAGATTGCTATCAACGAGATCAGAGGCAAGTCCATCCGCCACTATTTGGATTCACTAAACACTTAATCGAATACACTATGGAACACATCAAATTGAATGAGGAAGCCAGTACGATGTACGAAGCCTTTGGGATAGAGGAAGACCGGGCTAAGGAATTGGAAAACTTCGCTATGGTAGAAGCTTTCAAAGCGGTAGAGCGCATTGATGAATGCGATATGAAAGATTACATCCATAGCCTAAAAGTGCATTGCCGATCAGATCAAGAGTTTGCTTTGGCCTGCTATTACTACGGATGGAGCACGCTAGAATACCGTGAAAAACTACGTAGGAACCCGATTGCTAACCTGATCAAATCTCTAATAGCATGACCAATAAAATGCACGAAACGGACACGTCATCGTCCATCGGTAACAATATTGTGGACGGCATGAAAGCATTGAGCCCTGAGCTCTACGGCCCCAAAGTCCGCCGCAAAACCGAAAACACTGCCCGGATGAAAGCCAGGCAGGTCAGGAAGCGCCGCAAGCGCAATAAGATGGCCCGGCGCTCCCGGCGGATTAATCGGGGGAAGTAACTCTATTTTTTCATGCCGGGTGGCGGTGGCTGCCTGGCTTTAGAAACCGACCAATGCTATTATCAAGACTTGGAAACAAAAAGAAGGTGGCGAAAAAGCTATACCAGTATTTCCCTCCGCACCGGCTAAGGATAACGCTGTTCTTTGGAGCCGGTGGCATGTTCTTCAACACGCCACGCTCAAAGTTCAACGTAATCAACGACCTGGATGATGACGTCACCAACTTGTTCTTGGTCGTTTCAAGCAATCCGGATGAGTTGATCGAGGTGCTTACACATACGCCGATTTCTAGCAGCTTGCTAAAGCATTGGAGAAAAGAGATACCGGCGGATCCAGTGCTCAAAGCAGTACGGTTCCTTTTGCTGTCCAATTTTACTTACCTGGGCAAAGGCGATTCCATCCGGTTTGGTGTAGGTGATTCAAAAGAAAAGCTGATCGCCAGGATAAAGCAAACCCACCTAAACCTTGGAGATGCAAAGATTATGAATGAGGACTTCCGGAATGTAATTGGAAAAATATCATTCTATCCCACAGTCCTGAAAAAAGAAGAAGCATTCGTATATCTCGACCCCGTGTATCTAGGAACTGAGCACTACTATCGAGTTCCGAAATGGACTGAGCAAGACACCTATGATTGCTTTGAGATAATGAGTAATGAAGGCATCAAGGCCGCAATGAGCGAGTTTGACCATCCCTTCATACTCGATGAAGCAAAACGTAGAGGATTTCAGGTCATACCCATCTGCAATCGCCGCAATATCAAGAATTACAAGAATGAGGTTTTAGTCATTAATTACGCGCCTCATAGTTTATTTTTTTCACCTATGCCCTAATGGGCTAAACCAATTACACTATGGAATTGAACGACGCAAACGTAGTAACCGACCGTCCCACCACCCAGCATAAGCTGGCAGGACACCGTCTGGAAGAACAAGAAATCAAATCCGCCGGCCAAAAACCTTACATGGAAGCCCCGGAAACCGTCACCCCGGAAGACATCAAACTGATGTATGCCGGTGGAATGGTAGACGACCTGCTGAAACAGCGTGTACGGTCAAGCAATAAGCTCTACGGCTTTCAAAAAGCTTACGGGCACGTGCACCCCTACACCTGCGAAGAACTTGAAAAGCAGCGCGACGAGTTCCTGGAAGGCTTTGCTAAAGCGAAGACAAGGCTTACCCGGATAGCCTCCCAGCACCCGATGGCGCAAAGGCTATGTGGCATTAAAGGCTTCACCGCCTACCAATTGGCCCTGGTCATGGCAAAAGTGAAAGACATCGCCCGATTCGATACCCCGAGCAAGCTGGTGATTTACGCCGGATGTGGCAGCAAATACGGCTTGTTCGTCTGCAAGCGCAACCTCAATGCCATCCGGAAGATACACGCCGAGCAGTACACTGGTGACCCGGACGCCTACCGCCCATTCGGCTACAATACCGCACTGCAACAACGCCTGTACATCATCACCGATAGCCTCATCCGGGCCAAAGGCTGGTTTTATGAGTTCTATCAGCGGCAGCGGGAGCGCATCGAGGAAAAAGCGAAGAACGAAGACCGCGTATTCATCGCCACAGCTGAGGATGCCAAAGGCACTAAAATGAAGGCAGGCGAGTATTACATGAAGGGCCGCAACACGCAAAGCCTGAGAGCCTGGAGCAACAGCGGAGCCCGCTGGCGGGTAGCCCGGACACTCCTCCATCTGATCTACAAAGAATGGCGTGATTACAAAGGCTTGTATTGCCGGAATCCGTACCCGATTGAGTATCTTGGACATAGCCAATTGATCACGCTGGACGATGTGCTGGCACGGGATGAGAAGAAGTAATTTGGAATGACTTAGGCACTGGAATGATTTTTTGAATTGTGTTTTTGTTGGTTTCTGTTTTTCGTATTTGAATTGGCGTCCTGGTTGTTTCTGCACTTTGGTTTTGAATTGAGCGTACGGTTGTTTCTGGTACAGCGTTTTGAATTATGCCTTAAATCGTTTCTGGCATTTGCATTTGAATTGGAGCATTCCTTGTTTCTATTGTGTAGGTTTGAATTAAGAAGAAGATTGGACCTGACAAAAGGTTTTGAATTGTGTAATCGGTAGTTACTGCTGGTTGGTTTTGAATTGCCTTTATTGTTGTTCCTGTAGTTTAGCTTTGAATTGGGGAGATTATTGTTACTGTCCGCTTGCTATGAGTTAAAAAAACTAATTGTTTCTGGTATAAGTTTTTGAATTGAGTGCTACGTTGTTGGTGATTGGAGGGTTTGAATTGTTTTGGCTCTTGGTTCTGTTAAATTCGTTTGAATTAGCGGAAAGGTTGTTACTGTTCTGAAAGTCTGAATTAATGGTCGCCTTGTTACTGGAGAATTCGTTTGAATTAGTTTGGGCCTAGTTTCTGAAAAAAGGGTTTGAATTGACGGTGCGATTGTTTCTGGTCAGTACATTTGAATTGAACGGCGGATTGTTGCTGTAATTATTTTTTGAATTGGTACAAAATTAGTTACTGCTTTGTTGTTTTGAATTGCGTATCTTGTTGTTACTGATTATTTGCTTTGAATTAGCACGACATTGGTTTCTGGACACAGCATTTGAATTGAATCGGAAGTCGTTTCTGCTTGATTTCTCTGAGTTACAAAATTGGTTGTTGCTGACGTATTTATTCGAATTATAGGAAGGATTGTTCCTGGTGTGTTGTTTTGAATTTATAGATCAATTGGTCCTGTATGAAAATTTTGAATTGCGCAGACTTTCGTTGCTGTAGATAGGCTTTGAATTAAAACGGACATGGTTGCTGAGGATAGTTTTTGAATTATACCACGTTTAGTTTCTGCCTTTTTTATTTGAGCTATAAGCAAGTTTGTTTCTAAAAAAAAACTATGTGATTGATTGGACTGCCCATAGGGCTTAATGTAAAACTTATGTACAATAGTTTTTTCACTCCGAGAATTACCGTCATTAGTGGCGTTTTCCCCGTCACTTGGCGGCAGATTTGGAGGATGTTTCGAAAGAAAGAAGTGCCTGTCGAGATACAGATAGAGCAGGATGCCACATACAGCTTAACCGGAGTATATGTGCAATTGGAGCACACACAACAGACTTATAAAGCAGGCGGAGAAGCCATTGCTTTTGCGGAGTGGATTACCCAGGAAATCGAAATCCATGCCGCGAACCATTATGTGAGGCGGTTTACACGAATTGAAAGCAAAGGGCGTGTAAAGTGGATAGATAATGCGCCTGAGCAAAGAAAAAGCCGCACTACATCAGAAATGTATGAATTGTTTAAAGTCGAAAAGCAGATGGATATTTCCATTCGTGTGGATAGGATTGTGGAAATGCTTTGCGATTGCATGTCTAAAACCGACGCTCAGGGAGAGCGCCCAAACATTATTCAACTCATCCAGCAGGGTAAGACTGACGAACAGATATATCGTTTAATTACCTGGCATGGTGTAAAGCAAAGGGATTTATGATTATCGAAATTTTAGGATTTTTCATCAAGCGGGAAGCGATCGCGGCTGTTACGCCTATTGATGACAAGCTAGATACGTTTAGTGTGTTCCTTGCTGGTGGAACAATCATTGTTATCGGTGGAACAGGCGATGAGAACATTGAAACCCTTCGCAAAGAATTACTAGATAAATGGATGAATAGATGATCGAGCAAATAACCATGTACACCATCCGCTGCGACCGTTGCGAGATTACTGCCTTTCAGGATCAGGAAGACACAGCCTGGGACAGCAAAGAAGCTGCCTGGGAGCTGGCCGAAAACCAAGGCTGGGAGAAGATTAACGAGAGACACTACTGCCCCGGCTGCTATGAGATTGATGAGGAAGATGAATTAGTGGTGAAGGCGGGGGTTAGGATTTATTTTGAGCATAAAGCTAAATAAGGCATGGAAAATATCACATTCGGAGCAGAGAAGGTAAGGTATAAAGCACCTAGAAAACAAAAAGGGCTAGTCATTCCCTACAGGAACCGGAAGCCAAAAGAACGCAAAAAGCTAAAGACAGTACATCCTAAAGGTGGAGTGTTAGAGCTTAAAAGTATGGAAGCGCCGGAAGGGAGCCAGCAACGCTACCCAATGGGTACAAAGTTGTACCGGGAGCAATGGAGCCGGTTTGCAGATGATAACGAGAGATACTATTTGTATGAAGATCACTTCCTGGTCTACTGGGTGCAGGAAATAAAGATAGGCGCAAGGATATACAGAAGCGCTTTGCGCAATATCAATAAGTACACACCGCAGGAATCAGGGAAAGGTCAAGAATTGATCAGAAAGCAAAAGATAGCCGAAATCAGACCAGATCAAGGTAGGCAGATTAAGATGTTCACCTAACGTATGGCAGCTACCCACAAGGGGTTAAAACGATTTTTCAGAACACACCGTATTGTGACGGCTCAAATCAATAGTTATGAGATGGCAATCTTTGAAGAAATCTTCTCCAGTATCTAATTTAAAAGTTGAAATCGCTCACATTTCATCCGGACGCGGCGGACAACGAAAAGATTGGGCTACTGAAGGATGGATCGTTGAAGGTCTATGGTCTGTTCGTTACAGACCTGGGATTGGGATAAGCATTAATAGCAAACCTACTCATTACAGGTTTATAGCGCGGTCAAATGGCACCTAACGCAAGTAATACCCGCAGCCCCCTTTGTACACGAATGCAGATGGTTGCGGGTATTGCGAGTTAGGTGCTTTCCTCAAAAAAAAATGCCCCGGACAACCGCCCGAGGCACAAACCCCAAAAAACCAAATGAAAATTCCTTTACAGGTCTACCCGCTTAAATAGCCCATAGTGGCTGTTATCACCCCTGGCTTTCGCAGCACGGAACACCCCATTGACATACTCCTGCATCTCAATAATGCGGTCGGCACTAGAGGTGCGCACCTGGCTCTTATTCACCAGGGCATCGGTAGCGCCAACCCATACGGTGGAGGTAAAGCCCCACACCCGAGGCGGCACATCAGCTGGTGAGTGCACCACAAATATAATATCCAACATCCGGTGCCGGAAATCCAGCAGCATTTGCCGAAAATACTTATTGTCGTCCACAGCGCTATTGATGTAGCCCCGGCAGTCATCGAAAATAATCATCCCGTCCCTGTAGTTGCGGTAGATGTGCTCAAACACCCGGTTCTTATTCCGCCCTTCCTCATACCGGCCGGCAATCACCTGCCGGATGCCCTTTGGGAAAGTCATCTTCTTTTGGTGCGTGATATCTACTTCCGGATAAGGGCGCCAGATTTTGGGCATACCGTTGTAGGTGACCGCCAGGGCTCTTGCCCCAATGCCTTTTACGATCTTCTCACAGAAGGTAGACTTTCCAGTACCGTTCCTACCGATCACTATTGTGATTTGGGCGTCTCGCTGCATCTTGCTGTTTTTTGGCTTCTTCTGCTTCTGCTTTCTTCTTCGCCCGGACGTCCGCCTGTACCTTGGTCGCCATCATACCGTACTTGCCCAGGAGCAGGAAGGCTAAGGCAAACTCCAGGCTGAATTTCACCTGGTACTTATTGATGAGCGCAGCGGTCAGGGCTACTTCATAGTCGTCTTCCTCCGACTTCTTTTTGCGCATCCGGTATTTGCTGGGGTCTTCCTTGGCGATTATCCCGCCAATCCAAGCCATAGATTTGTCCAGCTGAATCAGCATCAGCTCCGCCCAGAATTTGTGCTCCTGGGTATAGTTCAGGTCGCGCAGGTGGCCTTTGTCTTCATCTGAAATATCTATATCAGGGTCAACATATGGCTCATCAGGTATTTCAATCTCCGGTACATCGATGACTTCCTTTTCCCGTTTCATGTGCGAAAGGAAATCCCGCATATCGTCGTCAATCTCGGTCTTCATAGCGAAGAAATCCTCCGGCGGCGGCATATTGCTGCCCGCTTTTGCTGCTTCGGTTTCCGGGCTATTCTTCTTCGTCTTTTCCTTCGTTGAGGGCTCCATCTTGCTCTGCTTTTTTGAGTAGTTCGTCTAAGCTGTGCTTAGCATTGATTGTGTACCGTGCCAGTTGGGCATCGTAGCCGACCGTCAGGATGTGGGGCACCATTACCTGTACCTCAGTGCCATCCACATCGGTACGCATCGGCATAATGGCGAAGATGCAGTTTACATCCTCCCTGTTGAGCAGCCCGCCTTCGCTTATCGGCTTATTGTACTTTTCCAAAAAGCCCAGCATCGGCGGGGTAATCATTTGTACCACCTGCTGAATCATCTTGCTGGGGTCGCCCGTCAGCCCCTTCAGGGCATTAAGCATTTGCAGTCCTTTGAGCATGAGTTGTGAGTTTGAACACCTGTAACGGGCGCGGCTCTATAATCCAGTCTTTCCGGACCAGCCCTTCGCTTTCCAGGCTTTCCAGGGCTCGGCGTATGCGCCTTTCCAGGTTATGCTTCTCTCTGCTGTCCAGCTCTCTGCCCGCTATTGAGTGCACCAAAGCCGGTACAGACATCTGGTCTTTACCAAGCTCGTTCAGCACTGTTTGGCACAAGGCAGTACCGTACAACTTGAAAAGCATAAACAAATAAATTATTAATGTATCATTATGCACCACAATGTAACTATTTTGTTTATATCTTGTGTGCAAAACCGTACAGGATATGGCACTCTCCTTTAAGGAAAAAACTGTCTCATCTACCCGAAAAAGGGTAGACGGCGTTATACAGGTCAAAGACTTTTGGGGCGACGTACAGAAGGAGTTCGGGTTCCGCATCGTATCGCGCGTAGAAATGGATGACGAACTAATCAAGGCTGCGGCGGAAGAAATCGTTGCCCGGTACGATGAAGCGAAGAAGAAAACCGAGGAATCCATTTGGGCCAGTCTACGCCTGAAAAGGCTGAACGGAAATGCTTACATCAAAAAGACGGAACAACATGACGAAAGCTGAACAACTACGAGCCGAATACAACCGGACCTTTTTCCCGGATGGCCGCAACGTCAACCCCCATGCGCGTATGTTCATAGAGCAGGCCAGTATCAGCATCGACGGCGAAGTGTTCGAGCTGCCCCGCATTGCGGTGTCTCCAGTGACCAATATGCACGACTTGGTGCGCCTGACCATCGCCTACCTTCAAAATCTACCGGCTGACGTCAAAGAGCGGGCGCTGCCACCAGCTGAGAAAAAGGAAAGGCTGATCGGGTATGAAGATATGACCTACCGTGGCACGAAGTATCTGCTTCGGCATTCAGTGCTGGATGGCGAAGATATATTCCTGATTAAGCGAAGCCAGGAAGAAGAAAAAGACCCAAACAAAGAACTCAACCCGAGCAGCCCGGCACACCGGGCAATCGTGAAGCAATACCGAAAGCTCCTCAATGACCGGCAATCGGAGGAGGAGTAGAAAGCATACCTGATTTTCTTCTGTGCACCTTTTGGGTGGCATGAGGATGGCCCTGGGCATTTCCGCTCAGGGCTTTTTTTGTCATGCGGGCATCCCGACCCACGCCCGCGTGAGCCCTACCGTGCACGTCAGGACTGATGGAAACCGCACGACTACCGTTGCCGTGAAAGTGTTGTAGGCGTGCCGCCCGTTTCGTGATATTGTGGACTAATAATTATGTCAATAATCGACTGTTCACCAACCACAAGAAAAATGGTTCGACGCACGAAACTTCCGGCTAATCTCGCCGCTGCTGCTCCTGCCAACAACGGTGCTTCCCAGCAGAAGACCGTTGAGGCGCAGAGCAATATGATCGGCCGCCCGACTGTCAACGTCAGCGAACGCGCTGACAACCGGGTAATCCAGTCTGTACAGACTGACCCTTATTTCGCTATCAAGGTTTCCACCAAGGACGCCACCGAACCGCAGCAGGTTATCCTGTTTGACGGCTCGCAAGGCTACCAGCTGGGCTATACCCAGTTTGTTGGCCCTGACGTGGAAATCTCTGGCCTGACTTCGCACTATCAGTTCATCCTGAACGATATGGTGCACAACAGCTCCTACCTTGATATGCTGAAAATGCGCATCACGGAGCATGGCAACGAAAACAACAACTGCTGCGCCACCAACGCGCTTGAGCAGTATGCCCGCCCGATCGAAATCTATGACGCAAGCAAGGGCTCCAAGCCCCGCCTGCTGAAGACGATCTTCCCGGATATGGGCGTGCATGAGGGGCAGTACCAGCTCAACATCAACACCTTTGCGAACGACATCATCATCACGAACCGGACTGCCTTCGTCTACATGCAGGAGCCTGGTATCACAGTCACCTGGGGCTTCTACCAGGTAGCTGAGTTGGGCCGTAAGCAATAACCCGAAGCCGGAAGGATGAGCTTAATTGTTGACACAAGCGGCGCATTGGACCTTCAAAATCCTAATGCGATGAGCCCTGCCCCGACTGCAAACCGGGGCAGGGGCTTCCTCAATTGGCTGGGCAACAACTATAAGGATGTTGCGCAGACAGCTGTGAACGTTGCTTGCTTGTTCAACCCCGAAAAGTGCCCTCAAGGCGGCACTACGGTGGTGCAACCGCAACCGCAGCAACAGCCCTCCGGCCCGTCAATTTACATCATCCTCGCAGTGGTCGTCGTCGTGGCGATACTGCTTATCGTCATACTGAAAAAATAGGCATGGACAGATTGCAACAAGAGGTCGCGCTGAAAAACCAGTACATCGACGCTCTGAATCAGAACAGCAATAATGCTTACGCCTACCAGAGTGGTCTGCCGACCGACGATGGGCGTGCAATTGCGCAGGCTAAGCTGGATAACACCGCCGCTGGCCCCGTGCCTGACCCTATGACTAAGGATGAGCAGGCGGAGAAGAAGCAAACTTGGAAAACCATAGGCATCGTGGTGGGCATTCTTGCCCTGGCGTTCGCGCTGTGGAAATTCAAAATCATCAAAATCTAAGCGAAATGAGCGCAAGTACCATTTTCAAGGCATTCGTGCCGGTATTCCTGGCTATTGTCCTGGGAACCCTTACGGCGATGTACATCGCTGACAAAGTAGAGGAAAAGAAAGCTGCGCAGTAAGCGAAGCCTTCATTACTCACGCAAAATCAAAGCCTGATGGGCGAGATTCTTGAACTTATCCGAAACGGTATTACCGTCAACATCGCATTCGACGTCGAGAGTGCAGTCATTCTTGGGCTTGTACTCCTGGCTGCAGGCGTGTTGATCATGACCGTGTATGCGAAAATCCTGACCTGATGAATAAGACCGTAGGCATCATTATCGCAGTAGTCATTGCCCTGCTTGGGCTCGGCTTGGTCTTCTATCGCCGAAACGATGGAGGGAGCAACCCTATTACTGGCGGCGGCTGCATATCTGTGCCTTCAGATTTTCTCAGCTGGTCGGGCAGCTTCTTGTCAACGGATTGGGGCGCATACGGTGCCGCCAGGCAGCAATATCTCGGGATGGACCCCGATGATGAAGCCCAGCGGAACTTCGTAGATGGCTTTTTCAAGTCTATCAACGTAGAGCCCCGAAGCAATTACGTGAAGCACTTCGCAAGGGAGATCAAGGCTTACATTAATTCAACCTCAGCACTCCCGCATTGGGAAATCCCGGTTGCCGGGTACATGCGGTGCTGATTAACCACAACACAACATGGATACGATCCAGAGCAAAGTTCCAGGTGGATATGAACCGCAGGTGCAGTTGTCTGATGGCAAAGTAGTCGGCTTGGTCGATTACGTGAAGACCCTCACCAGCGCAACCACCGGCAACCCCGGCGACGTAGTAGACGTCGTGCACATCAGCGATAGCGTTGGAAGCTCGGCTGTCACAGTCGATACTTACGCCTTCTCTGAGCAGGCACCCCCTGCTAAGGTGCTGCATGTGCCTACCCTTGAAGAACTCGGCTTCGATGCCGCCAACTACGAGATGAAGGGCATCCTTATCGTCAATGCCCGGACGAACGCCCCGGACAAAGATGTACGGGTGCGACTGGTGCAGGCTTCCGGCAAGGAGGTCGCAGCCAGCGAAGTGGCAGCAACGCTGACTTCTTCTTCTCAGGATGTGATCGTGAAAAGCTCAGCTGCTTTCGCAATCACTCCCGGCGAGGCTTACGCGCATGATATCCGGCTGGTAACGGCGGGAGGCGGCGACAACGCCGTAATGCAAAGCAAAAGCCTGCTGATTCAAGTCGTGAAAAAAGCAGCATAATGCAGGGAATTAAGCAACAACTCAACGGCGGCTACATCCCCCAGGTCCAATTGTCCAGCAACAAGGTGGTGGGCTTGGTGGATTATCTGAAAACGCTGCGTGTTGCAATCGGCAAGCAAACCACCCTTGCAATCCACACGCAGTACGCACCGGTACCCAGCTATATCTTCACCCTTGCCGGTGAAGCCTGGTTCAGTACGAACCCGGGAGCTGGCGGCATCCGAAGCGTGTATGTGCCTACCCTGGCGGAGCTTGGGCTGGACGACAGCCACACCCTGGAGGCGATGGCTGTGGTGGAAGCCGCTGACCCAAACGCGACCAGTGACCCGCTGGATATCCGTGTGCTGGACCTGTCTGACAACAGCGTTGTGGCCGGCAGCGAAGGCACCGGCAACCTCTCCGGCAGTTCGCTGGATACAGCGGTCAAGTCTGGCTTCTTCCCCATCACAGGCGGAAAGCCTTACTTCGTCGATGCCCGAAAGCGCAACGTCAATGAGACGTTCCTGGCAAACCTGGGCCGCTACCGGCTATATGTCCGAGCGGCCGCAAAGTAACCGTTATGGCATGGATTCGGAAGTACGCCCCCTTGATTACGATTGTCATTGCCCTGATCGGGCTGGCACTTCAATACTCAACCTACCAGCGCGGTAGATAAATAGGACAACACTATGGGATTGATTTGGAAATTCGGCCCTGCTATCCTTATCGGGCTTGCCCTCCTTGGGGCAGTGATCTATTTCGCAACCCGCAAACATGACTGCGGATGCGGCGGAAAAAAGGAAGCGAGTGAGGAGCTGGGGCCCTTATAACGTAGCAACGTCATTTAAGCAATAAAAGCAGCTACATAGCCCCTGGCTGTGTGGCTGTTTTCGCTTATGGAGAACTGGAAAAAATATACCATCATCGGAGTGTTCGTGCTCATCTTACTGCTAGTTTCAACAACTGCAGTAGCGAAAGCCCGGCAACTTGACAACAAGCTGTTCATGCGTAAAGACATCTGGATAAATGCGGCGGAAGAAGCCTGGCAAAAGCTGGATGGTGTGCAGCGGGACAGCGTCGAGCAAATTCTCCGGGCTTTCCGGGAATACGGTGATGGGGATTACCGAAAGCTTGTATACATCCTGGCAACCGCCTGGCATGAAAGCAAGCTGAAGCCGGTGCGGGAGCGCCGGGCAGGCAGCAGCCAAACGTGGCTGCGGCAGTTACAGGACCGGTACTGGTCTTCTGGCTATTACGGCCGGGGCTTTGTGCAGCTGACCTGGGAGAGCAATTACAAGAAGATGAGCGAGTTCCTGGGCGTTGACCTGGTGGGCAACCCTGATCTGGCACTGGAGCCCCGCTATGCGGCGGACATCCTGGTGTACGGTATGATGAACGGAGAGTTCACCCGCCGGGCTCTGAGCCGCTACATCAATATGGTGCAGACGGACTACTACAACGCCCGACGGGTAGTGAACGGCACCGACCGGGCAAGCCTGATAAAGGATTATGCAGTATTGCTACAAACCCAAATCAGGAAAGTAGTATGAAGCAATGGCAGAAATACCTGATGATCGCTATGGTAACGCTATTGATGCTCTATCTGATCGGTCAGTTGGTCCGCCCCAGGGCTTACGGTATTCCCATCATAAATGTGGTCTACCGGCTGAAGCGCCACTGGTGGAAAACCTACGACACCCGCGACTTGTCGCAGATTGACAGTGTAGTGATTCACCACAGCCTCACGACTTCGGGTACTTCCCAGGCTTATGCCAAGTACCATGTGGAGGAAAACGGCTGGCCAGGCATTGGCTATCACTATGTGATCGGCAAGGATGGCAGCATCGAGCAGACCCAGCTTTTGAAAACGGTCAGCAACCATACGAGCGGAGAGAACACCCGAAGTGTGGGCATTTGCCTGACCGGCAACTACGACATACAGCAACCGCCCCCCGAGCAAATCGGCGCGGCGGTGAAGCTGATACGATACCTGCAAGACCGGCTCGGCCGGGAGTTGCGCATTACGGGCCATAACGAGCATAGCTCGAAAAGCTGCCCAGGGAGCAACTTGGACGTGAATGAAATTGAAAACAGCGTACGAAACATCGCAGCATGATATTCCCGGTACTATTTTACCATGAAGGCGAACAGAATGCCAACAACGCTTTTCAGGATGCCCTGAGAGAAAGCCTCTACACTGATCAGACGTGGCCGGGCATGGCTTGCGAAATGAGCCAGATCAATGATTGCATTGTATCGCCCAGCCAGTTCGGTATTGACATCTTCCCGGCTTACGTCTTTCTGCGTCGTGTCGAAGATGATGCGGAGAATGCCGTGATGGTGAAAAAGATCGAAGGTAAGGAGCTAGGTACGGACGAACTGATAAGCGAAATCGAAGATGCTTATCGGGCAGTATTTGACATCGACGCAGGCAATGGCTTTACGGATGAGGACGGCGACGGCAAGCCTGATGCACAAGTCAACCTGCCCGCCCGCCCCGGTTTTCGCCTGGGCAACCCCCTGGGTGCTTACTTCGGCTGTGCCGATGTGCTGCCCGACTGGATTTGCCGGGTGAAGATTGGCTACATCCTATTGTTAATCCTGCTCATCGCCCTTATGGTGGTGGTCATCAAAAAGGCATAGCATGGCATTTTGCGTAGGCGGAAAATGGTGCAGGAGGCAAGAATGCCGCAACCGGTGCAAGAGCTGGTTTGGGCAGCAGCCTGATGTGGAGCGGCAATGCAAAGCCCTCTGCAATAACAACATCAGCTTTACCCGAGAAGAATTCCTATGCTCTGGCAACTACGTAGATGATGCACTGATAATACTGAGCTATGGCTATGACCCCTGCCAGGAAAGCGGCGCTTCAGTCGAGGATATATTCGACCCGCTGAACGACCGGGAAAGGCAAGATGCAGAACTGGAAAAATTCACGCCAGTGATACTCGGCGGCGGCTTATTGCTGCTCGCAGCACTGGTGATTTTGATAATGGTAATCCGAAGCTGATGGACCCAACAGCGGCAGCAAGCGCAGGTGGCGGAGGAATGGCAGCAGACCCGGTAACGGCTATTGCCAACCTGGGGACCGAGATGTACCGGTTTTTCCAGTCTGGCATAGATGCGCTGACTTTCAAAAGCAAAGCCAGGTGGGACAATCTGCCCGAATGGCTGAGCCCGGCAGACTTCCAGCAGGAGGATTACACGATGGAAACTATACTCGGCGGCATCGCAATCGCTTTCGTCATATTGGTGATCGTCATTGCAGTCATCGCAGTAAGGAAATAACGCCCCCCGGCAATGCCTTTGAGAATGAAGATATTCGACTTTTTTGACCACGGTAGCACAAAAATAGGCTACGCAGGCACAGCGCTCTACTGGATATTTGAAAACCAAGAGGCAGTCCTGGGCGCGATTCTTTCTTTGTGCATGGTGATAAGCTCGATTGCTTACCACACTTACAAAGTGATTTCGATAAGAAACGATGAACGCCGAAAAGAAGAACGTCACCGACAAGAACTTTTGCAAGACCAGGAGCGGCACAACCGCGACATAAACAATTAATAACGATGAGTAAGACAATCGAACAAATTACGACCCTGCTGATCAGCGACCGCAACCAGGCGGCTTACGAAAATCAGCGCTTTTTCGTCAACGGCCTCGATGCCCCTGTAGGCTTGAAAGAGCTGCTACAGGAGATCATCCGCCGTCTCAATCTGTCTGTGAGCCCTGACGGCTCCGAGACGAAAGTAAATGCAGGCAGCAACGTGACTGTGACCGGCTCCGGCACTACTGCCGACCCCTACGTGATCGCGGCTACCGGTGGCAGCGCAGCCGACGGCTCTGAAACGAAGGTGAACGCAGGCGCGAACATCACCGTGACCGGCTCCGGAACAGTTGCTGACCCCTATGTGATCGCTGGCTCTGCCGGTGGTGGTTCCTTCTCCCGTGATAGCCTGAGCAGCGGCACCGTGACGGTGGAATCCGACCGCTTTGGCGGCAACGCTTCCGTCCTGAGCAACCCGGCTCCGGGAGAATACACCCTTACCGCACAGGCAGGCGCACACGTGGCGAATGCGACCGTTTTCGGAAACAACACCACACTGAATGCCAGCCAGGAAATGATTATCCGGGTAAACAACAGCGCGAACAGCCAAGACCGGCGCTTCCTGGTGCAGTTGTATGATGCCAACAACGGCGCACTCGTAGACCAGCAGGTGACGGCAACCGTCCATACCCAGGCTGTAGCCGGTAACGTGACCACCATCACGATTCCTGGGCTCAACGGCTTTGGTGCAACAGGTTTTTATGTAGAACTGCGATAAGCAGCCTACAAATACTGAACTCGAAATATAAAGCTATGAAACACCTACTTTCAGCACTATTCCTATGCCTTGCGGTAACTGCCTTTGGGCAATTCCGCATGGTTTCCAACGGCATCCCCAGCTGGACGGTCGTTGATGATTCCACCTACACTGCTACGGTGAATTTCCAGTCTGATCAGACGGGCTTCGGCTACCTGGCCAATGCCATCGCTGATACCTTCCGGCTATTCACCGGCACCGAGCAGTTGTACCGGGTGAGCGCGGTTGCCAACACGACCTTCTCCAGCGCAGACCTGACCGTGATCGAGGTTTCCAACCAGTACACGACCACCAACGGCGCACCAACGGGGCAGGTCATGGTCTTCAACCCCGATGGGCGCGAGACAATCCCGCAGAACCCGTTCGGCAGTACCGGTAGTACTGCACAAATCCAGGCAGCGATTGACACCTACAACGCCAGGGTGAGAGCAACGGCGGACGCAGGCGGAGGCTTGACTTACACCGGCATCGTCTATGACACCCTGGCCCTAAACGGGGTGACAGTCAACTACACTTACGAAGGGGGCAGCGGAGCACAGCTTGTCAATGCCGCAGCGGGCGACTATCAGATCACGGTCCTAAAAGACACCCACGTGCATGAGGTCAGCATCTTCGGAGACAACACAACCCTGAACGCCTCCCAGGAGATGATCTTCCGGATAGACAACAGTGCTAACGGCGCAGCCAGGCGGGTGTCCGTCCAACTCTACGATGCCAACAACAGTGCTTTGGTGGACCAGCAAACGACCAGCACCGTCCACACGCAAGCCGTCTCGGGCAGCTTGACCACTATTACCGTGCCGGGCCTCAACGGCTTTGGCGCGACCGGCTTCTACATCGAAGCACGATAAATTCAATTTGAACGAGGGGTAAAACCACTGCAATAGCTATGAAACACTACATCCTTTCCCTGCTTTTCCTATGTCTAGCGCTATCCGTCCAGGCACAATTCCGGATGGCCAGCGACAATACCCCGAGCTGGGCCAGCGTGAACGATTCCACCTATATCGCCTCAGTGTCGTTCTCCGCAGACCAGACAGGCTTTGGCTACCTTGCAAACCAGATCGACACCACATTCCGGCTATTCACTGGCACGGAGCAGCTCTACCGGGTAGATTCGGTATGGAATGCGTTCTTCTCCTCTGCCGACCTTCGCGTAGTGGAGATCGGCCCAACGAATGGTAGCCCGGCGGGGCAGGTGATGGTGTTCGACCCTGATGGGCGCAGGACAATTCCTGCGGTGCCATTTGGGAGCACGGGCAGTACGGCGCAGCTGCAGGCGGCGGTAGTTAGTTGGAATGCTAAGAACTTGTCGCCTTCTGGCTTAATACAGGAAGGGGCTAACAATAATGAAGTTATCAGGTGGAACTCTGCAACAGAGCGGTGGGAGCCAGAGCCGGTAAATTCCATTGAATACCTATTAGAATCAGATACAATTTCAGTTTGCAATGATGGCTCATGCGACTATGAGACATTGAACCAGGCTCTGGAATATGCCAGTTTCTACACTAGCGTATATGATAGCCTGGACGGTAATAAATTTATAATCATTGACATAGAGAATAATCAAGATGGGTCAAAGACTATTTTGTACGATAAAGTTAACCTGGTCGGAGGTAATTGGGGAAATGTGAAAATCACCACTGGGGGAGATACTTTGCTGGTAAACCACGATAATTTCTCTGATAGGTTTTTTACTGCAAAAGCATGTAGCCCGCCTCCAATTTTTGAAATATTCAATGCTTTAACTGACCCAAATGCATCCTTGCCGCCTGGCTCAGGCATGTTATTTATAGACTGCTCTGGTATTAGCTCAAGCAGTATTACATTAGATAGTTTCGATGCATCAGGGTTGTTTTTATCAAGCTGCACTGGAACTATCTCGAATTATAAAACTACTTATAAAGGGACGCCCGGTTTCGATACTGGTTTATGGATACAAAGCTCTAGCATTTACATTGCAGGAACTAACGTAATTTCTGGGTGGGGCAGAGGAGTAGTAGTCAAGCGCAATGCAAATGTTTACCTAAATGGGCTATCAACTCCAAATTATATCAATCGAGGTGTAGAAGTAGGGGGCGCTCACGTAGTTATTGCTAACTCGGACCTTAGGAAAGATGGAGCCACTGAAGCAGCTTCTGACCTTATGCAAGATTTAGTACCAGTTGCTTGCATGCTTTTCAACACGACAGCAGGTACGAACTTTACAAAAAACGTGCCTGGCAGCCACGGCATATTTTACTCAAACGCAGATCCAGCACCTTTCCAAGAATCCACAACAGCCCAAGAACCAGCAGCATCCTCAGGCATAAGATATTACTGGAATACCGATTGCAACTGCTTAAAAGTAACCAAAGACGGGCTTACCTGGCAAGACCAAGACCAAAGCCTTGCTTCCCAACTGCCCAAAGGCCCCGTTACGATCGACGCCCAAAACAACGCCTGGGTGATCGACACCGCCGGGATCATCCGCTTCCAGGACCTGAACGGCAGCAAGGTAGACTATCAGTTCGTCCTATCGCCTAATACCTCTATACCGCTGCTCATCAACCGCTATGAGGCAGGCGACACAATGGGCATCCGTATGCAGGCAGGCGAAACTTACCTGCGCAACAGCACCGGCGAGTTTAGCCTATCGGATATAGTGACAATCTACACCGGTAGCCTCTTCGAGAACGACGCAGACACCCTGGATGCAGGCGTGGCCTTTCAGCACATCACAAAACTGGAGAGCGCGGAGCTGGAAGGCTTCACTGCCACCGATAGCACACTGACTTATACAGGAACACAAAGCAAACGATTCCTACTGCAGTACAACGCCAACGTCAATTTCAACGCAGGCAGCGCAGGCACCTGGCGAGTGGATATTCGTCCTTATGTCAACGCGGTCAACATCGACCGGGCCAACAGCACCGGTTTGGTAGAAACCTCTGGAGCAGACGATGACTTGCGGATGCTATCGGGCAGCGCCGTAGTCACGCTCAATACCAACGATGTAATCTCGCTCCGCAATACCGCGACCATCGGCATCAACTATATCCTTGACAACCTTAACCTATCACTTACTGAACTTTAAGCTATGAAACACTTAATTCTCCTTATTGCAATGGCAATGCCATTTTTGAGTATTGCGCAGCCTACAACAGCACAACCAGAAATCCGGGATTCTCTATTCAAGGACGCTGCCTTCCGGGGCATCATCGGAGATGTATTGTACGAAGTCGCGCTTGATGAAGTGGCCGACACATCGGACTACAGTATCTCCGTTCGCCCGTTCTTCGACCGCTACCTTACTGCACCATCGAACTCACGGGATTACTTCGTAGATATGGTCGCTACGGCTACCCTGAACAACAGCCAGTCGGTTATCAATCTGAATGGTGTCCAAACCATCCAAAGCCAGGTAGAGTACATCCTAAAGACCCTCAAGATTTGGCAGGGCCCAGTCAACGCCTACATGCGTCAAAAACAAGGCGTCTATGCCTTCCCCTACGATCTTGGCGGCATAGAGGCACAGATTACTGCTTTGAGCGATCAGATTACTGCTTTGCAATCTGACCTAAGTACGGCTCAAACTGATATCTCAACCGTAAATACCAATTTGACCAGCATACAGGCAGCAGTCGATGATTTGAACACAAGAGTTCAAGCAATAGAAGGGCAATAGCTATGATCTGGACAGCAATAGCCGCCATACTATCCTACGCCATAGCCGGTGCCTTCAACGGAGCAATGGACAAGCTACAGTTTCATTATTCGAAGTCCATCTTCCCAAAGGGCAGCCAGTATTGGAATCCGGCTGTGTCGTGGCGGAATAAATACAAAAACGGAGATGTCAACCAGGGCCCGAAGTTTCCGGGCTCCACCACCATCTTCGTATGGCTCACAGACGGCTGGCACCTTTTCCAGACAGGGTACTTATCCTTCCAACGCCTGGCTTTGGTTCTTGCCGCATCCAACCTTTACCAGTTCTCCACGGAGCGCTGGGAAAACATCGGCAGCTGGGCAATAGTCTGGCTGGCACTGATATGGGTACACGCCGCAGGGTTTCATTTGACGTACAGCGTACTTCTAACGAAGAAAGACGCCCGATAGGCGCACAGCACAGGAAAATCAGGAAAAGACTAACAAAACCACTGAAGTTATGCAACGCAAACTCACATTCGTGGTTGGTCTTGCCCTGATCGCTATGGGCGTTACCGACTGCGCCATGAAGCAGGACCAGGAGCCGCAATCGGTGCCGGTTTCCTATTCCAACACCATCGACGTAGCCGAAGGCAGCGAGCTCTATGTAGCCGACGTGCTGTGGAGCTACGAAACCAGCCACCCCATCTCATTCGGAAATTTCGAGGAAAAGACCATCACCGTCACGCATCACATGGAGGATGCTTTCGTGTACCTGGTATTCGACCGAGTACCCAAGCCGGAAGACTTCACACTTATGCTGGAGCCCCCGGTGCCTGGCGCAAAGGTCGTAAAAATCCTCACCCGGCGAAGATGGCCCGTCCCCGACCCGGAACTTCCGAATGACACCATCACCCAATAACTTATTCCCTGCCCGCCGAAGCCAACAGGCGAAGGCGGGAACAAAACTGAAGCTATGAAACACATTCAACGCTTGCTGGAAAAGCAAGCCCTGGAGCACTACAAACGGCAATTGGAGGAAGGTTTCGACGTGGTACTGCCACCCGAGCCGACCCTGCCCGTCAGTGCGGCCTACGCAAGCAGCACAACGAACTACCCGATCGAGAAAGCACAGATCGGCGCATTCGTGGAAAATGTGCTGCAAAAGCACGGCATCCGCCGCAAGGTCCACATCATCGTCCTGGACACCGGCGCAAAATCCCGGAATAAGTACATCGCCAAAAACTTCCGCGATCTCGGACGTGACCACACCACCGACAACAACCCCTGGGACGAGCATGGGCATTTCTCCTTCTGCGCCAGCCAGGTGCTTGGGTTCAATGAAAACCCCATCGGCCCGCTGCGGTACCCAGGTGTTCCGGAGGACTGGTGGAGCTGGTCAGGCGAAAAGCTACTCAACCGTGGCGGTTCCGGAATGTACTCCTGGATTGCCACCGCTTTGGAACACGCCTGGGACATCGCCAACAACCTGCAAAACCAGGGCCATGCCGTAATTATCACTAATTCGTACGGCGGTGGCGGCTTCAATCAGGAGATTGCGGATATCTTCAAGGACTTCCGGGCGCAAGGGCATTTCGCATTTGCGGCAGCTGGCAACAGCGGCAACAACGGCGTGAACTTCCCCGGCAACATCGGCCCGGACGAGCTGGGCGAAATCCTGTTTGCTATCGGCGCGGTAGACCGTAATGACCGCGTGGCTCCCTTCAGCTCACGAGGACAAGGCGTGGACTACATGAGCTACGGCGTGTCCAACCTTGGCTGCGGGCCAGGAGAGGAAGAAATGCGCACCGGCAGCGGCACAAGCTACTCCACACCGTTCGCAGTCGGCTGTACGGCGCTCCTGCTCGGTGTATTCCCGGAGATCAAAAATATGGCAGACCTGGAGCACGTCCTGACCTCCGGCGCAACCGACCTTGGTGCACCCGGGAAGGACAACGACTACGGGCGCGGGCTCATCCGCCTCGACAAATACGCGGAAGATGACCTGCCCGGCGACAACCCGGACAACCCCGGCGACGAGCCAGACGAGCCAGGAGACGAACCCGACGAGCCGACACCGGAGCCGGAAATGCCCTTGCGCAACCTGAGCCTTCAGACGCAGCCCGGCGAGATTTTCCATGTGAAATGGGCAGTGATGACCCCGGCGCAAGAGGCAGCGCTTGGTATTTTGTCTTTTCTCGACCCAATACTGGTCGATCTGGACGACCCCCAGGCGGCTGCCTACGAATGGAAAAGCCTCTACCTGCGCGACGTCTTGGTGTACATCAAAACCGACAAATCCAGCGCACAGATCGAGAAGGAGCTCATCGAGTTCCTGCGCTCCCACTGGCCCGACGGCCGGCGCGGTGTGCTCCTGGCCCCACCTGCCGACCATCAGGAAGGCGGCTGGGCGTGTATGCACTTTGCGAAGATGTTCGCCAAGCGGCAAGGCTACAGCGTGTACGGCATCGAAGCGAAGTGCTTCCTGGAGGACAGCCCTATGTTCGTCCAAGTGGAGAGCATAGACTAAAGAGAGTGTTGTTCAATCCGCTGCCGGGAAGCCCCCGGGCCGAACGGCAGCTATTTTTCAATCTTAATTCAATATGAAGCTATGGAAACACTAAATCAGTACGGCATCGACGCCTTCACAGCAGGCGCAGATACCGCCGAAGACCTCTGGAAACTGTACGACGCCATCTACCTCGATGACCGCAAGGTAAACGGGGAAGACCTGGTTGACCTGGTACGCCTGGGCCCTGCCGCCGGTGCCAGCCTCGTGCAATTCATCAACAAAGCCGGGCAGCTCGGCAAAGAGTGGGACGACCTGACGGACGAAGAACTCGCCCAGCTCGACCAAATCCTGATCGAGAAGGTCGGCAACACCGATCTGCGCGACGCCATCAAGCACCTGCTCAACTTCAGCGTGGCCATCGACCGCCTGACCGAGCAGCGCAAGCCCAACACCCCGGACGGCGAAAATCCGGACACGGCACAGCCTGACCAGGAAGACCCGGCGCTACAGTAATCAAACGCTCACACTGCTGATTGCAGGAGTGTGAGCGTAGCTTCAAAAGCGGGCAGGGCTTTGGCTCTGCCTGCTTAAAAAAAAACAATAACATGAAACAGGAGGACTTAAAACTATGGCTGACTGGCCTGGCCATCTTCGCCGGGCTCATGCTGATTATCAACCTTAAAAAATACTTCTAGCATGGCAGCAGCAGAAGCAACTGGCAAAGCAGCAGTAACCGGCTTGGATGTGCTTTTTACCGCCATCAATAGCAAATGGTTCCAATGGATGGTCATTCTAATACTCACCATCATTTTTTTGCGCTTCCTGGAGAAAAGGTGGTGCCAGGAAATTTGATTCATCTACGGGCAAAATAGCAGCATCTATGACACTGGAGCAACTGCAACAAGCGGACGAGCAAATCAGGAACGGCGAAATCACCGATATCGGCCGTATCAAAGAGCTTTTTGCCCAGGCGGTAGCGCATGAGGAGCAGCTGAAGGCAGAAATCAACAAACGGTACACCCTCAAAGAGCTAAAGTCGATGTACCGGATGTACAGCGATGCCAAAAAAGCAGAGGCGGTTGACCGGGCTTATGATGATTTCCTGATGTCATTCAATCTTTCCGGCTCCGTATCTTACAATCCGTTCGGCGGGGAGAGCATGAAAGATGCCCTAAAGAAAAAAGTAGAAGGGCAGACACAGGAAGAACTGGATGAATACATCGAGCGCCGCAAAACTGCCATCGAGGAGCGCCGGAAAGCCCTGGAAAACCCGGAAACGCTAAGCGAATTTCAAACCTTCATACGCTGGAAAGGGCGATCTGCACTAACAGAGGAGCAAAATCAGCGTTTGGAACAGCTCATTGCCGACCAAACCCTTGAAAAGCAAAAGGAGGAAGCCAAGCGCCGGGCTACGGTCAGCCAGGTCAACCTGGACGGCGTAGGCATGGAGCTGAAAGAAACCAAGCACACCAAGAAAGGCTATGACTTATTCGTAGTTGAGCTTTCTGACCGCGTAGACCGGGAAGTTTTCAACGAGCTGAAGGGCAAAGCCAAACGCCTTGGCGGATGGTACAGCAGCTACCAGGGAGGCGGGGCAATCCCAGGGTTTCAGTTCAAAGAAAAAACTGCAGCTGAACAATTTATGGCCTTGCAAAAAGGCGATGTAGACCGTGGCGAACAGATAGAGGAAAAAATACAGAATAAGCAGATGACCGTTGCCGACCGGTTCCGCGCATCTGCCGATAAGATGGAAGCGGAAGGGCGCGAAAGCTTGTCTGCCGACAGAAAGACGAATACGGCCCGCCGCGTCCGGATGGCCCAAAGCGCCGAAGCCGATGCCGAAGGCAAAATTTGGTTCGCCAAAGTCATGCGCAACATCGCCCAGGGCATTGAGGACGGCAATATCAAATACCTCAGCCTGGTGGACAGTATGGTACAGCTGACCGAGCTGCAATCCTTGCTCAACCGGGCGCATTACGAGCGTATGCGCAAAGAGGACATCCGGTACGACCTATGGCAGGATGCCAAGGACGATAACAAGAGTGTAGAGTACGTCAAATACCCCATCCCCACTTATCACTTTGAGCGCCTTGACCGCATCTTCGCCACCATCAAAAACACCAAAGGCATTGCCATGCGCATGAAGCGTATCGGCAAATTAATGATGCAGGCCAAGCGCCAAGGTGACCACCTAGTAAAAGTGGGCTACCGAAGCGAGATTGACGATCTGCGCCGCATTGTGGAGCGGGTACCCGACCGGTACGACCAGTCTTATATCAAAGACGAAATATTACGCCTAGACCGAATACAGCGGATGGGGCTGGTCAATCTTCCCACCCTAAAAACCGCCCTGCGCGAGTACATCCAGTTCAAAAAGGTAGACGTGCTTTCACCCGAAGAGCAGCGCGAAAAAGAGATACGCGGCCTGGAGCGGGAGTTTGTCGGTAAAAAGATCGAAGGGTTCTTCCCAACGCCCCGCCCACTGGCTGAAACGATGGTAGACCTGCTCGATATACAGGAAGGCGATAGGGTCTGTGAGCCCTCCGCAGGCCTCGGCCATTTGGCGGATGTTGCCACCGAAGAAAACCCCGGCATCGACATTACTCTGATTGAGCAATACTGGCCACTGGTAGAAGCCCTGCGCAAAAAAGGCTATGAGCAAGTCGTGCAAGGCGATTTCCTGGAATACAACGAGCGTAAGTTCGACCGCATCCTGATGAACCCGCCTTTTGAAAACCTCGCAGACATCGACCACGTGCGCCACGCCTACAGCCTGCTCAATCCGGACGGAAAGCTCGTCGCTATTATGGCCAACAACAAGCAAGGCACCCGGCAGAAAGTCCGGGAGTTCTCAGAATGGCTGGATGAGATCGGCGCATTCGTTCAGGATAACGAGCCCGGCGCTTTTCAGTCTGCTTTCCGCCCTACTGGCGTAAATACGATTTTGGTGGCGATTGACAAGGTGGAGGAAGCGGCTGAACCTGTAGAAACGGAAGCACAGCCACCAGTTCAAGTGGCAACCCAAGAAGTTCAGCCTGCAACAGAGCCCGGCGACGAGTTGGAAATCCTAAAATTTGACCTGGACTGGATCCCCGAGCCCAAGCGCGGAGGTGTGTATAGCAACCCGGAAATGGAGCGCTTTTACCATATCATGTCGGATGCGGTAGAACTACCAAATCCGCAATCAGAAACAGCCGCCAGGATTTACGAGCACCTGAAAGCCGCCGATGAATACACAAGGCAGCATTTTAAGGATGATGCCCGGATTGAAAGAGGCACCATCCTGCCTTTAAAGTACGTCGAATCCTACTTGTTCAGTGCCGTACATCAGCCCATACGGTCTGCTATGCAACATAACTCTGGTGCGTTGATGCTCCGCGAAAACCGAACCAGGGATTTTGTCGTCAATCACGTTATTGAGGTTTTCAAGTATTGGGTACGCCAAGCAAACATCTACGCAAAGTCCATGTCTGACCCTGATTTTTGGGAAGCACCTACGTTTTCTCAATTCATCGGCAAGTACCTGGAGTACGGCAAAATGAATCCTACAAGCATTGGTGCGTCTACAAACCCCACTACCCTTAATGTTTCAGAAGTCGTCGAGTACGCTCTGCGCAAATATTTTGGAGGTTGTTACGGATATTTCCGTGTCAGCCCCGAGGCATTTACCGAGGAAATCAAATCCCAGATCAGCGTAATGAACCTGAGCTACGAAATCAGGGGGCAAGGCCCGACCCTGAATAGGCTGATTAGTTTGGCGCTAGATGGCAAAATGCCCGCTAATCTGGTTGGAGAACTTGTTGACAGGGAGATTCAGGCAGATGCTGAAAAGATGTTTGATAAGTTCACCAAAGACCGGGAAATCGTAAAGGCGGCTGCGACTTCGCTTTACCGGGCTTTTGTCGAAAAGGATTACAGTTACACAGCGGGCAATTATACCAAAGCTTTGGGCAACCTAAAAGGGCAGTATGACAGTGACACGATGATCGACCTGAAGGGGACCAGTCGAAATTTTGGCATAACGGCAAAGAGTGGCTGGAGCCTGGTGGAGAGAAAAGTCAATACCCTCGGGTTTTTGCTGGCTGCTTACTTGGAAACGCCTGACGACCAAGTTAGAGCCTCTATTGAGGAGTACGCTGAGGAAAAAGGGTGCTTTGCCAACGACTACATGTCGGCTGATTTTTGGAAGACCACGCCACCGGTGCAGACATTGAAGGAAGGGTATGAGAAGTATATTTTAGAGGAAAAGCCTACCAAAGAAACGAACATTCCAATGACAGCCCAGGATGCTATCAACCGCACAATGCCAGTCGTAAAAGGCAAAGAAATTACTTTGAGCCTGCCCAACGGCGAAAAGCGCCGCGCACAATTCGCTTTGGTCGAGCTGGACAATACCCTTGCCAGCCATAGCCATAAGACCTTTGCCAGTACGCCAGGCTATCCTACGAATGCCCAGGGCGAGAACATCAACGACCGCAACTACGAAGACGATAAGGCCGCGCAGGCCCGGGTGCAGGAGATGGCTAAAAATCTTGACCCCTTCCAGTTGATCACCACCAGCCGGACACCCAGCGGCACGCCGATTGTTGCCGGGGAGCAAGTTGGCGGGGAATGGATTGTTGTTTCTGGCAACAACCGGACGATGAGCCTGAAATTAGCAGAGCGGGAGCATCCGGAGAAGTACGAAGCTTACGTTGATGCCCTGAGAGAAGAACTGCCCGCCTTCGGTATCGCCCCTGACTCGCTCAATCAATTTGGGCTGCCCTTCCTGGTCCGGATTGACTACGGATTCCCGGCATTCCAAACCCAGGAACTGGCGAAGTACAACCAATCGGACATGAAAGGCAAACGCCAGGTGGATAAAGCCATCGAGCGCAGTAATGCTTTGCGCGAAAATGAATTTTGCTCGGCGAGGATACCCATTATGCTGAATAACTACGAGCGGATGTCCGATTTCTACAGCGACCGCAACGCGCAGAAGGAAATGCTCGATATGCTTATCCAATGCAACCTGGTTACGCAGCAGTCTGTCCCGGAATACTACGACGAAGGCTACTTCACGAGTGCCGGAAAGGAGTTAGTTGAAAGCGTATTGGCTGGTATTGTCTTGGACAAAGCAGCCCTAAAAGCGACTGAGCGTGATGGTCTGAAACAAGCCCGCCGCGTCATCGTCTATGCCATCCCTGCCCTGATGAGCAACAACACATTAAAGGAAGGCAGCCTGATCAAACAGGTGAATGAAGCTATTTTGTACCTGAACGACCAAAAGGCGTCCGGGCTCCCCTTTGACCAGTACATCAACCAAGGTGCGCTTTTTGCCGAAAAACAGTACAGCAAGGAGGCAGTATACCTTAGCCGGTTGATCTCAATGGGGCAGCGTAAGTTCAAACAATCAATCCTTTCCTACAATCAATCCCTGCGCAACTCCGGAGGCGCTGCATTATTCGAAGACCAAGCTGTTACGCCCGCAGAAGCCTTCAAAGCTTACGTAATCGATCAAATCCCAGAGGCAGAGGCAAAGTTGATCGAACAGCATAGTAAGCCCGCCCAGGAAGCGAACCCAAAACCTGGTACCAGAGCTCAGGCTAAACTCAAACTCGCGAAAGCCAAAAAGAAGAAGAAACTAAAACTGCTGCAGTTGGCAGCATAAAACGAGAGCTATGAAACACGAGAGTAAAGCCAAAGCATACGTGCAGGAGATCGGCAAGAAGATCGAAGGCCTGCCTACGAAGTTCAAAGAGAACTTTGAAGCCATGGAGGAATTCGAGGACATTATGTACGCCCTTCAGCCGAATATGCCAGAGTACAAAGAAGCCCTGGCAGAGTGGAAGGACTACGACGAGCAGATCCTTGCTGCCCTTCAGCGCGACTTCCCCAAAAAAAAGCCTGCGCCAAAGGCTGCCTCAAAACCTGCCGGAACTGCCAAAGCGCCGGCGAATGAAGCTTCAGACCTGTTCGAAACAACAGAGAAGCTTCCCAAGGCTGCTCGTGAAATAGTAGAGCAGATGTTTGAGGACATGGAAGGCGGGCAAATGTCCTATGAAGACCAGCGCAAATATCTGGAGCGGCTGGAATCAGAAGGCTATACCTTTGAAATGGACATGGGAGGTATGCCGACTGACTTGAAAAAGAAGCCCGCTACTGATAAGAAAAAACCGGCACCAAAGAAGAAGGCAAAGCCTGATACTTATTCTTGGAAGAAGGCGGTACCGGTGGCAGAACTCCAACCTGTGGTCCTGCACTGCCAGCACTACCACGTCACCGTCAAGGAACCGACCGAGGTAAGCCTGAAAGGAACCGGCAACGCCAGCCGTAAGGTAACAGCAAAACCTGGTGAGCACATTATCTTTGATGACAAAGGACACCCAGTGTTCATTATGAATGCTGCCAGCTTCGCCCGTAAATGCACTGAGCAAAGCACAGTAGAAAAGCATAAGGAGGACAAACATAAGCCGGCATCCAAGCCAAAGGCAAGCACAACGAAGCCCAAGAGTAAGCCGAAACCGAAGCCAAAAACATCAAAAACTGCACAGGCCTCATCAAAATCTGATAACAAAAAGCCAGCTGCAGCGAAATCGGCCAGCACCAGCAAACCAGCCGCCAAGAAAAACGAACCGGCACCAAAGAAAAAGCCCGAGAGCAAGCCTGCCAGCTCCCGCCGTAGCCCGGTAGCGGTGATCGAGCAAGAGATCAATGATATCCGGAATACGCAGAAAAAGGACATGAGCGCCACCGAGCGGGAGCAGCTCAAAAAAGAGTACGCTGACCTGGAGGAAAAGGCATCCAACAAGAGCTATATCGGGTATATCCGCAACCAGCTCAAAGCAGCCGAAAAGGATGGCGTGAAGCTCAGCGAAGCCCAGGTCCGTAAGTTGGGGCAAATGATACAGCCCCTCATCCAAAACCCGAGCGGTGCCTTCATAGATATGCTGTACTCCAACAAAAAGCGACTGAAGCCCACCTATGAGAATCTGTTGCGCTGGACGGAGAGCCCGGACCGGTATGACCTGATCGGTGTGGACACGGCGCGGACAGATGAAACGGTGACGGCGCGGAAGCCGGAGAAGCCGTCTATTTTCACGTTGCTTGGGATATGATGCGCGGCTGGTACAAAATCACAATCCGAAGCCGCACCTTCTATCTGCATGAAGGTCTGAACGGCACAAAGCGAACGGCAGTCTACACGGCTACCGGTAAGCTCTTGTGCCGGTTCGGAAAGCCAGGCAGCGCCATCCGCCCGGGAACCGACAAAGGCAACAGCTACTGTGCCAGGAGCGCGAAGATCAAGATCGCGCCACACTGGACGAAGAGCCCGAATTGGTGGAGCAGGTTGAAATGGAGTTGTCAGGGAAGCCGAAGTGTGAGCAAAGCCCTGTACATGGGCAAGGCGAAGAAAGTCAAGCCACCAGGCTGGAGTGTATAGTTTTTTTCATATGTATGTTTGTTGGCCCTGGGCGATTGCCTGGGGCTTTTTCTATCCTTGTTTTAGTGGAACTAGCATTTAAACATACCATGTCAGTGGGGGTTGATTTCAAATTTTTCAGTTTCAAGCCTTGTTTTAGTGGAACTAGCATTTAAACCCCGGCAGGGCTAGTATAATCTTGATTTTGAAAGTTGTTTCAAGCCTTGTTTTAGTGGAACTAGCATTTAAACCTGGTTTCAACCGTTCATTTAGGAAAAATCGAACACGTTTCAAGCCTTGTTTTAGTGGAACTAGCATTTAAACAGCGATTGTGATTACGATCAATGCCGCGAAGAACAAGTTTCAAGCCTTGTTTTAGTGGAACTAGCATTTAAACTAATTGAACATTATTTGATACCGATGGGAAAAAAGCAGTTTCAAGCCTTGTTTTAGTGGAACTAGCATTTAAACTCGTATATCTGATTCCGCAATTTAATCAAAAAACCCTAGTTTTTTTGCCAATTTCGCACTATCCATCCCACTGGCCCGTAGGTAAATTTCCACAGTGCTCAATTTCTTCCAGCCACCAATATCGGCTATAGTTTTCAGACTGGCACCTTGAAGATGCAGGTTAGTCGCCGCACTACGCCGGGCTGTATGGAAGGTCACGAACTGGCTTTTCGGCCCGCTCTGCTTCCCCTGGGAGACTATCCAATTAATGCCGGCCATGCTGGCAATCCTTTTCAGCTCCCTGTTAGCCTGCTGATTACTTGTGAAGCTCAGATCATAGTTGTATTTCTCCAGGAGGCGGGCAGCTTTGGTAGATACCGGCACGGTAGCCCGGATATCTGTCTTCTCGCTCTTGTACTGTAGGAATAGCTGATCTTCCTTCTGTACGATGTTCGTGCGGTTGATTCTAACCACATCAGAAAACCGCATTAAGAAATAATAGGCAACCAGCCATCGGTCTTTCTCTTTTTCCAGTGAAGGGTTGTAAGACAAGTCTAGTTTTTCTATTTGTGCGATCTCGCCTTCTGTGAGGAATATTTTGTGACTGGTTGATGACCGATGCGTAACAAAGTAAGCCTTTTGATATTCGGCATTATCATGCAAACCCTGTTCGTGTGCCGATCTCATTACAGCCTTGATCGTCTTGATGTATTTGCCAAGACCAGCGTTTGAACATCCATTCTGTAGATTATATTTCGAGAACGAGTAGTACCAGTCCCGGTCGATATCAGAGAATCTAAGGTCTTTAAGGCCCATATACTTCTCGTATTCGCGCAGTCGCTTGAGCACAGACCTGTACACGCCAAGTGTAGAGGCTTTCAGCGACTGATCTGTAGCTATGAAGTCCTCCAGGTAGCCTAACAGGCTGGAAGACTTCGGTTCTTTCTTCCCATAATCCGATAGCTTGCCCCCATCCAGCAGGAAGGCTTGTATTTCATTTTGGAGCCCTGCTATTTTCGCGTTGTACTGCCTGGCCAGCGGGTGAGATTTGACGACCTGCCCCTTTGAGTTCAACTGATCGGGCAGCACGTACAAGCCAGTAGAGATGTAGCGCTTTTCACCATCGTGGAAGATGTACAGTTTGATGGCTTTCGTCCCATCTTTCCGAGCACTGTAGCTCAACATAGTTCTACAATTCACTATACCTGATTTTTGTAGAACAATAATAGAAAAAAAGGGGCAAAAATAGGCGCTTTGAAGCAAGAAAAGGCAGGAACAGGAGGCAGGGAAAACGGGCTGAACGCCAATAAAAAAGCCGCATTCAGCGTGAATGCAGCTTTTCGTGAAAATTACTCAGCGGTCCGGACGGGACTCGAACCCGCGACCCCATGCGTGACAGGCATGTATTCTAACCAACTGAACTACCGGACCTTTATTTCTTAGCTAAAAGCCGCTTTTGGCTCTCGTTTTTTACCAACCAACGCCGCTATTGCGTCATTGCGAGTGCAAATATAAACGCGTTTTTAATTCGATGCAACCTTTCGCTAAAAAAAAGTGAAAAAAAATATTTCACCCTCCGACTCTCTACCCTTATTGCTACTTTTGTGGTTCTCTAAACCCCAGACGAATACCACTTTAGTTGATCAATACGCCAAAGGAGTGACTTACAGGTACGAATCGCCTCATCGAAAGCACAGCTCGTACCCCACTCTAACAAAAACTAGGACTATGGTTTTCCTCGAATTTGAAAAGCCCTTAGAAAGCCTCTACGAACAGCTCGAAAAAATCAAGCAGGTCGGAAAAGAAGGCGATGTCGACGTTTCTGAAATGACGCGCGAGCTGGAAAACAAGATCAAAAATAAACGCAAAGAAATCTACAGCAACCTCACTGGCTGGCAGAAGGTACAACTCTCCCGCCACCCGGAGCGGCCTTACACCTTATATTACATTGAGCAGATGTGCCGAAAGTTTGTCGAGCTCCACGGCGACCGCTACTACGCCGATGACAAGGCGATCGTGGGCGGGCTGGGCTCACTCGACGGGCAAACGGTGGTTATCCTCGGACATCAAAAGGGGGTGAATACCAAAATGCGGCAGTACCGCAACTTCGGCATGGCCAACCCGGAGGGCTACCGCAAAGCCCTGCGGCTCATGAAGCTGGCTGAGCGCTTCGGTTACCCCGTAGTCTGCCTGATTGATACTCCGGGTGCCTTCCCGGGACTGGAAGCTGAAGAGCGCGGACAGGCGGAAGCCATCGCCCGCAACCTCTTTGAAATGGCTCAGCTGAAAGTACCTGTGGTTTGCGCGGTCATTGGCGAAGGTGCCTCGGGAGGCGCTATCGGCATCGGGCTGGGCGACCGGGTCTATATGCTGGAAAATACCTGGTACTCTGTGATTTCTCCGGAGTCCTGCTCTTCCATCCTGTGGCGCAGCTGGGACTATAAGGAACAGGCTGCCGAAGCCCTAAAGCTCACCGCCGACCACATGTACGAATTCGGGATCATCGATGGCATCATCAAAGAGCCCCTCGGTGGCGCACACTCTGCTCCCGAAGAAATGGCTAAACTCCTCAAGCGCCAAATCAAAAAAGCGATCGCTGAGGTGCAGGATATGACACCTGAAGACCGGATCGACGCCCGCATCAACAAGTACAGTCAGATTGGTGTTTATGAACGGGTGGCTACAGAAGATGCCAAATAGCAGCCAACGACTACCCACCACAAATAAACCTCTATGGGTATGCTGAAAAACCTGCGCCTGAAGTTTCACTTCAAGGCTTTGCATAATGAACTGAATAACCGCAAACCTTCCAAAGACCGCAGTGCCGTGACCTGGAAAGGAGCGAAATCTATTGGTATCCTATTTGATGCCAATGAGCCTGACCACCGCAAGCGCATCCTGAAATACGCCGACGAGCTCCGTAAAAAGGGCAAACAGGTTCGGCTGCTGGGTTACCTCAGTCAGCATCAGGAGGGCGAGGAATTCCCGTTCCGCACTTTCTCACCCAAAGACCAGGACTGGCGCTACTGCCCCAGAGGTGAGGAAGTACGGGAATTTATGAGCCAATCCTTCGACCTGCTTTTCTTTCTCGGGCTGCAGAGCACCCTCTGGAGCGAGTACGTTGCCGCACTCTCTAAAGCCAAGCTGCGGGTCGGTCCTTCCACAGACCATACCTACGCTTACGACCTCATGATCGAGGTGCCGGAAAAAGCCGGCCTGCCCGCATTTATCACTCAAATGGAAAACCTGCTCGGCAAAACCAATACGCCCTATGAAGCCGCAACCGCAACTTAGTGGCACGGGCGTTGCCCTTGTTACGCCTTTTCGCAATAAAGCTATTGATTTTCCCGCCTTGTCCCGCCTGATTGAGCATACCATTCAGGGTGGTGTCGACTTCATCGTTTCTCTGGGCACGACCGGAGAGGCCATCACACAAAGCTCAGAAGAATGCCGGGAGGTCTTGTCCTTTACCGTCCGCGAAGTCAAGGGGCGTGTGCCTGTAGTCGCAGGCCTCTTTGGCAGCAATTACACCGAAAAACTGGTCAATGCCCTCAAAATATACGACTTTGAAGGCATCGCCGCTATCATGTCGAGCAGCCCGGCTTACAGCAAGCCTTCTCAGGAGGGTATCTATCAGCACTATATGGCTGTGGCGGAGGCTTCACCTGTGCCGGTTATCATTTATAATGTACCGGGGCGGACTTGCTCCAATATTGAGGCGGAAACCACCCTCCGCCTTGCCCACAGCAGCGACCGTTTTCTGGCGGTGAAAGAGGCTTCCGGCGATTTGGCGCAAGCCATTTCCATTCTCAAGGATAAACCGGCGCATTTCCAGGTATGGTCGGGCGAAGACCCCCTGACCCTTCCCATGATCGCCTGCGGGGCGACCGGGGTGATCTCGGTAATTGCCAATGCTTTTCCCAATGCCTTTTCCAACATGGTGCGCCACGCGAGAGCTGGTGAACTGCAAGCCGCCCGGAAGTGGAACGACCGCCTTCATGACATCCATCCTTATCTCTACGTGGATGGCAACCCTTCCGGCATCAAAGGAGCATTGGAAATGATCGGCATTTGCAGCAAGGAGACCCGTATCCCGCTTGTGCCGCTGACAGACCAGACGTATCAGGAATTGCACCAGGTGATTGAAAAAGCCGGGCTGTTGCCCTAATATCGCCAGGCAACCGCACCATACCTTCTTTTACAACGTTAATAAGTAGAGCAAAAACCATATTTCTATGCGCCTACTTGTCGCTGCCTTGCCGCTGCTGTTGACTTTCTCCCTCTACGGGCAAGACTACCTGACCGTTAAAGACCTGAATAAAAAAGCGGAAAAACAGTACGAATCTGCTCAAAGCCACATCAATGCCGGTCAAAATACCGCTGCAATTGAAGTACTCGACAAACTCCTGGAAAAGGAGCCTTCCTTTATCGATGGCCACCTCATGCAGGCCGACCTCCACCTTAGGCAGCGCGCTTTCGCAAAAGCAGAATCGGGCTTTGAAACGGCACTGCGCCTCGACAGCACCTACGCTCCACTGGCCTACTACCTGTTGGCGCAAGCCGAGTTTGAACAACAAAAATATGCAGAAGCTCAAATCCACCTGAAAGCCTACTTCGCTACCGGCAAGGTACCCCAAAAGCGCATGACCGAAGCCCGGCAGCTGCTCCGAAGCGCGGAGTTCGCCGCAGAAGCGATTCAAAACCCTGTACCCTTCGCCCCACAACCCCTGCCCGCTACCATCAATACCGACCGGCCCGAGTACCTGCCTTCCATGAATGCCAATGGCGAATTCCTGGTGTACACCACCCGCACCACACCCCGCAACGAAGACATCTTCATCAGTCAGCGGCAGGACTCCACCTGGGGCCCTGGCCAGCCCCTCGACGCCCTCAATACGCCTTTCAACGACAGCAGCCCCAGCCTCTCCGCCGATGGGCGCGCCATGGCCTTTGCCCGCAACGATCGCAGTGGCAATTTTGACCTCTACTATGCCCGTCAGGAAAACGGCACCTGGCAGGATCCCGAACGCCTGCCCGCTCCTGTCAATACCGGAGGATTCGAATCTCAGCCCGCCCTTTCTGCCGATGGCAACCTGCTGCTGTTTGTAAGCGACCGGGAAGGGGGCTTCGGCCGGCTCGACCTCTGGGTTACCCGCCGCAATCCTAATGGCTCCTGGCGCGATCCGCAAAACCTGGGGGATATGATCAACACGCCCCTCAACGAACAGGCGCCCTTCTTCCACCCCGATGGCCAAACCCTCTACTTCATGTCTAAAGGCCACCCGGGCATGGGGCAGTACGACCTATTCCTGGCCCGCCTCAAACCCGATGGCTCCTGGAGCCGCCCCTACAACCTGGGTTATCCCATCAACACCGCTAATAACGAAGGGGCGCTGATTGTAAGCCTCGATGGCAAAACCGCCTACTTCGATACGGACCAGCTCGGCCCCACAGCCCGCACCCAGGAAATGGGCAATGCCGACCTCTACACCTTCGGCCTTTATCCGGATGCCCGCCCACAGCCTGCCACTTATGTGGAAGCTACCGTAAGGGACGCAGTGTCTAAGCGACCGCTCCGGGCGAAGCTGGAGTTTGTCCGCCTCAATACTCAAAAAACACACCAACAGGGGCTAACCGATGAGCGCGGGCAGTTCCTCGTGGTCTTGCCCATGGGGCAGGACTATGCCCTCAATGTGAGCAAGGAAGGCTACCTCTTCCATTCGGAAAACTTCGCCCTTAGCGAGCTGACAGACCTGACGGAGCCTTACCAACTCATTATCGAACTGCGCCCCGTGCCGGAAACGGATATCTCAGTGGAAAAACCCAGCGCGCCTGTGGTGCTCCGCAACGTATTCTTTGCTTCCGGCTCCGCAGAGCTCAAGCAGGAGTCTATCCCAGAGCTCAACCAGCTCAAGTCTTTTCTGGAGGACAACCCGGAACGGGGCATTATCATCAATGGCCATACCGATAATGTGGGGGAGGAAGCGGACAACCTCGCCCTGTCCGAAGCCCGGGCCAAAGCCGTACGCGACTACCTGGCTTCCCATGGTATCAACCCCATCCGCCTGGGCTACAAAGGCTACGGGGAAAGCCGGCCCATTGCCACCAATGAGACGCCCGAAGGCCGTGCCCTGAACCGGCGTACAGAATTTGAAATTGTAAAGTAATTCAGGGGTGCGCTGCCACCCACACTTCCCCGTCTTCAAAGATTTCCTTCTTCCAGATAGGCACCGTTTGCTTTAGGGTATCAATGGCGAATTCGCAGGCTTCGAAGGAGGCTTTGCGGTGAGGGGTGGAAACGGCAATGATCACGGCAATCTCGCCCAGCTCCAATGTGCCCACCCGGTGGTGAAAGGCGATTTTCTCCACCGGCCACCGCGCTTTGGCCTGATCGGCAATTTTCTGCATTTCCTTAATAGCCATAGGCTCGTAGGCCTCAAAGTCGAGGCGGAGCACGCGCTTGCCTTGCGTGTTATCGCGCACCGTACCAATAAATACATCAATAGCGCCGGCGCTGTGGCTACCTACAAAATTAATGCACTGCTGCGGCTGAAGTGGTGTGTGTAGCAATTGTATATCGGTCATAAAACTGCTTTTCTAAGACTATTTTTGAAATTCGCTCCAACAGCAAATTCCAAAAAAGTCTAATCATGTTGGGAACGATTTCACCCTCGTGGGCGGTTCCTTTCCAAAAGTAAGAAAATAATGCCCCAATTTGCTGTAAGCGACATCCACGGCTGTGCCAAAACCTTCGATGCCCTGCTGAACGAAATCCAGCTTAGCCCCTCCGATGAGCTATTCCTCCTCGGGGATTATATCGACCGCGGGCCGGACAGCAAAGGCGTAATCGATAAAATCCTGGCCCTGCAAAAAGATGGCTACCGGGTACAGTGCCTGATGGGCAACCACGAGGAAATGCTGCTGGAATGCCTAAACCCTGCTGCTTTTGGCATGGCTGATTTATGGCAAAAAAATGGCGGTAACACCACCCTCCAAAGCTTTAGCCTGCCCGAAAATGCCAACCCCATGCATATCCCCAAGCTGTATCTTGATTTCATGCACCGGCTGCACCTTTACCTTGAGGTGGGCCCTTACCTTTTGGTCCATGCCGGCCTGAACTTCAAAGCGCCGGAGCCTTTGCAAGACCTGAATGCCATGCTTTGGATCCGTGGCTTTTATCGGGACATCAACTACGACTGGCTCGATGGGCGCATCCTCTTACACGGACATACGCCGCAAAATACAGAGGCTACCGAACTGCAGCTCCAAAGTCTGCCCGAAAAGCAAGTGATCAATATCGATACCGGCTGCGTATTCAATAAGCATGGCCGGGATACACTCACCGGCTTCAACCTCACCGACCAAACCTTAACTTTCGTAAAAAACCAGGAAACCCGGCCATGACACCTCAGGACTACAAGCAAATCAGCAAAAAACTAAGCCTGCTCCTACGCCACAAACCGGAGCTTTACCACCTTGAACTGGACCCTCAGGGCTGGTGTGGGGTGGACGCTCTGCTCGCCGCCTTCCGAAGAAACGGGCAATCCCTCGACCGGCCTACCCTGGAAGCGGTAGTTGCTCAAAATGATAAACAGCGCTTTGCCTTTTCCCCGGATGGAACACGCATACGGGCCAATCAGGGGCATTCCATTGCCGTGCAGCTGGAGTATGCACCTCAGGAACCGCCCGAAGTGCTTTTTCACGGAACGGCCACCCGTTTCCTTAGCAGCATCTATGAAAAAGGGCTGCTGAAGCAACAGCGGCATCATGTGCATTTGTCACCGGACATAGAGACCGCCTCAAAAGTGGGCGCCCGGCACGGCAAATTAGCGCTACTGAAGGTCGATTCGGCCCGTATGTTTGCAGACGGGTATTCGTTTTTTCGTTCGGATAACGGCGTGTGGCTTACGGAGCAAGTACCGCCCGCTTACATCCAGCCTGTATGAGAATCTGGCGTAATCTATCCCCCTCCACAACTAATACCTCAGGGAATGGGTTAACCTAAAACAACTTAACACATTGTGTCGGAAAGGCACACTCCTAAGAATGCCCTGTTTCTATGTCAAGAAAAGCCACCCGCATTGCGGCCCTGCTGGCCATTGCCCTGTTAGCCGCCTTGTTTTTCTTCTTCCAGGACGACATCCTGGGTAAAGATCAACCTCGAAACGCCGCTGCTGCCGAAAATGCAGCCCAACCGGAAGCCCCTCCTCAAACTCCGGTTGAAGCGATTGTCACGCAGGCAACCTCGCTGCGCGATGCCATTTCCGTCAACGGTTCTACCGTACCCAACGAAGAAGTCGCCATCACTTCAGAGGTGGCTGGCAAGATCATCAGCATTAACTTCCGGGAAGGAGACTATGCAAAAGCCGGGCAGGTGCTGGTGCAATTGGATGACGACGAGCTGCAGGCCGAACGCAAACGACTCGTCGTCCAACGGCGGCTTAACGAAAAAATCGCCGAGCGCCTCAAAGCCCTCTACGACAAAGAAGGTGTAAGCTTGCAGGAGTACGAAGTGGCAGCCGCCGAAGTCGAAAAAACAGAAGCCGATATTGCACTGGTCGATGCACAGTTGAGAAAACGAGTGGTCCGCGCACCTTTCGCGGGACGCCTCGGCCTGCGCATGGTTTCTGAAGGCAGCTACCTTTCTCCGGGCACGCCCATCGTTAGCCTGGTGAGCATCAACCCCATCAAGCTGGAGTTTGACGTACCAGAAAAGTACAGCCGGGCGATTGAAACCGGAGGCCAGGTGAATTTCCGCCTTGATGGTAAAGAAAATAGCTTTCAGGCTACCGTCATCGCCAAAGAGCCGAATATTGACCCGGAGACCCGCACCCTTCGATTTAAGGCACAGGCACCCAACCCCGGCGGTCACATCCTGCCCGGCGCTTTTGCTGATGTGCAAGTGGAGCTGGAGGAATTTGCAGGCACCATCCTGGTCCCCACTCAGGCTATCATCCCTGAACTAAATGATAAAAAAGTCTTCCGCTACGAAAATGGCAAAGCGCAGCCCGTTATTGTAAATACAGGAATACGACAGGAGCGTAATATTCAAATTTTGGAAGGGCTTAACGTGGGCGACACCATCATCACCACTGGGCTGCTGCAAATCAAGCCAGGCGACCCTGTCCGTATTTCCAAGCTAAATTAACCACACCTATGAGCCTGTCATCCCTAAGTATAAAGCGCCCGGTACTGGCATCCGTCTTGTCTATCGTCATCGTGCTCTTCGGCCTTATCGGGCTGACCTACCTGGGCGTACGCGAGTACCCAAGTGTGGACCCTCCCATCATTACCGTTACCACCAACTACGTAGGGGCCAACGCAGATATCATTGAGTCTCAAATCACTGAGCCGGTGGAAGAAGCCGTGAATGGTATTGCCGGCATTCGCTCCATTACTTCCGTTAGCCGGGACGGACGAAGCACACTGACTGTAGAATTTGATCTAGAGGTAGACTTGGAAACCGCTGCCAACGATGTGCGCGACAAGGTCTCTCAGGTTGTGGGCGAGCTGCCCCCTGATACCGATCCGCCCGTAGTCTCTAAAGCTGATGCCGATTCTGATCCCATCATTTTCCTCAATATACAAAGCGACCAACGCTCCCTGCTTGAGCTCACCGATATCGCGGAGAATGTCTTCAAGGAGCGCCTTCAGACTATTAATGGTGTGAGTGAAATACGCATCTGGGGCCAGAAGAAATATGCCATGCGCCTGTGGATTGAGGCAGAACGGCTGGCGGCCTATGGGCTTACCCCTTTGGATGTACAGCAAGCCTTACAACGTGAAAATATAGAACTCCCCTCCGGCCGGGTAGAAGGAGCCAACACCGAGCTCACCGTACGAACACAAGGCAGGCTCACCACCCCTGATGAATTCAATAACCTCATCCTGAAAGAAGAAAACGGCCGTATTGTCCGCTTCCGCGATATCGGCTACGCTGAGCTGGGCCCGGAAAACTTGCGTACCGTACTCAAGCGGGACGGCGTGCCTATGGTGGGCAACGCCATCGTACCCCAACCTGGGGCCAACAATATCGAAATTGCCGATGCCTTCTACGAACGCCTCGAGCAAATCAAAAAAGACCTGCCCGCTGACATCCAACTGGGTATTGGCTTCGATAAAACGCAGTTTATCCGTGACTCCATCGATGAAGTGGAGCAGACCATCTATGTCGCATTCGGGCTGGTGGTCATGATTATCTTTTTATTCCTGCGTGACTGGCGGACTACCATTATCCCGGTCATTGTTATCCCCATTGCCCTTATCGGTGCCTTCTTTGTGATGTATGCCGCCAATTTCTCCATCAACGTGCTCACACTACTGGGCATCGTGCTCGCCATCGGGCTGGTGGTGGATGACGCTGTGGTCGTCCTTGAAAATATTTACACGAAAGTGGAAAATGGCATGACGCCCCTTGAAGCAGCTATGAAAGGCAGTGAAGAAATTTTCTTTGCTGTTATTGCCACTACCGTAGCGCTGGTTGCCGTTTTTATGCCGGTCATCTTCTTGCAGGGCCTTACCGGGCGCCTGTTCCGGGAGTTCGGCATCGTCATCGCCGGAGCCGTGGTCATCTCCTCCTTTGTGGCCCTCACCCTTACGCCCATGCTGTCGAGCAGTATCCTGAAAAAGCGCGAACGGCAGCCCTGGTTTTACCGGGTCACCGAGCCCTTTTTCGTTGCCCTGACCAAAGGCTACCGCAGTACCCTGAATGGTTTCATGCAGGTCCGCTGGCTGGCACTGGTCATCATGGCAATCTCAGGCTGGGCCATCTATGCCATCGGGGGCGGGCTGCCTCAGGAACTGGCACCCTTGGAGGACCGAAGCCGTATCCGGGCTTTTGCCCGTGCCCCGGAAGGCTCCACCTTTGAATACATGGATGCCTATACCAATGACCTGGTCGAAACAATGGTCGAGGCCATACCCGAGAGCGAAGGGGTGATTTCCGTAACCTCCCCCGGCTTTGGTGCTTCCACTTCCGTAAATTCTGCTTTTGCCTTTGCCGTCCTGGAAGATCCTCAAAAAAGGGAACGCAGTCAGACGGAAATTCTCAATGCGATACGACCTGAAGTCAGCGAATTGACCGGAGCCCTGACGTATCTCAGTGAAGAGCAGAGCATCGGCAACGGCCGGGGAGGGCTACCAGTACAGTACGTACTGCAGGCCCCAAATTTCGAAAAGCTCAAAGAGACCCTGCCTCGCTTTGTGGAGAAAGTCAAGCAAGACCCGACCTTCAGCTTTGTGGATGTCGACCTGAAGTTCAACAAACCGGAGCTGAACATCGAAATCAACCGGCAGAAAGCCCGTGACCTGGGTGTTTCTGTACTGGATATTGCGCAGACCCTCCAACTGGGGCTCAGCGGGCAGCGCTTCGGGTATTTCATTATGAATGGCAAACAGTATCAGGTCATTGGGCAGATACAGCGCGAAGGACGAGACGAACCCGTTGATTTACGCTCCCTTTATGTACGTAATGACGCCGGAAATATGGTGCAGCTGGACAATCTGGTCACCCTGGAAGAGCAAATCACTCCACCGACGCTGTTCCGCTTCAACCGCTTTGCTTCTGCTACTGTATCCGCTGGCCTGTCGGGCGACAATACCCTGGGCAACGGTATCGAAGCCATGAACCGCATCGCAGCGGAAACACTGGACGATGGCTTTTACACCACCCTGACTGGTACGTCCCGCGATTTTGCGGAAAGCTCCTCCAGCCTGGTCTTCGCTTTTGCGCTGGCATTGGTGCTTATCTACCTGGTTTTAGCAGCCCAGTTTGAGAGCTTTATCGATCCGTTTATCATCATGTTCACCGTGCCCCTCGCGCTGGCAGGCGCTGTTTTATCCCTGATGCTCTACGGGCAAACCCTGAACATATTCAGTCAGATCGGCATTATCATGCTCATTGGTCTGGTAGCCAAAAACGGCATCCTGATTGTGGAATTCGCCAATCAGCGGAAAGAAGCCGGGCTGAGCCGCCTGGAAGCCATCAAGGAGGCTGCCGAAGCACGTTTCCGACCCATCCTCATGACGAGCCTGTCCACCATATTGGGCGTATTGCCGATTGCCCTGGCGCTGGGTGCCGGGTCTGAAAGCCGGGTCTCTATGGGTATCGCCGTCATCGGCGGGCTGGTCTTTTCAACGGTGCTGACACTCTACGTGATTCCGGCCATTTATTCCTATCTTTCCAGCAAAGAAGCCAAACGCACCAAGCGGGAGGAACAACTCAAGGCACTGGAGGAGGCGTAGGGAAACTGAAAAGCTAAAAACGCAGACGAAAACGAATGGCAGACGAAAAAAAACTCTTCTTACTGGATGGTCACGCCCTGGTCTACCGGGCACACTTTGCATTCATCAACCGCCCACTGATCAATTCCAAGGGGGTCAACACCTCGGCCGTTATGGGCTTCACCCGGACGCTTTGGGACCTCATGCGCGATCAGAAGCCGACCCACATTGCTGTTGCCTTTGATTTATCCACCCCCACTTTCCGGCATGAGATGTATGAGCCCTACAAGGCCAACCGGGAGGAACAGCCGGAGGATATCGTCGTCGCCATTCCGTACATCGAAGCCATCGTAAAAGCCTTTAACATCCCTATCGTCACCGTAGATGGGTACGAAGCAGATGATGTGATCGGCACCCTTGCCAAGCAGGCCGAAAAGGAGGGCTTCAAAGTCTACATGGTGACGCCGGATAAGGACTTTGGGCAGCTTGTATCTGATAATGTCTTCCTGTACAAACCCTCTCGTCAGGGCAATGGCGTGGACATCATGGGCGTACCGGAGATTCTCAAGAAGTGGGATGTGGAGCGGGTTGAGCAGGTCATCGATATGCTGGGGCTGCAGGGCGATGCCGTGGACAATATTCCGGGCGTACCGGGCATTGGCCCAAAGACCGCCTCCAAATTGCTGGCACAATTTGGTTCCATGGAAACCCTGCTGGACAGCACAGACCAGCTCAAAGGCAAACAAAAGGAACGCCTGGAAGAACACCGGGAACAAGCCTTGCTGTCCAAAAAGCTGGCCGTGATCGAAACCCAGGTGCCCATTCAGTTTGATGCGGAGGCCTACAAAATTGAGGGGCAGGACAACGACCGCCTCGCCGAGCTGTTCAAAGAACTGGAATTCCGAAGCCTGGCCAGGCAGATACTGGGAGAGGACAAAGTGCCGCAGGAAAATGCACAGGGCGACCTCTTCAATCAGCAGAGCGAAACCAAATCGGAGGTCAAAGCACCGCCAGCTCATTCTGTAGCCGACAAAAATATTGGCAATACCAAGCATGCTTACCACCTGGTAGATAGCGAAGAAAAACGGGCTGAGCTCCTTCAGCTCCTGATGGAAGCCAAGCGCATTTGTTTCGATACGGAAACGACCGGCATCGACGCCACACAGGCAGAATTGGTGGGCATGTCCTTTGCCGTAAAGGCCCACGAAGCCTACTACGTGCCCGTGCCCTCAGGCTATGAAGAAGCGACCCGCCTCGTGCAGCAGTTCAAAGCGGTGATGGAGGACGAGAACATCGAAAAGGTCGCCCAAAACCTCAAGTACGACGCCCTAATGCTTCGCCGCTATGGCGTGGAAGTCAAAGGCCCCTACTTCGACACTATGATCGCCCACTACCTGCTGGAGCCCGAGCTGCGCCACAATATGGACTACCTCTCGGAGACCTACCTCAAGTACCAGCCGATTGAGATCGAAAGCCTCATTGGCAAAAAGGGCAAGAAGCAAAAGACCATGCGCGACCTGCCGCCGGAGGAAGTGAAAGATTACGCGGCCGAAGATGCCGACATCACGCTTCAGCTCAGAGAATACCTCGCGCCTAAACTGGAGGAAGAAGGCTTCCAAAAACTATACGAAGAAATTGAAGCGCCCCTGGTGCGCGCCCTGGTCAATATCGAGCACGAGGGCATACGGCTCAATGCCGATTACCTCAAGTCTTATTCTAAAGAATTGGCTAAGGAAATCGATCAGCTGGAAAAGGAAATCCACGAAGATGCAGGCACGGCATTTAACGTGGCCTCCCCCCGTCAGGTCGGGGAAGTCCTCTTTGAGAAAATGGAGCTGCCCTACCGTTTCAAAAAAACCAAGTCTGGACAGTACTCCACCAGTGAGGAGAAATTGGCAGAACTGGCCGGAGAGTACCCCATCGTTCAGAAAATCCTGGACTACCGGGGCCTGACCAAGCTGCGGTCCACCTACGTCGACGCCCTGCCTAAGCTCATCAATCCGCTTACCGGGCGCATCCATAGCTCTTTTAATCAGGCGCTGACCGCTACTGGCCGGCTTAGCTCCAATAACCCTAACCTACAGAATATACCAATTCGGACACCGCAGGGGGCCCGGGTGCGGGAGGCTTTTATCCCGCGCGATGAAGACCACGTCCTCCTTGCCGCCGACTATTCTCAGATCGAGCTGCGCCTAATCGCGGAGATGAGCGGGGAAGAAGCCATGCTGGAAGCCTTTAAGTCGGGTAAAGACGTCCACTCTGCCACTGCTGCCCGCGTATTTGACGTACCCTACGAGGAGGTCACAAGGGAACAACGCTACCGGGCCAAGACCGTCAATTTCGCACTCATCTACGGGGCGGGCGCTACGAACCTGTCTCAGCAATTGGGCATCAAGCGCAGCGAAGCCAAGGAACTGATCGATCAGTACTTCAGCCGCTACCCGGACCTGAAGGGCTACATGGACGGCATTGTGGAAAAAGCCCGAAAGGACGGCTATGTCAAGACCCTGATGGGCCGCCGCCGCTACCTGCGCGATATCGACTCCCGAAATGGGGTACTCCGCAGCCACGCCGAGCGCAACGCCATCAACACCCCGGTACAGGGTACAGCTGCGGATATGATCAAGATTGCCATGGTGCGCATCAATGATATTTTCGAAAAAGAGCAATTCAAGTCAAAGATGATCCTGCAGGTACATGACGAACTGGTCTTTGATGCCCACAAGTCGGAGCTCGACACCATCAAGCCGATCATTGAAGAGCATATGGTCAACGCCATCCCTAACCTTAATGTGCCGATCCTGGTAGAAATGGGGGAAGGGCAGAACTGGCGGGAAGCTCATTAGTAGTGGAAAAAAACCAGTTGCGTATTTTCTTTTTTCGAGAAGCCTTTAGTAGTGGGGCAAAAATAAAATACACAACTTTCAAAAAGCTTTTGCCCCAACATTGCACAAAACTCGCCCTCTGGTTGGTTTTGTGCAACGTTGGAACAAAACCAGTTGTGCATTTTATTTTTCGAGAAGCCCTTAACAAAAAACAAACCACCTATTATGAATTTGTCCACCACCCGACAGACCCGGGCCAACTTCATCCGGCTGCTTTCCGGCATGAGCCTGGAAGCCGTAAACCACATACCGGAAGGCTTCAACAATAACCTGATCTGGAATTTCGGGCACATCATTGCCACACAGCAGTTGCTCACCTACAGCTTATCCGGGCTAAACCCCAAAGTAGAAGACGAAGTCCTCGCAGCCTTCCGCAAGGGCACTAAACCCGAAAAAGTGCATACCACAGCTGAACTGGAAGGGTTGAAAAAACTAGCGGTCACTACCCTTGATCAGTTTGAGGCCGACTTCGAGGCGGGCTTGTTCCAGACCTTCGAATCCTATCCCACCAGCTACGGAGTAGAACTCACTAATATTGAGGAAGCGGCTTCGTTCAACGCATTGCACGAAGCCCTCCACCTGGGCTACGCTATGGCATTGAAGCGGGCACTCTAAGCTGCCGCTCCTGCCAGTACGCATCATCGTGAAATTGGAAAGCTGTGGGCTGGTAATCGCCTATGGTATCCACATTCGCGGCTTCCGGCACCGACTGCCCGGTCAGGTAAAAAGCAGCATTCACCAACAGGAGGCGAAACTCCTCGTCGAGCAAATCTGTAGAGGCACCCATCGTGCAGGCGAAGGCTTTTCCGGCTTGCCCGCCTGGTAATTGATAGGGCTTCAGCCAAGCTACCGGCATCATCGGCTGATTGGGATTGTAGAAACGCTCGCTCGCCGGATTGGTAGAGGCAATCGCCCATTGGTCTTCCCGCATGCCGTACATCACATCAGACTCATCGTAACTCTTGGTATTATCTGTCACCTGCCCGTAAACCAGGGGCGTGGCTGTACTGTCCAATGGCCCGGACAAACCATACACATCTGTAGGGCCCCATATTTCACCCGACTGAATGCCATTGAGCACGGGATGCTTCGCCGCCTCTCGTGGAATGATCCCTCGTGTACTTTGGTGCTTGTGGTGCCCGTGATGGCTGTGCCAGTTGGTGCCCAGCACCAGTTGCCCGAACCCACCGTGCCAGGCTTCCTTCTCCCCCTGATAATAATTGCCCCAGTGCCTCCAGGGGCTGAGTGTATCCCTGAACCGGAACGCATGAGTAGCGGTACGAAGCCCAATGACCGGCTTCCCTGCCTCCAAATAGGCTTTGAAGTACCCCATCTGCTCATCGGGAAGCTCCCGGAAACGAGTGAAAAGCACCAGCAAATCTGCCTCCTCCAGCTGCTCCAGCCCCGGAATGTGGTAAACGTAGTTGGGGTTGATGATACCAGGCTGCTCTGGGTGCTGCGCAAAGAGCACCGTACAGTCAAAGCCGTGCCGCTGTGCGAGAATTTTGGCCAGTTGGGGCAGGGCCTCCTCCGACCGGTACTCCTCATCCCCGCTCACTAGTACGACCTTTGGGCGTTCCGTTGTTTCAGATGCCGGGCCGTAAGTCGCATAGGAAGGAGGCGGACCTTCTGGCGCTTTGGGGGGTTGCTCCCCGGCACAACTATAAAGCAGCAGGGTGGAAAACAACAGCAGTGTATACCTCATAGTCGTTTCTATTTTGGGTGTTGTCCCAGCAATTCCGCCGGGCGGTAAAAGCCTTCCTGATCCGCAACCGCAGCGCGTACCCTTTTAACTTCTGCCGGAGCAATGGGCCCTGCGCTGTTGCCAAAGGCATTGCGTACGTAAGATAGCACATCTGCGATTTCCTTGTCGCTCAACAAGCCCTCAAAAGCGGTCATAGGTACCTGCCCGGGGTAGTTTTGCCCATTGACCTCAATGGGGCCGTGCAGCCCTTTCAGCGTCAGTTTGATCAGGCGCTCCTTGCTGCCTGTTACCCATTCTGATCCGGCCAGGGGCGGGAACCCGGATGCGGTAAGCCCCTTTCCATCCGGCTGATGGCAGGTGATGCAGGAGCCTTCGCGCTCGTATACCTGTTGCCCGGGGCTAAGGATAGCTTCAAGGCCAGCTGATGCAACAACGGGCGTATCGGTGTAGAGGCGTTCTCGCAGGGCCGCGTATACTGGTTTCATCCACTCATCCACGGCTTCCTGTTCGGCACGTTCCAGCACAGACCGGGCAACGGCAGGCTCCAGCCAGGAAGCAGCCACGACAGCCTCCAGGCGCACCCGCCCATGGGTGTCACCGGCACCCGCTAACAGCAAGTCTGCCTGATCGGCTACCTGATGCCCGGTATAACGCAAAACGCGCACCGCTGCTGCCCGCACCCGGTAATCTTTGGCCTTGAGCAACTGCCGCAGCAAAGGCTCCTCTACCTGATTGAGCCCCCAACTGACCCAAAGCGCTTCGAGTAGATATCGTTCGTACCCGGCATCCAATGTGTCCAAATTCGCTATCCATCTGCGCAGGGCGGGCAGGACAGCGTCGGCATTTCTGCCTCTAAGCTCTCGGCGGGTCCGATAGCGGGTGCGGTACTCCGGCAGCTTGAGGTTATCCAATAAGGTGGGAATAGCTGCTCCGGCGATTTTGGCAGGCCGGACAAGGGGGCGGCCCGGGCAAGTCACCCGGTAGATACGTCCGTGGGCATGGTCGCGCAGAGGATCGCGGGCATTGTGCTGCATGTGACCGATAAGGCGGTTATGCCAGTCCACGAGATAAAGGGAGCCATCGGGCGCAAATTCCATATCCACAGGCCGGAAGTGAGGATCAGAAGACTGCAACAGGTCTTGCCGGTGGCGGCTGCTGTGCCCGGTCCCGGCTTCCAGCATTTGGTGCTGCTTGGTGCCCAGAAAGCCAATGGTGTTGTTGATGAGCAAATCGCCCTGCACTTCATCTGGGAAATGGCGGCTGGAGACAAATTCCAGGCCCGAGGTGGGACGTACCCGGTGAGCCGCCTCAATGATATTAGCTGCCTTGGGGCTGGCTTTTCCATATACCGGTGCAATAGTGCCCGGTGACATCCACCGCAAGTCAGGCCCGGAGGTTTCGGCGAAGAAGGGCTGTCCCCAGGTATCAAAGGCTATACCCCATGGATTGGGAATGGCCAGCTGCGCGGTGCGCTCCAGGTGACGCCGGGCGGGATTGTACCGGTAAAAGCCGCCATTTGTGCCACGGACAGTGCCGTACACTGTTTCTACGTTGGTGTGCAAAAACGTGCCCTCCCCCATGAAAATGGCGCCGGAGGGGTCCGCACAAAACGCGCTAATGGCGTGATGTGTATCGTGGTCGTCAAAACCGCTAAGCAAAATTTCCCCTCGATCTGCCCGGTCATCCCCATCCGTGTCCGTCAGCAACACCAGGCTGCTGCCTTGAGAAACGTACACACCTTCCGGGGCGATTTCAAACCCAATAGGCAGGTGCAGCCCATCGGCAAAGGTGGTCTGCCGGTCGGCTTTCCCATCCCCATCCGTATCTTCCAGGATGAGGATTTTATCGTTAGGGCGCTCATCGCCGGGCTTGTAGTGGGGGTAGGAAGGCATCACAGCAACCCACAGCCGACCTTTATTGTCGAAAGACAATTGTACGGGGTTAGCGAGGTCTTCGAATTCCTTTTCAGAGGCGAACAGCTCAACTTTATAGCCAGGGGCTGTTGTTAGTGTAGCTTCGGCTTCAGCTCCGTACCGGTAGGGAATCAGGCCTTCCGCCGGATCGAAATTGGTCTCCACAGGCGGTAGGCTTGGGGTGTGGGCATCGGCGGTCTTCAGGTCATAGGTCTCACTCTGCAAGAGCTTCCAGATAGCGGTGTCCCTTACTGCCGTCAGTGCACGGATTTTCCGGATTTCTGCCGGGTAATTGTCCGGCCCGTAGGGCTCGTAGCGGCGGCCATATACGTGCACGCTGTTGGGAATTTTGTAGTCGTTGGCCCAAAACCAGTTTTTGTCCAGCACGGCTTTCCGCACAGCACCGGTTGCAATCCTGATTTTAGGGCTTTCGCCAAAAAGCTGATCGGCCAGGTAGCTGGCTACGCGCTGATTGCCTGCATCATTCAGTTGCAGCCCGTCGATGGTCAGAGGCTGCCCTTCGGCATACCAGGCTTTGGAAGGCTCAAAAAGGTCGATGACCGGTACGCCTTCTGCCACTGCGACCTCCTGGATAGCATTAGCATACAGCGACAGCATGGCATTTTGCTGGTGGCCTTTCGGCAAATCCGTGGTAGCGGAGAGGTCTTGAATAGCGGTGGGCGTCACCAGGATCAGTTGGGGCGGGCGGATATCGTTATAAGCCTGCTCAAGCGTATGCTGGATAAAGGCCCGAAGCTCCGCTTTGAAAGTGGGCAACCGGCCCGGACCAAACTGTGCCGCATTATACCCCCAGAATGCCAGGATGATGTCAGCATTGAGGGTATCGAGCCATTCATCAGGATAGGGGAAGTGCCCCTCGCTGTGGGATGGGTTGGCCAACTCTTCGTAGTAAGCTTCAGCACCCGGGAAAGCCCAGGGTGTATTGCGGGCCGGGTGAGGGCGGAAGCCCGGCATATCGCCGCCGTCACAGAGGTTGCGTATAAACAAAAGGCTATCAGGGTGCCGCAGGTGGAAAGCCGTTTCCAGATGACCATAATGCAGCATGCGGGCACAAATATTCCCGCCAATGAGGGCGATGCGGCTGCCTTTCTGGACATTTACCTGGGGTTGCTGGTCAGAGGTACATGAATTCACCAAAACACTGAGCATCAAAATCAGTGGAAAACAACGGGGAAAAGGTGGAAAGCAGTTGAACATAAATGTACCTTATCGAAGATTAAGAACGTCCTAAAATTAGCGATGCGGATACCATTCTCCTTACTTTTCAGTAAGAAACTCATGATGCCATTGCTAAAATTAAAAAGAAATGTGGGGATGGCAAACGAAACCCGTTTTGGGTTAATCCATGAGAAATACGCAGAGATTTATTTTTTTGCAATCGGAGCGAAACCTGAAATGAAACATAGCCAAGTTAAAAGCCAAAATGGTGAGCGAATTTTGAAGCTAATCAATCTGCCTCGTTGGCGGTTGGCTTTGACCGGTAAGGCCGGAGACCGTAAATGCATAGGAAGAGTAGCCTCAAAAGCACCCCAGGCAACCTGGCGTTTCAGCCTTGGCTAGCCATTAGTCTAACTCTTTGACATTGTGCCCTGAACCAGGGATCGCTGATGCTTAGTAAACCCTCCCATAACTTTACCCATAATCTGAACCTTGGCCCATCTTGGTGTCATCCGGAGGTTGTAAACTAAAAGCTTGGTTAGAAAACCAGGCAAGACGGTAGATCTACTACCTATGGCTTCGATAATGGGGACCCCAATCTGTTCAGGGCTGAGAGACATATCCATTTTCATATCCGCACGTTCTGCAAAGCCACTGGCTACTGGACCAGGAGCGGCAGACAGTACATCTATCCCTTCGCTTTTAAGCTCGACAGCCAATGCCTCACTAAAGGATTGCACGTACGCTTTAGTAGCAGCGTAGTTCGCAGCATTGGGCACCCCCTGAAAAGCAACCATAGAGCTCATAAACACGATCGCACCTTTTTTGGGTTGGGCTTTCATCTTATTAGCAAAATGGTGAGCCATGATCAATACAGCTTTACAATTGAGGTCCAGCATATTAACCTCCTGCTCAATATTAGAGGCTCTGAATTTACCCGAGGTACCAAAACCTGCATTTAGTATAGCGATACCGATGTTTAGGTGACTGACTTCCGAAAAGAGTTTATTGACATCTTCGATGATGGAAAGGTCGCCTTGTACAGGTATACTTTCTGTATTGTATTCATCAGAAAGATGGGCACTAAGCGCTTCCAGTTCCATACCTCTCCTACCGGTAATAATGAGTTTGAAGCCAGCTTCACCAAATTTAAGGGCAAGCTCTCTTCCAATACCGGAAGTCGCTCCGGTGACCAACACCCATTCATGGTAGTTGGATTTTAGCCTTTTGATAGTTTTTTGTGCTATTTTCATTTTTCTACATTTTCAGATTTATACTTTATTTGAGTCAGCCATTCATTATGGAGGCGTTCCAATTTATTGGGGACGAACACTTTTTGGAGAAAAGTCATAAAGCCATGTTGAGCCTCGCTTGTAATCAGTTGACACCCATTTTCAGTAGGAATAATGAGCCAGGCGTGATATCCTCGAATGCTCTTTTTATTGGATTCCCAACCAAGTCTGTAAGGCGCTTCAAACTCTTTAATGGTAGAGGTGAAGTCTAGCCCCATTGTTTTCCATGTAAAAACAGTACTTTCGGCAAGTCGCCCATCGGTGTTATCTATTAGCTTTAGATTGCTGGCTCCTTCATAATAGTCTTCCCATTCGTCTGCCTGGATGAGCACAGACCAAACTATTTCAGCTGAAGCGTTGATGTCTATTTCATTGTGAACAAAAAATTTAGATTCTTCAGGTTGGTAGTCCTCGGGCCATTGAATCTCTTTCGAGTTGGGGTAGCTTCGATCAACAGATTTTTTGACCGAATAACAACCCGTAGCAGATAAAGTAATGAAACACAGCAAGCATATCTTGGTCGTTGCTTTTGTAATCGATTTGTTTCTGTTTTTCATAATTATTAAGACTTTAAGAATGGGTGGCCATAAAGAGCCTGTATCAATACATAAACTGCCATAAGCGTATATAAAATGACTAGTCCGAAGGTTAGTCTTATGTCTTTCAAGATGTAGCAGGAAGCAATTGGTAGCACTTGTAGTGCGTGCATTCCAACGAAATGCGCAACTCTTGGGTCGCCATATTCTCTGCTCCAATTCAAAAAAGGAATAACCTTACCGCTAGATGAAGCACCTATGGTATGTGAGAGGTTTGCTCCCATGACAAAACCTTCTAGCGAGAATATAAAGAACAGAATCAGGCCTGCTCTAATAGACCAGATGTAGTAATCTGGCAGCTCAGGCAGTGGTACCTGGAAGAAACGAATGGCCAAAACCAGTGTAATGAAAGAGACTACTGTTGCAGCAAAAGCCATCAAAACGTAAAGCCCTCCATAAATTGGAGTAGATAAGTTATAGTGTGATAATTGCCCTCTCCCTGCTTGAATGCCTATGTAAAGAATTTCAAAGCCAAGCATCAGAACAATTAGCCAACTCATGATTTGTATGCTCTTATCTTGTGGCAGATAACTCATAAACCAAGCAATAGTCCAGCTAAAGATGCCAATGGATAGTGCAAACTTTAAAGGTTTGTACCACGCATTCGTGCCCAACACTTCTATGGAAGTGGCCTGGCTGAGTAGGACAAAGAGGCTTGCAAAAATGAAGTTGACCAGTCCGAAAATGAACAACAATTCATTTTTAGCTTTTAGTGTGCTAATAAACTCCATTTAATCTGAGTTGAATGTTTACAATTGCAGTTTGACCTTCAACTGCATTGAAGGTGGCGTTTTCAAAGTCGGGCGTCCAAAACTTATTCTAGCACCATTGGCGAAGCCAATAGGCTCTACAGGAAATCCTACTGAATGGGTGTCGAGTTCCCGGTTACCATTCTCATCATAGAAGACAACTGCGCCGTAAGTGCCAACAGGCACGTTCTCTAGCATTACCTCCATATGGCTTTGCGTCACAGCAGTATATTTACCTCTGAATTGTAGTCCGGCCCCTGGAAAGTTGGTTTTGGTGAAAATCCCTGAAGAAATAAATCCGCCAGTGTTTTTATTAATTCCGAAAACTTTAAACAAGACATTTTCGGTCTGAGCATTCACAGGAAGACTTAGTAGCACAGTGGCTACTGCCCAATGCATAAATTCTATCAATTCTACCATGTTTTTTATTTTTTAATACATGGCAAAGTTGCAGCGTTTAGTGCCTTACAAACGATAACATTTGTTTATGCTTTCAGGAGAGCCTGTTTTTCTTTATTCTGCTCAGGTGTATAGGCGTGATGCCCAGGTAGGAAGCAATCATATGCTGCGGCACACGATTATGAATGTTTGGAAAAATTTGATTCATGAGGTCATATCGCTGTAAAGGCGAAAGCGTGTAGAGGTGCTCAATGCGCCGATCAAGGTAAGTAAAGTAATATTCCGCAATCAGCCGACCTAGTTTTTCGCCTTCCTTTAAGGATTGATACCCCCATTCAATACCCGCTTTAGGCAAAACAATTACTTCAGTATCCTCTATCGCCTCCAGCTCGTAACTCGATTTTTCTCTCGTAATGAATGCACGGTAATCGGCAATAAACTGGTTTTCTATTGCAAAGTGAACGGTATGCTCTGCCCCGCTCAAGTCATTTATCTTGACCCTAATGATGCCTTGTTCAATAAAATAGACTTCATCGATGATTTTTTCATCCTCGCTTAATACCGCCTTCCTCTTGAATTGCCTGCGATAACACCTCGACATAAAGGCTAACGCCTCTTGTTCAGAAAGCGAGATCATCTGAGTAATCGCTGTTTGTAATTTTTCCATTTTTTCAAACGGGAAGGGTGACCCAATAAGTGAGCCACCCGGTATTACTTAATACGCTTTGGCAAACAGCACCCGCTGCCCGGAAGGCTTGCCGGTAAGGACACACTGTCCTTCTTCTTTTTCATTATCGAGTGGGATACAGCGGATCGTAGCTTTGGTCAGCTCCTTGATCTTTAGCTCTGTTTCGGTAGTACCGTCCCAGTGGGCAGAGACAAAGCCACCCCCCCAGGATTCGATCTCAGCGTTGCCATTGTCGGAAACCGCTTCCTTGAAATCATCGAAGTTGTCCACCTTCGTGATGTTGTCGTCTCGGAACTGCTTCGCCCGTTCGAAGAGGTTGTTTTGAATTTCGACCAGCAGGTTCTCGATGTATGCCGCCGCCTCGTCAATCGGCACAAAGGTCTTCTCCTTGGTATCGCGGCGGGCAATTTCCACCTGCCCTTTTTCCAGGTCGCGCTTACCGATGCCAATGCGGACCGGAATGCCCTTCATCTCGTGCTCGGCAAACTTAAAGCCGGGCCGGTTCTTTTCGTCATCGTCAAACTTGACGCGAATGCCACGGCCGCGCAGCGCCTTCATCACCTTTTCCGCAGCCTCTCCAATTTCCGGGCCAGGCTTTGGAATCGGCACAATAACCACCTGAGTAGGTGCGAGTTTTGGCGGTATTACCAGCCCATCGTCATCGGAGTGGGTCATGATCAGGCCACCGAGCAGACGAGTGGAAACGCCCCATGAAGTTGCCCAAACGTACTCTTGCTGATTCTCCTTATTGAGAAATTTCACATCAAAAGCTTTGGCAAAGTTCTGCCCCAGGAAGTGAGAGGTACCTGCCTGCAGCGCCTTCCCATCCTGCATAAGCGCCTCGATAGTGAAGGTCTCATCCGCCCCGGCAAAGCGCTCATTAGCGGTCTTAATGCCCTTGACGACCGGCATGGCCATGTATTCTTCCGCGAATTCGGCGTAGACCCGCTGCATTTGCAAGGCCTCTTCCATCGCTTCTTCGCGGGTGGCGTGAGCGGTGTGCCCTTCCTGCCATAGGAACTCCGTGGTGCGAAGGAAGAGCCGGGTCCGCATTTCCCAGCGCACTACATTAGCCCACTGATTGATCAGCAGGGGCAGGTCGCGATAGGAGTTGATCCAGTCCTTGTAAGTATCCCAGATGATGGTCTCAGAAGTAGGCCTTACAATGAGTTCTTCTTCCAACTTCGCATCAGGATCGACCACCACGCCGTTGCCATCGGGGTCATTCATCAGGCGGTGGTGGGTAATTACTGCACACTCCTTCGCAAAGCCTTCAACGTGCTGTGCCTCACGGCTGAGGAAACTTTTGGGGATAAACAGCGGGAAATAGGCGTTCACGTGGCCGGTCTCCTTGAACATCCGGTCGAGCTCATCTCTCATATTTTCCCAAATCGCGAAGCCGGTGGGCTTAATCACCATGCAGCCTTTCACTTTAGAGTGGTCGGCCAGACCTGCCCGCTTCACAATATCGAGGTACCACTGAGAGTAGTTGTCTTTTCGCTGAGTAATTGCTTTAGCCATAAAATTATCTTATTATCCGCTGTTTTAACAGGATTTAACCGTTTGTATACCGTAGTTTTGTTCCGAAAAAGCCCGTTTTAACAGTTGTTAATTCGCGATAAGCCCTTATTTAACAAGGTGCAAACGCGGTTTTAAAGGGGCTTTAACTAAAAATTAGGCACAAAAGTAATAAATTACGTGTTGTAAGAAATAAGAGCGCAACGGTAATTACATTAAAAACAATTTTTATGAAAAGCTATAAGATATCGCCTTTGTTGATCGCCCTGTTCCTGGTCTGGGGTATGGGCGATATAGGCGCGCAGTACGACGATCTCTACTACAATCCGGATACGGATGGCGCTTACTATGATTATGGCAACAGCTTTAATGATGGTAATGCCTCCAACTCCAACCGGAATAACGACGAATACTACGACGATGAGTACTACGACTATGAATACTCCTCCCGGATTCGGCGCTTCCACCGTCCTTACCATGGGTTTGGATTCTTTGATCCGGTTTATGTAGACTACGCCTATTTTGATCCTTTCTTCAACCCAGCCACTACACTGCTGATCTATGATTCGCCCTGGCGTTGGAACAGGTGGAATCGCTGGAACAGATGGAACCGCTGGAATAACTGGGGTCCCGGCATCAATATCAACGTTGGTATTGGTTTCGGCAATACCTGGGGCTGGGGCAGCCCGTGGGGCTTTAATGCCTGGAATTCTCCCTGGGGCTTCAACCGCTGGAATTCTCCCTGGGGTTGGAATGACTGGGGCTGGAACAGCTGGAATAATCCCTACGCATGGGGCGGCGGTGTTTACTGCCCACCTACCTGGGGCAACGGCTTCGCCTACAATACCGTTAATAACGTGACCATCAATAATAATAACGATGGCAGAGGTACTTATTACGGTCCACGCACCAATGGCTCTGTGAACCGGCCAAGTCAGGCTCGTCGGGACATCGGATTGCAGCAGGATAACCGCACACCGACTACCGCAACACCAAAAGATGTAACGGTAAACCGGGCTGGAGCATCTCCACGCACTGCGGAAACCACACCCGACCGCCGGAGTGATCAGAATCCTAATGCAGCCAAAGTCAGCCGTACCTACGAGCGTCCGCGCACCTACGACCGGTCTCCTACGACTACTGTAACGCCCGAGCGTTCTAGAGCCGTAAGCAGCCGGAGCAACGCACCACGGACTTCTACAAGAAACCGTACCACAACGCCACGCGACTACAACGCACCGCGCAGCAGTGGTACTTACGACCGCAGTGGCAGTACGCCGCGCAGCTACGACCGTGGCTCAAGCAATAGCCGCAACTCGCGGACCTATTCTACACCACGCAGCAGCCAAAGCTACGATCGGGGCAATAGCAGCAGCCGGAGCAACCGTACTTACACGCCACGCTCCGACCGCAGCAACTCTTCTTCTAGAAGTTATACGCCCCGAAGCAACTCCAATTCACGCAGCAGCCGCAGTTACTCGCCAAGCAACAACCGGAGCTCACGCTCTTACACGCCGCGCAGTAACAGCAGCTCACGAAGCAGCCGAAGCTATTCTTCTCCAAGCCGGAGCAGTAGCCGGAGTTACTCCTCGCCAAGCCGAAGCAGCAGCAGTAGCAGCCGAAGCTACTCTTCTCCAAGCCGGAGTAGCAGTAGCAGCCGAAGCAGCGGCAGCAGCCGGTCTTCCAGCTCTAGCCGAAGCCGGGGCAACTAGACTGAATTATATTGACTTCGTTTGACGAGCGAGAGAAGGGGTGGAGCATACCAATGGACTGGTCCCACCCCTTTTCTTATGCACCGCACTTACGCCCCTCTCTATTTGTTGATCAATAAAAACTTATCCTAAATGAAGTATACGATCGCTTTTGCAGCCCTTCTCTTCTGCTTTAGCGGAACGATGTGGGCACAAAACTTTTCGGACGCGCTACGCCTTTCCAACTTTCAGGTGGGCGGTACGGCACGCTCCATAGGCGCCGGCAGTGCAATGGGCGCTATGGGCTCTGATTTCTCGGTCATGAGCACCAACCCTGCCGGCCTGGGCTGGTACCGGGGCTCAGAGTTTGTTATTTCCCCGGGGGTCTTCAATGCCAGCACCACTTCCAGGCTACTGAATGATGATGACGGCACGAGTATTGAAGAGAACCGTGCCAATTTCAATCTGAATACCTTCGGCGTGGTCTTCGCGAATGCCAATACCAACCGGGACTGGCGGGCAACCAACTTCGCCATTGGTGTAAACCGGCTGGCGAATTTCCACCAGGACTTTTACTTTGAGGGCTCCTCGCCCGGCTCCATTGTGAACCGGTTCCAGGAGCAAGCCAACAGCCAAGCAGGGTTTTCTGACTTTGAGTCAGGCCTTGCATTTGATGTCGGGGCACTGTATCAAATTGGCGGTGATGACTTCTACTCCTCTGATTTTGATAACACGCCCAATGCAGATGTTTTCAAGCGGCAGGATGTCTTCACCAGTGGGGCTATCAATGAGTTCGTGCTGTCCTTCGCCGGCAATTACAAAGAGCGCCTTCTGATTGGCGGTACAGTTGGTGTGCCAATTGTCCGCTATGAAGTGGATAAGGAATACCGGGAAGAAGACCGGGGCATGGGAGAAGAGGGTAACATCCCTTTTTTCAACGCGCTGACCTATAACGAAAACTTGTCTACCAGTGGCACTGGCATTAATCTTAAACTGGGCGCTATATACCGGGCCAATCAGATGCTACGCCTCGGTATGGCCGTGCACTCTCCCACCTTTATGCGCTTAGATGATGTGTATACAGCGAGTATGGGCTACAGCTACACGGATCAAGAAGGTGACTTTGACTTTTCATCCGAATCGCCAGACGGCAGCTTTGAATACCGCCTGCAGACGCCCTGGCGCTTCATAGGCAGTGCCGGTTTTATCATCAATAATGGCAGCCTTAAGCCCGCCGATGGTAACCGGGAACTGATGGTGAGGGTGCCACGGGGCGGATTTATTTCTGCTGAGATTGAGTACCTGAACTATGGCGAAAACCAGTTTCGCTACGACGGCTTTGGCGATGCTGAAAGGGAAGTCAATGCTGCAATTGCTGAAGAGCTGACAAGCGCCTGGAACCTCCGCCTGGGCGGTGAGTATGCCTATGACCAATTCAGGGTGCGCGCCGGTTACACCTTGCAGCAATCACCGTTACAGGGCGACGATACCACCAACAGCATCATCAGCGCAGGATTGGGGCTGCACAAAAAGACCTTCTTCCTCGATATGGCCTACCGCCGTCAAATGAATGAAGCGCTGTATACGCCCTACCTTACTTTTGATGCGCCTGAGCAGTTGGTGGAGCAACAGGCTAACCTTGGGCAAATCGTATTCACCCTTGGCTTTCGTTGGTTTTAACAACTAACGCCACATCAGGGTGTTTGTAAGGCATAACCAAAAAATACGACACAGGAGCTGCGGCGCAGTTCCTGTTTGCTGATATGGATTCACTCACACAAATCACGCTGGGCGCTGCCGTAGGCGAGGTGGTGCTTGGCAAAAAAGTCGGCAACCGGGCAATGCTCTGGGGCGCCATCGGGGGTACCATCCCTGATCTTGATGTCTTCGCCAATATGGTCACAGATGAGATCAGCGCGCTGGCTTTCCACCGGGCGATCACGCATTCCTTCGCCTTTGCTGCCCTGGCTCCCATTGTTTTGGGAGGGCTGGTGCACCATATCTATAAAAGGCAGCGGATCGGGCAGGCACTTGGGCTGTCTACCGCCCTTATTTTTCTCATGATTGCCCTGGGGTCTGTAACGATGCCTGCCCCACCGCTGGAAATTCTGAAAGTGGCCGGTGCCATCACGGCAGCGATCCTTTTCTTTCCCTTGGTCAGCTTGGGCGTACAGGCTGTCCGGGGCACCACAAACCACCCCTGGACGGCTACCTGGCGCGACTGGAGCTGGTTGTTCTTCTGGGCGATTTTCACCCATCCCCTGCTGGATGCCTGCACCACCTACGGTACGCAGCTTTTCCGGCCGTTCTGGGACTACCGGGTCGCCTTTAACAATATTTCAGTAGCAGATCCAGCTTATACCTTCCCTTTCCTGCTACTGTTGCTTGCTGCGTTTATTGTAGGCAGAAAACGGCAAGCGCTGCGTACCCGCCTCAATACCGCCGGCCTGGTCGTGAGCAGTCTGTACCTGGTCTTCACCTTTGCCAACAAATGGCACATCAACCGGACCTTCGAAGCTTCCCTCCAACGGGAAGACATCCCATTTGAGCGTTACATGACCTCCCCGACCATTCTCAACAACCTGCTTTGGCAGGGCATAGCGGAGGGCGACACCGCTTATTACCACAGCCTGTACTCTATCCTGGATGAGGAGGCGGTGTTTGGGAACTTCACGGTCATTCCCAAACGGCATGAGCTGCTACACCCCGCTGAGGGCTCCCGCGACCTTGAGGTACTGCAGTGGTTCTCGGACGGCTACTACTGCGTATTTGAGCGGGGCGATACGGCCCTGCAGTACAACGACCTCCGCTTCGGGTCCCTAAACCAGTCTTTCGAAGCGCCTTCCGACTTTGTCTTTCACTTTATTCTGGAGCAGGGTGAGGATGGCGAATGGCATGCCCGTCAGGGGCGCGAGCAGCCCAGAGATATGGATAAAGCATTCAGTAAGTTGTGGAACCGGATGATGGGGCAGTGATTCATTTGACCACTTCGACACGCAGGGAAAACGGGTACAAAGGTTGTGCCGCCGTACCAACCTTCCACTAGATGAATGCACGCTAAGCATTGAAGGGGAGCATTAGCCACGGGGATGTATTGACTACGGTTGCCAATGGATCACCGGGAGGTAGAGGTTCGAAAGCTGAAGGCTTAATCTCCCGGCTCTTGTACCCGACTGTTCCCCTACGTTAAACCCTTTAGCATAACTACAGTCCAAGGGCATATCAATCAGACAATTATGAACCATGCATTCTATTCCCTCCTGATATTTACTGTAGTATTGGGGTTGTCATCCTGCAACAAAGCAGATAATGAGCCGACTTCAAGCAGCACCTCATTAAATTTGCCAGAAGCGCATTTCGATTATGTGAATTCAAACCTGCCAGATCATTTTACCACAGACCTCCCCGGTCAGCCCTTGCCCACATCCGTTAACGGCCTGGATAATACTCCTGCCGATAACCCGATTACTAATGAGGGGGCAACGCTGGGCAGAGTGCTTTTTTATGACAAAAAGCTAAGCGCCAACGGGACGATCGCCTGCGCTTCCTGCCATAAGCAGGATAAGGGGTTTTCAGATGATGCAACCTTAAGTGTTGGTTTTGACGGAGGGTTGACCGGACGCCACTCCATGACCCTTATCAACTCCAGATTCTATCAACGCGGCCGTTTCTTTTGGGATGAAAGAGCGGGCTCGCTGGAAGAGCAGGTGCTTATGCCTTTTCAGGACCCTGTTGAAATGGGCATGACCCTGGAGCAAGTGGTAAGTACTGTCCAGGAACAGGATTATTATCCCGAACTATTTGAAAAGGCATTTGGCTCTACCGAAATCAACGGTGATAAAATCTCAAAAGCCTTATCCCAATTTATCAGAAGTATAGTAAGCTACTCCAGCAAATATGATGAAGGCCGGGCTATGTCTGCATCACCCGGTGCCAGTTTCCCAAATTTCACAGCGGAGGAAAACTTGGGTAAAAATCTATTCTTTCAAACGATTCCCAATGGTGGTGGAGCCTGTTTCGGATGCCACACCACAGAAGCTTTTGTTAGTGCGAACCCCGGACCGCAAAATAACGGGATTGATGCCCTGTCTACAACGGACTTAGGTGCCGGCGGTGTGTTTTCCAACCCGATTTTTGTCGGCCGGTTTAAAACGACAAGCCTGCGGAATATCGAATTGACACCGCCCTACATGCACGATGGCCGGTTTGAAACGTTAGAAGAAGTGGTAGAACATTACAGTAGCGGGATTCAGGCACATCCTACGCTATCCCCTGCCCTAACCGATGAGAATGGGAATCCGGTACGATTAAATTTCACAGCTCCGGAAAAAGCGGCTTTGGTGGCCTTTCTTAAGACGCTTACGGACCCTACTGTTGCCAATGAGGTAAAGTGGAGTGACCCTTTTGAATGATTAGACGACCAACTTAATGTAGGAATGGATCATCGTTATTGACCCTAATTTAAATTGATGGAAAATGCAGGCGAGGTATTATTACCTGATGCTTTTGTTGTTTCTCTTTAGTGGATGCCATGCCCTAAATCGAATGCCGGCTCAGAAAGACTCCATCCGTAAGGCTAAATTGGTTTCGTACTGAGCTTATTAGGTTCCGCAAAAGGTCTGATAGCTGGCATCAAAGCCAGCAGGGACCGTTTGCAGGGACAATCCGTCATCATAAGGTGATGACAGTTCCTGCAGGAACGAAAGGAAAGGCTGCATATCTCCCGCAACAGCGGACTGTAGCACTTCTTCCACCAAGTGGTTCCGTGGAATAACAACTGGGTTGGTTTGCGCCATCAGTGCATTGCTTTTAGTCAAAGATGTACCTCTTAACCGCGCTTTTTCCCATCTTGAATACCAATTTTCGAAAGCCTCTTCCTCCCTCAGCTTATTGATCAAATCCCCCCCTCGCCTCAGTTCAGTAAAGAAGTTGGTGTAGTCCACCCGCCATTTCGCCAGCAGTTTCAAACCAGAATTGACTAAATCCCGATCTTCCTCCACCTGATTCACAATGCCCAGCTTATTACCCATCATTTCAAAGTAAGCCCCGGTAAAGGCTTCCGGGAACCGATCCAGTACCTCTTCTGCCTTAGCACTGGCTGTTGCTTCTTCCTCATCAATCAAAGGAAGTATTGCATTGGCAAAAACACCTAGGTTCCAGTAGGCAATATTGGGCTGGTTAGCGAAGGCGTACCGGCCATCTGTATCGATAGAGCTGAATACTGTCCTGGGATGATAAACATTCATAAAGGCGCAGGGGCCGTAATCAATGGTTTCACCGGAAATAGCCACGTTGTCGGTATTCATAACTCCATGGATAAAGCCAACGCGTAGCCAGTTAACGATCAATTCCCTTTGCTTTTGCATCACGATTTCCAGCAAGCCCAGGGCAGGATTTAAGTGGTCCTTTAGTGCCGGGTAATGCCGTTCGATGGTATACTCCAGCAAAGCCTGCAGATCCCCTGCTTCTCCCAGGAAGCGCGCATACTCAAAAGTGCCCACCCGGATATGGCTTGCTGCGACCCGGGTCAGGACGCCACCCTGATGAATCCGCTCCCGGTAGACCGGGCCCGCTGTTTTGACCACTGCCAGGCTTCTGCTTGTTGGAATGTGGAGCGCATGCAAGGCTTCACTAATCAGGTACTCCCTCAGCATAGAGTAAAAAGTCGCCCTGCCGTCTCCCCTTCTGGAGTAAGGGGTTTGCCCGGAGCCTTTGAGCTGCAGGTCGTACAAGCCTCGCTGGGTTTCCACCTCGCCTAACAGCACAGCGCGGCCATCACCAAGGCGGGTGAAATGGCCAAACTGATGCCCGGCGTAAGCCTGAGCAATAGGCTGGCTATTTGGTATAGTTTCGTTGCCTGAAAGATAAGCCAAGGCCTTTGCGTCCTCCTTTAGCAATTCAGCTATACCTAATTCCCTGGCCAAAGCCTCATTAAACAAAGCCATTTGGGGATCACTAATTGGTACCGGTGCTTGTTCAGCATACAAATTTGGGGGAAGCTGCGTTGCATAGGTGTGCTTTAACCAAGCCATAGTATTTTATTTGTGTATCTAACTGAACGTAAAATGCTTTTGTTCTTGCCGGGTGGTTGTGACGACAGGTGAAAATTCCAGGCTTTTGCAGCCTATGTGATCAATAAAGGGTTCACTGGACTTGAAAAATATTGGGTTTAAGTATCTTAGGCACTACTTAGTTGACCCCGTGCAAGTACACCTAATTATATTCAGGTTCGCCCTAATGAAAGAACTAAAGATTAAAACAGATACAAAGGTTGAATTCGTTTTCAATGAATACCCCGCCCCAGTTCGGGATAAAATGCTATTCCTCCGGCACTTAGTTATTGAAACCGCTAAAGCCACCGATGGCATTGAAGAACTCGAAGAAACCCTGAAGTGGGGCGAGCCCAGTTACCTGACCAAAATCGGAAGTACGTTAAGGATGGACTGGAAACCCAAAACGCCCGATCAATATGCCATGTATTTTAAATGCACCAGCAGATTGGTGGAAACTTTCAGGGTACGGTTTGAGCATACCTTTGAGTTTGAGGGGAACCGGGCAATAGTCTTCCACTTGGATGATGAAATTCCTACCGAATCACTCAAACATTGCATTAAAGCGACACTAATTTATCATAAGGTAAAGCATTTGCCGACATTAGGGATATAAATTGCAGACCACACAAGATTTGTCCTGTTTTATCCTGTGTTAGGCAGAGAAAATGGATTTGGAGATCAAAATTGCAGAGCTTGGTAGTTGTACCGTCTAGAACTGGTATACGAGACCATACAACTGAGCCTCTTACTGGTACTAAGTTTACACCGTCTGAAGTTGAAAATGGATCAACAAAAAAGAACTATGAAAGCGGTAATCTGCCCGAAATACGGACCACCGGAAGTCTTGGAAATCAAAGACATCCCAAGGCCAGTTCCAAAAAAATATGAGGTTCTGGTAAAGGTAATTGCCTCGACCGTAAACACTGGAGATGTTAGGATCAGAGGGCTTAGAGTAAAGGGGATCATGAAAATAATTATGCGTGTGGTGCTGGGGTTCTCCAAGCCCAGAAAGCCCGTTTTAGGAACGGTTTTTTCAGGCATAGTCGAAGAGGTTGGAGCTTCAGTCACTCAGTTTAAAATCGGGCAGGAGGTGTACGGAACCACCGGGTTTCAGCAAGGGTGCCATGCAGCATATGTGTGCCTCCCTGAAAATAAAGCAATCGCCACTAAACCTGAAAAGGCATCCTTTGAAGAAGCGGCAGCGCTCCCTTTTGGTGGGCAGACCGCTATCTATTTCTTACGAAAAGGCAGAATTGATGCCATCAACAACCCTGAGGTGCTGATCTATGGTGCTACAGGATCAGTAGGTACTGCTGCTGTTCAAATTGCCAAATATTATGGTGCAACCGTAACGGCAGTTTGCAGCTCAAGAGGAAAAGGGCTTGTAGAGCAACTAGGAGCAGACCATATCGTTCAGTACGATCAGGAGGACTTCACAAAACTACCGGATAAGTTCGACATTATTTTGGATGCCGTTGGAAAAACCAGCAAAAAGATATGCAAGCCACTGTTAAAGCCTGGTGGGAAGTTTTTTACGGTAGAAGGGACTGATGTTGCCGATGAGCGGAAAGCGTATCTGGAGTTTTTGTCTCAGCTCTTCGACAACGAAAATTACGATCCTGTCATAGATAAAGTTTACTCCATAGGACAGATTCAGGAAGCACATCGGTATGTGGATTCAGGCAGGAAGAAAGGTAATGCAGTGCTTCAAATAGCATAGCTTTACTTACGCAAATGTTTGTCCTCAACGCCAGAAAAAAGTATATTGCCGGTCCTACATTCATTATGACCAACCATGACAACGAGTATAAGCCAGTTTAGGATTACCTACCCGTTGGTTTAGACAACTGCCCCTTTTCTGAAACTTGCTTGATTGCTGCCCCAGGGAAACCTCTTTGGGAGTGTTACAGAGTATTCACTTTTCAATGAATCCATTGCTGCCTATTTATCACAAAAACACTCCTCTTCTCTTTAGCCACTGTCTTTTGCACTGGCGTGTAGGAAGAAAGAGGGTATTTCTTTGAAAGCTGGGGAGGTGCTATTTTTCGCACGGCCTTCACAGCAAGAAGTACTACATAATCATAATGATTAACTCAGATGAAAACACGTGATATTAATGGCAACCTCGATGCCCTGCAAAGAAAGTTGAAAGCGTCTGAGGATCGCCTGGTTGTGGTAGAATCAAAGTTAGGCCAACTAGAGGAGTTGTACCAAAAACTGTTCAATCACCTTGCCGATGAAGTACACCTCTGGAGAGTCGTTAGAAAAAAGGATGGCAGCATAAAAACATGGGTGCTGGCAGATGTAAACCCCGCAGCACTTGACAGCTGGGGAAAGCAAAAAGAGAAGGTCATAGGCAAAACCGCCGAAGAAATCTTTGGCAAAGGGACAACGGAGCAATTCATGCCTATTGTCCAGCAAATTTTCAATACCGGCCAACCGCACAAGTGGGTGGAATACTTTGCACCTACCAATCAGTACCTCAGTATGTCCAGCATCCCAATGGGCGACTACTTTATTTCAACAGGAAAAGATATTACGGAAGAAAAACTGGCTAAAAAGGCACTGGAGGAGAGTGAGGACTTTTTAAAGCGGACTGGTGAAATTGCCAAGGTAGGCGGCTGGCAATTAAAAGGCGATTTTAGCAAAGTTCATCAGACTAAAACCACTCGCGAGCTCCATGAACTGCCGGAAGGCGTTGAGCTTGAAACAAAAGAAGCCCTCAACTTTTACCACCCTGATGATCGTGAGTGGGTTGCTCAAATCGTAAATGAGTCTATCGAAACCGGTAAGCCCTTCAATTTTGAGGCACGCTTTATAACCGCTAAGGGCAAACAAATCTGGGTACATGCCATGGGTGAATCTGAAATGGCAGATGGTAAATGCGTAAAGCTGACCGGTGTTTTTCAGGATATCACAAAGCGGAAGAAGACAACCAGCAGAGTAAATTTGCTGACCAAAGCCATTGATCACTCTCTGAATGGATTTGATATAGTTGATCACGAGGGCAAGTTCATCTACGTTAATAAAGCCCATTCCAGAATGTTTGGATACAGTGACCCTTCAGAGATCATTGGAACTTCTCCGGCAAAGCTTTGCGCTGACCCGACCTTCCCGGAACGACTCGTAAAAAACCTCAAGGAAAAAGGGAAATATATCTGTGAGCTGAAAGCCAGACGTAAAGATGGAAGTGAGTTTGATCTGTTGATGTATTCCCGCCTGGATTATGACGAAAATGGTAATGAGATTTACCCCACATCTTCCATAGACATTACTGAAAGACGCAAGACAGAAGAGGAAAAAAAGAAGGTGCAAAATCAACTACTGCACATTACGAACTCCATACCGGGAGCAATTTACCAGTTTGTATTTCACAAGGACGGGACTTTTTCCATGCCCTTCGTGAGCGATAAGGCAAGCGAAATACTTGGTTTTGCTTCTGAACAGATGAAAGACCCTGCATTTCTCTTTTCCCGCATTCACCCGGAAGACTTTGATGGCACTATGCACTCTATCCTTGAGGCGAATCAGGACAAGGCTAAATGGGCAAAAACCTTCAGAGCCTTTAATAAGCACGGTCAAGTAGTGTGGATAGCAGGCCATGCGCTGGGCTCAGCTGACGAAGAGGGGAATATTGTGCACAATGGGGTTTTGTTCGATATCACGGAGCAGAAGGAAGCCGAAGTGGCTCTAAAAGCGAGCCAGCGCCAATTTCAAAACATAGCGGACAATCTTGCTGGAGTAATATTTAAGTACAAATTAAATACTGATGGTACCGATGAGCTGCTCTACATGAGCAAGGGCGCCCATCAGTTATACGAAGTAGCACCGGATAAAGCTATAGCAAATATTCAGTTGATTTGGGATAAAATCCATAAAGAGGATTTAAAACAAATCAGACCTTCTATTCAGAAATCCGCAAAGGAACTTACGCCTTGGAAGTTTGAGCACCGGCTCCAATTTCCTGACGGAAGAATAAAATGGGTTGATGTGAGAGGCGTGCCTGTTAAAAACACCGATGGAAGTGTCGTTTGGAATTCTATAGGTTTGGATATTACCAAACAAAAGGAAGCCGAAAAGGAACTGGAGCGGATCAATAAAAACCTGGAGAAGCTGGTGGAAGAGCGTGCCCGAAAAGCCATTGAGCTTTCCAAAGAACTGGAACACTACTGGTTAGCGGCAAAACATGCTAAATCCGGAGTATGGCGATATGATGTACTGACAAATGCCCTGGAATGGGATAGTATTATGTATGAACTTTTTGGCATCGACAAAGAAGCGTTCTCCGGTGCCTATGAAGCCTGGGAAACAAGCTTACACCCAGAAGATAAAGAAAGAAATGTCAGAGCCTTACAAGATACCATTGCAGAACAAAAAGATCTTGACATTCTATTTCGAATTATCCACCGGGAGTCAGGCGAAATCCGCCATATTCGTGGAAAGGGTAAAGCCGAAACGGATGACAAGGGAAATACCATTGCCGTTTTTGGCACCAACTGGGATGTAACCAAAGAGATGCAGCTTGCCGTTGAGCGGCAACAAGCGCTGGAAAAACTGAAAGAAGCACAATCCCAGCTGATTCAATCCGAAAAAATGGCTTCCCTGGGTATCCTGACTGCCGGCGTAGCGCATGAATTGAATAACCCTTTAAACTACATCGTAGGAGGCTATACGGCTATTCATAATCACCTCCACGAAGATGAGGTGATTGATAAAGCAGAAATCGAAGAATACCTCGGCTGGATTAAAGCCGGCTCGGACAGAGCCACTAAAATTGTAAAAAGCCTAAACCTTTTCAGCAGAAGCAACGAAGATAACACAGAGGTTTGCGATCTCCATCTCATCATAGATGACTGCCTTGTGATGCTACAGAACAAATACAAGGACAGAATTACGATTACAAAAGAATATACAGACCGTCCGGCTAGAGTACTGGGCAATAATGGAAAGCTTCACCAGGCTATTCTTAACCTCCTCGCCAATGCCATAGATGCTATTCCAGAAAAAGGCGAAATAACCATCGAAACAAAATTCTTGAAAAACGAGCTTGCCATAATTATTGGCGACAACGGGTGCGGAATACGACGGGAAAACCTCAACAAAGTAATGGACCCATTCTACACAACGAAACCCCCTGGTGTTGGAACAGGACTAGGGTTATCCATTACTCATTCCATTATTCAGGAACACGATGGAAGCCTCACCATTACCTCAGAAGTGGATAAGGGAACCCAAGTAGCTATCAGCCTACCTAAAGAAAAAAACCATGCAAAATAGAAATAAAGTCTTGTGTGTAGATGACGAGCCCATCAACCTTTTAATTCTCAAGAAAATCCTTGGAAGAAAATACGAAGTCATTACCGCAAAGCATGGGGAAGATGGACTATTAGAACTTGAAAAAGACCCGGCAATCAAATGGGTCATTACCGATATGAATATGCCCGGAATGACGGGCTTGGACTTTATCCGGGAGGCACAAAAGCAGTTCTCGAACAAAAAGTATTTTATGCTATCCGGTTATGCCATTACCGAGGAAATTCAGGAAGCTTTAGATACCGGGCTGATTTACGAATACTTCCAAAAACCAGCAGATTACAAGAAGATCGACCAGGCACTGGAAGAGTATAGCTAGGAAGGATAGCACCGTTTATGCTTAATGGTGTACACTGATTCCCTGATAGCGCTGTAAACTATAGGCCAAACCTGCTTCTGTGGTCTGGACAATTTTCCTTATCGCTTTAATAACTTAAAGCCAATTTCTCTTCCGTGCCCCTGCATCATGGCCAGGTTGATCCAAAAGAAAGCGAACTGTTCCATTAAGTCAAATTTGTCGTTTCCACCGATGTCATAGCAAGCTGCAAAACCAGCATCTCCCGCCAGGGAAATCGCTGCTTCCTTTCCTTCTTTACTATCACCCGCCACAAAGGCATCTAATGCCGTCCCTCCGTACCTCGGATCTTTTATGTTGTTGTAGCCAGTGGTATTGAAGCACTTTACCACATCCGTAGCAGCCGTATTAGCCAAGAGGGCCGCTGAGGTATTGGAAAACCCTTTTGGGCCCCGACCCATGACGATATTCATAGTATCAATGATGATCTTGCCTTGGGTGTTCCCCAAAGACCGGGCAACCTCTACAGCTGCAGTTGCCGGAGTAGCGATCAGGATAACCGCTGATTTAGCGACAGCTTCTGCTATCGGCATGGCAGTTATATTGCTATGCTTCAGCAGTGCTTTGCCCTTGAAGTTTTGCAGGTCCCGAACACCAAGGCTAATAGTATGCCCTTTTGCTGCCCATTTGGTGGCAAGCGCTCCCCCTACATTTCCGGTACCTATAATTGCTATATTCATACTTAAAACTGTTTTCTTAAAAATACTCCCGGGTTAGTGTCTGTGGTCTTATATACTTTTCCCAACCCCAATAGGTTGACCGCCAGCCCAAATTGATACCCACTTTGGTCCAGTCCTGCGCGGATTCTTTGCACACTCGCTATATGCCCGGCCCGGCTAAAGTTTGAGAATAGTTCCAGACTGGAATACAGCTTCCAGTTATCATTGAATGCCGGTGTATATCTCAGGATAGAAAACCAGGAGCAGGAAAAATCCTGTTGTAACCCTACAGATGCCAGCGCATAAACCATGAATGACTTTCCGGCTTTAAAATAATGAATTCCTGCGTCAGCTCCTGCACCTGAGGTAGCAATACGGCCTACTACGGTTCCTCCCAAGCCTGATGGGGTAGTGTAATTTAAGTAAGCCCCGGTGAAAAGATCGGTATGGTTTTCGTAATCGACTGTGGCTCTCGACCGGCTAAACAAAGACCACTTTCTCTCGGCATCAAAGGTTTTAAGCCATTGGGCATCAGCAAAAATGCGCGATGTTCCGGGCATTAATTCCAGGCTTTGACCAGCCATTTTTGAGAAAGCAAGTAAACTTAAGAAACACAAAAGAAGTAACCGTTTCATATTCAGCAGCACAATTATAGGGTGAGAAGCCGGAGCTTCTCACCCACTATTAGCGGTTACTTTTTATTCAGTAAGTCCACAACCATGCGCGCGGCTGCAGCACCTGAATTCTGTTGCTGCCCGGTTATCAAATGACCATCTGTAATCGCATAGGAAGCGAAGGGTTCAGCTACTTTAATGTAGTACCTTCCAGCTTTCTTGCCTGGTCTTCTATCCGATAGGGCTGGATTTTCTGACCTACAGCCTGATCTGCGTAGTCTTCTTCCGCGTTAGCGAAGCCTGTCCAGGTTTTGTCCTTAACGAGTAGCTCACCATCTGAGGTCTTTGCCTCAAGCAGTAAAGTCGTGGAATGGCAGACCGCTGCACTGGGCTTTTCCGACTCGTAAAAAGAAACGAAGAGTTTTTCCAGTTCGGGATTGCCACGAAACGTGTACATAGGGCCTTGACCACCTACTAAAAAGATGGCATCATAACCCTCCGCACTCACCTCGCTTAGCTTTCGGGTTTGCTTCAGCATTTCGTTGAACCATTCCTGCTGCATATAGCCTAACGAGATCACATCATGCGCAGCGTAACCACTAGCATCCGTAGGGTCTGAATACCCATCCATTTTTACTTCGCCGCCTTCGGTAGAAACCAATTCCACCTCATAACCTGCTTCCTGAAATACATGAAGCGGGTGCGTTAATTCCGCTGCCCAGAAACCAATCGGCCACCCGGTTTGCTCCGATATCGCCGGACTACTGGCAACCATTAGGATTTTGCCTTTGTAAGGCATCCCATGTGCGTGTACATACCGCTTGTCTTCTTTGACCTTTGGCTTCGTCTGTTGCTGCACCTCCGTTTTGGCCGTTTCAGCAACCGTACTGGTTTGAGATTTGGATTCGCACCCCAGAAACGTAAAGACTGCGGCTAAAAAAATTCCTGTCGTAAATTTCATGTTGTTATCTTTTTTCCACAAATGTGGATACAAACCGTATATTTGGCAATATACTCACCTAATTGAGCGATACACACTTTTTAGAAAGTATAATAAAAATCAACGACTTATGCCTGAATTTCTTTACAAGGGTAAGCTCTACTACAACCCCGTGGAGTTTGCCATGGACAAAATCGGTGGCACTTGGAAGATGCCCATCCTATGGAGATTGAAAGACCGGGTGATGCGCTACAGCGAATTGAAGAGGGACATACCCCACATCACAGATAAGATGCTGACCACTCAGCTCAGGGAACTTGAAAGTGAAGGCTTCATCCACCGGGAGGTCTACCCGGTGGTCCCTCCAAAAGTGGAGTACTCCATGACGGACAAGGGCAGGACCTGCATTCCGATCATAGAGACGATAAGAAACTACGGCTTGTTTTTAATTGAGGAAGCAGGGATTGAGCATTGAAATGGGCTTCCAAACTTTCGGTTACGCTGTCAATCTGGATGTGCAGGTGCGCGAGCGGGTGCTTTGGTGGCAGGAAGGAAGCGCCCTAGACAGCAACCGCGATACCCTTTTTCCGGATGCAGATGGTGCCTAACAGCGCAGAACTATTTTGTGGGCACTTCGCTTAGTTTTGTGTTTTAAAATTCACTCCCCCGCCGGCACCGCCACCTGCTCCACTTTCTCATCCACCTTACGCAGCACCCGCAGGGCGTCCTGTAGGCTGCGGACACCATCCTTGATCAGCATAAAGTGCCGGTTGGTCTTCTTGAAACTGAGCCCGCGTTTAGCACCTTCCTTCTGAACAAACATAAGCGTAGCCTGGAACTGCGCACTTTCGTAAAAGAGCGATTGCGGGTTTTCCACAAAGTAGCAGCGCAACTTATTATTTTTGAGAATGAGGCGCTCGAAGCCTAAACGGCGGCAGACCCACCGCAGGCGCAGCCCGTCAAAGAGCTCGTACACAGGTTCGGGCAGGGCGCCGAAGCGGTCTTTCATGGCTTCCTCAAATTTTTGCAGTTCCTCCTCCGTCTCCAGCCCGTCTAGCTGCGTGTAGAGGTTGAGGCGCTCCTGTATGCTGCTGATGTACTCATCAGGGATGAGCATTTCCACATCGGTATCGATCTGCACCTCGCGCACGTACTGCCGGTTCTTGTCAAGCTCTTCCTTAAACAGTTCCTTGAACTCATTTTCCTTCAGTTCCTGAATGGCCTCCTCAAGGATTTTCTGGTAGGTTTCATACCCGATATCCGCAATGAAGCCACTCTGCTCCCCGCCCAGTAAATTACCTGCGCCCCGGATATCGAGGTCGCGCATGGCGATATTGAAGCCGCTGCCCAGCTCGGAGTGTTCCTCCAGCGTTTTGAGGCGCTTTCGGGCATCACTTGTGATGGTGGACATAGGCGGGCTGAAGAGATAACAGAAGGCCTTCTGATTGGAACGCCCCACACGGCCCCGCAACTGGTGCAGGTCGCTCATGCCAAATTGCTGAGCGTTGTTGATGATCATGGTGTTCGCATTCGGGATGTCTAGTCCGGTCTCGATAATATTGGTGCAAACCAGCACGTCGTAGCGCCCGTCGATGAAGTGGAGCAATGTTTTTTCAAGCTCCTTGGGGTCCATCTGCCCGTGGGCGCTGGCGATTTCCACATCCGGGCACATGCGGCGTACCATGGCGGTAATATCCGGCAGCGATTTCACCCGGTTGTGCACAAAGAAGACCTGACCACCCCGGTTGACCTCATAGTAGATCGCCTCCTTGACCACCTCTTCGCTAAATACCCGCACCTCCGTATGAATAGGCTGCCGGTTGGGCGGCGGGGTACGGATGATAGACAGGTCACGGGCGGCCATCAGGGAAAACTGCAGGGTACGGGGTATGGGCGTTGCCGTCAGTGTGAGGGTATCAACATTGACTTTGATATTGCGGAGTTTTTCCTTGGCCGCTACGCCAAACTTCTGCTCTTCGTCAATAATGAGCAGGCCGAGGTCCTTGAAGCCAATCTTTTTATTCAGAATGGCATGGGTGCCGATAACGATGTCGATCTCTCCGTCTTTCAGCCGCTGGAAAATGGCATTCTTCTCTTTGGTTGTCCGAAAGCGATTCACATAGTCCACCGTCACCCCAAATTCTTCCAGCCGTTCTTTGAACGTACGGTAGTGCTGTAGGGCAAGGATCGTTGTGGGAACGAGCACCGCCACCTGCTTGCCGCCGACCACTGCCTTGAAAGCACCGCGGATGGCCACTTCGGTCTTCCCAAAGCCCACGTCCCCGCAAATGAGGCGGTCCATGGGGTAGCTTTTCATCATGTCCTCCTTCATGTCGTTGGTCGCCTTGAGCTGATCGGGCGTATCTTCATAGATGAAGGAGGCTTCCAGCTCATTTTGCAGGTAACCATCGCTCGGGAAAGCGATCCCATCGGAGGCTTTGCGCTTGGCGTAGAGCTTGATCAGCTCACCGGCCATATCCTTGACTTTCTTCTTGGTGCGGCGCTTGAGGTTCTTCCAGGCATCCGAGCCCAGCTTGTCTACCTTAGGGGCAGTGCCTTCTTTGCCTACATATTTGGAGATTTTGTGCAGGGAGTTAATGCTGACGTAGAGAATGTCGTTGTTCTTGTAAATCAAACGGACCGACTCCTGCACATGCCCGTTGATGTCGATCTTTTGCAGACCGGAGTATTTGCCCACCCCATGGTCGATGTGGGTGACGTAATCGCCCGGCTGCAACTCCCGCAGCATCCGCAGGTTGATCGCCTGATCGCGGGTGAAGCCCCGGCGCAGGCGGTAGCGGTGGAAACGCTGGAATATCTGATGGTCGGTATAGCAGGCGACCTTCAAATCCATATCGATAAAGCCTTCGTTGATGGACCTGGGGATGGGGTGGAGGTCCACCTTGGCTTCCAGATCTTCGAAGATGGAGTAGAAGCGTTCAATCTGCTTAGGGTTCTCGGCGAAGAGGTAGTTCTGGAGCCCGGTACTGGTGTTCTCATCCAGGTTTTCGATGAGCAGCTTGAAGTTTTTATTAAAGCTCGGCTGCGGGCGGGTGGAAAAGACCACCTGCTCGTCAAATTCGATAGGCTGTGCGGAGGCCGCCATGCCCAGGATGTGGTAGTCCTTCACATCCTCCACAATCTCGAACGGCCGGATGAAGGCACGGTCGCGGAAGATCTCCTTAAGCTCCTCCTCTTCCAACAGCGCGATGCCCTTGGCAAACTCTTCTGCCTTGTCGAAGCACTGCGTCAGCCGGTCCACCAGCAGCTGAAAGTCCTTTACCCAAACGGCGGTATTGGGCTGCAGAATCCGCAGCATACTCACCTTCTGCTCCTGGGAAAAGCGGGTGTTGATGTTGGGGATGATGGTCACTGCGCCGATATTCTGTACCGATAGCTGTGTGGTCGGATTGAAGGTCCGGATACTCTCCACTTCCTCATCAAACAGCTCAATGCGGTAGGGATATTCATTGCCAAAGGAGAAGATATCCACGATGCCGCCCCGGATGGAAAACTGCCCGGGCTCGTACACGAAGTCCTCCCGTGCAAAACCGTACTCCACCAGCACCTCGATGAGGAATTCCACATCCAGTTCTTCCTCTTTTTTAATATCAATCCGGCGCTGATTGAGCACTTCCGGAGCCACCACTTGTTCGAAGAGGGCTTCCGGGTAAGTCACTACGATTTCACCACCTGCCGGCGAATTGACAATTTTATTGATGGTCTCGGTGCGCTGCAGGACGTTGGTGTTGTTGAGTTCCTCAAAGTACATGGGCCGCTTGAAGGAATCAGGAAAAAAGCGGACAGCCTTGCCCTGCAGGAGGTTATCAAGGCTGTTTTGCAAATAAGCAGCCTCCTCCTTGTCATTTGCGATCAGCAGATGGTTACGCGGGTCGTTTTGGTAGACCGCTGTAAGGAGGAAGGCGGTCTGTGCCCCCACCAGCCCGTTAAGCTGAAGCCGGCAGGGCTTTTCACCACTCAGGGCTTTGTTGATACGCAGTGTACGGTTGTCGTTTCGGTACAATTCCTGAAGGCGGTCGAGGTTGTTCTCCACGGTTGCTATAACGGTTGAAAGCCGAATGCGCTCTAAAGGGCATTCAGCAGCTAGTATTCAATTTCCAAAAAAGAAACAGAGGCTAACCTGGATAGTTTAGGTTACCATTTCCCGAAAGGGCGTCTATAAATGACGCAAAGTGGTTTGGGCAGACCTCTTAGGTCATTATATGCTGTACTTGAAGAGGTTTGGGCATGCCCCGAACGATAGCATCAGTAGCTCCAAACCTCTTCAACGTCAGTATAAATTGTTACAAACCGGATTAATCCCTTAATTTAGAGCAAAAATTTTCCGTCTATGAATCACAAACCCAAAATCTATTGGCCCTTACTGTTCACGCTTGCTGTCCTGGCAGTCTCCTGCGTAAGCAAAAAAGAGCACATGGCCCTCCAATCCGAACTGGAGATTGCAAATAAGGATGTGGCCCGTTTGGGCGAAAGCCTTAACGACTACATGAAGCGCCTTTCCGACTGCGACCGGGAGAAGGCGAACCTCAAAGCCCGCCTGCAGGCCGCTGAGAGTAATATGGTGCTTCGGGAAGAACAGGTTAATGACCTAAAGGACCTGGTAGCGGATCTGCGTCAGCAACGCGATGCTCAGCTGAATCAGGTGGACGATCTGACTACGCTTTCTCAGTCAGCCAGTGACAACATCAAGGAAACCTTGTCGCAGCTGCAAACCAAAGATAAGTACATTCAGATGCTGCAAGCGGCCAAAACGCGTGCCGACTCCATCAACCTGGCTCTGGCGGTCAACCTTAAAGGCGTACTCAGCGAAGGCATTGAGGACGAGGATGTGGAAGTGAAAGTGGACAAGACCGTGGTCTTTGTGAACCTTTCCGATAAAATGCTCTACAAAAGCGGCAGTGCCCAAATCACCGACCGGGCGAATGAAGTGCTGGGCAAAATTGCTAAGATCATCAAGTCCCGCCCTAACCTGGAGGTGATGGTGGAAGGCTACACCGACAGCCAGCCGATCAACACGGCTTGTATCAAGGACAACTGGGACCTGAGCGTGCTTCGTTCCACCTCTGTGGTGCGTGCGCTGCAGACCAATCATGGCATCGACCCCAACCGCTTAATCGCTGCTGGCCGGGGTGAGTTCAATGCACTGGCGACCAATGATACGGCAGAAGGCCGGTCAATGAACCGCCGGACCCGCATTATCATCCTGCCAAAGCTGGATCAGTTCTACGACCTGCTGAACCCGAATCAGGTGCCGGAGTAAGGCATACCCTGACCCTGATCAAACTAAACGGCCCTGCAGTTGCTTATCAAGCTGCAGGGCCGCTGTTGTAAAAGTTAGGCTGGAAAAGTGCTACGCTTTCGTCCAGCTCGTCCCTTCTTTGCTATCCTTGAGCACGATGCCGACTTCCTGCAGCACATCGCGGATTTTATCAGAAGTGCCCCAGTCCTTATTGGCGCGCGCCTCGGCACGGATATCGATGATCAGGTCCATGAGGCCATCCATCGGGCTGTCTCCGTTACTCTCGCCAGCTAAGCCTTCATCTTCGAGGGCAAATATTTCATCCACAAACCCGCGGAAGGTCTCCTGCAGGCGGGTGAGGGTCAGCTCGGTCAGGTCCGTCAGTTGCAGGTGGCCAGCGTTGAGGCTGTTGACCTTGGTCACGATTTCAAATAAGACCGCCAGGGCCTTGGGCGTATTGAAGTCGTCGTTCATCTCTGCATGCACCTGATCGATAAGTTTGTTGAGCTCCTCGTCGAGGGGACCAGGCTTACCGTTGCCGGGATGCTTCATGCCCTGCAGCAGCTTATTCCCTTCCATCAGGCGCTTGTAGCCTTTTTCGGCGGCTTGCAGTGCCTCATCCGTTAGGTCAAGGGTACTGCGGTAGTGCGACTGCAGCATAAAGAATTTCACCACCATCGGGCTGTACCCTTTGCTGATGTGTGGGCTGTTGCCAGTGAAGAGTTGCATGGGCGTGATGGTATTGCCATCACTCTTGGACATCTTGCGGCCGTTCATCAGCAGCATATTAGCGTGCATCCAGTAGCGGGCGCCGCTGCAGTTGCAAGAGCCCATATTCTGAGCGATCTCATTCTCGTGGTGAGGGAATTTGAGGTCATTACCGCCACCGTGGATATCGAAGGTCTCGCCCAGGTACTTCGTGCTCATCGCTGAGCATTCTAGGTGCCAGCCTGGGAAGCCCACCGACCATGGGGAACTCCAGCGCATCAGGTGTGAAGGTGCTGCTTTCATCCAGATCGCAAAGTCAGCTGGGTGGCGCTTCTCGCTTTGATTTTTGAGGTTGTCGCGGCTCTCGGCCATCAGGTCTTCAATCTTGCGGCCGGACAATTTGCCGTAGGCTTTGGTTTCTTCGATAAACTTCAAGGTATCAAAGTAGATGGACCCATTGGATTCGTACCCGTAGCCGTTATCGATGATGTCCTGCACCATCTTGATCTGCTCCGGGATATGCCCGGTGGCCCGTGGTTCAATGCTCGGCGGCAGGGTGTTGAAGATGCGCATCATCTCGTGGAAGCCGTTGGTGTACTTCTGAGCAATTTCCATGGGCTCCAGTTCTTCCAGGCGCGCTTTCTTGGAGATTTTATCTTCGGTACCGATTTCATCGCTATCGCCTTCGAGGTGGCCTACATCGGTGATGTTACGGACATAGCGCACCTTGTAACCCAGGTACATGAGGTAACGGTAGATGACATCGAAGCTGGTGAACGTACGGCAGTTCCCCAAATGGACATCGCTGTAGACGGTGGGCCCGCATACATACATGCCGATACGCCCTTCATTCAGGGGCGTGAACACTTCCTTGTCGCGGGAGAGGCTGTTGTAAATCTTGAGTGTATTTTCCATTCAGGGTATTTTTTGACGGCGCAAAAATAAGAAGCTTAACCGCAGGAATCAAGCAAACAGGAAGGGAGTTGCGGACCTATCTGCAACTCCCTTCAAATATTTTGGTCTTACCAGCGTGATTTCCGGCGATTAATTCCCGCCCAGGCGGCCGGCTTCATCCTCCAGTCCGGTCTTGCGCTTGCGCGATTTGATGTTTTGGTTGCCAAACCGGTAGTTCACGCTCATGCTGATGCGGCGGCTATCCCAACGTCCGCTGCCCTGTGATATCAGCCCGGCGAAGTTGGACTCTCCGTCCCAGCCGGTTTCATAGAACAGGTCCTGCCCGCTTACCCGCACGTTGAGCTTGTCATCCAGGAATTTGCGCTGCAGCCCCAGGTTGAGACTCCAGTTGCTTTCGTATTCAAAAACACCGCCCCAAACGCCGGGGCCGCTGTAGTAGCCCGAGACTTCCCCCTGAAAGCCCCAGGGCAGGGTGATGGTATGCTGCTGGAAGATGTTATAGGTGAAGGCTTGCAGGTCTACGACAGCTCCATTGCCATAGTCCGCCTGATTATCGAGATGGGACGCGCTAACGTTGAAATAGGCATTCCACTTCTCCGTGATTTGCACCGGTGCGCTGATGTTGGCACTGATGATGGTCTGACTCGCCAGGTTGTCCCAGGTAATAAAGCCTGCCCGCGGGTCATTCTCATCCGGTGCCATCAGACGGGTGATTTGGTCGGTGGTTTTGCTGTAAGCCACTTTGAAGTTGTAGCGGTAAGCCAGGGTGTAGCCCAGCTCCAGATTGTTGACGATCTCCGGTCGGAGGAAGGGGTTGCCTTTCTCGTAGGATAGCTGGCTGATCTGATTATTGAACGGGTTCAGCACGTTGTAGTCGGGCCGGTTGATGCGGCGGCCGTAGTTGAGGGACAGGCTGTTTTTTTGCGAAAGCTGATAGGTGACGCCTGCGCTCGGGAACCAGTTGAGGTAATTGAGCTCCACGGGTGGCTCCTGTAGCTCGGCTTTGAAGGCTTGCAGGTCGCCCGTGGCATCGGTCTGCTCAGCGCGTACACCCGCCGAGACGTTCCACTTTTCCCCCAACTGCCGGGCAAAGTTCATATACCCTGCATAGACATTCTCATCGTACTCAAAGCGGTTGGAGGAATTGTCGTTGCGCACCGGCACGCCATCATTCACATCAAAGAACAGGAAGGTATTGTCGGACACCACCTTGCTTAGCTTGGTACCCATGCTGAACTTACCGCCCAGAAGGGGTTGCTCGTAGTCTACCTTGAAAGTGTAGATGTCAATATCGGTCGGCGTATCGAAGCTGTTGATGATCTCCGTGAGCAGGGTCTCCTCATTCGCGTCAAAGTAAAGATTTGGCTGCAGGCGCTCGCTCTCATTGCGGAAGCGGCCGTAGTCTGCATCAATATTCAGGGTGCGCTCGTTGCCGCCATCGTAGCGGTAGTTGAGGTTGAAGGTATTCTGAGTACGGGTATCCTCAGAGGCATTGCGGGCTACGAGTATGCTATCCGGCAGGTTATTGCTGGAAGCCAGGTTGAAGATTTCAATGCGGTTGAAGGCATTATTCTGGCCGTTGAAACCCCGCCCATCCGTCAAAAAGCCGATGGTGTGCTTATCGGACAGGAAGAAGTCAGCTCCAAGGCGGTAGTTAAAAAACTCGCGTTCGTTGCGATGGTTGTTGACTTCATCCAGCCGCAGCCCGTTTTGGAAGCTCACAAAGTTCATTTTGTTGAAGCCCTCGCCTTCACCGTATCCGCCGCCACCGAAGATGTTCATCTTGCCGTTGCGAAAATTGCCGCTGGCGTTCAGATTGGAGTTGTTGTAGCGGCCCTGGCTGAAAGTGCCGTTCAGGGAGCCATTGGCACCGATGCTGTCATCCTTTTTCATGCGGATGTCGATGATACCAGCATTGCCCTCTGCCTCGTACTTTGCGCCCGGATTGGTAATGATATCAATACGGTCGATTTGATCCGCCGGAAGGTTTTGCAGGAAGTTGCTAAGGTCTTGCCCACCGAGCGGCAGGCGTTTGCCATCTACATACACGAGCACGCCCGAGCGGCCGAGCACGTTGATGTTGTCGTTATTGTCTACGGTCACGCCAGGCGCTTTGCGCAATAGCGAAAGCCCGTCTGAACCCGTGCTGTTGATAGTCCCTTGTACGTTAAAAACCGTGCGGTCGGGCTTGATTTCCACCATAGCGCGCTGTGCCGTTACGGTAGCGCCGGCCAGTTCAATGGAAGTACTGCCGAATTGAAGGGCACCCAGGTCCTTTTGCTCCTCAGCGGCAAGGGTGACCTCCGGCAGCCAAAGATCGGCAGCGCCTACATAAGAGGCTTTGAAGAGGTAAGTGCCAGCTGGCATATTCTGAAAACGAAATACCCCGGATTCATCGCTGACTTCCACTTTGAGGATGGTGGTGTCAGCCGGGTTATGCAGGACCACATTTGCAAAGGAGACCGGTTCCCCGGATTCATCCTGCAGTTGGCCTTTGATGCTGCCCTCCTGGGCAAAAATTGCAATGGAAAAAAGTAACAGTGTGAGTGATAATAAAGCTTTCATGGTGTCGCAGTTGTATGGTGCTGCTTGCACAGCCGGGTGTCCAAAACTATGTGAGTATAAACCGAAAAGTCAAACCTGTTCAAATCGTCTTCCGTTGTAATGGAGACAAATATCTGACAATAGCTGCACAGAGGCACGCTTTTTTCGATAAACAGCCTCCTGAGCAGATGAATTAGCAATAAAGTGTACGAAGTAAGGATTGGGATGGATTTCAACCGGACATTTCACCCTGCAAAAAGTCGAGGCACAGGGCAGCCGACCATGAAAACTGATCGGTGCCACAGCCGATTTCCCCTTCCGCAGACCGACGGGGGTCGAAGTATTCATAAAATCCGTGCTTGGAGAGCAACTCCAGGCTATGCTTCCGGATGCGCTCCGCCATATCGGTCATATCGTACCGCATCAAGCCGTGGTAGAGCAGCCAGTTGAGGTTGATCCATACCGGGCCTCGCCAGTATTTTTTGTAGTTGATGTCTTCGGCCTGCAGGCTGTTGGTGGGGCAGAGCAGAATCTCGGAGTCCTTCCCGCCAAAAGCGGGGCTTTCCAGGGTACGCAACATGGCCTCGGCCTGCTCCTGTGTAGGCAACTCGCCGCATAGCGGGATGAGGCCTGAGGACGTATGGACGGGGATGATTTCACCGGCGCGCAGGTCAAAGGCGTTGTAAATGCCCCGGTCTTCGTCCCAAAGTTTTTCGTTCATTGACCAGACGGTAAGCTCGTGCCACTGCATGGGTTCCGTAATATCCTCCCCAATGAGACTGCCAATCTGAATGAGGGCTTCGTTGGACCAGGAAAGGATACCGTTGAACAGGGGGTCCTGTATGAGGAACGGGCATTCTTCGTAGATTTTCTGGTCATCGTAGTCGTGCTGCCGGAAGAGATCAACGAGGTAGACATAGCGGTCGTAATCCTCCTGAGTAGGGCGATGCTCGGCAGCTTTGGGATTTTGAAGGTCTTTGCGCTCATAGGCAGGCAGTTGATCCCGGTCAATCTGCATACGAGATAAGGCGCGGTCCCAGATCGGGCTGTTGTCGGTGCCCCCTTCCCAGGGATGGCGGATGTAGACCAGGCCTTCCTCCTCCGGGTCGCGGTAGTCGTAGAGGTAGCGGTGGAGGGCGACCACCTTGGGGTACATTTCCTTAAGGAACGCTTTAGCCTGTGCCTTATCGGCAGCCACTTCGTACATTCTCCAAAGCACAAACCCGTGTACCGGAGGCATAGTGATACCCGAAGTTTGAATTTGCTCCGGCGCCTGAGCCGACCGGCTGGCCTGCCAAAAGCCGGGCCCAGGGAAGTACCGTGCCTCAGGGTCATCACCAAAAACGATCTGCGGGACGAGCCCATTCTTCCACTGGGCACTAAAAAGGTGGCGCATTTCAGCCATTGCCCGCCCGAAATTATGGTAAGCGTTGCCAATGGCAATGAAACCGGCATCCCAGTTCCATTGGTGCGGGTAGAGGCTGGGGGCAGGTTTGGTAAATTGGCCGTTCCAGTTTTGGTCCAGTACAGCCTGTGCCATCTGTTGAAGCTGGGCTTGATTCATGGGTCTGATTTGGTTATACGCCCGGTCAGTTATACTCCAGGCGGGCGATTTTGAGCCGGTTGCGACGCTCACTCGGGATCAGGAGGGTATTGGCATCGACTTGCATGGCGTCGCGGAACCGGAGCCGCAATTTAAGGTTTTCTGTGCTCATGAGGCTGTTACGGTCGAAACGGCCGTTGCCGCGCAGCACGTATTCGCTTACGGTATTTTCGTACTTTATTTCGTCGTTGAATAAAAACCGCAGGCTGCTGGCGGTCTTGAAAACGAAGAAGGAGGAGTAAATCCCATCATCATCCTGTGAGTATTGCTTTTTGTGCATAACCGTTGACCAGTGCAAATCTCCATCCGGATGAATGGACAACACAAAAATCTCATCGTAGTAATAGTCTACTGAAAACCGCCCCGTCCCATCGTAAAAGTTCCGGGTCATGTTAGCTCCATTCCGTTCAAAGGTCCGGCTAAGCTCTCCAATCAGGAGCACGCCCCCGTCTTTACGCAGTACAACATCACGCAGCAGGCCCTCCGGAACCCCTTTGGTTTTATCTGCTTCTTTGCCCAGGAGGCTCACGATAAACTCCTCCGAAAAGGGATGGCTGGCCTTCACGAAATCTTCGGGCCGGTCAGGGTTGATGTTCAGGTAGAAAAACCCGTCGGAGCGCCCCAGGTTTTTTTCGGAATAAAGCCCTGCTCCTACAATTCTTTTGTTGAGCGGATCAATGGAGAAAATCACATCGAAGGTCAGCTTCTCCGGCATGGTCAGGTCAAACCGGGTCAGGCGGTCGGTCCTGCCGTCGTAGTGATAAAACTCAAAATGGTGATCTTCCCTTTTGGTGCGGTAATTGTCACGCTCGGCCACGATCGTCATATCCCCGTCATTGTCGACCAGGACCTCCAGGAAGTTTTGATAGAAGTTAAAGTCCTGAGGCGTAACCACCGTTTGCCAGAGCAGCTCCAACCGGTTGTTATCAAAGCAAACGGCACGCATCATATCCTGTTTTTCGGTAAAAAAGAAGAGGGTCTTGCTCTTGTCCTCAGAATAAACCGGTATAAATTTTGGGGTATAAAACAGGTAGCCCAGGTCCACGATTGTAACCGAATCCAAAAGGTTGGCGCCGGGGCCGTAACGGTGAGCCTTCAGCTTGGTATGCGTCCGGTCTTTAAACTGATAGAACAAGGTGAAGTGCGCATCTTCAGGCAAAATATCAATTACTTTGGGCAGGCGGCGGTCTAACTCCAGCTCTTTGGTCCAGGACTCCTTCATGGCTTTGTTGAGCCCAACCACCTCAAAGGTGGTGCTACGGTCACGGAAAAGCAGGGTATGGCTGCCCATTTCTCCCAAAAGATGATAGGCAATATCATTGCGCAGCACAATAGGCTCCGACAGCGTGACCGTTTGTGCATAAAGGGCCATTCCAGTAGTCAGGAAGAGCAGCAGGCTGATTATTTTTTTCATAGCTTTAATCTTGTTTGGTCTCTGGTTGGCAGGGGTATGGTGAGCCCTACCCATGAAAATACTGAAATTTAGCAATATGTTTCGTAAAACGGGATTCTTCCCAAAATACAGCAAGCATGGCGGAGTGGATTAAAGCGGGAGCAGTGATTTTTGCCGCGGGCCTTGCGCTTTATCTGATAGTGGTGCTCGTGGTGTGGGCCGGGCAGGAACGGTTCATCTATCAGACGCGCTCCCTGCCTTCCGGCTATCGCTTTACTTTCGAGGCCAGCTATGAGGAAGTGAGCATACCCACTGCTGATGGAGAGGCCATCAATGGGCTCTTTTTTCGGGCCAGGGGAGACTCTCGGGGCGCGGTACTCTATTTCCACGGCAACCGGGGCAACCTCAGCCGTTGGGGGCATATGCACCGCCCCTTTACGGACCGGGGCTATGATGTGCTGCTGATCGACTACCGGGGCTATGGCAAAAGTACCGGAAAGCCATCGGAAACCGGGCTTTATCAGGATGGAGAAGCGGCACTGCAATGGCTACAGCAGCACCACAGGCTCGAGCAAGTGATTTTTTACGGACGGTCCCTGGGCAGTGGCGTAGCGGCTTATCTGGCTTCCCGGTATACACCGAAATCGCTCATTTTGGAAACGCCCTACGATGTGCTGCCGAATGTCATTCAGCATCAGGTGATGTTGCCACTGCCCAGAGGCATCTTCCGCCACCACTTTCCAACCTTCCGTTACCTCTCTGAAGCAAGGTGCCCAATCCATATTCTGGCAGGAACCCATGACCGGCTCATTCCACTTCGGCTGCCCCTCAAACTAAAGCCGCTGCTCCGTTCTCCTTCAGACCTGGCCCTCATACAGGGCGCCGGGCACCACAACTTATCGGCATTCCAAGCCTATCATTTTGAATTGGACCGTTTGCTATTGCCTTAACGGATTTCGTATCTTTGCCGCAATAAGCGATAACACACCATCTCAAGCATGAGCAAAAGAAATAAGCTCCAGAAATTTACGGAGCTGCTGACCTTCCCGAATGTATACGAAAACTTCAACCCGAAGGAGCCGCAACTGCATGGCCTGAACGGGGCACCGGTCAGCCTGAAGGGAGCGTGGTGTGCCAAGCATTTCCAAAACGACAACCCCATTGTAGTAGAGCTGGCCTGCGGTCGCGGGGAGTACACCCTGGGCATGGGCCGCATCAGCCCCAACCGCAATTTTATCGGTGTAGATATCAAAGGAGCCAGAATTTGGAAAGGAGCGGGCATCGCTTTGGAGGAAGAATTGGAGAATGTCGCTTTCCTGCGTACCCGGATTGAGCAGCTGCACTTGTTTTTTGAACCTGGCGAAATCAGCGAAATCTGGATCACCTTCCCTGACCCTTTCCTGCAAAAGAGCAAAGCCAACCGCCGACTAACCGCACCTCGCTTTCTGGATGTTTATAAAAAACTGTTGCGCAAAGACGGGCTGATTCACCTCAAAACAGATGAGCCAAATTTGTATGAGTTCACGCTCGAGACCCTGCAGGAATACGAGGGCGCACAGGTCCTCTACCACAGCGACGACATCTACAGCCTCGAAGAACTTCCTATGCCGGAGCTGGAAATCAAAACCTACTATGAGCGGATGCACCTGGCGGCTCAAAAGACCATCAAGTACATCCGCTTCCGGTTGGAGCAGTAATTACTTGCCCGTCAGTTCTTTTAGTTTGTCTTCCAGCTCGTACTCATCGCCTGGCACATAGCCGTTGTGGTTGTAGACGATATTGCCCTCTTTGTCGAGCACAAAGGTCTGCGGGATCGTCTGGAAGTTCAGCGCATTGCGCAGTTGCTGATTGGGGTCCGAAAGGATGGTGTAGGTCCAGCCTTTGGCTTCCACCATCGGCTTCACCTTAGCCAGGGCACGCTGTGTGTCGATAGTGATAGCGACAAGCTCGGCATCATATTCTTCCTGCCAAAAGCCGTAGAGATCAGCAATGGCATCGAGTTCCTTTTTGCAGGGGGAGCACCAGGTGGCCCAAAAGCTCAGGATGGTAATTTTGCCGTCTTCAGCATACTGCCTGATATCCAGGGTTTGCCCGTCGAGGGTCTTCACTTCGACGGAAGGGATGCTTTTGCCTTCCTGTGCAAAGGTAGCCAGGCTGAAAGCAAATAAAGCGGCGATGGTCAGTAACAAGGCTTTTTTCATGGAGTTGATATTTTTCAAAATGGTGGACAAAGATAAAACTTCCGGGGGGAGTGGCATAGGGCTTCTCGAAAAAGAAAATGCACAACTGGTTTTGTGCCAATGTCTTACAAAACCAACCAAAGGGCGGGTTTTGCAAGATGTTGGGGCAAAAGCTTTCTGAAAGTTGTGCACTTTCTTTTTGTCCCACTACACAGCCTGCCGGAGGCTTCATATTTGTTCGTCGAATGACTAATTTTGCATAAAATTTCATTATTCCGGCAATTCGCAGGATTTTTGCTGCCAATTTTAGGAAACGGTTGGTCTCATCCGGACGTAAAACTACCAAATGGCCACCATCTGGTATACCCAAAGGCCGGCCTTAACGCAACTTTAGGAATACACACCCCTCAGTACACAACGAAACGAATGGACCTATTGCAGATTTTTCGAAAAACACTCACCGCTGGCGCACTGATCGTCTTCGGGGCTGTGACTGGCTTTAGCCAAAATAATAATGGAGGCACCTTATCGGGCAACCTTGAAGCTAACGGCAACTTCTTCATCCGCGACAGCCTTATTGGAGCGGCCAACACCCCACAGTACGACCGGCAGCTGTATGGAGCAGATGCCTGGCTCAACCTTTCGTACAACAACTGGGGCTTCGACTTTGGGCTTCGCTTCGACCTCTTCAACAATTCCAACCTGCTTAACCCTACCGGGTCCTTCACCGGAGAGGGTATTGGCCGGTGGTACGTGCACAAGAAAGTGGACAAATTTGATATCTCGGTGGGCTACCTCTACGACCAGATCGGCAGTGGGATCATCTTCCGGGCATTTGAGCAGCGCCCTCTGCTGATTGACAACGCCCTCTATGGTGCCCGCCTGGCTTATGACCTTGGTGAAAACTGGCAGATCAAAGGCTTCACCGGAAGGCAGAAGCAGCAATTCGATATATACGAGCCGGTGATTAAAGGCGGTGCCATCGATGGCTATCTGAGCTTTGGGGAAGAAGGGAAATTCTGGGCAATCGCACCTGGCCTTGGCGTGGTCAACCGGACGCTTGATGACGCCTCCATGAACTCTATTGTCGCTACAGTCAACACTTATACCAAGGAGGATGCTTTTGTGCCGGTGTACAATACTTATGCCTTCTCGGCTTACAACACCCTTTCGGCCGGGCCGTGGACCTGGTATGTGGAGGCCGCCTACAAGACGGAGGATAACCTGAGCGATCCCTTTGGAGAGTTTGTGCTTTCGGATTCAAGCGTGGTGGTGGGCGACAAGCTTTACAAAGCCCCGGGTACCGTATTCTACAGCAGTCTGAGCTACGCCAAAAGCGGGCTGGGCATTTCTGTGGAGGGCAAGCGCACGGAGAATTTCGACTTCCGGGTACGCCCGCAGGAACAGCTCAACCGGGGCTTGGTGAATTTCCTTCCGCCAATGGCCCGGGTCAATACTTACCGGATGACGGCGCGTTACAATGCAGCCACGCAGTTCCTGGGCGAAATGGCGGTGCAGGCGGATATACGCTACAATTATAAGCGCAAGTTTGGGGTCAACGTCAACGCCTCCAACATAACCGACCTGGACAACAACCTTTTGTATCGGGAGCTGTATACTGAACTCACTTACAAGTACAAGCGCACCTGGCAATTCCTGGCCGGCCTGCAAATACAGCGGTACAATCAGGAAGTCTTTGAGTTCAAGCCGGATGCGCCGATCGTGGAAACGGTCACGCCTTACTTCGATATTCTTTACAAGTTTTCCCGCCGCAAGTCCATCCGTTTTGAGGGGCAGTACATGATTGCCGGTAAGGACGACAAAGGAGAGGGCCATGACTACGGTAGCTGGCTCTTCGGGCTGGTGGAGTTTAGTATTGCCCCCAGCTGGACCTTCACGGTTTCTGATATGTACAACATTGACCCAGGCAAAGCTTCGCCAATTGACGACAGTGGGGAGAAAGCAGCTTTGCATTATCCACGTTTTGATGTATTTTATACGCACGGGTCCAACCGTTTCTCCCTGAGCTACATCAAGCAGGTGGAAGGTGTGGTCTGTACCGGTGGGATTTGCCGCCTTGAACCCGCTTTCAGCGGCGTGCGTTTTACGGTTAACTCTAGTTTTTAAAAATTGAAGACATGAAAAGATTAAGCATCCTACTCGCAATCGTCGTTCTTTCATTTGGCTGTGAAGAAATTCCTCCGGTCATCACTCCGGTCATGCAGGTCGAGAGCATTTGTGATGAACCTGCACCCATTACCGATCAGCAGCGGCAGGTGTTGGTTGAGGAATTTACTGGCGTTCGCTGCGTGAACTGCCCGGCAGGTAGTGCCGCGCTGGAAGAGCTCATAGGGCAGCACGGCGACCAATTGGTTGCGGTCTCCATTCATGCCGGTTCTTTTGCGCCGCCTTACCCGGAGAGTTTCGATACTTTGCGTACGGTCAAAGGGGAAGAAATTTTGAGTTTTGTAGGGGAGCCCCTCGGGTATCCCACCGCAGTGGTCAACCGCAAGAAATTTCCCGGTGGCTTCAATTTACAGTTGCCCCGTAATGGCTGGCCGGGCGCTATCGAACAGGAACTGCAGGAAGACCCGCGCGTCCTGATTGATATCAAAAATAACTACGACGAAGCCACTCGCGAACTGGAAACCTGCGTTACCCTGCAGATGATGGACGACCTTAGCGTCGAAGAGTCGGTTTTCCTGACCGTAATGCTCATAGAGAATAATGTGGTCGACCTTCAGCTTACTCCGGAGAGCTCAGAGCCTGACCCCAATTACGTGCACAAGCATGTTTTCAGGGACGTGCTCACCAGTGCGGCGGGCAATCTTATTCAGGAGGAGGTCACTACCGGCAGTTTTGTGCAGCAGTCTTTTGCCATTACCCTTAAAGAAAAATACAAAGCGGACGATTGCTCGATTATCGCTTTTGTTCATTTGGGTGGTGATACGAAGGTGGTCTTGCAGGCGGAAAAGGAGGGGTGGTAGGTTTTTTTTGCACTTCCTTGAAAATAGCTTCTTCTAGCCCGAAAGAGTGATCAATTTACAGTATCATTATTTATATAGGATGCAATGATATGTTTGACTTCATCTAATGACAAGTCTACTATCTTTGCAATTAACTCTACAGCAACTCCGTTTTCGAACCCTCTAATAACAGACAGCTGCTTTTCTTGATCGATGCCTTGCTCAAGGCTCTGCTCACGCACTTCCTTTAGGATAGCTTCTTCGATTCCCATAGCTTTCTCTGATACTCACTTCTCAGCTTCGTAGGTTTGTATGATCTGCTCAACCTGCTCGACGGACAGCTCTGCGATTTGGGCAATATCGGTTAGTGGCAACCCCTTCTCATAGGTGCGGA
>NZ_JALEGS010000013.1 GCF_022763345.1 Phaeodactylibacter sp.
CGCCTTGATTATTTGGCTCTCTGTAAACTTTGATTTCTTCATAACAGCTTAAAGTTAGTGAATTTTTAAACTGTCTTATTTTTACGCAAGTCTACAGGTTGTTCCTTAACTTTTTGAGCAGGTGCCCGGTTTGCAGTGCCGGGCCTTCATAGTTGACATGGTAAATAAGGCTATCTCCGTTCAGGCATAAAAGTGTGATGTCGCCAGGGAACAGTTCGTTGGGGAGCCATTCCCCATTAAGCTCTAGTTCATCAGATTGCTCAAACAGGATTAGGGCATCTTGATTATCATGGAGTTCAAAGTCCAGCAATTTTGTCATGCTGCTGTTGATGCCCCCAAAGCTATGACTGGTTTTTGCCAGCTTTGTGTCATGGTCTACAATGGCATAATAGAAGGTCTGCGTATTATACCCGGCTCGTATGGGATCAATTAGGGCTCCACCAATCTACAGCTGAAAGTTGTTGGCGCTGGAGTTAAAAAACTTCCCTGCTATATGGTAATCCCCATCATCGTCAACTTTTAAATGGACATCTCCATGGGTGGCGAGTGTATCCAGCCCATAAAAAAAGTCATCTATTAGTTCCAGATTCTCATTGAATGTCAATACAAATGCTGCGCTCCCGGGGATACTTCTGACAAATTCGTCTTTAACAAAGAGGCTATCCGTACGGCTGACCGAACCATACATGTAGACTAAATCATTTTTAGTAATCATTCCAACATTAGAACCGGTAGCCGCCACGTTCCAGTTGCCCCAGCCCTCTTCAAACCCTTTAATGTATAAATTAGTATATCCCTGGATTTCATTGTCATCGTCCAACTGCAGCACATAGTAATAATTGCCCCGGCTATCGAGGAAAATACGCCCACCGGGGGCAATCAGCTCCCCATTGGCGGTCAACGGCAGGTGTCCGTATTCAAGCCCAAGGTAACTATACTGTGCTGATGCTTCGTAGGCTGCGTGGTCAATGGAAAGGTAATTCAAAGGCAGCTCTAAATCTATAGGCATCACAGTTATATTGCTGATTTGCTGGCCAGCTGCGCTCCCAGGCGCCACAGTCATAAAGCATGCCAGGATCAAATAACAGGTGATGCGGTTCTTGTTTTTTCGGAAACTCATATTTATACGTCATTTACAGGTCTCAGAGCTGCCAGAGGAGCCCCCTAATAATTGCTTAAAGGTAGCGAGGATTCGTCAGGCTGCTAGATTGCCTCAGAAATAAATAGTAAAGAATGAGTCAGTTCAGTGTTATACGCAATACGAAGTGGTTTGCGACATCGGCCACTGACGAAGCATAGCTTGTCAGGACAGGCGCAAGCCACTTCCCAGCGTAAATGCTGACCCTACTGCCTTTAAGGTGGTCAAAGCCCAAAGGCGGCGAAACACGGGCAAGCATTGAGTAGGTTTGCTGTGGCAAACCACTTAATCGTCAGTATAATTCCGATCAGATTAGGGATGAATAGGCTGGTTTGTATCTTCCTTCTTGAGCATTTTCAGTTGCTTTTACCGATAGCGTAGTGGAAAAGTTGATGTCTATACCTAATAATAGTTATTCCCTATACCTAATTCACAAACAGCTATATCAAAATTATCAAACCCACTAGTGTTGTTTTGCCAAACAAAATCCTGCCAAGACCAATCAAACCCGGCAACATTCCAGGATTTTAGCGGATTTCAAAACCAGCAACAGCTGACCCAAACCACCAATACCTAAAAAGGTGTAATATTCTCTAAACCTTATTTGTACTTTTTTGTATAAATTCCTGACATTTGCATTAGAATTAGTCTAAATAACACTGGAAAAACCGCATAGATTATGAGCGATTCCATGCAGACGCTGGAGCAGCATACCAAAAGCGACTATAAATATGGCTTCACCAGCAACATCGAAACGGACAAGCTGCCCAAGGGGCTAAGCGAAGATGTGGTCCGTGCGATCTCCGCCAAAAAGAATGAGCCGGAGTGGTTGACTGAGTGGCGCCTCAAGGCTTACCGCCAATTCCTCGAAATGACCGAGCCTAAGTGGCCAAATGTGGACTACCCGCCGGTGGACCTTCAGGATATCATCTACTACGCTGCGCCCAAGAAGAAGAAAAAGCTCGACAGCCTTGATGAGGTAGACCCGGAGCTGCTGGATACCTTCAATAAGCTGGGTATCCCGCTCGACGAGCAAAAGATGCTGGCGGGGGTTGCAGTGGATGCTGTGATTGACTCGGTTTCGGTAAAGACCACCTACAAGGAGAAGCTGGCGGAGCTGGGCATTATTTTCTGCTCCTTCAGCGAAGCCGTACAGGAACACCCCGAACTGATAAAAAAATACATCGGTTCTGTAGTGCCGGCTAACGACAACTACTTCGCCGCACTGAACTCTGCCGTATTTAGCGATGGCTCTTTCGTGTACCTGCCTAAAGGCGTGAAGTGCCCCATGGAGCTGAGCACTTATTTCCGTATCAACGAGCGGGACACCGGACAGTTTGAGCGCACCCTGATCGTTGCCGAAGAAGGCAGTCAGGTAAGCTACCTGGAAGGCTGTACGGCTCCAATGCGCGATGAGAATCAGTTGCACGCAGCGGTGGTAGAACTTGTAGCGATGGATGATGCCACCATCAAGTATTCCACGGTACAAAACTGGTACCCTGGCGACAAAGACGGCAAGGGCGGTATCTATAACTTTGTTACCAAGCGGGGCCTTTGCAAAGGCGTCAATTCCAAGATTACCTGGACACAGGTGGAGACCGGTTCTGCCGTGACTTGGAAATACCCAAGCTGCGTCCTGCTGGGCGACAACTCTGTAGGTGAATTCTACTCTGTCGCGGTTACCAATAACCGTCAGCAGGCCGACACGGGTACGAAAATGACCCACCTGGGCAAGAACACCCGCAGTACCATCATCTCCAAAGGTATTTCTGCAGGCTATAGCCACAACTCCTACCGCGGACTGGTAAAAATTGGCAAGAAGGCTGAAAATGCCCATAACTTCTCCGTTTGTGACTCCCTGCTCATGGGCGACAAGTGTGGCGCGCACACCTTCCCCTACCTGGAAGTGCAAAACAACACCGCCAAAGTAGAACACGAGGCCACGACTTCCAAGATTGGCGAAGATCAGCTGTTCTACCTCATGCAGCGCGGGCTGAGCGAGGAAAATGCAGTGAATACTATCGTCAACGGCTTTGCCAAGGAAGTCTTCAACGAGCTCCCAATGGAATTCGCAGTGGAAGCACAGAAGCTCCTCGCTATCAGCCTGGAAGGCAGCGTTGGCTAACCTTAAACATTAACCCGGGAAGGGGCTTCCCTTCCTTACCCAAATTGATCACGACAAAAATACCAAACCATAATGTTGACTGTAAAAGACTTGAAAGTTGCGGTTGAAGATAAAACCATTCTGAACGGCATCAATCTGGAAGTAAAGCCGGGCGAAGTGCATGCCATCATGGGCCCTAATGGCTCTGGTAAGAGTACATTCGCCAATGTCATCGCGGGCCGTGAGGACTATGAAGTGGAAAGCGGCAGCGTAATCTATAAAGGCGAAGACCTCCTCGAGATGGAAGTGGACGAGCGCGCCTTGGCAGGTATCTTCATGGCTTTTCAGTACCCGGTCGAAATTCCGGGCGTGAGCACCTCTAACTTCCTCAAAAGCATCGTCAATGCCAACCGCGAGGCACGCGGACTGGAGGAGCTGAATGCCATGCAGATGCTGAAGTACATCCGCGAGAAAATCGAGCTGGTGGGCATGGACGAGAAGTTCCTGCGCCGCTCCCTCAACGAAGGCTTCTCCGGTGGTGAAAAGAAGCGTAGTGAGATGCTGCAAATGGCACTGCTCGAGCCTTCACTGGCGATCCTGGACGAGACCGACTCCGGACTGGATATTGATGCGCTTCGCATCGTTTCAGAGGCCGTGAATAAGCTCCGTACGCAGGACCGTTCCTTCATTATCGTTACCCACTATCAGCGCCTGCTCAACTACATTGAGCCTGACTTTGTGCACGTGCTGTACAATGGACGCATCGTGAAGTCTGGCGACAAGTCGCTCGCTCTGGAGCTGGAAGATAAGGGCTATGATTGGATCAAGGAAGAGGTGGACGCAGTAGCGGTATAACGACCCTGCCTGCAACCAAAGTCATTCATTTACGAACCTAAGCTGCCGGCTTATTCAACCCCACAGTTTGACTAAGCCGCACTTCAAATAATAGCTTACGATATGTCAACAACCGTAGCTCAGGACAGATACGCAGCCGAAAAACAGAAATTTCAGGAGCTGTTTGAGCAAACTGAAGCCGCGAATCAGCAGCCGGCTCATCCGCTGGACGAGTACCGTCAACGGGCCATGGCGCTGGCGGGTGCACTGGACTTCCCTACCCGCCGCTGGGAAGAGTATAAGTACACGAGCGTCAACCGCATCCTTCAACCGGATTATGCCATTGGGCAGGTGCAGGGTGTAGACGCAGCTGATATCAAAACATACCTGCCGGAAGGCATGGACGCTCACTTGATTGTTTTTGTGAACGGCCAGCTCAGCGAGGCTTTGTCACATTTTGCCGAATTGCCAGCAGGAATGCACGTAATGCTTCTCCGGGATGCGATGGACAGCGACCGCTTCGGCAGCGTTGCCCGCGAACAGATGGATGGCATTCTGAAGGATCAGGACGATATCTTCGTGGCCCTCAACGCAGCATTCTCGCAACATAGCTTATTCTTGTACAGCGAAAAGAATGTCGCTTGCGAAAAGCCTATCTACATCCTTCACCTGTCTACCAATGCCGAAACGCCCATCCTCAACAGCCACATGAATATCGCGCTGGCGGAGACGGGCAGTGAATTTGCCTACATCGAAGGCCAATTTGAGAAGCCGGGTGCTACCAGCACTTACTTTAACAACATCTACAACCGCGTTACCGTAGGCGCCAATGCTCACATCCACCACTACTGCCTGCAGCAGGAAGGAGCCGAGGGCTTTGTGATCAACCGGGTTGATGCCGAGCAGGACCGCGACAGCCAATTCTCCAACTACACCGTAGATCTCGGTGGCCGCATCGTGCGCAACAACCTGAACACCGTGCACAAAGGGTCTAACCTGACCACCAACTACTACGGCGTTTACTTTGGCAAGGAGCAACAGCACATTGACAATCACACCTTCATTGATCACGCCGTACCGCACTGTCAAAGCAACGAGCTTTACAAAGGCATCGTGACCGACAGCGCCCGTGGCGTATTCAACGGCAAAGTAATGGTACGCAAAGATGCACAAAAGACCAATGCCTTCCAGCAAAGCAGCAGCTTGGTTTTATCCAACAAAGCCGAAATGGACAGCAAGCCACAGCTCGAAATCTTTGCTGATGACGTAAAGTGCAGCCACGGTGCAACCATCGGCCAGCTCGACGAGTCCTCCGTTTTCTACCTGCGCAGCCGCGGCCTCAACGATCATCAGGCACGGGCGATGCTGCAGCACGCCTTCATCGCAGAGGTGCTGGAGTACTTTAAGCACGAGCAAGTCCGCGATTTTGCAGAAATGCTGATCAACAAGAAATTCGAACAGTAGACCAACATGGAAGTTACCGCTCAACAAGCGTTTGATATTGAAAAAATCCGCAAGGATTTCCCACTGCTGGAACAGGAGATGAATGGCAAGCCCATCATCTTCCTGGACAGTGCAGCCTCAAGCCAAAAGCCGGCACAGGTCATCGACCGGCTCAATGATTACTACCGTACCGGGCATGCTAACGTGCACCGGGGGGTGTATCAGCTGAGCCAGGAAGCGACTGCGGCGTTTGAAGAGGCCCGGGAGCTTGTGCGCCAATTCATCAATGCCCCTTCCGAAAAGGAAGTCATCTTTGTCCGGGGCTGCACAGAAGGGATCAACCTTGTTGCCTCTTCCTACGGGCGGAAATTCATAAATCAGGGTGATGCGGTACTGATTACAACCATGGAGCACCATTCCAATATTGTGCCCTGGCAGATGATTTGTGAGGAGCGCGGAGCAGAACTTCGGGTGGCACCGGTTAATGATGCGGGCGAAATTGACCTGGATGCCCTTTACGAGCTGCTGGATGAGCGGGTGAAAATCGTTTCTCTGGTGCACGTGTCTAATGCTTTGGGCACGGTCAACCCCGTGAAAGCCATTATCGACCGGGCGCACAAGCTGAACATCCCGGTGCTGGTGGACGGCGCACAAGCCATTCCCCACACCCAGGTGGACGTTCAGGCGCTTGATGCTGATTTTTACACCTTCTCCGGTCACAAGATGTTTGGCCCAACGGGTATCGGAGTGCTATATGGCAAGGAAGAATGGCTGGAGCAAATGCCGCCCTACCATGGCGGAGGAGAGATGATCAAAACGGTGACTTTCGAAAAGACCACCTACAACGAATTGCCGCATAAGTTCGAAGCCGGCACGCCGGATATTTCCGGGGTCATCGGCTTGGGGGAAGCTGTGAAGTACATGCAAAGTGTGGGCTATGAAAATATCAGCCGGCACGAGCACGAACTGCTGGTCTACGCTACAGAGCAGTTGGAACAAATAGAAGGTCTGCGCATCATTGGTACAGCAAGGGAAAAAGCCAGCGTGGTCTCCTTCATCGTGGACGGGGTACACCCTTACGATCTGGGTGCCATACTGGACAAACTCGGCATTGCAGTACGCACCGGTCACCACTGTACCCAGCCCCTCATGGCCCGGTATGAAATCCCCGGTACGGTGCGGGCTTCCTTCGCCTTCTACAACAACAAAGCGGATATTGATGCGCTGGTGGCGGGAATTAACAGGGCGGTTTTGATGTTAAAGTAAAAAATATCGACCAATGACATTAACGATTCCTGACATCATGCTGGAACGCATGAATATCAAAGAAGAAGATCTCAAAGTTGAACTCGCAGTACTGCTTTACGATAAAGGATCGCTTTCTTTTGGGCAAGCTAAAGTTCTTGCCGGATTAGATCATTTAGGTTTCCAAAAAGCATTGAAAGACAGAGGGGTATCTTTGAACTATGATATAGATGAATTTCACAAGGATCTAAAAACGCTAGGCATTAATCCTAAACCCTCTTCTTGAGATGATTGTAGTTAGTGATACCTCTGCAATTACCAACTTGATCCAAATAGATCATCTTTGGTTGCTAAGAGAAGTGTATCAAAATATTATCATTCCTCAGGCAGTGTACGATGAGTTGGTTTCAGACACAAAAAACAAATTGATAATTGAATCACTTAGCTGGATTAAAATAAAAGAAGTCAAAGAAAACGACATCACTAGAAACCTCAAAGAGGTTCTAGACCCCGGAGAATCTGAGGCAATTACACTTGCTCTTGAACTAGACGCCGATTTTATCATTATTGATGAAAAAAAGGGGCGAAAAATCGCGGAAGATTATGGCTTACGCAAAATTGGTCTTGTTGGTATTTTAGTTGAATCAAAACGAAAAGGGCTTATTAAAGAGGTTCGAAACTTATTAGAACAACTTATTGAAAAGGCTAACTTTTTTGTAAGCGAAAAGCTATATAAGGATGTCCTCTTCCAGTTAAATGAATTATAAATGAACCCAATCAACAGCATACAAGACGAAATCATCGAGGAGTTTGCCTTCTTCGGCGACTGGATGGAGAAGTACGAGTATATCATCGATTTGGGCAAATCTCTGCCTCTGATCGATGAGCAGTACAAAGATGAAGACCACCTGATCAAGGGTTGTCAGAGTCAGGTTTGGCTGCATGCAGATGAAGCAGAAGGAACAGTAAGTTTTACAGCCGATAGTGACGCTGTCATCACCAAAGGAATCATCGCTTTGCTGGTTCGGGTCCTGTCTGGCCAAAAAGCTGATGAGATTGCACAGGCAGACCTCTATTTTATCGACAAAATTGGATTGAAGGAGCACCTGTCCCCCACCCGCTCCAACGGGCTGGTCAGTATGGTCAAGCAAATGAAAATGTATGGCCTGGCCATCAACGCGAAAAGCCAGTGACAACGCCTCCTCTTTTGTGTACGCAACGTCAAAGAAGATCAATCATGGACAAAGCAGCATTAGAAGCCAAAATCGTAGAAGCCACCAAAACCGTATATGATCCGGAAATCCCGGTAGACATTTACGAGCTGGGGCTGATTTACAATATTGACATCAATGATAAAGGCGTCGTCAATCTGCGCATGACGCTTACTACGCCGATGTGCCCGGTAGCAGATTCTTTGCCAATGGAAGTGCAGCAAAAAGTAGCTATGGTAGAGGGCGTCAATGATGTGGAACTTGAAGTTGTCTATGACCCACCCTGGAGCAAGGACATGATGAGCGAAGAAGCGCGGTTTGCACTGGACATGTTTTAATCCGATTGTACGAAACAAACATTATTCACCACTGATCCTAATCGCAAAAGGCCATGAAAATTTCCGCCCAAGATGAATATGGACTGCGCATCCTCATCCGCATCGCGGAAGCCAATGAACAGGAAGGGCTGAGCATTCCACAAATCAGCGAACTGGAGGGGATGTCAGACAGCTATGTTGGCAAACTAACTCGTACGCTGCGGCTGGCGGGCTTCATTGAAAGCACCCGTGGCCAGAAAGGAGGCTATGTACTGGCGCAAGCTCCGGAAGACATCAACGTCGGGGAAGTCTTGCGCGCACTCGGCGGAGCACTTTTTGACGAAGGCTTTTGCAATAAGCACTCTGCAGGCTTTCGGATTTGCACGAATTCGGTAGACTGTTCCGTGCGGTCTTTATGGCGGGTGGTGCAACAGTCGCTCGATCATGTACTAGGGCAAATCAGCCTGAAGGACCTGCTTGCTTCTGAAACCGAGACCAACTCTGCCCTGGAGCAAATTCTGTTGCAAATACAACCAGCTACTGCTTAAAAGGCCAGCTTCCAATTCGCGCTCAAAACCTTATCTTTGGCAGTGAGAAAACACACTGCCCATGCAAAACCGGTTATTCCTCTTCCTCTTTTCAGCAATTTTGCCTTGCTTGATCATTGCTCAGCCTGCCTACATCATTGATGCCGATACCGGCAATGAAATGGATGACTTGTACGCCATTGCCAGAGCCCTTGCTCCGGATGGGCTGAAAGTGCTGTCCCTCCAATCGGCTCATTTCAATAACCCACAATTGCTTACGGACCCTAACTGGAACAGTTACTCCACCAAAAATATCAATACACTGGAAATCAGCCAGCAACTCAATGAGGAACTGACAAGGGCTTGTCAGCGCTGGCATATCCCAAAGATGAGAGGCTGTAACCGCATGCTGGGCTACGCCTGGGGCTACTACGAAGGCGCCCCTATTCCCCGAAGCCCCGCCACACAATTCATCACCGACCACGCCAGAAAAGCTACCCCTGATGCCAAGCTCAATGTGGTCTGTCTGGGCGCATCCACCAATGTAGCAGCCGCGATTGCCCGGGCACCGGAAATTGCGCCTAATCTAAGGGTCTACTTACTTGGTGCACAGTATGATCCTGAAAGCAAAGCTTGGGATAAAAACGAGTTCAATATCCGAAATGACTTGAATGCCTTTGATTTGCTACTCAACAATGAAGAGGTGGAACTCTGGGTGATGCCCGCCAACACGGCACGCTCCCTCATCTTCGACCGGTCGGAGACTTTTCGCCAATTGAGCACTTGCAACACGCCTCTTTGTCAACACCTCCGCAACCGTTGGCAGCAGGTGCAGGCAGGTCAAAACTGGATTATGTGGGACCTGGCTTTGGTACAGGCGCTGCTTACCCCCGAACTGGCAACCCACAAAAGCGTAAGAACGCCACCGGAAAATACCAAAAGGAAAATCCAAGTCTATACTGAGATTAACGCACCGGCAATGGAAGCGGAATTCTGGCAATCGCTCATTGGCTGGCAAGCGCCGTAATTATCCGGTAGGGGATTTTAGTCCTTTGGCTACTGACCTGCAAAGCGGTAGCGGTCTTCAATATACTTAATGATTTCGCTGCTTTTCTTGATTTTGATGTTTGCTGATCCCGTCCGGATATAGAAGACTTCCTGCTCGTTGCCTTTCTTGTCTACATCGCGGTAAAACACAGGCGATTTGGCAGGTGGCGTGTCGATCCGGAAAATCATATGGTCATCAATTTTCTCAATATCGAAAGACAACTGCGTGGCGAAAAAAGAGCCCAGGTTGCGCTGTACCGCACTTGTGATGCTGCGCTTGAAATTGTCAATATCTGAAGTAGTGGCATCCAATCCAATGATTTTGCCTTCGTCGTCTACGCCGCAAAAAACAGTGCCTCCGTTCAGGTTCATGAAGGCCGAGAGGGTCTGAATGATTTTGTCGCGGTGGTATTTGTCAATAGACTCCTTAAATTCAACCATATCACTTTCGCCCTTATCGATGATGCGTTTGCTGTTGGCGGATTCATCAGCAACAAGATAGGTGATAATCTTTTGAGTCAGTGCCCAGGAAAGCTTAAGCTTAAGTTGTTCGGGGATTTTATTGTCATCAAATACTTTGGACTTGTCAAAAACGATAAGTTTGGACGGCTCCGTTGCCCGGATGGTGCCGAGGCGGGAGGTTTTGTTGAAGATGGCAATTTCACCAAACAGCTGCCCTTTGGTGTAAGATTTGGGCTCCTTGCGGGACAAATAGAGGATCAGCCGCCCGTAGTGGACAATGTAAAAAGACTCTCCCTTCTGTTCAATAGAAAAAACCTCATGCCCTGCTTCATAGTCCACCAGCTTGGCAACGCCGGCTAGTTGTTTGATTTCCGCATCCTCTAGGTTGACCAGCTCTTTGCAATCGCGCAGGGTTTTAAAAATGTCTTCGTTCATTGGTTGGCATCGTTTTATTCAGTCCTGTAAATGCGGTATAATGGCTCGGCCAAATACCTGCGCAATAAAGCTAAGGAAAAAAATGAAACTAGCCTGAAGAAAACCGGCCACCATAAGGGGCTCAGTATACCAGGTTCCGGGTTTGATAAGCAACATACCCAATAAAGCCAAGAAGCCCCAGAATAATGAGGTATTCGTCAAATGGGTTATCCACCTGAAGCAATACGGGCTCGGAAGCGTGAAGTGAAAGGCCGTTGGACTCATTCACAAGGCGATACTCGTAAGCTTCTCCAGGTTTGACGCGAACATCCCAAAAGCTAAACTCACGTTGCCCCACTGCAGCAGTAACCCGGCCTACTTTCTCCCAGTTACCATTTCCAAAGGCACGCTCAACGATAAAAGAAACCTCATTTGCTGGCTTGTCTACCACCCAGGACAGTAAAACGGATACATGGTGCGCCTTGGCAACAAAGCTGCTCAGTTGTAAAGAGCGTTCGATCCCCATTGCTGACCGGGTGAGCTGAGAGCCGGAAGTTGCAAGGGTGCGCTCGTTAACGAATTTAGCATCTTTGACTTCTGCCTCCTTTGGCGTGCTGGCTGCACACACATTCGTTCGGAAAAATGGAACAGAAAAAGCAAACAAACATAGGTAGAACAAGTTTTTCATGTTGGGTATTGGGTAAATAGTTATTTCCAAAAGGGTACAATAGTCCATTTGTGCTTCCCGGAACCAAACGGTACTTCAGAAGCATAAATTGGATAAGAGCCTCAACAATTGCTGAGCCTCTCGAGATTGTCAGTTCTAGTGTTTGCTTTAAATCTATTTTGGCAGGACGACCCAAATATAAAGATTATTCCGTGAAACCACAATGATATGCGCCAATTTAAAAAAGCCCTCCAAAGCAGGCTGATTGAAGAAGATTTTGAAGGCGTTATCAAATCTTTGATTACGCTTTCTGACCAAATGGGCAATAACCTGCTGATGAATGAGGCTATGCTTTACTACCGGCGCTGGCAGGAACTTCAAAGACTGTCAGAACCCAACACCCCTGATGCCGAGCGCCTTAAACTCCAGCTCAGGCAAGGGTTGTGGCAAATAACGGAGCAACTGCCTGCTTAGTGTAGGTTTGATTAGGCATTTAATTCCGGAACGGATGCAGGATGGATTTGTTCTACAGCGTTCAAGAAGTGGGGCCCGACTATGGAGTGCGGGAATCACCAAACCTTAAAATCACCATCAAAATCCGAAATTAATAAAAAGAATGCCTTATCTTTGCCCCCGATTTCGAGTAGCGGAAGCTTAGAATGAACGCACAAGACGGGTTTGTGCTCAAACTGCGGGCCTGACAGCCTGCTCAGGACGGTGATGCTCCGCCCAATACTGCAAAGCTCAAATGCTACTCATCATTGCTGCTGCGGAGTGCAGCTTAACATTTGATCATGAGTACTTTTGAGTCACTGGGCCTGTCCCAGTCTATCACAGAAGCTGTGTCTGCTATCGGCTTCGAATCCCCAACCGCCATTCAGGAACAAGCCATTCCCCGCCTCCTTTCCGGCGAAGAAGATTTCGTGGGCCTGGCCCAAACGGGTACCGGCAAAACGGCGGCTTTTGGCCTGCCGCTGCTGCACCGAACCGACGTGGCATTGCCATTCGTACAATCTCTGGTGCTGGCCCCTACCCGGGAGCTTTGCCTGCAAATCTGCAGAGAACTGGAGTCTTTCTCAAAAAACCAGCCCAAGCTGAAAATCCTCCCGGTATACGGAGGAGCTGACATTCGCCGGCAGATAAAAGCGCTTGAACAAGGCGTGCAGGTCCTGGTAGCCACTCCTGGCCGTTTGCGTGACCTCATGCGCCGGGGCAAAGTTGATTATACCCACCTGCAGCAAGTCGTGCTGGATGAAGCCGATGAAATGCTCAATATGGGCTTCAAAGAGGAAATTGATGAGATACTGGAAGCCGTCCCGGAACAACGCCGTACCTGGCTTTTTTCGGCTACCATGCCACCGGATGTCCGCCGAATCTCTCAGGACTATATGGATAACCCCTTTGAGCTGTCGGTAGGCACACAGAACTCCGGCAACGTAGACATTAGCCACCAATACGTAGTTTTACGCCCCGCAGAACGCTACGAGGCACTACGCCGGTTCCTGGATATGGAGCCGGACCTCTTCGGGCTCGTCTTTTGCCGCACACGCCGGGAAACCGCAGAAGTGGCAGAACAACTGACCCGGGATGGCTACAAAGCAGATGCCATCCACGGTGACCTTAATCAGGCACAGCGCGACCGGGTCATGCAGGGCTTCCGCGACCGCCGGCTGCGAATCCTGGTGGCCACGGACGTTGCCGCAAGGGGCATTGATGTCGACAACATCACCCATGTTTTCCATTTCAACATCCCGGACGACCTCAACTTCTATACCCACCGCTCCGGCCGTACCGGGCGGGCTGGCAATAAAGGGATTAGCCTCGTCCTCGCCCATCCTAAGGACCGGCACCTGCTCCGGAAACTGGAGAAAGTCTCCAAAATCACATTTGAAGCGGTGGAAATCCCCTCCGGCCCAGCTATATTCGAACAGCGGTTGATGCGCTTTTTTGATAAAATCAGTGAAGCATCACCAAACCCGGAACTGATGGACTATCTACCGGAGATTGCTGCTAAGTTCGAAGGCTTGTCCCGGGAAGAACTGCTGCTCCGGGTTGCCTCTGCCACTATGCCTAAAAAGATGCAGGCTTACGCCAAAAGCAAGCCGATCGGGCAAAAACCACGGGCAGATAAAGCCTTCCTGAAGCCCAATGAGTCGCGCCGGGTATTCGTCAATATCGGTCAAATGGATATCAATGGCAAAGGGGAACTCCTCGCCTACCTGTGCGAAAAAGGGGGCATCAACGGTGCTGACGTCGGAAAAATCGACCTGCAGAAAAAGCATGCCTTCGTACAGGTTGAAGTACAGGCTGCTGCCTCACTGATAAACAAACTCGATGGCCAAACCTACGATGGCCGCACACTGCGGGTAAACGATGGCGGGCCACAGCCGGGGCAGTCCAATAAGAAACGCCGGTCTTTCCCCAAGCGCAAAAAAGGCAAAAAGAAGTTTGCAAAGTAAGCCTGCAAGGCTCCGATTTTAACGGGTTTTCTGCTATATTGGATCCCGGGGCACAGCAATTGCCGTGCCCTGCTATTTCTTTGATCACAACAAACAGAAAACCCACATTATGGCAGATTCAAAAGGCACCTTGCCCCGCGTAGCCTACTTTTGCATGGAGTACGGGCTGGACAACCGCTTCAAAGCCTATGCAGGTGGCCTGGGCATACTGGCTGGCGACTATATGAAAGGCGCGAAGCAGTACGACTACCCTATCGTCGGCATTGGCATTAAATGGAAACAGGGTTATACCGACCAATTCATTGGGGAGGATGGCAAGCCCTACGATTCTTACCGCAACTACAACTACGACGACTTTATGGAGGATACCGGCATTACGGTGAATGTCGAAATCCGTGGCCGAAATGTCGCCTGCAAAGTCTGGAAACTCGAGGCTTTCGGCAATGCCCCGCTCTACCTGCTCGATACGGATGTGCCGGGTAATGAAGATGGCTGGATTACCGGGCAGCTCTACGGCTGGTTTGGAGAAGAGCGGATCGCGCAGGAGCTTGTCCTCGGTGTAGGCGGTGTGAGGGCTCTCCGCTCCCTGGGCATTGAGGTAGATGTCTACCACTTTAATGAAGGTCATGCCCTGTTTGCCGGCTTTGAGCTGATGCGCGAAAAGATGGAAGACGGGATGACTTTCGAGGAAGCCTGGGCTGCAAGCAAAAACGAAATCGTATTCACCACCCACACGCCTGTAATTCAGGGCAATGAGTCCCACCCGGTCGACCGCCTGATGTACATGGGCGCCAACCTGGGCATGAAACCCAGCCAACTCCGCCGCCTGGCGGGCGACCCTTTCAATATGACTGTGGGAGCATTGCGCCTTTCCAAAAAATCGAATGCCGTAGCTCAATTGCACGGCGAGACGGCAAACCAAATGTGGAAGCACATCCACGACCGTTCCGATATCGTTGCCATTACCAATGGTATCCATCAGGGTACCTGGGTGGATCAGGCGATGCTTGATGCTGCTGAGGCTGGCAAAGACCTCTGGGAACCGCACCTGAAGAACAAGCGGGCACTCATTGACCTTGTCAAGCGCAAGAACGGTGTTACCCTCGACGAAGAAAAGCTGATCATCGGCTTCGCGCGCCGCTCCGTGCCTTACAAGCGCAGCGACCTGATCTTCTCCAAACCTGAAGTTATTGAGCCTTACCTGAAGGAAGGCAAGATTCAGCTCGTCTTTTCCGGTCGTGCCCACCCCCTGGACGATACCGGCAAAGCGATTGCAGCCAATCTCGTGCGCATGTCCAAACTCTATCCCAATGCGGTGGTCTTCCTGGAAAACTACGATATGGAAATTGGTGCCGCCATCACCCGCGGCTCCGATGTATGGCTCAACAACCCACGCCGCCCTAAGGAAGCAAGTGGAACTTCCGGCATGAAAGCCTCTATGAACGGGGTGCTCAACCTTAGCGTACTCGACGGCTGGTGGCCGGAAGCCTGCCAGGATGGCGTCAATGGCTGGCAGATCGGCAATGCCTTCGAAAGCGACAACGTGGAAGAACAGGATGACAACGACCGGGAGGCGCTCTACGACGTGCTGCTGAACAAAGTCGTGCCCACCTACTACGATGACCGCAAAAAATGGCTAAAAATGATGCACGCCAGCATTCAGAGCACCCGCGATGCCTTTGGAGTCAAGCGGATGCTGGAAGAGTACTACGATTTGCTGTACACCGCGTAGTGTAAAACAAGCAGCCTGGGAGAATATTTAAGCCTCTCCCAACCTGCAAAAATCAGTATTGAAGGGTAACCGACCGAAAAATTGGCCGGTTACCCTTACTTTTGGGCAAAACCGTGCTGTATGAAAAAAACGCCCTTTGCTGGACTGATACTACCCCTCCTTTTCCTGTCTTTTGCCGCGCTGAGCCAAAATGAAGGCAACATCTGGTATTTTGGCAACCAACAGGGTATTGACTTCTCTTCCGGTGACCCGGTCCTGATCACCAATGGTGCACTGCAAACATCGGAAGGTTGCGCCTCAGTTTGTGATACAGATGGCAACCTTTTGTACTATACCAACGGAGGCGGACGCACTACCCCAGGACAACCCTCGGGAAGCATCTGGAACGCCAGCCATAATGTGTTGTACGACATGGAAGGGCTCCGGGGCGGTGGCTTTGGTGCCGTTCAGTCTGCCCTCTTTGTCCCTAATCCGGGCAATGCCGATGAGCATTACCTCTTCACCATGGAAGAGCGGGAGTTTGCCAGCGACGGGCTGCCCGCTGGCCAGTTGCAGGGACGCGGGCTCACGCATTTTTTGCTCAACCGCACCCTGAATGGCGGGCTTGGGGGCACTGTATTTGAGGATGACCGGCTTCATGTCCCCAGTTTTGAATCCCTAAGCGGCACTCTGCACGGAAATGGTACCGACTTTTGGGTCATCATTGTGGATGACAATACCGGTGATTTTTTCAATTACCGCGTGACACCCACAGAAGTCTTAGGTCCAACGCTGGAAGAGCGGGACGTCATTGATTCCCTGGCTGGCCCGATTAAGATTTCTCCGACGCGCAACCGGCTGTTCGTTGGAGGCGTGCTCTATAATTTCAATGCCAATAATGGCAATATTTCCAATCCCCGGACCCTGCCCGGAGCCGTCAACTCCATTAGCTACTCCTTCTCCCCCAACGGCAATTACCTGTATGTGATGGAGCCTACCGTCAGTGGTTCCTTGTTGGTGCGTTATGAACCGCTCAATCCCGGTTTCCTGTCCTCGAGAACTATTCTTGGGCCAGGCCCAAATGAACGCCTTGGCGCCATGCAGCTTGCTCCGGACGGCCGCATTTACCTGGTCTCCTACGATGAAGATGCCCCTCAGGTCACCCACCTGCACGCTATAAATTGCCCCAATTCAGAACAAGCCAATCTGGAGGAGGAAGTCTTTAGTTTTCAGACCCCGGATCAGCCCTTCCTGGGCCTCCCCAACTTCATGGACTACATTTTTGACACCCAGGAAACCCTGATCGCTGACTTGGGCCCGGATACCACCTTTAGTTGTGATAATGGCCCCATTACCCTCCTCCCCCAGACCAATGGCGATGCCTTCCTGTGGTCGGACGGCTCTACTGATACCAGCCTGACGGTTACCGAACCCGGGATTTACAGCCTGACCGTTACGGCAGATTGTGGCATGGTGAGCGATACTATTGAAGTGGAGGAACTGACAGACACCGTCATTGTGAATATCAACGGCCCGAACACGCTCTGCACAGGCGATACCGCCACTTTCGCAGCAACGGCAAATATATCAGGTACTTTACTCTGGTCTACCGGAGACACCACGGCCACGATACAGGTGACTAATGGCGGGCTCTACACCATTTTATTTACCGACCTCTGTGGCCGGCAGGCAACGGATACCCTGATGCTAAATGTGCTGGACGTGCCGCCTATACTTCTTCAGGCACCCGACGCCCTTTGCCCCGATGAAACAGCCGGAGCAAGTGTGTTTTCAGAGGGTGCTACAGGTTATACCTGGTCAAATGGCAGTGTGGGCGACAGCGTAACGCTGACCGGTGGCGGCACCTACCACATCACCGTGACTAACGGGTGCGGGGAATTTGATACCGTCTTTTCCGTAGACAGCCTAACTTTTCCCACACTGGAGATACAAGGGGCTGCCCCGCTCTGCCCGGGCGGTTCCGTGCAGCTCGAAGCAGCAACGGAACCTCAAAATGACGTACAATGGTCCAACGGAAGCACAGCCGCCCTCACTACGTTTACCACCCCGGGCGTTTATACCGTGTTGGTCACTAACGTCTGCGGCACGGTCATGGATAGCATTGACCTACAGCCTATTGGATGCGAGAATTGCTTCTACGTCCCCAATGCCTTCTCTCCAAATGAAGATGGCATCAATGATGGTTTTCTGCCCATTGACCTGTGCCCTGTGCAAAACTACCGCCTGCAAATCTTCTCCCGATGGGGCGGGCTTGTGTTCGAAAGCGATCAGCTTGGGCAAAGCTGGGATGGTAAATCCGGCAATGAGCCGATGAATCCCGGTGCCTTTATCTGGCAGCTAACTTATGAACAGGCCGGGCAGCAACAGGTGCAGTCCGGTATGGTACATTTGATCCGATAGCGTTGATCTGTGCGGCGTGGAGTGACTTTACTGTAAGTGAACGTCCAAACAAATAACGGTTCTCGTAATTATATTATAGGAACTGCAAAAACTCCACAAACACATTTCTATGCAAAAGCCATCTTTACTATTCCTTCTCGTACTATGCCCATTTTTTCTGCTTGCCCAGTACAAAACAGTGAGCCTGGACTTTGAAAGCACCTACATTGGGGATAACAACCCACTTCCGGCGGAGACGAATATCCTCTTTACCGGGTCCATCCCTTCCTACATCGACCGGGTCGAGCTAAATATTAAGCCTCCCAGAGGCAAATCCACCGTGCTGCATTCCGCCGTATGGCAGCGCCCGCTGGACAATAAGGAAAAAACCTACAGCCTGCCTGTCAATTACAAGTTCCGCTCCTCCGCCAGTTATGATATTGAGGTCTTGTATTTTCAAACCCTGAGTAATGCGCAGCGGACAGCACTTGTACAGACTCTCAACAAACGGCTGCAACTGTTTTTGGAAACGCAGCTCACTCAGGAGTCCAAAACCATCGAATGGGAAAACAAACCTAAGCGCCTACTACAGGAGATGAACGACTTGCTGCAGGCCGATCTTCAAAACTACCGCACCGGTATTGCCGCTCCGGCTCAGGAGTTGTCCAACCTGGTAGCCCTGCAGATGGAAAAAATGGCGGATATGCGCATGCGGGACAGCGTAGGGCAGGTCCGCATGGCGGAAGAACGGGTACTGCTGCGGCAACTGCTGCAGGACGAGCTCGATCGCATGCTGCCCGCACCACTTTACAAAATTGCGGACGCCCGTTTGCTGGAAGACTGTCCGACCGAGTCTAAGAAGGGCGCCCTGGCTGTCAATGCCGGTTACGGAGGCGTTTACTTCAGTGGTGACCTGGGGGAAGACCTGGATTACGATACGGCGCCCTACGTGGGTTTGTCCTTCCCCTTAGGCAACAGTGCCTTCGCGCCCCGCTTTTTCAGCAATACGTACATTGGATTTGGCTTATTCCTGCAAGACTTTGAAAATGCAGACGAGCAAAAGCTCACTGGCCCTATCACCGGACTGCCCATTTACGCCAGCCTGGACTATAAGCTTTTCCAGTTTGTCTACCTGAATCTCGGAGCCACCTTATTGGAAGAAACCACCGCTGGCGACCGGCAGGAACTCTTTGTGCGCCCCTTCATCGGCCTGAGTGCAAAGGTGAATCTGTCGGTACAGTTTGAGCGATAAGCATTTAAGATGGCAGGTCATCCCCTGAAAGATGACCTGCCATTCAACCAAAAGATCAACCTCTTTCCACCGGACAAGTCATACAGTGCGAGCCGCCCCGGGCCCGGGAAAGCTCATTGGAAGGCAAGGCAATGATGGTATTTTTCACCTCCTCCGGCTTGAGCGAACCATCCTGAAACGCTTGCAACATACTCGTAGCGTGGATGATTTGATACCCGGCGCTGCGGAAAGCCTTCTCCGTGTAAGGATTGCGGTCGTAGGTGATTGCCACACCAGGCTTCAGGGCCACGAGGTTGCAGCCATCTGTCCACTGCTCCCGGTCCTGATAGGGCGATATGCCTTCCCCACTGAGGATGAATTCCATGTCCGGGTTAATCTCTGCGTGGAAAAACTCCTTAATGGAAGGATAATGACGGGTGGCACCGTTGGAGGAAAAGACTTCGACGTAAGACCCCAGCCCATCCAGCACGATTGGCTTGAAAGCCACGATGTGGTTGGTATTGATTTGTGTAAAAATGGTATCAATGTGCATGTAACTGCGGTCGGTTGGGATATTGATCTGCACGACATGCTTCACCACGCCTTTTTTGAAAAGGACTTCTTTGAGCGACTGAATGGCATGGGCGGTCGTCCGCTCACTGCAACCGATGAGCAGGTAGTCTTCGTTAATGATCATCACATCTCCGCCTTCGATGCTCACCATTTCCCGGCGGCGGGAAGGCGGGAATAGCTCTACGTTGTTCAGGTTGATGATACGCCCCTCTTTGCTCAGTGCATTGAAGATAGGGTGTGCCCAAAAGATATACCGGGTCAGGAAATTTTCGCGGAAGCGCGCTTCTTTAGCCGCTTTGGTGATGATGACATGGTCGTTGACCGTAACCGCGATGTCCCGGGTGAAGATGAAGTTTGGGATAGGATCAAAGAGAATCATATCCTCTTGCTGCAGGTAGCCCGTGATCAGCGTCTCCGTTAGCGCTTTGTTGTCCAGTTTCAGGAGCATATCCTCGTAGGAGCGTGGCAGTTCCTCATAATCGATGATTTTCTCGATCATCTCCTTTTTGTCGGCTTCCGAGGCAGCCTCCAGGGCTTCAAAGAGGAGGTCTTCTGTTTCGAGGACATTGTCTTCTCCTACAAAGTGCTTGAGAATTTCCGAAAACACATCGTGCTCTTCCTGCATCTGCGGCAGGTACACGATATCGTCAAACAGGAGCTCTTCGGCCCGCTTTGGGCTAATGCGGGCAATGCCCTCATCGGGGCGGTGAATGATGACGCGTTTGAGTGGCGCAATTTCTGAAGCCACGTTTACAGTTACAGCCATACTTGGTTAGGATTTAAAGGGATACGACTTTTTCGATCTCGTAAATGGAATTGATTTTTCCGGCAAAGATGCAATAAAACTTGGGATTTTCATGGAGGACAGATATCTCCGTAGGCCGCCCATCGTCAATATAACTGGCTTTGAGTTTAGATTTAATGGTAAACATGGAGGTGAAGTACTGAAACTCGACCTTGTCAGTAAAGTAATGCCGGATTTGCCCCAGCATTTTGCGGTAATTGCTGGCCGGTTTGGCGGGGCAGAAGTTGCAGATGTCCGTAAAGTCCGGGCGGCAGTTGGTATTTACCTGCTGACAGTCGAAGGTGGGCAGGTTGCCGTAGGAGACTTTATGGTGGGTGTAGGCTACGCTTGACAGGGACAGCAGCCCGCTTTTGCCGTAAGGCATAATGGAGCCAAAGGGACCGTCCATAATCGTCAGCCCGATATCCCGGACCTGAGGGGAATTGACGAAAGCCATTTCTGAAATCTCATGCATCAGGTCGATATCGCGCACGCCAAAAAGGCGGTTGATGGCGTTGCTACCGGCGTAGGTCGCGTTGATCACCTGACGGGCTTTAACAGTTTCAAGCTTACCGCTTTCGAGAGCTTTTAACCCGACCTGCCATTGGTCGCCATCGGCTGCTGCATTGACCACTTCCGTGAAAAGCCGGGGCGTCACCTCCGGGCTTGCCTCGTAGAGCCGCTGCCGGTAGTATTCTGCTATGAGAATGGGGTCGAAGGTGTACTCCACGGTCTTGTACAAAGCCTCGAGCCGGTGGTAGTTGAAGTACGGATGGCGCTCCACCGGCTCGCAGGGAATGCCGATGAAGGCGCAGAACCGTTCGAACTGCGCGGCATCCGTAAAGGAGCCGAAGCGGTCGATGGCGTAGTACTTCTCGAACTCAAAGTTGATAAAATCCTGATGGTCAGCGGTAAAGCGCGCTTTGTTGTCGTCGGACATCCGGGCCGTTGCCACGCTGCGCGGATAGTGGTACCCGCTGTGCAGCCGCGCCTGATTGACGATGGAAGCCTTTTTTAGCAATACCTTTTCCTTCTCCACGAGCAGTACCCGCTGACCTTGCCCCCGGAGAAACAAAGCCGCATATATACCAAAAATACCGCCGCCGACGATCAGGAAATCGTACTGCTCCATATTTAAAATTGTGCCGCTACCTGTTTGAGCCCTTCGTAAAAATCACTGTAATCATAACGCTGCAGGGCCTCATGGAAGTTGAGCGTATGCTCCAATTGCTCCGGCCGGGAAGGGCCAATCAGTATGCCGCCTACATCCGGGCTGTGAAAGGCATAAGCCATGCCACAGTGGTTCATATTGGAGACCGCAGGGCGACCGGGCTGCTCATTGGCCGCCGCGAGTACCTCTTGCAAGGGCCCGACGATGGGGTGCGGCTTGTCCGTATCTCCGCCCCGTGCCTTCAGGGAACTGCCCTGATGATAAGCCGCCGCATCAAGCTTGATCCCTCCGGCATTCACCCCGTAGGTAATGAACCGGGGCTGCCCGTGGAAGGGCTTGTAGCGCTCGTAATCCGATTGCAGCAGGTTGTGTTTCATTTGTATGCGGAAGTCGAAACCATAGGCTTCGTTCACCTTAGCATGCACCTCCGGATGACGGATACCGGACAGCCCCAATCGGTAGCCCAGGTCCTTTGCGCGCTGAAAAGCCTCAAACGTAGCCTCGATTTCTTCGGTTGCCTCCCGGTTATCCCAGTGGAGCATGAAGGTGTCGAGGTTATCCCCAAAGGCATAGCGGTACTCATCGAGCATGATGAGCAGGAAACTTTTGGACAAATTGCACTCCGGCGTACGCATATTATTGACACTCCCCACTTTCATCATCACACAGAGATCATTGATGCCGTGAGCATTGATCCATTGCAGGAGGATTTGCTCTGCCCGGCGGAAGTCCTCCGGGTTTTTATTGATGGGATAGTTGGTGGCCCCATCCACCTCCCGGTAGCCCCGGTCGTAAAACTGGTCAAGGAGTTTGAAGGCGGTGGCGCGTTCTGTGGTCCACCCCCACATTGCAGTGCCTAGTATTAATGTCGGCGCGGTGCTCATGGCCGTCGTTTTTTGAGTTCGATCATGGAGTTAATGTAGCGCTTGGCCAGAGGCAGGATTTCCACCCGGCTGCTGCTGACGTCATCTGTCCACTTGACGGGCAGTTCGTAAATCCGCTTGTTGAGCCACTCGGCTGTGGTGAGCAGCTCCGTGGAAAAGAACCAGCCATCGTTTTGCGCCCCGGCTTCGTGCAGCTCCGGGTACACCTCCCGCTTCAGCCATTTGAATCCGCACATCCCATCTGAAAAGCCTACACCGAGGTACGTTTTAAGCAACAGGTTGAACACCCGGCTGGCCACTTCACGCTTGAAGGGCCGGTTAACGACTTTGGATTTGGGGTGCAGGCGGGAAGCGTAGACTACATCGTAATCCTCTTCAGCGATCGCCCGGTAGGCTTCCAGGAAGTGCGGCAGGTCGGTGGCCAGATCGAGGTCCATGTACCCCACGATGTCTGCTTTAGACTGCCCCCAGGAAGTCTTCAGTGCCAGCCCAACGCCGCGGCGGGGCACTTTAACGAAAGTAACTTCCGGAATACGGTTGCTGAGTTCCTGCGCGATTTCCAGGGTGCGGTCGGTAGAGCCATTGTCGGCAATCACGATCTGCCACTGCCCTTCGGAGGGGAAATGGGTTTTCAGAAAGGCATGCAACTGCTCTACCTGCCGGGCCAAAGTCGGCTCTTCGTTCAGCACCGGAATGGTGACGTCAAAGGTCTTCATGCGTACGGGATTGGTCATTAGCGGCGAAGATAAACAACTGCGGTTGTACAACTACCTGAATTTTGCGTTATTTGTAGTCCTCAACTCAATGATGATCATGAACAACAATTCTCACGTACAGCCCAAACCATTCTGGAAGCGCCCCGAGGGCGTCACTGGCGCTGTCTTTTTGGGAGCGCTCCTCGTTGGTGGCGGCTACCTGCTGTATACGGCATTGCCAACTCTGATTGCTCTGGCGCAAAATACGCTCTACCTGGCAGGTATGCTGGCTGTACTGGCCGCTGTCGTTTACATGGTGCTAGACCCGCGCATGCGCAACCTTATCTGGTACATGTACCGCAGCGTGATGCGCTGGATTACCGGCATTTTCGTAGAGCTCGACCCCATCGGCATTCTCAAAAACTATGTGGACGACCTCAAAAAGAAGGTCAAGCAGATGGAAAAGCAGATCAATATCCTGCGCGGGCAAATGCACAAATTGCGGGAGTTGATCCACAACAACAAAAAAGAGATTGAGGCCAACCTCCAACTGGCCAGCAAAGCCAAAGCCAGCAACAAGCAAACGGTGATGATCCTGAAGTCGCGCAAAGCTGGCCGCCTGAAGGACTCCAATGTCCGGCTGGAAGACCTCTACCAGAAGATGGAGGTACTTTACCGCGTGCTCACCAAGATGCACGAGAATTCGCTTATCCTTGCCGAGGACGTGAAGGACCAGGTTATGATCAAGGAGCAGGAGCGCAAAGCCATCCACGCCAGCCATGGGGCGATGAACTCCGCTATGAGCATCATGCAGGGCGACCCGGACAAGCGCGCGATGTTTGATGCCGCTATGGAAGCCATCACCGACGATGTTGCCAACAAAGTGGGAGAAATGGACCGCTTTATGGAGATGTCCTCCAACTTCATGAACTCGATCGACCTCCAAAATGGCATTTTCGAGGAAGAAGGGCTCAAAATGCTGGAAAAGTGGGAAAAAGAGAGCACTTCACTCATTTTGGGCGAAGACGAAAAACAAAACCTGCTTTCTCAGGCCGCCAACGACAGCGATGTGCTGGACCTGGACCAGCCCATCAAGGAGCCGGTGCGGCAGGAAGGGCGGCGCAATCAATATGATACTTTTTTTGATTAGCCTGTATTCAACCAAAAATTTATGGGTCAATTCCTTGCAGTGGGGATAGCTACAAAGGTACAGTTGCACCCTATTTCTTCCAGCTATCGAAAGCAATAAGGGTATACATCACAGGGTGAGTACTGAAGTACTAAAGTAATTCCCGAAAACGATTCCGGGTTTAGCGTAAACCATAGATAAATACCGTGCCTTTAGGTAAGAAACATCGGTAGATAATCCAGGTTTGAAGGCAGGTCCGTGCTGTAGGTACGGAATGTGTCAGCGCACCTTTCCCATCAATATTGCATTCCATCCCTAAATTCCTTACCTTGAGATTAGATAATTCAAGTAATATGGCTGAGTCAGTATTAGCGGGGAAAATATCCTGCCCGGCCTCCAAATCCCGCTCCAACCCTTCATTACTTAGCCCCTTGCAAGGCTTCTGCTTCTTTCAAAGCGGAGGCTAAATTTTGCGCCCCAGCCTTCGACAACCCCCGCTCCAACGCCCATGCTGTCCCCGATATTTTCAGCAAAAATGCCTGTGGCGCAGCTCCATACAACTGCTTCGACAGTGCCAGCACGGTTGCCGGTGACAACTGATGCGTTGTAAACCCGAAATCCGCATCGGCTTGCAGAGGGGTGAACGCAAAACCCATGGGCAATTCCTCCCGACAGGCATCTACGAATAGGACGGTGCGGCAACCGGTGATAAGCAGCGCATCCTCTACCTGCAACTGATAACGGTAAACCACCTCTCCCTGAAAGTCATTACTTGCCTCCATCGCCTGCCCAAACGCCCACCCCAGCCCATCGTCCTGCCGGGCATCATTACCGATGGCAATCAACAAAAGTTCATTTGCCGGTTTGGATTCGAGTGGGTTCATGTGCAATTCGGGATTTAAGCGGGTCATACGTCCAGCGGATTATTGTACAGGCTACTGTTTTTTGTACGTTGCCCCATCAGCTGGCCATCATGGCTGAACAGCTCAATCCGTAACGGCATATCCCCGATGGCATGGGTGGCACAGCTCAGACAGGGGTCGTAGGCCCGGATGGCAATCTCCACCTGATTGAGCATGGGCTCCGTGATCTCCTGTTGCCGACTGAGTTCCCGTCTCGCCACTTCCTTTACCGCCCTATTCATAGGCTCGTTGTTATGGGTGGTGGAGACAATAAGGTTACACCAGGTGACCTGCCCTTTTTCATCTGCCCGATAATGATGCATCAACGTGCCCCGTGGGGCTTCCACGACGCCCACGCCTTCTTCCTGCCGCTGTCCTTCCCGAACCAGGTCATCGCTCAGAAATTCAGGATCATTCAGGAGCTGTCGGGCAACTTCGGCACAGTGTAACATTTCGATGAGGCGTGCCCAGTGATAATACAGCGTCCGGTTGACCGGGCTGTGGCCCGAAAACCCGAAGAAGTGCTGCCGTTCCTGCTCTGCCAGAGGCGTGCCAATATGGCTACAGACATTCAGCCGGGCGAGTGGGCCTACGCGGTTCCAGCCATCGGCTCTGCCCAGATGTTTCAGGTACGGGAACTTGAGGTAGGTCCAGGGCTCTACCGCCTCTCCGAAATACTTGCGGTAGTCCTGTGCTGGCACGTCGTTCAGGGTGCGCTGCCCGCTTGCGTCAATAGCCCGCAGTTGCCCATCGTACAACTCCAGTTCGCCCTGAGCACCAACCAGTCCAAGATGTCCGGAGGGGTAATCCGCAAAGCTGTCCAGCCAGGCCCGGTTGGTTTCGTGGTATTGCCGGAGCATCTGCAGGGTTTCCTGTGTCCACTCAATCATGGTATCTACCGAAGGAATAGCTTCCCCATCCAGGAAAAACCGACGTTCTTCGGGGGTGAAGGTCTTGTAATTACCACCCGGTACTGCCGCTACGCCATGTATGCGCTTTCCGGCAATGGCTTTGATAATTTCCTGCCCGAATTTACGCATCAGAATGCCCCGCTTCGCCAGGTCTTTGTTGGCCATAACTACCCCGACGATATTGCGCTCGGCTGCCGGTGTATCTCCCTTAAGGAGCAAGTCGGGCGAAGCCAGGTAGAAAAAGTGCAGGGCGTGCGATTGAAAGACCTGACCGTAGTGCAAAAGCCGCCTCAGCTTGGTGGCTGTGGGCGACAAGTCCCCTGGCATCAGTCCATGCAGTTGATCAATGGCTTTGGCAGCGGCCAGGTGGTGGCTTACCGGGCAGATACCACATAGTCGTTGCACAAGCACCGGCACCTCCCAGTACGGATGCCCCTGAATGAACCGCTCAAAGCCCCGGAACTCGACGATATGAAAGCGGGCTTCGCTGACTTCTCCCTGTTCGTCCAGATGAATGGTCACCCTGCCGTGCCCTTCTACCCGGGTGACAGGGTCAATGGTAATCTTGGTGGTCTTTTGGTTGGGCATGGTTAGTCATATTTAAATTCCTCATGCGTCAGGGCATAGGGTTGCCCAAACAGCGCATGTTTCAATACTTTCCAAATGTGCCGGGCATCGGGCGGGCAGCCGGGGATGAAGTAGTCCATCCGTACGATTTCCTGACAGCCATAGACCCGGTCGAGGAGTTCCGGCAGATCCTCATGTTTGGGGATGACGACCTTGTTATGCTCCAGCTCGGTGGTGCGCCCGTAGGCCTCCAGCAGGCATTCCTCTATGGGGATGAAGTTGCGCATGGCAGGCAGTCCGCCCCAAATGGCGCATTCCCCTACACCAATGAGCATATCACAGTGCTCCCGGAAAGCTCGCAGCACCTCCACATTTTCGCTGTTACAGCAGCCCCCTTCGATGATACCTACGTCGCAGCGCTGGCTAAATTCCTTAATATCGGTTAGCGGGGATTTATTGAAATCAACGAGCTCAATAACATCCAGCAATTCTTCGTCAATATCCAGAAGGGACATGTGGCAGCCGAAGCAACCGGCCAGTGAAGTGGTCGCCACTACTTTTTTGGGTGCTCCGGGCTTGGGCGTTGGCACCTCTATCGCTCCTTCTTCCTTTTCCCAGCCTTGCTCTGTTTGATCGTATTTCCGCTCTCCAACGGGCCGGGCCAGGCTTTTACCACGAACCAGAATTGCACCTACGGGGCAAAGGTGCATAGCCTGCAGAGCCTGAGCCTCGGTCAACTCGGTTTCAGCTTTGTAATCGATGGCTACTTCTGTGTCTTTGCCGCGGTTCACAAAAGAAAATACGGCTTTCCCAGCATCGGTACGTACTTCCTCCACACAGCGCCGGCACCGGATGCAACGATTGTGATCAATGACCATCCGCTCCGGCCGGTAATCAATCAGCCGGTTGACGAACAGATGGGGGAATCGGGTAGCGGTCACCCCGAGCCGGTAGCCCAGCCCCTGCAAATCGCAATCGCCGCTTTTTTCGCAGGCCGGGCAAAAATGATTGCCTTCTGCAAATAACATTTCCACCATACCCTTGCGTACATCCTCCAGTTCCTTTGTTTGAGTCACCACCTTCATCCCGGGCCTCACCGTAGCCGTGCAGGAAGCAGTAGGTTTGCCATTGACCAGCACCGTACACACCCGGCAAGTGCCCAACGGTGGCTGAATGTGCTCATAATAACAGAGTGATGGGATAAACACGCCTGCTCCGCGTATGGCATCCACCAGGTTTTGCCCTTCCTCAGCCTGAACCTCAATACCGTCAATTTGGATGGAAACAGCCTTTGCCATAATCAGTTGGTTTTAGTGGTTCCTAAGGTTTTATTCACCGTTTCCCGGTAGTCGCTGACCGCCGCCTCCAGGTCAAAGGGTTGGGCGCCCGCCGCAGCTTCAGGAGTGAAATACCGGGAAAAGTACCCCGGGAAATGCTCCATTGCCGTAAGCAAGGCATGGGTGGCAGCCCGGCCCAGCCCGCAACGGCTGGTTTGCCGCATGATGTTGCTCCAGTTCTGTATTTCAACGTAGTCGTCCGCCCGGCCCAGCCCCTTGGCGAGTTTGTCCAGCTTGCGGGTAAAAATGAAATTCCCAGCCCGGCAGGGGGTACAAACGCCGCAGGATTCTTCAGCAAAGAAGCTCGAAAAGTTTCGGAGGATTTGAAGCAGATCGCGTTGGGTGTTGAATATCGTCACGGCGCCCCCGCACCGCAGGTCGTCCCAGTCGAAGCACGGGTCACCGTAGTTAGGGTCGATGCACTGCCCGGAAGGCCCGCTGATTTGCACGGCCAGCGTAGATTTGGCACCAGCCCAATCCAGGACCTCTGCAAGGCGGGTCCCCCACTCTATTTCGTAAACCCCAGGGCGCTCACAATCGCCGGCAATGCTGAGCAGGCGGGTGCCTTTCATCTGAGGCGTGCCCAGGGCAGCGAATCGTTCAGCGCCTATTTCAAGGACACGGGCAGCGGCAGCAAAGGTTTCCACATTATTGACCACGGTGGGCTTTTGGCGGTAACCTCTTTCCACCGGGAAGTAGGTCCGTACCCTGGGTTCGCCCCGCAAGCCTTCCAGCGAATTCATCATGGCGGTCTCTTCGCCACAGACGTAGGCCCCGGCACCCAACTGAATGTGGATATCAAACCGGAAAGGGGATTTAGCAGGGATCTGCGCCCCCAGCCATCCCCGGTCGTAGTACGCTGCTACCGCCGCTTCCAGTTCAGGCAGAAGCCAGCGGTATTCCGCACGCAGGTAAATCCAGCCTTCTGCCGCACCGGTAGCATAAGCGGCATGTATCATCCCTTCAATGACCAGCCCCGGCAAGTACTGTAGCAGCATACGGTCTTTGAAGGTACCGGGCTCCCCTTCGTCGGCATTGCAGAGTATGTATTTCTCGTTGCCCGGTTGTTCCCGGCAAAGGCGCCACTTTTTACCTACCGGGAAGAAGGCACCGCCCATGCCCCTCAGCCCGGAAGCTTCGAGGGTGGAAAGGACCTCCTCCGGGTCAAGCTGCAGCAATGCCTTTAGGGTTTCTCCGGGAACAAAAGGGCGGAGGAGCACTGCCTGGTCTGGCGGCAACTGATACCGCAGATGCTGAGGAATTGGATTGGCGAGTTGTTCAACTGGCACGCCGCGCCGCAATTGCCAGACCAGTGCCTTTACCTTTTGGGGTGTCAGATGGGTAAAAGGCTGAAAGTTGATCAGGCAGGCAGGCTCCAGGTCACTAAGCCCGATGCAGGAAGTCTCGTAAAGCCCGAAAGTACCCGTAGGGTCGGTTTGCCCAATCCGGGCGCCGGTCGCTTCCTCAAAAGCAGAAATAATGGCAGGCATGCCACTATGCATCGCGGTAACGCTGTTGTTGACATAAATGGTATACTGCCCGGCAGGCTGCCGGTGAAAGAAATGATAAAAGGATACGACCCCTTCAATTTCCACTTCAGAAAGCTGATACCGCGCTGCCAGAGTCTTAATGCCCTGATCGCTAATGTGCCGCTTTTCCAGCTGAATGGCCCACAGGTCGTTCAGCAACGTGCGGCGGTCCGGAAGGTCAGTTGCTGGTTTCATAGGCTAGGGTTGGGTCACTGATTAAGTTACCCCTTCCTCAAATACCATGCACTGATTTTGGTCAATACCAGCCGGTTTTTTTCGTCCATCAAAAGCCCTTTATCAGAATGTCTATTCCCGTAAAATTACCCGATAGCCCTGCCCCCGCAAACTATCCACCACCTGTGGCGCCGGCGCATACCCATAAGCCGTCCCCCCCAGAAAGAACATCGTCTCAATCGGGTGAGGTACATTAAAGTAAATCACGGAATCCGCAGGGGACGGTTGCCGCAGGGCTTCCACTTCAATCCGTTTTGCCCACGCTGCTTCGTCTCTATCCAGAGGCTTGAGGCGTTCCAGGCAGTAACGGAGTGGAAGGAGGAGTAAACCTAGTATAAAAACCTGCACCAACCGCCGCCAGCGCCCCAACCGGTATTGGTAAATCTTGAAATGCTGCCAGGCCAGGGCGGTGATCAGGAAAATAGCAGGTGCCGAAATGAGAATGTAAGCGGGCATTTTGGTGGCAGCGAAGGAGAAGAACCCCAGTGGGATCGCTATCCAGACCAGTAGTGCCCACCGGCTGGCATCCGTTCGCTTGCGGATACTAACCCATGCCCACCAAACCAGAGGCAGGTAGATGAATTCGCCAAACAGTATCCGTAGGTTATTGAGGTGGAAATACCAGGGTTGATCGTGCCCTTCGAGCCCTTCAAACAGGTGGAGGTAATTGTAGTATTGCTCCCAGCTGGCTTCAACCGGGAAAGCCTGATGAGTGTAGATCTGCCAGGGGGCCGCCACGACAAATGCAGCACTGGTCATCAGCAGGCCATGCCCAAGCCAGCTTTTCCAGGAATACTGCCGGTAGTGAATCGCCCAAAGTGCCCAGACGGGCAGTATAATAAGCCCGGGAAGCCACTTGGTGAGCACAGCCAGCCCGGTTAACAGGCCTGTAATCAAGGCGAAGCCTATCCGCCTCTGCTGTGCCGTACGCAGTGCCCAGTACGCCCCGAATAGAATCAGCGCAACAAATACAGCGTCGACATGGTCAGTTGCCCGCCGCCCACCAGCCAGCTCTACCAGCATACCGTGTATCGCCCAAAGGAAAGCAGCAACAAAACCAATACGGGCATGGTATAGGCGCTTACCCAGTCCGTACATCGCTCCTATCCCCAGGGTGGTGATCAGCACACTTGGCAGCCGAAGTGCCAGTAAATGGGTACCAAAAAGTTTCATGCTGCCACTCATCAGCCACAGCGCAAAGGGTTGCTTATGTAGCCAGATGTGATTGGCGGACCAGTCCTCGGGCGGATAGGGCAAAACGGGGTGGACATACAGCATGGGGCGAAGGGGATGGCTCATCATATTCTTAGCCACCAGTGCATGGAAGCGCTCATCCCAGGGGTTGAGAAACGGGTCATTGGCGCTGAAAAGGCGCAGCAAAAAGCCGCCCAGCACCAGTAGTAAGACAGCGGTTTCGTGCTTTGATTTTGTGTGTAAGCGCCAGGCGTAACCGAAGCAGACAACCGCCCCGAGCAACACGCCCCACCAAATTGGAGAATTGGTCATTCTTTATCTTGAAAGATCGCTGTGTCAAAAGATGGGCTCACCCAAGTCCTGCACATTGCGGTAGATCGCTGAAAGCGGAATGTCAAAGCCTAAACTTGCCAGGCTGATGGATTGATCCAGCCCGATCGCTGTCGTCACCTTCCAGTAGCCGGGCTCCTCCCGGAAAAGGACATCCACAACGGGTTTGTCCTGATCAATTAGAACGTACTCTTGGAAAGAAGGCAGGGAGCAGTACTTGTGGAATTTATCGCCCCGGTCGTAGCCTTCGGTTGATTTTGATAATACTTCCACGATCAAAACCGGATTAACAACGGCATTCGGATCTTCCTCCGCTGCTTGAATTTTACCACAAATCACCATGGCATCGGGGTAAACAAAGGAATGAGCATGGTCTATCCAAAGTCGGGCATCACTATTTAAGGCTGTACAATTGGAATCTTTAAGGCTGTTGTTTAGGGCTGTAATAATATTACCCCCCATTATAGAGTGATTGATTGAGCCCCCACTCATCGCTTGAATCCGCCCTGCTTCGTATTCATGCCGCTCCTCTGCCTGCGCTTCCAGGGCCAGGTAATCCTCAATAGAATAGTATTCGGTTTGCTGCTCTGCCATAAAATTGCTCCATTTATGCCTTTCAAAGATAGTTATATTCCGCCAGCCTTTCAACTCAGTGGCGGCATTCCGGTTTGCCCAGACCAATTGCCCCATACCGGAAAATATGCAACCCTTGTCTTGCGTTCCTAGCAACATGAAAGCAAGATTACTCACCTTCTTTATTTGTTGTACAGCGCTGAGCCTAGGCGCCCAATCTTATGATACCGCGTTTGGCATGCGCCTGGGGACCGACTGGGGGCTAACGGTCAAGCAGCGGATTTTTGATAAGACCACCCTTGAGGCTATCCTGCAAACGAGCCTGCAGCGGGAGGAAGCGCTTGTAACGCTCCTCGGTACGCAACACATGCCATTCATTACCAAACGATTGAACATATACGGGGGCGGCGGGCTGCATAAAGGCTGGGGCAGCGTGCCGACGAATACGGAAGGCAGCCCATACGAGGATCCTTTTGGGCTAACCCTCATTGGTGGGATCGAATTGTCACTCGGCAAGCTCAACCTGACTTATGATATCAAGCCGGCCATCAATCTCATTGGCGGCGAACGTACGGTTTACACCCAAACTGGCATTTCGCTTCGCTACGTCATTCTGAAGCGCAACTGGCTGAAGAAAAAACAACGGAAAAGACGCCGCCAAAAAGAAGGCATCAACTGGCGGTTCTGGGAAAACTAAACCGAATCTGTTACTGGGGTATGCTGTAGTCCTTGCTAAGGGCTTTTTGCAGGCGCACCTGCTGCCCGTCCAGGTTCAGGCTTACCTCCAGCCCGTCTCCCGTACGCTGAAAGGTCCCGTCTCCCATGGCAGAAGAAAAACGGAAGCCTTGATCGATAAGATCCAGAGTAGCGGAGTCCTGAGGTGCCATGCCAGTCATCAATACATTCAGCTGATTGAGCGGAGGCAAAACGCCATCGAGTACAAAATGCTCTCCAATCAGCGTATCTTCATGCATGCCTACGAACAGGATATGAGAGCCTGTTTCCTGGCTAAGGGTATAAGTCCCCACGAGTTCTTCCCGCGTAGGCGGCAGCTGCAACTCAAACTTCCCGTTTTGGTATACGCCCAGCTGAGTGTAATGGAAGCCTTCATCTTCCTGCATTTCATCCTGCCAGCCCTGATAGTAGACGACGGCATCGCCTTCCCGGATAGCATAGAGGTAATCTCCTGCCCCGGCGTACCAGCCACCCGCGGCAGCTAGCGCGGAGTCTGGAATGCCATAATCTGAAAAAGCAGTAGGCGGGATGCTATCGCAGGCGGCAATATTGGCAATCTTGACTTTTTGCTCCTCAACAAGTGTGTAAACGGCACTTTTGGGAATGTCCGTTTCACTACCAGACTTGGTTTCGCATAGTAATCGGACGCTAAAGTCCTGAGCAGCTTCGTTTTCCGGTGCACACCCAAAGGCCAGCAAGCCAAGAGCAAATAGGAAGGATAGAATAATCGGTCGGCGCATGGATTTTCCGTTTTGATAAAGGTAGTAGTTTTTTCTAAAAAAGTTTTTCACTAATTCCGGAACTATTTTATCTTTGCATCGCTTTGATAAAAAGGAAGTCAAAAAGCGACTTCTGGCAAAGTAAAATGGTGGTTGTAGCTCAGTTGGTTAGAGCGCTGGATTGTGGTTCCAGAGGTCGCCGGTTCAAATCCGGTCTTCCACCCCAATAAAGCCTGCCGGTTATTCCGGTGGGCTTTTTTTATGCAACCGCTCCCTGGTTGGTGATGTTTGGAATACAAAAAACCGATATGAGCGCATCCGCAGCAATGCCCTATTTCATTAAGCCTTCTGTCAACCTCGACCGGTCGGCAAAAACGGAAGCCTACGAGCAGGCCCTGATGGCCATTCAGGCTAACCTGGAAGGGGAAACGGATGCCACCCTAAAAATGGCTACCATTAACTGTCTGCTTAAGACTTATCTGCCATATTACTACTGGGTAGGCTTTTACGTTAAAAGCGGTGAGCGCAGGTTGTCGGTTGGGCCGTACCAGGGCACCCTGGGCTGCCTGCACATCAGCTATGACAAAGGGGTCTGTGGAAGAGCGGCCCGGGAGGAAAAAACCCAAATTGTGCCTGATACCCACGCCCTGCAGCAGGGCACTGACCATATTGCCTGCGACCCTAATTCCCGCTCTGAAATCGTAGTGCCAGTTTTTGGGAAAGATGGTGCGCTAATCGCTGTTTTTGATGTAGACAGCACGCTAAACAACTCTTTTGATGAAGTGGATCAAAAATACCTGGAGCGCCTGATGAAGGAAGTATTTTAGTACTTGGTCTTCTTTTTGTATTTCTTGACCTCCCTGACCATTTTGCCAAACTTTTTATCCCTAACTTTTCGCTCCAGTACCGTGGAGGTGAAATGCGCCTGTTCGTTTTCCATTTTGTAAAAGTGCTCCAGCACTTCTTCCTCCAGTTCACCCGAATCCAAAGCGGCTAAGACAGCACAGCCAATTTCTGAGGTATGCGTACAATCTGAAAACTTGCAGGTTTCGGCCAGGGCATAAATCTTTTCGAAGGTATTTTCCAGCCCCCCTTTGCCATCGGTTATGCCCACTTCGCGCATCCCCGGATTATCGATCAGCACAGCGCCGTTGACCAATGGTACCAGCTCCCGGTGGGTGGTAACGTGTTTGCCCCGGTCGATCCCTTCGCTGATGGCTCCGGTTTTCATCCGCTCCATCCCGCTCAGGCTATTGATCAGGGAGGACTTCCCAACGCCGGAAGAACCCAACAGGCAGTAGGTTTTTCCTTTAACAACCAGATTTTTCAGCGCGCCAATTCCAGCTTGTGTTTCATTGCTGACCGCAAAAACTGGGACATCAGCAATACGGGACCTTATTTTTCCGAGCAGACTTTCCTGCTCCGCTTCCGATATCAAATCCACCTTGGTGACCACAATCAGGGGCTGTATTTTCGCAGCATGGCAAAGCGTCAGGTATCGCTCCAACCGGTTGATGCTAAAATCCCGGTTCACTGATTGCACGATGATTCCATAATCAATATTGGTAGCGATGATTTGCTTTTCGCCAAACTTGCCTACCGCCTGCCGCTCCAAAACGGTATGCCGGGGAAATACCGCATGAATCAGAGCTTTGCCTTCGTCGTATTCAGAAATAGCGACCCAATCACCCACTCCGGGCAGATCGTTTTTTGAAGCTGCTGCGTACCGCAAGTTGCCCAGTAATTCGGCGTCAAATTCGCCTTCTTCACTGCTTACCATGTAACGTTCACGGTGCTCTACCGTCACCCTGCCCACCAGATGCTGACCAAGACCATGCTCCTGCCGGTAGCCCTCAAGGGCTTCATTGTATCCAAGATCTTCCAGATTCATTGATCGTCCTGCGTTGTTGACAAAGCGTTAACATCCACCTATTCAAATAAGTGCCCCTGTGGCTGTAATTTATTTCAAGCCTAGCCTACTTTCCTGGGTGGATGGGCTTGCAGGAAATGCACCACTTCTTCCGGCTCGTCCGTCAGGCAAAGCAAATCGTAATATTCCCGGCCCCAGGCCAACTGCCTTAACAGAGGGTAAATCAGCGTTTCAATTTCATACCGCTGCCGGCCTAAAAAGACCATGGGGCTGTAGTAGTTGAAGGTGCCGTAGTGGTTCTGCGTGGCATCCATGAAAATCTCCTGAGTAGTACCTGCACTGCCGGGCGCACAAATAATACCGTACAGACTGATGGCCAGCAGGGTGTCTTCCCGAATGCTGTTCGAAAAATACTTGGCAATATGGCTGGCGAACAAATTGCTGGGCTCATGCCCATAAAACCAGGTGGGAATGGCAAGGTTTTCTGCGCCGTCCGGATAGTCCTGAAGTACAGCCTGAGCCGCTTCGTGATAGCCGGGATCGGTGTAGTGAGGCGCAGACTTCAGGGTGCGCAGGGCTTGTTTTAGGGCCTCCGCTCCATAAGGCGACAAGTATGCGCCAAGATTGGCGGCTTCCATGATGCCCGGCCCGCCCCCGGAAACGACAAAGTAGCCGGCTTTCGCCAAAAGCAGGGCGGTGAGGGCGGTTTTCTCGAAATATGGATCCGTGCGCAGTGTGCTATGCCCGCCCATGATGCCCACACAGCGGCGGCTGGTCATGCCTTCCGCATCAAACTGCAGCAACTGCCGCAGCCCTTCGTCAATGGAATGATCGTGAATGCGCTGCCAGAGGGCTTCGTTGATAGGTGGATTGAGCTTGGAAGCCGAAAAGTGCTCGTAAATATGCAAGTCCGCCTGCTTGCCTTCTACCGGGGCGATGAGCTCCTGCCAGGTGTAAAGTGCCTTTCTGAATGGATTGTAGGGTAAAGGTTGTGCAGGTGGCGGGTAGATATGGGCACCGATACGCCGGAGTTGCAGCTCCGTTTCCAAATCCATTGGGCAACCCAGGAAAGCCGTATTGCCGATGCGGCACTGGTCCCAGTCCCGGCTTTGCTCCCGCAAATCGACGCCCTGCACCGTGCAATTCGTTAAATCCGTCCGGCCTTGCAGTGCTGCCCATTCGGTGATCAGGATTTCCTGGGGGTGGTCAAATTTCGTCATAGCGTTGTTGAAGTTGTTGGTGGATAGCATGGATTTGCTGGATTATTGACTGCTGCCCATCGTTCTGAATCCGGTAATCGGCGCGCCGGGCTTTCTCTTCCTCCGGCATTTGTTTGCGCATGCGGGCGCGAACGGCCTCCTCCTCTACCCCATCCCGCTGCATCACCCGCCTGAGGCGCACCTCCTCCGGGGCACTCACCACAATCACCGCATCGAGCGCTTTGAAACTCCCACTTTCGTAAAGCAGGGCGGCCTCTTTTAGCGTGTACGGCACACCGGACTGTTCCTTGTGCCAGCGTTCAGCATCTGCCCCAACTGCCGGGTGGACTGCGGCGTTGAGCTGTTCCAGTAAACCACCGTCACTGAAGGCTTTTTGAGCAATATGGGCTCGGTTGAGTGCTCCGGATGAATCGTAAGCTTCCGGTCCGAATAAGTCAATGATCCTCGCCTTGAGTTGCTCATCGTTGGCCATCAGCCATTTGGCGCGGTCATCGGCGTAGTATACCGGAATGCCCAGGGCTTCGAAGATACGGGCAGCAGTGGTTTTCCCACTTCCGATACCTCCGGTAATCCCTATTTTCAGGGGTGGTTTTGGCAATTTGCTTTCCATAGGCGATAAAAATAAGTGCCTGAAGTTTAAAATACCGCACAATCGGCCTATTTTTAGAATCATGGCGAGAAAAACAACCCTCCTCTTACCGTTTCTACTGCTTGGTGGCGTGCTCCTGGCGCAAGACCTGCACTTTTCGCAGTTCCACAATGCGCCTCAGCAAATCAACCCGGCTTTGGCAGGAGCTTACCGGCCCGACCACCGCTTTGGTGCCAATTACCGGTCGCAGTGGCAGTCCGTGCCGGTGGCTTATGAAACCATTGCAGCCGGCTACAGCCGAAAAGTGCGGTTGCCAAAGCTCCGGAATCATCTGTTTGGGGCGGGGGCGCACTTTTTGTATGATCAGGCTGGGGACGGGCAGCTGAGTTGGGTTCAGGTGGGGCTTTCGCTGGCATACCACTTGCAACTTTCGGAGGAACAAACGCTTTCCGCAGGCATTCAGGGCCGCTTTGGGCAACGGACCCTGCAACCCGGTGCCTTTCAGTTTGGTGATCAGTTTACCGACAACTTCTTCGATCCCACGACGCCTTCTGCTGAGGTGCTGCCCCGCACCGCCGCTGGCTACAGCAGCCTGGGGGCAGGCGTGAACTACCGCTATGCTGATACCCGCAGCCGTACCGAAATTAATGCCGGCCTGGGCAGCGCTCACCTTAATCAGCCTTCTTTGTCCTTTTTGGAAAATGAGGCGGTCCCCCTGCCCATTTTGGTCAACCTTCATGTTACAGGTGTCGTAGAATTGAATGAAACCTGGGACCTTGCAGCCTACCTGCTCGGACAGCGGCAGGGCAGCTACCGGGAAATCGTAGGCCTGGCCGGCGGGCGCTACCACCTGAATGAGTTAACGGGCCTGCCCTTAGCCGTACAATTAAGTGGCGGTTACCGGCTCAGTGATGCCGCTATCGTCCTGCTGGAAGTTTTTTATCGCGACTGGCGGCTCGGACTAAGCTACGATATCAACACCTCCCCTTTCCGGCAGGCTACTAATGGCCGGGGCGGGACGGAGTTGTCCCTGCAATATTTCATCACCGAAGTCAAACCACCCAAAGCCTTCAAAGCCTGCCCGGTCTTTTAGCCCAATCCAATGCCTATGCCTTACCGATTGTTTTTGATTGCCCTGCTTTCCCTTGCCCCTCTGCTGCTTCCCGGACAAACCTTTAAAGCTTTTGTGAAAGCTGGTGATGAGGCCCTGGCCCGGCAGGATTATCAGGCAGCGCTGCAGCATTTCAGTGGTGCCCTTTCCCTGCGCCCGGAGACCCCAGCCGTTAGTCTGAAATACGCACAAGTAGCACTGCGCTTTCATGCCTATCAGCAGGCGGCTGAGCAATTTAAGGAAATACTGGACAGCCCACAGGGCGACCGCTTTCCGCAAGCACTGCTCGGTCTTGGCGAAGTCTATCAGCATACCGCGGACTACGATCCGGCAGTTGGGTACCTGACCGCCTTTCTGAAACGGCCGGGCCTTGCTCCGGAAGACCGCGCAAAAGCCGAACGAATACTACAGCAGTGCCGGTGGGCGCTCCGGCAAACGGCTGATACCCTGACCAAGGTTGCTCATCTGGGCAGAAGCGTGAATACCGATTACTCCGAATTTGCGCCCCTGCTGCACAACGATACCCTTTACTATTCCTCTTTCCGCTACGAACGGGAAGAAGACGACTATGACCCACCGCGCCGCATCACCAAAGTGCTCTATCGCAAGGGGCAAAGCCGGGGCCGCCCACTACGCCGTGGCTTCAATGACGATCAGTTGCATACCGCCCATACAGCCTTTAGCCCTGATGGGAACCGGGTGTACTTTACTGTATGCGATTATGTTAATGCTTCGGAAATCCGGTGTCAGCTGGGCTACCGGGAGCGGGACAGCCGGGGGCGCTGGGAGCGGAAGGTAAACTTTTTGCCAAACACGGTCAATCAAAAGGGGAAGACCGCCACGCAACCGAGCCTGGGGCACGACTCCACAGCGCAAACCGAAGTGCTCTTTTTTGTACAGGAAAGTGATGCCGGAGACCTTGAGCTGTTCCGTGCCGATATTGATACCGATGGTCAGGTGGGAGAACCTTTGCCTTTGTCAGCGCTCAACACTGCTCAAGACGACATTACCCCCTTTTTCCATACGCCTACGCAGACGCTCTACTTCAGCTCAGCCGGGCGGGATAATTTTGGAGGATATGATGTTTTCCGGTCAAGGCGTACGCCCGAAGGTTGGTCGCCCCCTGTGAATCTTGGGCTGCCGGTCAATTCCAGCTACAACGATCTTTACTACAGCCTGAGTGAGGACACGACCCTTGCTTTTCTGGCCAGCAACCGGACCGGTGCCTACTACCTGGATGATGACTTTGAGGCCTGCTGCAATGACCTGTACGCCGTACAATACCTTTTGCCCACATCAGATACCCCGGCACTGACAGAAGTCCCGGACATGCCTGAGCCGGTGCGGCCCGGCATCCCTGAGCCAAAACCCGTCCCCAATACGCTACAGGATTTTCTGCCCCTGGCCCTCTATTTCGACAACGATGAGCCCGACAAACGTACCCGGCGCACCACCACGCAGCGCACTTACGGGGAAACTTATGAAGCCTATGCAGCCCGAAAACCAGAATACCTGGACCGCTTTGCCGATCCGCTGGAGGCTGAGTTGAGGGAAGAAGCGACTTACGCCGTGGAAGCTTTTTTTGAGGAAGAAGCAGAGAAAGGGTTTCTGTTTTTGGGGCGATTTTCGGAAATCCTTTTGCAACGCCTTGAAAGTGGGGACACCGTCGAGATTTTCATGAAAGGTTTCACGAGCCCCAGAGCCAAAAAGGACTACAACCTGGCCCTCAGTAAGCGGCGCATCAGCAGTGTGCGCAATCACTTCCGGGCCTATGAAGCTGGGGTTTTCCTACCTTACCTCGAAAACGGGCAGCTGATCTTATCGGAGCGCCCCTTTGGCGAAGCAGCCGCTTCCAATACGGTGAGCGATGCATTGGACGATTTGCGCAACAGCATCTACCATCCTGATGCAGCACGGGAACGGCGGGTGGAAATCGTGGAGATTAAAGATTGAAAAAGCTTATTGTGTGGCTACAACGAGGTCGAAGTGGATGTCAATTTCTTCCTCCACTTTGATCAGTCCACCCATAGCGGTAGGTGGGGTAATACCAAAATCTCGCATACAAAGGGTCTTTCTGGATTGAATCCGGAACTTCGCTTTGCCCAGTGCCTTTACCCGTACCGGCAGGGAGATTTGCCGGGAGCGGCCAGCCAGCCTTACAGAAGCTTCAGCGGTCAAATCAGACCACCCTTCCGTTGCATTTAAAGCCAGTGGCAGGTGTAACTCCTTGGGCTGAATTACAATTTCCGGATAGGCATCTGCCTTCAGTGCCTCATAGAGGTCTTTATTCATAATGCGGTTGCCACAATCCAATGCGCGGACGGGAATTCGCAGGCGGGTACCTTTAAAAATGTAGTGCCCGTCGCAGTGCTGCTCCAATTCATAGGTAATGGGCTCGAAGTCTTCTTCGCAAACGCAGGAGAAGGGCTTGATATTGGACGTTCCGATGAGCGTCAGTTCAGACTCTTCAAGAATGTAAGCCCGCTCCCGATCGGCATATCCGGAAAGCAGGATAGTCAGCACCAACAGCAGGAAAGTAAAGCGGACAGGGTAACGCATGGCTTTGGGTTTGGGTGAAAAAAGGACTCCCGGCAGGCATGGAGCGCCGGCCGGGAGCCTGATTTTTGCTAGTCTTTCGACTCTACGTTTTTCTTTTCCTTAGAAGCCAACTACTGCTTCAATCATCAGGCCGCTGAAATTGCCATCAGAGAGCAATGAGCCTGGCGCAAAGTCAAGGTATTCCTGGTTCACATACTCTGCTTTCAGCAGGATGTTGTCGATGACGAACCAGCCACCGCCGATTTGATAGCGGTTAATGGTTACGGAAGCGTCACTGGATACATCCGCATTAACGGTATTGTAACGGCCACCGATGTAGAAGTCCTCATTCTTGCCGAAGCGGTACAGTACATCCGCAGCAACCTGCGTCATATTACGCTTTTCAGGTTCGAACCAGTTGCGTCCGCTAGACATTTCGTAGGTTCCGAAGAATTCAAATCCGCCGGCTTTGACAAATGCGTTGCCCATAAAGGCCGTCACTTCGTCCATAAAACCAGGGCTGTAGCGGCCGGAGGAGAAGATGCCGCGGTCGCCAGCGCCTACACCCGGAGGAGACATCACGAGGTAGTAGCGGGAGCCGCCACGGTCACCACTGTAAAGGTGGTTAACCGCTGAGCTTGCAGTGTGGTAGGCAGAACCGGTTACCCGGAGGCGTACGTTATCTGCTACTTGGCTATCGTAGCCAATCTTACCAATGATAGAAGGTGCACGATTGGAGTTTTCGTCTACTTCACTGGTGTTTGGTGCAGTAATGTTACCATTGATCTCACCACCGGTGATTCCCAGCATGGCAATCCAACCCTCTTTCTGGTAGTAAACTTCACCACCGATCTCAGTATTGAAGGCATCAACGATGTAGTTGCCTACGAATGGGTTGTACATGGCATTACCGTTGTCCGTACGGCGGAAGTGTGCATCACCGTAGTTGATTTCCATGTGACCGGCACGGATGGTGATGTTTTCCATCAGCTTGTCCGCAAAATCACTGTTGAGGAAGGACAGGTCATCGACTTGAATGAAACCACCTTTCACCCATGCTTCGGGGTGGTGGCGGGAAGACAGATAGGTCACCAGGTTCAGGCGAACGCCTTTGGCCAGTTCCACGTCGATGTTTAGGTTGGCTGTTGCGAGGTTGAAACCAGGCTCAAGGTTGTAAAGTTCATTGTCAAACTGACCGTCGCCGTCCACATCCATGAGGGTGTTGCTGTGGTCGAGTGCCTGGAATTGTTGGGCAAAGTTACCACCCAAGCGGACTTTCACGCCTTCGAAATCAAGGCTATCCTTTTTGAGGTATTCGAATTCATTCACACCTTCCTGATCGTAAGGGCGAAGGTTGTCAATCCTGGCTTGCTGAGCCATCAGTGAGGTCACCGCGAGCAGTGCGATGAAGCTAAATAATGCTTTGAATAATTTCATGACGAGTAGGTTTTTAACGTGGTTGTTTTATGTGAATCGCTAACACACGCACCGTTCAGGCAGGGCCGGGCATAACGGTCCCGGTCAGAAGTCCTGTTAGTAAGGGCGCTGTTTTTCGAGAAAATCCAGATGAATCTTTAAGTCTTACCGGTCCAGGCTGGCGTTGCCGTTGGAAGGCACCATATTGACACTATAGTCAATGGTAACTTTTTCACCGGTTTTAATGGAGCCCATGAGTGCAGTGGGAGGTTCCACTCCGTAGTCGGGCATATTGATGTCGTAGCTGCCGGAGAAAACCAGCCCGCCGTTGGCTACCGGCTTCCCGTTGGCTTTGAGGGTGACGGTTTTGGTTTGTCCGGCTACCGTGAGCTTACCGTTTGCAGTGATCAGGTACTTACCGTTAACCCATTTCACATCGGCCGTGCTTACTTTAAAAGTGATGTTGGGATATTTGTCTTTTTTGAGGGCATCCCAGGTTTTGCCGTCCATAATCCGGCCTTTGGTACTCACAATACCTTCTACAGGAACGGTCACCGACAAGTTTCTAATGTTGCCTACCTTCCCATCTGTCCAGTCGATGTAAGCTTCAGCATTTATCTTGGTGATATCCGATGTCCAATCGTGAAGGGTAGATGTACCAGACACGGTCATCTCAAAATGCGCCACCTCATAGGCCTGCCCGGAAAGTGAAGCCGCAATCAGCAGTGCGAGTAAGTTCAATAGCAGGTTTTTCATATCTCTCTGTTTTTATTGATAGTTCAAAGATATCCTACCTAAGGGGTGGGGATTGGTGACATTCGTCAAAACCCTGTGTGACCTTTATCACTCAGACGTTAAAGGCTTAACAATGCTAAATATGCAAGATGGATTTTCAAGCCTTTTTACGATATTTAAGGAGCATTTTAGTGCGAACCATTTCCAAATCACCACAACAAACCTGACTTTATGAAACATTTTTTGTGGGTTTTCACCCTTTTGCTACTCTCTGAAAGCCTTTTGGCACAAGCCCCATCGGGCTACCAAATGCCTCCTAAGGCTATCGCCGATCTTGCCAACGCTCCCCTGCCGCCTGCCCTGCGCATCAACAGCAGCCGGGAGTGGATGATGCTCATGGAGCGCCCCGGCTACCCTTCCATTGAGGAACTGGCACAACCGGAACTGCGCCTGGCGGGCCTGCGCATGAATCCCCGGACCAACGGGAGCAGCCGGAGTTACAGCTACTCCAGCCTTACCCTGAAACATATGGATAGCGGAAGAACCTTCAGCGTTTCCGGATTGCCGGATGCTGCACAGATTGAAAATCTGAGCTGGTCACCCGATGGCAAGCGGTTTGCCTTCACCATTACCACTCAGAAAGGCATTGCGCTTTGGACAGGCACCGTAGCGGGGAAGTCAGCCAGCGCCCTTACCGATGACCGCGTAAACGATGCCATGGGCGGCACGCCTTACGACTGGATTGGCAGTGATCAAATCCTGGTCAAAATGGTGCCCAAAGACCGGGGCGACCGCCCGGAGGAAATCTTGGTGCCCGCCGGGCCAGTCATTCAGGAGTCTGCCGGGCAGAAAACCACCCTCCGGACGTATCAGGACCTCTTAGAGAATCCCTACGATGAGGATCTGTTTGAATACTACACCACTTCCGAGCTGGTGATGCATGATCTGGAGAAAGGCACCTCAAAGCCTTTTGCGAAAGCAGGAATGATAGCCGGTGCCAGCCCCTCGCCTAATGACCAGTATATTATGGTGGAGACCATCCACCGACCTTTTTCCTACCTGGTACCTTATTATCGTTTCCCAACCACCACGGAGGTATACGACCTGGACGGAAACCTGGTCAAGCTAATCGATGAGCAGCCTTTGATCGAGCAGTTGCCTAAAGGTTTCGGGGCTGTACCGGAAGGCAAGCGCCGCATCAGCTGGCGGGACGATCAGCCGGCAACGCTGTACTGGGTGGAAGCCCAGGATGGTGGCGACCCGCAGCGGGAAGTGGACGTCCGGGACAAACTGTTTTACTGGTCAGCACCTTTTAAAGATGGGGAAGTGAAGGCGGGGCTGGACTTTGAGCTTCGCTTTAGCGGCATCGTTTGGGGCAACGCTTCCACTGCTATTGCCTATGAATACTGGTGGGCGACCCGCAATATTAAAACGAGCCTGTTTACACCGGGAAAACCGGATAGCAAAAAGGTACTGTTTGATCGTTCCTATCAGGACCGCTACAGCGACCCCGGCAGCTTTGAAACGACCTATAATGAGTTTGGCGAACAAGTACTGCTGATGGCAGATGGCGGGCGCACCCTCTTCCTCACCGGGCAGGGCGCTTCACCGGAAGGGAACCGGCCTTTTGTCCGCACTTTTGACCTGAAAACACAGGAAACCAGGGAACTCTGGCGCTCGGAAGCCCCCTATTACGAATCCCCTGCTTTCATTTTGGATGCAAAAAAAGGAATGCTCGTGACCCGCCGGGAATCACCGGACGATCCGCCCAACTACTATATCCGCAACTGGAAGACCGGCGACCTTGATGCCATCACGGACTTTCCGCACCCCTACCCGGCCCTGGCAGGTATCGAAAAGGAAGTCGTACAGTACCAACGAAAGGATGGGCTCGACCTGCAGGGCGATCTGTATTTGCCAAAAGGCTACAATCCGGAAACAGATGGCCCGCTGCCTGTGATCATGTGGGCCTACCCTCGGGAATTCAAAAGCAAGGGAGATGCCGGTCAGGTACAAGGCTCGCCTTACGAGTTTGTGCGCCTGTACTGGGGGTCACCTCTCTACTGGCTCACGCAAGGCTATGCGGTATTCGATCAGGTGGCCATGCCTATTGTTGGAGAGGAAGATGAGGAACCCAACGACTACTTCCGGGAGCAGCTGGTGGGCAATGCCGAAGCTGCTATAGACGTGCTGGCAGAGCGGGGCATTGCCGACCGCAACCGCATCGCCGTGGGCGGACACTCCTACGGCGCCTTTATGACGGCTAATCTGCTGGCTCACTCAGACCTCTTCGCAGCGGGCATTGCACGCAGCGGGGCTTACAACCGGACCCTGACCCCCTTTGGCTTCCAAAGCGAGGAACGGACGTACTGGGATGCACCGGAGGTCTACTACACCATGTCGCCCTTCATGCATGCCGACAAAGTCAACGAGCCACTCCTGATGATTCATGGAGAGGCAGACAACAACAGTGGGACCTTCCCGCTGCAAAGCGAACGCATGTATCAGGCCATCAACGGCTTGGGCGGCAAAGCCCGGTTGGTCATGCTGCCCCACGAAAGCCATGGCTACCGCGCCAAAGAATCCATCATGCATATGCTGTACGAGCAGGATGCCTGGCTGGAGAAGTATGTGAAAAACCGGGAGGTGAAGCCTTAGAAGATTTGCTGCAAACGGACTCCTGGATCCGTGCTTTTCCGGAAGCCCCTGCTCAACTGCGATGCCGCAGGAGCGGGGGCTTCTTGTTTGCCATTTGGCTTTCTAACAAAATTGTAAGCGCTGCGCTCCAAAACCAAAATGCGCTACCCAACCTTATTACTTCCAAAAAACAACATGCGGCTTTTTCTATTTATGCTGTTGCTGTTTAGCAGCAGTTACGCTTATGGACAACAAACAATTCAGGACAACATGAAACTGATCTATGTGTACGACGCCCTCTGCGGATGGTGCTACGGCTTTTCTCTGGTCATTACTGAGTTCCACCAAAACCATGAGGAGGAGCTGGATTTTGAAGTCCTCTCCGGAGGAATGATAACAGGTAGCCGGATTGGCCCTATCGGCGAGGTGGCCGGTTACATCAGCAAGGCATACAAAGATGTGGAACGCGCCACCGGCGTAACTTTTGGCCAAAGCTTTCTGGAAGATATCCTGGAGGAAGGGTCTGCCGTTTTCACGTCCATTCCGCCTGCGATAGCGCTTACAGTCTTCAAGCAACATCAGCCCGGGCAGGCTGTTGCCTTTGCAGCCCGCCTCCAAAAAGCCATTTATTATGATGGAATCGAACCGGTTGATTATGAAGCTTACGGGGAGTTGGCTGCTGAATTTGGGCTGGAGCCCAGCTCATTTGTTGCGGAGATGAAACAAAATGAAAACCTGCAGCGCGCCCGGGAAGAATTTCAGCGTGCTTCTGGTTTCGGGGTCACGGGCTTCCCAACGGTCCTGCTTCAGCACAACGGACAAACCACTGTACTCGCCCGGGGCTATATGCCGCTTCCCAGGTTGGAAGCCGCCTATCAGCAAGCGATAGAATAAGCGTTACAAGGCACGACCAGCAGGCATGCCCGAAAGGGCATGAGATGCGGCAATGGGGAAACTGCTCTTGCCAGAAAGCCTTACTGCCGCATCGCCTCCACCGGATCCATACGGGAAGCCTGTATAGCAGGGATCAGCCCTGAAGCAACACCGACCAGCACGGAGACCACCACGCCCAACACCATATTCCCAAAGGACAGGTACATATCAAAGTCGATAATATTGGAGAGCATCGTGATGATGGCGTAAATCAGCCCGAGTCCGGCCAGCCCGCCGATAAAGCAAAGGACCACGGACTCGATCAGGAATTCCAGCAGGATGACGATGCGTTTGGCGCCCAGGGCTTTTTTGACCCCTATCAGGTTGGTGCGCTCCTTGACGGAAACGAACATGATATTGGCTACACTGACGATGCCCACAAGCATGGCAAACAGGCCGATCACTATGCCCACCAGGTTGAGAATGCCGAAGAAGCTATCGAAGACACTGGAAATCATGGACAACTCGTTGAGCGCAAAGTCATCATCCGCACGGGGTGGCAGGCGGTGGTGGGCTCTGAGAATGCCTCTGATTTCGTCCTTCATTTGCTGCATGCTGACGCCTTCTGCTGCTTTGGCATTTACGGAAGTGTCGAAAATCTGCCGGGCTTTCAGGTTGGCCAGCCCACGGGCGTTGTTGTAGGAAACGAGCAGGCAGTCATCAAAGTCGAGTGGATTTAGCAGGGCATCTCCTGATTTTTCAATCACACCGATGACTTCATACTTACGCCCCATCATTTTGATGGTCCGCCCAATCGGGTCAATCTCGCCAAAGAGCTCCTCTGCTACTACTGCCCCTATGACCATTTTGTTGCTGCCGTAATGGTATTCGGCCGGAGAAAAGTAACGCCCTTTTTCGAAGTCAATTTGAAACATCTCCACAAACTCCAGGGAGGAGCCAATCAGGACGGCATTTTCAACTGTATTGGACTTAAACCTTACGCTTTTATAGCCAATCACCACATGGAAGGAAGCCAGGTCAACGGTTTTCGCTTTTTCGTTGATCACCTCGTAATCAGCGTGGTCCGGGTTGGGGCGCTTGATGTAATGCCACCAGGCACCGCTGACATCCGCCCAGGGCCACTTCTTCACGTACACTACATCGCTGCCCAGTTTGTCGAGGCTGCCCCGGATGTTGTCTTCCAGCGAATCCACTGCCGACAGTACGCCGATAATGCAAAAGATGCCGATGGAAATGCCTAGCAGGGAGAGGAGGCTCCGCAGGCGGTTGGAATAGAGCTGTTGCCAGGCTTGGGCAATGGCTTCGTAGATGATGCGCAGTACAATCATGGTGATGGCTTATCCTTTTATGGCGATGGCTTTTTTGTCAAAGGGGTTCAGCGCAACGCCTTCCACCTCTGCTTCGGCTTCCACGCGGAACTCAGAACCCACCGCATTGATGGCTTTGGCGGCTTTCGCTAACCCGCTGAACAACAAATTGCGCTTGCCAAAATCATCGATGCCCGAGGGGACGAGTTCAAAGGGCAGCTCAAACGGCAATTCGCGCACCTCACCGGGCAGCACTTCCAGCCGGTGGTCCAGCTGTACCTGCCCCAACTCGTATTCATCCACCAGCTTTTCCTTGCCACGCCCGCGGCTGTACCGCTCAATGAGGATGATACGGATGCGGCGGACAACCTGTGGGTTTAAGGATTGCAGGCGAACACGCCCCTGAAGCACACGGTCAGTCCCTTCCATTGTTTCAGGAAGGACCAGCTCCAGTTTGACGCCTTCAATACCCAACCATTTTTTGACTCGTCCGATCATGGTGTATTGCAAATCTGTTGTTTCGCATCAGCCAAGGTAGACTACCCCAGTCAAAGCGCCATGCTTTTTCTATCAAGGCAGGTGGAAATTATACCAATCGCGCGTGCCAGCTTTCACTTAGCGGCTTTAGCCAGCCTGCATCGAAAGCCGCCTTGGATTCAACCAGGGTATCAAAAACCAGGGTATGGTCATTGATTTGCCCTTCGGCATACCGGCGGGCAAACTCCTCCCGGCTGACGGTGTGCACGGCATCGCCATCCTGATAACTGAAATACATGCGGTCGAATAAATCCACCCCGTATTCCGCCTGCAGTTTCTTCAGAAAATGTACGGAGGAATCAATGGAGCAGCCACTGGCATCAGCCTGGCTTTCATCCACCATCAGGATCACAAACCGGTCGTGCAGCACATCGGCATCCGCCCTGAGCTGACGGTTGTGGCTCACCCATTGGCGGGCAAAGGCTTGCAGGTTTGATCTGATCTCCGGCACCGCGTCCGCCGGGAATGGCTTATTGGCCTGGTATACCCAGAGGCGGGTGGTATTGGAAAGGGTATCGGGAAGTGTCATTTTGCTTCAATTTTACCTCAAACATAATTAATGTGCGTCAATAATTAGGTATACAACTGAGGTGGGGCAGTTGGTTCATTTTCGTACCTTTAGAAAAAAGCATGAACGAAAAAATCAAAGCGCTCAGCGCTCCGGTTGGCACCACCCTTGACCGCTGGATTGACCTCAATCAGGATCAGTTCCCCTACGCTACCGGTGAGCTGTCCAGGCTGCTTCGGGATATCGGCCTTGCAGCAAAAATCCTGGGCCGGGAAATCAACCGGGCCGGCCTGGGCGACATTACCGGCATGGCGGGCTCCGAAAATGTGCAGGGCGAAGACCAGAAAATGCTGGATATCGTCGGGCATATCCGCTTTGTCAGGGCGCTGAAAATGGGCGGGCAGGTCTGCTGTATCGTTTCTGAGGAAAAGAAAGAACTGGTACTGACCGGGAAGAATGATGCCAAATACGTCATCGCGATGGACCCGTTGGATGGTTCTTCCAACATCGAGGTGAATGTCCCAATTGGGACCGTCTTTGGTATTTACCGACGGAAGACAGAGATCGGCACGCCACCAGAGGTGGCTAAAGATGCCCTGCAAAAGGGTGCAGAGCAGATTGCCGGAGGCTACGTCCTGTTCGGTTCGAGCACGATGCTGGTGTACACCACTGGCTATGGGGTCAACGGTTTCACCTACGATCCCTCTCTGGGTGAATTCTACCTGTCTCATCCGAAAATGCGCTTCCCGGCCGAAGGCAATATCTACTCGATCAACGAGAGCCATTATTTCAAATACGGGGAAGCGGTGCAGCACTACCTCAACCACTGCAAACGCGAAGGCTATACCGCCCGCTACATTGGCTCCCTGGTGGCCGACTTCCACCGCAGCCTGATCAAGGGCGGCATCTACCTCTACCCTGCTACGCCCGGTGTGTACCCGGAAGGCAAGCTTCGGCTGCTTTATGAGTGCAATCCGCTGGCGTTCATCGCCGAACAGGCTGGCGGGCTCGCCTACGGTAACGGTCAGCGCATTATGGAGATTGCTCCGGTGGATATGCATCAGCGTGTTCCGCTAATCATTGGCTCGGAGCGGATGGTGGAGGAGGCGATGCGTTTTTTAAAGTGAGGTTGTGTTAGATGATTTTTCTTATTTTAGGGGAAATATTCGTGCCTCAGTTCACTGTGCTGTTTAGCGAATGGAACTCTATCCTTTCATGAATTTGTTATCGTACAGATTAAAGTATTTAAGCTAAAAAAAATGCCTCATGACTATAGATCTAAGAGACAAAAAGTACCGGTTGATTGAGTACATCATGGCTATCGAGGACAAACAGACACTGGATAAAGTCGAGTATGCCATAAATAAGGCGTCAGATCAGAACTTCAAAAAACAGAAGGAACTTGAATCTGCTGTACGTTCAATACGCACTCAAGTTACTTTAGCAGATATTGATCAGGAACAGCCATACGAGCCTTTGAATTATGCGGCCTTTAAACAGTTGGCAGATCAAATTGGTATTGAAGGTGATATTGACGAGTTGTTAGCAGACATTGCTGATTAATGTTGCCCCTATGAAGTAGAGCGTGGATAGCCGTTCCACACAGGTAAAAAAAGGGAATGAAACTTGGATTCGAGTAAAAAAGAAGACAACTTTGTAAATACAAAGTGATTACAATTAAATCGTAGTTTATGGAAATCTCAATCATTCAAATCGGAAATTCCAAAGGGATTAGACTTGCAAAAACTATCTTAGAGAGATATGATATCACGGATAAGGTTGAGTTGATTTTCAAAGAAGGGTTTTTGATTTTGAAACCTGTCAAAAAGCCCCGGGATGGATGGGACGAAGCCTTCAAAAAAATGGCAGAGAGAGGAGACGATGAATTATTGATTGATGATGTTTTTGAAGATGAAAACTGGGAGCTATGAAAATATCGCAATATGAAATAGTCATAGTGAATTTAGATCCCACAATTGGTAGTGAGATTAAGAAAACCAGACCTTGTGTAGTCGTTTCACCGAATGAAATAAACGATTATTTAAGGACCATAATCATTGCTCCGATTACTTCAAAATCTAAAAATTATCCAACAAGGATTGAAATAAAAGTGAAAGGGAAGAAAAATTGGGTGGTCATTGAACAGATCAGGACAATAGATAAAAGACGAGTGTATAAAAAGGTCGGAAATTTGACGGATGCTGAGATTTCAGAAGTAAAAGAGGTGATTAAAGAAACATTTGTTGATTAAAAAAGACGCCTTTGCAGAACAAAGTGTATGCGCTCGCTCCCGTTGCTTAAACGCCCAAACCTTGCACACAAAGACCGTTAGAGCTCAACCTCCGGTGTTTTCAGAAATGAGTGATATAGATGCGGAACAACCTAGCATTTCGGCTTTCGTGGATGCGAATACTACTCAAAAGTACCACTGCCCGACCTCCTCCATTACCCCTCCATATTATTCAAAATCAACTCCGCCAAATCATAGACCATCACCTCTTCCTGCTTGTCTTTGGCTTTGATGCCATCGCCCATCATTGTCAGGCAGAAGGGGCAGTTGGCGGCTACGACTTTAGCACCGGTTTCCAGGGCTTCCTCGGCACGCTCGATGTTGATGCGCTTATTGCCGGGCTCGTCTTCCTTCCACATTTGGGCACCGCCGGCCCCACAGCATAGGCCGTTGGACTTGCAGCGCTTCATTTCGACCAGGTCGGCATCGAGGGTTTGCAGTACTTCGCGCGGGGCTTCGTATACGCCGTTCACGCGGCCCAAATAGCAGGAATCGTGGTAGGTGATGCGCTTGCCTTTGAATTCACCGCCTTCTTTCATTTTGATGCGGCCTTCATTGATGAGCTCCTGCAGCAATTGCGTGTGGTGGACCACCTCGTAGTTGCCGCCCAAAGCCGGGTACTCGTTCTTGATGGTATTGAAACAGTGGGGGCAGGCCGTCACCATTTTCTTTACATTGTACATGTTGAGTACCTCAATATTTTGCAGGGCCTGCATCTGAAAAAGGAACTCATTGCCGGCGCGGCGGGCGGGGTCACCGGTGCAACTTTCTTCGTTGCCCAGAATGGCGAAATCAACGCCAACGGCATTCAGGATTTTACAAAAGGCCACGGTGACTTTCTGCGCGCGGCTGTCAAAGCTGCCGGCACAGCCTACCCAAAACAAAATTTCCGGCTCCCGGCCTTCTGCGGCCATTTCTGCCATCGTTGGTATGCGGAGATTACTCATATCTTATTTGCTTTTCTTTCTTGCTGAATTACCCTTCTTTCATAGCTTCCTTCGCCCACTTGTCCCGGTCGTCGGGTATAGCCCAAGCGGAGCCACTGTTTTCCAAACTGTTGAACATCGGCAGCCAATCCTGAGGCCCTTGTGATAAGGTCAGGATTTCGTAGCGCCGCATCTTCAGGATAGGGTCGAGTGGATTGATTAGGACCGGGCAGGCCTCTACACAAGCATTGCAGGTCGTGCAGGCATGCAGTTCTTCCGGTGTGGTATAATCGAACAGCGTCTTGCCGTCGTCATAGTTATCTTTGCTGAGCGGCTGACTCTTGTCTTTGGCAAACTCATCGGAGCCTGTATCCAGATTGCGGCCAATTTCCTCTGCCCGGTCGCGGATGTCCATCATCACCTTACGTGGAGACAGTTTTTTGCCCGTGATGTTGGCCGGGCAAACCGCCGTGCAGCGGCCGCATTCCGTACAGCTGTAGGCATCCATGACGTTCTTCCAGCTCAATCCAAATACATCACTTGCACCAAACTCGGGCAGCTCTTCGCTCATGTCCGCTTCATCAAAAGCAGCCTCCGGGTCCATCATACTGCGGACCTCTTTGGTGATTTCATCCATATTGTCCATCTCGCCGCGGGGCTTCAGGCGGGCGTAGTAGGTATTGGGGAAAGCCAGCAGAATGTGCAGGTGCTTGGAGTACGGCAAGTAGTTGAGGAAGGTCAGCACCATCGCAAAGTGGAGCCACCACCCTACCCTTTCCAGGACAATCAGCGTGCCTTCGCTCATGCCGCCAAACAATGCCGGACCAAGCCAACTGCTTACGGCCAGTGTACCAGTGTCTTTGAAGTGCTCCGGGTCCATTTGCTGCAGCACCACATCCGTGCCATTCATGGTAAAAATGCCAATGAGCAGGATGATCTCAAAAATGAGGATGAGGTTACCATCCAGGCTCGGCCAGCCCTTCATTTCCGGCTTCTTGAAACGGGGCAGCTTCAGCAGGTTGCGGCGGGCCAAGAAGATAAAGGTGGCGAAGAAGGTCAGCAGGGACAGTACTTCAATAAAGCTGATAACAAAGGTGTAGAACCCGCCTAATTTGTCCGCAAAAAAGCGGTGCTCGCCGATGATGCCATCAATGAAGATTTCGATCAGCTCAACCTGAGTGATGACAAATGCGGCGTAAATAATGAAGTGCAGAACCGCCGGAATCCAGCGCTTAAACATCTTTCGCTGCCCGAACGCCACCAGCAGTACATTGCGCCAGCGCTCCCCCGTGTCACCGGTTACCGCTTCGTCCTGACCCAGCAGGATGTTGCGCCGGACTTTACCAAAAGCTTTTACAGCAACACCTATGGCGGCTGCGCTTATCAGAATGAAGGCGATCTGTTGTACCATATACTTATTATCTTTGCTCAGCGAATTTTCGCTAAAATAAGGTATCCCTGCGGAAATATAAGCCATATTTCCGGTTCTTTACTAAAAAGTGAGACGCAGTCGGGCAGATTGCGGCGTATTTCACTAATTTTGAGGGACGCACAGCGCGATAAAATGCCGACCACAATGAAGATACTCAACCACAGCCAGATTCAACAGAAAATTAAGCGCCTGGCCATAGAAATACTGGAAGACAATTACGAAGAACCGGAACTCATTCTGGCGGGCATCAATAATAATGGTATGGAGTTCGCGCAGATGTTGATGCAGGCTTTGCTCGACATTACCGATCAGCACATCACGCTCACCCGCATCCGGCTCAATCCTGCCGCTCCGCTTAAAGAGGGTATCAACCTGGAAATGCCTGCCTCAGAACTGGAGGGCAAAACCATCATTATTGTGGATGATGTGGCCAATACCGGGCGCACCATTTTTTACGCTACGCAGCCACTCATGAGCGTACTCCCCAAAAAGGTGGAGGTTGCCGTCCTGATTGACCGGACGCACAAGACTTTCCCGATAAGGGTGGACTATGTGGGCCTTTCTCTGGCTACCACGCTTATGGAAGATATTGACGTTCAAATCCGGGATGTGAGCGAGCAATCTGTATTTCTCAACTAGTGCTTTTTGCAGCTAAGGCAGTCTGTAGTTCAGGCATTTTCGCTTTCATTGCCGCATAGCCGACATCATGAATTTCCTGGTATTTATTTAAATGCAAAATGGTGTACTTGCGGATACCTTCCGGCTCCACCAGCAAATCGCAGAGGTCAATGCTGGGCTGGGTATTGGCTAAAATTGATAAATCGAAGCAGCGCTGAGCGATGCCGAAAACATTTTTCACCTCATTATTCTCTGCAATAAGCGTAGGCATGACATTAACACCCAACACAAATTCAGACTGATCGCGAATGGCCGCAACGGGCATATTCTCCAGCAATCCCCCATCCACATACTGCTGCCCATCAATTTCCACTGGCTGAAAAATGAGCGGGATGGCAGAGGAAGCGGCAACCACATCGAAAAGCGGCCCACTGTTCCTGATTTCACACGCACCGGTATTAAGATTGGCAATGGCAATATAGCAAGGCAGTTTGAGCGCCTCGAAGCTATCCTCGGCAATGGTTTCCCTTAGGCGCTCTTGCAGGTAGGTATGTTTGGTAAGCCCAGCGTAGGGCAGCCCCACTTTAAAAAACTTGAATAAGCTGGCCTGTTTGACCAATGCCAGTATTTCAACCGGCGATTTGCCGGATGCGTACAGCGCGGCTACGATAGCTCCGGCACTGGTACCAGAGAGGACATCCGGCTTGATGTCATGGTCTTCTAAAGCCTGAAGCACACCGATATGCGCAATACCGCGTGCCCCTCCTCCGGAAAGGGCGATTCCCAGTTGATATGGTTTTTCCATGTTGGAAGATTAACAAGGCGGGCCTGTTGCCAGGGCCCGCCTTGCAGGTTGTTTTTGATCTTTATCTAACCATTAGTGGCTCTGTCCAGATATGCTGTCCATTGCGGAACACAACGTTGTAGAGGCCCGCTGGCAGTTGGCTGAGGTTGAGCGTATGCGCACCATAAAGGTTGCGCAGTTGCTGCACGGGCTGCCCCAAAGCATTGAAGAGGGTAACCTGTTCAACATCTACTGTGGTTTCTACCACTACCGTACCTTTTGCAGGGTTCGGGAAGACCTTCACCTGCTGCCCAAGCTCCTGATCCACCGTATTATCGATAAACTGTACATCCTCCAGGTAGCGGGGAATGATCTGATAACCCTCATCAAACGGGCTGTCGGAGTCAAACTGACCACCGATGCCGGTAATCGAAAGCAATGCGTCGCCAGGATTGGCTGTTCCCGCCAAAGTCGTGTTGTTATCTATCCTCACCGTGAAGGTATTTGTTCCATCGGTTACTTCCACATTAAAGGAAGCGCCAGAGTCATCCCATGCAGCAGGGTCTACTAAGGTTACGCCCAACAGGGTAATCAGGCTGGACTCCGTCGTTTCATCAAGTGCAGATACATCGTTCGGATCAAGCAAGCTATTACCTGTACTCACCACCTCCAGCTCTTCCAATCCAATCTGCGTTAAGCCATTAAATTGTTCAATCGTACCCCGGACCACCAACTCATCGCCCTCAGTGACTGTATAACCAAAGTCTTCACTGGCACTGAAGACGCCGATGCCTTCGCCGGTTGCATCAATGAGGGTAAACTGCAGGCCATTGCCGCGCAGGTTGACACCATATACGATGCCCTGCAATTCACAGGCAACACCCAAAGAGTCGGCCACGCCATCATTATCTACAGTAGTCACCGTGCCTATGCTGTAGGGTGGGAAATCTGATCCTCCACTGCCCGAGTCATAAGGGTCAATATCCTCCATATAGCGCGGCAGCAACTGATAGCCCTCATCAAAAGGCGAGCTACTGTCAAACTGCCCGCCAATACCCGTCACATTGAAAGTGCCGGTTGGAGCGGGCAAATCGAAGAGGTCCACATCGTTATCAATACGCACGGTGATGGTGTTGGTACCATCCGTGACGTCTACGTTGAAGCCGGAGAAGCCGTCTCCCCATGCAGCGGGATCAACCAGTGTGACGTTTTCAATCGTGACGAGCTGAGACTCGGTTGCTTCACCAAGAGCGGTGATGATATCAGGGGTTTGCAGAGCACTCCCAGCCGAAATGAAGGTGACATTCTCCACTTCAATCTGTATCAAACCATTGAACTGATCGATCGCACCTTCCACCAGCACTTGATCACCTTCGGTGACCGTATAGCCAAAGTTTTGATTGCCGCTAAACACACCGATGCCATCCCCAGCCTCATCAATGATGGTAAACTGCAGGCCCTCCGGGCGGAGGTTTACCCCGTGCACCACACCACGCAGGGCGCAGGTCACACCAAGAGAATCTGCTGCGCCATCCGCATCAGTGGTGGTCACCGTACCAATGGGGTACTCCGGATAATCCACAGGGCAGAGCACATTCACCGTAACGGTTGCAGAGGAACAACCTTCCGCATCACAAATTTCATAATCGAAAGTCGCCTCGCCACAGAAACCGGCATCCGGAGCGTAGTCCACCTGATTGTCTGCGTTGAGCACCGCTGTACCATTGGTATTTGCACCAGTCGTCAGTTCCACAGAAGTCAGCGGGTTGGGGGTTTGGTCATTGGCCAGGATATCAATGGTGATACCGGTTTCAAAATCGGTAGTCACGACATCATTATTGGCGGAAATCATAGCTGTGCCACCGGGGTTGTAGGTGCCCACCGGTACAGGCACTGCCGCGCCAGCATTGGTTGCCTCATCGTCCAGTGCATCCGGGCCGCTGAAAGACCAGTTGCCGAGTACGAAGGTACTGCCGTCAGGCCCTGTCCCATTGACCCGGTAAGCCCAGCCATCCTGGTATTCCCATGCAGTACCGGTGCCATCCATATTGATCTCACCGAAGACGTCGATGACGTTGCCCTCAAAAAACAGCTCTATGGCATCGTCGCCATTAATATTAACAGAACCGCCTTCATCTGCAAAATCCGGGGCAAACCCGAAGAATTCCTGGAAGGCCATGTCGTCTCCACTCGTGAGGTACAGGTATTGCCCTTCGGAAGCGCTAACGGACGGGAAGGTATACTCTTCCCCATCCGAGCCACCACCGTTATTGGCAGAACCGACACCATAGGCACTCAGGTCGGCAATATCTGCAGTGGCGTAGACCTCAATGCCTTTCGGCAGGCCACCAGGCAGCGGGCCATCGTATACTGCGGTCAGGATAAGTGCGGGGTTGCCAGCAGGTGCGTTTTCCACCGTGACCGTACCCACCATGCCCAGCCCCGCATGCGGGTCACATTGATAGGTGTAAGTCCCGGGGATGGTAAAGACATATTGGTAAGTCCAGGCGCTGGAGCTGGCGTTGCCGTTACTAAAGCTTTCCGGGTTGTCCGGGTAGACGGATTGATCACCGTTTACGTTATGGAAACCGTTGAGGTTAGTCCAGGTAACGGTATCCCCTACGCTGATGGTCAGGTTTTCGGGGCTGTAAAAGTTGCTTTGCACATCAACGGCAAAGTTTTGTTGGGCCTGCACACACCAGGAAAGGACGGTGAGCAGCAGGGAAAGTGTTATCATTCTTTTCATAAATCGGAATTTTAGTTTTGACTGAGTGCAGAGCAAAAATAGGAGAAAAGGAGGCAAATGGCCGTAAGGTGATAAAAAACTTTGCGTTAAGTCTGTTTGAAATGTTTCGGTATAAAATTGTACTGTCCGGGGCTGAATTCAAGAAATACTGCGCAAAGCCTGCTATTATTAAAAAAATATTCTAAACCACAAGTTTACCTATCTGTTTTTGAGCCAGTTTGCCGACAAAAATTAACACGCCCTTAACATAAGGTGCTTAAATTAGCGGCGATTTTAGGAAATAACTCCTTATCAATCATCAAAAACGCTAGTTTTATGAGCTTTACAAACCTTATGCGAGCCCTTGGCGCTTTAGCGCTGGTGCTGGTCTTCAGCACTGCTTCTATGGCACAGGGTGTAACGACATCCGGCCTTCAGGGCCAGGTGACAGACCCATCCGGCGAGTCGCTGATCGGCGCAAATATTCTTGCGGTGCACCAGCCCTCCGGAACCACTTACGGTGCGGCAACCAATGTAAATGGTCTGTACCGTATTCCCAGTATGCGTGTAGGTGGCCCTTACCTGATCAAAATAACCTATACGGGTTATCAGGAATTGGTTAAGGAAAACGTCTACCTGTCTCTTGGTCAGACTTTCCAGTTTAATGCTGTACTACAGGAAACGGCTTATGAGATCGACGGCATCGAAGTGGTCGCCAACCGCAACGATATCTTCGACGGTAATGCAGATGGTCAGAGAACGGTAGTAGATGAGCGCCTGATCAACGATGTACCAACGATTTCCCGTTCTATCGCTGACTTTGCCCGTCTTAACCCATTGGCAAGCATTGACGAAGGTGGTGATGGTTTCTCTATCTCACTTGCTGGCCAAAATAACCGATTCAACACTATTTACTTTGATGGTGCGGTAAACAACGATGCATTCGGTTTGGCAGGCTCTGGTACAAATGGTGGCCAAACAGGTATCTCTCCTATTTCTCTTGATGCGATCGAGCAGTTTACAATCGCAGTAGCGCCTTTTGATATTCGTCAGTCTGGTTTTGCTGGTGGTGCGATCAACGCTGTGACTCGTTCTGGAACAAACGAATTAGAAGGTTCTGCTTACTACTTCATGCGTAACGAATCACTGGCAGGTGATATGCCTGGTGGTGAGGACCGCGGTGAGCTGGCCAACTTCTCGGCTCAGACCTACGGTTTCCGCCTCGGTGGACCAATCGTGAAGAACAAGCTCTTCTTCTTCGTGAACGCTGAATTGCAGCGCGATGAGACGCCGCAGCCTTTCAACGTAGATTCTTACAATGGAGACCTTACAGCACAAGGTATTGATAACCTGGCAGCTCGTTTCCAGGAAAGCTATGGCTATGACGTTGGCTCTTACGCTGACAACACTGCATTCCTGAATGGTGATTTCATCCTTGGTAAACTGGACTGGAACATCAATCAGAAGCACAAACTGAGCTTCCGCCACTCTTACCGTACTGCTGAGAACCTGGAGGCACGCCGCTCCGCCACTAACTCCATCGGCTTTATCAATGGTTCAGAGTACTTCCTCTCCACCGTTAACTCTTCTGCCCTTGAATTGAACTCTGTGTTCAACAACAGCTGGGCAAACAAGGTGACGGTAGGCGCAACCATCGTTCGCGATGACCGGGATCCTTTCGGCGAGCAGTTCCCTTCTGTTTTCCTTGAAGACGGATTTGGTGGCATCAACCTGGGTGCAGAGCGTTTCTCTACTGCAAACCGCCTGGATCAGGATGTGATCACCATCAACAACGACCTTACTTACTACAAAGGCAAGCACTCTGCCCTCTTCGGTGTTAACTTCGAATACTTCAATGCAGCCAACCTGTTCATTCGTGAGAACTACGGCTACTATGAGTGGCTCGATAATGACGACATGACCGGTGTTGATCAGTTCCTTGCAGGTATGCCTGCTACGGAGTTTTCTCGTTCTTTCTCTCAGGTAGATAATGTTGCAGGTGATGAATCTGATGCAATCGCTGCTTTCGAGCAAATGCTGCTTGGTTTCTATCTGCAAGATGAATATCAGGTAAACAGCCGCCTGAAGTTTACAGGTGGTCTTCGTGTAGATGTCCCAATCTGGCCAACTGATATTCCATTGAACTCGCAGTTCAACAACGAAACCATTCCTTTGATTGAAGCTCAGGGTTACGACCTGCGTGGCGCCCGCACTGGTTCCTTCATTGGTACGCAGCTGGCATTCGCTCCTCGCTTTAGCTTCAACTGGGACCCAACTGGCAAAAATGAAACGCAAGTACGTGGTGGTATCGGTATCTTTACTTCCCGTATTCCTCTGGTATGGCCAGGTGGTGCATTCAACAACTACGGTCTGAACATCGGTGGTGTTGAGCGCAATAATGTTGACTTTATCCCTGATATTCAGCGCCAGCCTGTTGGCTTCGAAGACGATGGTACTCCAATCCTGCAGGTGGATACGAACGATCCAGATCCTTCCGGACAAATTGACCTCTTTGCAGAAGACTTTAAGCTGCCACAGATTATGAAGATCAACCTCGCAGTTGACCAGAAACTGCCTTGGGGCCTTGTTGGTACGCTTGAAGGTATCTTCTCCCAGAATATCAACTACGTACGTTACCAGAACTTCCAGCTCAAGCCTTCTAACCGTAGCCTTACTGGTGCTGGCCCGGACAACCGTCCTCTGTTCAGCGGTGTTTCTGCTGGTTTCGGAGACGATGTAGTGGATCCTACTTACACTGGTATCTACCTTGCTAGCAATACGGACGAAGGCTACAGCTACAACTTCGTAGCCAGCCTTGCCAAGCCTTTCGACAGAGGCTTTAGCGGTATGCTTTCTTACTCTTACGGTGATGCCTTCTCCGCATTTGATGGCACTTCTTCTCAGAACAGCTCTCAGTGGCGTGGTTACTATAACCCACAGGGCCGTAACACGATCATTGATGCTCAGCGCTCTATCTTTGCGCCTGGTCACCGTGTAATCGGTCAGTTTGCCTATGAGCTGGACTACCCAATCGTAGGTGGCTTCGGTGGAAAGTCCAAGCTGTCTGTTAACCTAAATGGCCAGACTGGTGGCTACTTCTCTTACGTAATCAACTCTGCCAACTTCCGTTTTGTGGATGATGGTGGCTTCAACAACAACGAGTTGTTCTTCGTTCCGGAATCTATCGATCAAATTCCTTTGGTTGATCTGGAAGTTGATGGTGTAACCTACACAGCTCAGCAGCAGTGGGAACTGTTGGATGCCTACATTTCAGACAACGACGGGTTGAATGATTTCCGTGGCGACTATGTAGAGCGTAACACTGGTGTAATGCCTTTTGAATTCACTATGGACTTGCGTTTCCTACAGGACTTCTACGTAGAATTACCAAGTGGCAAGCGCAACACCCTTCAGCTGTCAGTGGATATCTTTAACTTCACTAACATGCTGAATCCGGAATGGGGTATTGTCCGCTTTACGCCTGGTTTCGATGCCTACAGCGTTGTTCAGCTTAACAACAACCTTGGCTTCCCTCCGGGTACCACTACCACTCCTGAGTATACGATCAATCCTGATCTTATCCAAGGTGAGGACCCTTGGGAAGGCAACCTGGATGACAGCGGCCTGCGTTCTTCCCGCTGGCAGATGCAAGTCGGCCTGCGCTACATTTTCAACTAAAAAGTATCTATAAACCTCTGAAGGTTCTAGATATAGCTTTCTAGTTGGCAACCTAAGCCAGTAGTTCGAAAATTCGAGCTACTGGCTTTTTTTGTTTAATGCTTTGAAACAAAACCCTAAACAAGCCCGTTAATAGCTTAACAAATGCACAAAAACCTAACCCAAACTCATGCGAACACTTTTAATCTGTGCGGGCTTTCTATTGCTCGCACCTGCCCTTTGGGGGCAAAAAATGTCGAACCCCTCGTTCGACCTATCTTCTGTTGCTTACGAGCAGCGTATTCCTTCCACTCCTGTTTCTTCAGTTAATAAATCATTAACCAGGCCTCTGATCAGTGCGCACAGAGGTGGGCGCTTTATTGCCGGCTACCCGGAAAATGCATTGGAGACGTTCCAGTTCATTACCAAACAAGCACCGGTGATTGTCGAGTGTGATGTGAATATGTCCGTCGACAGTATACTCTTCCTGCTCCACGACAATACACTGAACCGGACGACGACCGGCTGTGGACCGGCACAGGAGACGCTTTGGTCAGAAATACACCACCTTTTCCTAAAAGACGACTATGGCACCGTTACCCGTTACCACCCGCCCAGCCTGGAGGAGGTCCTGCATTGGGCAGGCAGAGGGCATCAGCTTACACTTGATGTGAAACGTGGTGTGCCTATTGAAAAAGTGGTGGAAACAGTGCGAAATATGGGCGCCATTGATTACGCCTCCGTCATCACTTATAATTATGAGGATGCGCTTCGGGCTTATCTGGAAGACCCCCGAATCAGAATCTCCGTTAATATCCGCAATGAGCTGGAGCTTAAGCGCTATACGGATGGCCCTTTTAATCATAAAAACCTTATGGCTTTTACCGGCCTTACGGAGCGCCCAGCCTCCTTTTACCGGCAGCTCAAAGATGCCGGTATCACAGTGATTGTCGGAACCATCGGCAACCTTGACCAAAGCGCTACTGCAAAAGGAGACCGGGTTTACCACCAACTCTTCAAAGCAGGAGCTGATATTCTGGCCACAGACCGTCCCCTGGCCGTACATAAAGCTTTCACGGACTGATCAATTTTGATTAAATTCATGAGGTTTGTACCGGTAGCCAAAGCTTCTATGGTTAAAACCTCATGAATTTCAACCTTGCTTATAGAAAGTTAACCAGCTCCACCTCAAATACAAGTATAGCGTATTCGGGTATGCCCTGTGCGACGGGTCGGCTCCTGCCATCGTTAATGCCATAAGCTAAATTAGAGGGCACAAAAAACTTAATCTTTCCTCCCCTCTTGATCAGCGGGATCGCAATACGCCAGCCATCAATCGTTCTTGAAAGATCAAATAATTCAGCATCCCCATCCTCCGTTTCATCGAACACCGTTCCATCAAGCAAACTACCCTTGTAATGCACCAATATCTGGGAATTAATCCTTGGAAATGAACTCCCCTCACCTTCCTCTTCAATAATGTAGTAAACGCCAAGCTCATGCCGCTCGGCATCTTCCATAAGGTTATTGGCCTCCAGGTAATCCACAATCGTAATTTCGTCCTCGTCCGAACGGTCTTCCTCCGGTACTCGTCCAAACTGCTGCCGCTCACAGCCTAATCCTAAAAGCACAGTACCAGTCAGCAACAGAAAGAATAGCTTTTTCATAGCTTGTATATTTGAGTTATTCGAGATTTGCCATGTTTCCAAGCGCAAAAAAAGGAAAAAAACACGAACTCTGCGCCTGGACAAGCTAAAAACAACGTCCGCAACGTTACCTTAACTACTAACGTATAACGCCTTTATGTTCATTTTCGCGCCTTCATATACGGTAAGTTCTTATATTACGCCAAACAGACGCAACCATGAATGACAATTTTTGTGTATTCCTTGATGCGGGGCACGGGGGTGTGACACCCTCAGGGCAATACACCACAGCACCGGGCAAACAGTTTCAGCATCAGCAGGGCCAGTTTCACAACGGCTCCTGGTTTTATGAAGGGGTATGGAACCGGACTTTGGTCGCCCGGGTCATTCAGAAACTTGATGTACTGGGCATTCGTTATCTGCCTGTTTACCACGAATATGTAGACTTCCCCCTACAGTACCGTGTTGATCAGGCCAACTGGTACTACCGAAATTACCGGCGGGGCATTTTCCTGTCTACCCATGCCAATGCATCCGGGGTTGGCGCACGGGGGTATGAAATTTACACCTCCCCCGGCATCACCGCTTCTGACCGTATTGCTGATACCCACTGGGGGCATGTCCGAGACCTACTGGGGGACCGCATCACGATGCGCACGGACCGGTCTGATGGAGATTACGACAAGGAAGCCCGGTTCTATGTCCTGACCCGGACGGTAATGCCCGCGGTCTTAATTGAACACCTGTTTTTTGATAATTTTCAGGATGCCCAACTCCTCATGGACCCTGAAATTGTGGACCGTTTTGCCGAAGCGCAGGTACGGACCATCATTGAATATATCAACAGTCTGTAGCCCACGCCAACCGCAATCCAAAATTTCGTATGGTCTTCCCATAACTTCTTTGTACTTTTGAATCTTATCGCTGTGGTAACAACCTGGCGGTAAACGAAGAAGACAAAGAACATAATCCTATGAAACTTAAGCTTTTACTCCCCGCTCTGAGCTTATGCCTGTTGCAATGGTTCAGTACGGATGCTCAATCCGGCCCAACAACCAACGCCACGGTTCAGCTCTCGCCGCCGAACGTAGAGCAATTGATCCGCGAAGATGAGTCTAAAGGGCTGCACAGCCGGGTTGCCGCTCCCCTAACTGCTGATATTGGGCTCAATATTGCCGGAACCTGGAAAATCCATTCCGATGGCAGCGCTACCTGGACCTGCACCGTTCACGTACCTGGCGCCTTAGGGCTTGGTTTGATCTACGATTCCTTTTACCTGCCACCTGGCAGTACCCTTGAGCTATCAAGCCCGGAAGAAACGCAAAAAGCCATCTATACTTTTCAGGACAATCAGCCCGGCGGGCAATTTTTCTCCGGCTTCACCAAAGGGGCCACAGCCCAACTTACTTACCGGGAGCCCGCTCATGCCCGTCAGCAAGGCCGCCTTCACATCCGCCGCGTAGACTACGGCTACCGCGAAAGCCCGAACCGTAGCGTGCTCAATTTTGGTTTTGGGACAAGTCTGGCCTGTCACCCCAATGCCAATTGTGATGCCGGGGACGGCTTCCGGGATATTCAGCGCAGCGTTTGCCGGATTGTGATGGTACTGGAAGAAGGCACCGGTTATTGCAGCGGCACCCTGATCAACAATACCGCAGAAGACGAAACACCTTATATCCTAAGTGCCTATCATTGTGATGAAGGCTATACCCCCCTCTATGACCTGTGGCGATTCGACTTCAATTATGAGGGTGAAAACTGTGGCAACCCGGCTACAGAACCTGCCTTCCAATCTCTAATGGGTTGTCAGCGCCGGGCGAGCCGCAGGGAAAGCGACTTCGTTTTGTTTGAACTCAACAACGCCATTCCTCCGGGTTTTGAAGCTTACTTCGCAGGCTGGGACCGCAGGCCTAACGCGCCGGATGCAGGTGTCATGTTTCACCACCCAAGTGGAGATATCAAAAAAGTTTCTGCTTACGATCAGGCACAGATACACCCCAGCAGCATCAACTGGCAGGCAGGCGCTACTCCCCCCAACCATCATTTTAATGTGGACTTTAGCCTGGGTACCTTTGAGCTGGGCTCTTCAGGAAGTGGTTTGTTTGATGGCACTGGCAAGATCAGAGGGCAATTACACGGTGGATTTAATGGCTGTGATGACACGAATGCCTTCTACGGTCGTTTCACGCTTTCCTGGGATGAGGGCAATGCGCCCGATTCCCGTCTAATGGACTGGCTGGACCCTGCCGGAACCAATGCCGATACCCTCGGCGGGCTTGATGCCGCGCCCCCAGCTATGGTAAGTATCGGCGGGATCGTTACAAACGAAGATGGCATTCCGGTTGCCAACACCACCGTTTACCTCTCGGGCCCGGTCAATGATACCGTTACCACAGGTGCCGATGGGTTGTATACTTTTTTTGATGTCCCTACTGGCAGCGTAGTTGGCCTGCATGCCTCCAAGGACGATGATATTCAGGAAGGGATTTCCAATCTAGACCTTATCCGTATTGGGCAGCACAACCTGGGCTTGCTCAGCCTCGATAGCCCCTACAAGGAAATTGCCGCTGATGTCAACAATTCCCAGTCTATCTCCGTATTGGATCAAATTGCGATTCGAAAAGCTATCCTTGGTATCAACATAGACTATGATGCTGTGGATATTTGGCGTTTTGTACCCGCCGCCTGGCCATTGAGCGGCCCCAATGATCCGATGGCAGCCCCTCTGCCCGGCGTTTTCATGATCAGTAACATTACCGGGAATATTCCGGATTTCGACTTTATAGGCATAAAATCGGGGGATGTCAACAATAGTGCGGACCCGGGAAATTGATCAGGGCTATATGTAGGTTTTGCCATTTTGCAAGCCCTGTTCTCTCGATGACTTCAATTCAAAAAAAAGCCAGTGGATGCGGTTTCACTGGCTTTTTGGTTTTTCACGGCTAATCTTAACGAGCCGGGTATCAATCGTCATCAGGTTCATATACTGACGATTAAGTGGTTTGCCATAGCAAACCTACTCAATGTCAGATGCTATGTTTAGCATCTGAGCAAGTTCTTTGAAAATTTCATAGATTAG